>DDZV01000022.1:81148-128089 GCA_002346475.1 Acidobacteria bacterium UBA2999 | reverse complement strand
GCGATACCAGCGCACGGCTTCAGCGTTGTTCTTTGGCACACCCGCGCCGGTGGCGTACAGGAACCCGAGGCTGAACTGGGCGTGTGCGTTCCCCTGCACTGCAGCCAGCTGATACCAGCGCGCGGCTTCAGCGTTGTCCTCTGGCACGCCCTCGCCTAAGTCGTACATGATCCCAAGGCTGTACTGGGCCGCTGCAGAACTCACGGGATCGGCGTTATTAGCTGCTTCGAGAAGTCCAGCGGGGATCTGTGCAAAGACAGAACGCCCACCGATCAACAAACCAGCGACGACGAGTGTGGCAAGACGCATGCGAGAGTGAAGCACGATTTCAGTCCCTTTAGCATCAATAACTTGCAGGAATAAATGGCGGAGGGATGGGGATTCGAACCCCAGAGCGAGTTTCCCCGCTAACGGTTTTCAAGACCGCCGCCTTCAACCGCTCGGCCATCCCTCCGCGTAGTCATAACTAAAAAGCAGCACTATGAAAATCTTTAGAGCTTGTATTGTGACCTGCTTGTCATAAAAACGTCTATTCCCAATATACCGCTGTCAGTTCCTGCCCTTGTTAAGAGCTTAGATGCCAATTTTGAGAGTTTGTATTTGTAATCACAGGATTAACATAATTCAGAGCTATCTTCTGTGTCTTAGGTTTATATTAGGACGTTTGGTCCAGATTCATCGGTTCAATGTAAGATTTTTGTACCAGTAGTTCCTGAGATTGAAGAAAATACGTGAAGAAAAATTAATATGAAAAAAAGGGCATTGCTAACACGTTGGCTAGATAACAAGACAGCGCAAGAAAGCCATGACAATCGCATTGACTGGCTGAGATGTCTTCCGTTTATTGGTATTCACTGCCTGTGCCTTGGAGCGTGGTGGGCCGGCGTGAGTCCCGTTGCCCTGAGTACTGCCATAGCGCTCTATGTCATTCGACTATTTGCCATTACTGGTTTCTATCATCGCTATTTTTCTCATCGAGCTTTCAAAACATCCCGAGGATTCCAATTCGTAATGGCTGTCGCTGGAAACTCTGCCGTGCAACGTGGGCCTATCTGGTGGGCAGCACATCATCGCAATCATCACCGTTACTCAGAAAAGCCGAAGGACTTGCATTCCCCACACCAGCACGGCTACTGGCGAAGCCATATGGGATGGTTTATGACTGGGGCCGGGTTTAAAACTGATGTGCGATACGTCCGTGATTGGCTTCGTTATCCCGAACTCCGTGCCCTCGATCGGTTTGATTGGGTCGTGCCATTCATTTTACTAGTCGCCCTCGCAGGAGCTGGTGCTGTAATGGAACATCAAGCACCATGGTTGGAAACAAGTGTTGCACAAATGGTCGTTTGGGGATTTGGAATTTCAACAGTTGCTGTTTATCACGTAACCTACACAATCAATTCACTTGCACATGGTTTTGGATCTCAGCGTTTTTCCACCGGGGATGACAGTCGTAATAACCTCTGGCTTGCCTTACTTACGTTCGGCGAAGGTTGGCATAACAACCATCACCACTATCCTTCATCTGCTCGCCAAGGCTTTCGATGGTGGGAAATTGATTTAACTTATTATGCACTTGTTCTTTTGTCATGGACTGGGTTGATTCGTGATCTACGACAAGTTCCAGCTCCTGTCCTGTCACGTGCCACGATTTCTCAATGAAGATCGGTATTGTTGGCGGAGGCATCTCTGGTCTAGTAGCGATGTACCTGTTGTCGCCACGTCATGAAGTTACATTGTTTGAAGCTAACAATTATGTTGGTGGACATACAAACTCAGTCCAGGTAAATCTTGAAGGCGGTTCTTGGAATATCGATACTGGTTTTATCGTATTTAACAATCGCAGTTATCCAAATTTCGTTAAGTTACTCAACAAACTTGATGTTTCTTCACAACCAACAAACATGAGCTTTAGCGTAAGTTGTGAAGAAACAGGTTTGGAATATAACGGAACATCCATCAATAAACTATTTGCACAACGACGCAACCTTCTTAGCCCAGCTTTTTATCGTATGGTTTTGGATATTGTTCAATTCAACCAACGGGGCCTCAATGAAGCACTGCGTTTTGATGGTGCAACGGTGGATGAATTTCTTGCTACCCACAATTACAGTACGCATTTCAAAGATTATTACCTTGTGCCAATGGGTGCTTCCATTTGGTCCTGTCCACACAAAACCTTTTTGAAATTCCCAATTAATTTTGTGATGGATTTTTTTAGCAACCATGGCATGTTGCAAGCTTGGGGGCGACCCCTGTGGCGTACGATTATAGGCGGGAGCACGCGTTATGTAGAGGCTCTCACGGCATCATTCGTAAATCGTATCCTTCTGAATACTCCTGTGCGGGCTGTTCGACGGTTGGCCACACATGTCGATGTAAAAACTGATGATGCCGTACACAAGTTCGATGAAATAATTTTAGCGTGCCACAGCGATCAGGCTCTTCGAATAATCGAAGACCCCACCGCTGATGAAACTAAACTGCTCAAAGCATTTCCCTACCAAACTAATGACGTTATCTTGCATACAGATACAACGTTGTTGCCAAACACGAAGCGGGCGTGGGCTGCTTGGAATTATCGTATCCCGCAAAAGCAACAGGCAACTGCTTCTATAACGTACCATATGAATACCCTCCAGAGTCTTACTGCGCCTCACGAATTTTGCGTATCACTTAATACAACATCAAGAATTAACCCTCGTAAAGTTTTACGCCGATTTACTTATCATCATCCTGTGTACACAACACAACGTGACAGTGCACAACGCCAACATGGCAACCTTGTACGTGTAAACCGTACTTCTTATTGTGGAGCATACTGGGGGTACGGATTTCATGAAGACGGAATGAATAGCGCACTAGCTGTTTGCCGTGCGTTTGGGGAAAGTCTTTAACATGGAGAGCTGTCTCTACGAGGGATGGTTGCGTCATCGTCGCTTCACGCCACGCTTACATGAATTTCGCTACCCCTTATTCATGTTGTATCTAGACTTGGCTGAAACCGAAAAGGTTTTTGATGGACGATGGTTTTGGTCAACACAAAGAGCAGCGATAGCTCGCTGGAAGCGATCAGATCATGTTGGGGACCCTATAGTCTCTCTCGACAATACCATCAGAAATCTTGTCGAGCGTGAGACTGGACAGCGTCCACTTGGTGCCATTCGGCTTCTAACCCATCCTCGTTATTTTGGTTACGGATTTAATCCTGTCAGTTTTTTCTACTGTCTAGATAAGAAGGGTGAAGTAGAAACTATCGTTGCTGAAGTAAATAATACGCCCTGGGGTGAACGCCACTGTTATGTGCTTTCATCACCATCGGTTCATCATGGTCATGTTCGGCAGTTCAAACTAAAAAAAGTTCTTCATGTATCTCCATTTATGCCAATGGATGTTGATTACGATTGGCGGTTTGTTGATCCAGGAAAACAACTTGCCGTGCACATGAAAAATTATTGTTCTGGAGAAATGCATCTTGACGCAACACTCTCACTGCAGAAGAAAGCGATCACATCATTATCGTTGGCCACTGTGTTAGTTCGTTATCCCGCACTGACGAGCCGGGTTATTGCAGGTATTCACTGGCAGTCGCTTCGACTCTGGATAAAAGGTTGTCCTGTCTATACACATCCGGAGCAACCTCCCAGGGAGATGAAAACATGAGAGAGAAATGGATCCGGCCACTGGTTCTTCGCCAACTCAAAAAAATTAAGCATGGCGATCTTGCAATCGTTGCCGACGGGCAAACCTGGACATTTGGAACCCCAGGTTCAGAACCAACCGCAAGTATCGTGGTGACTTCTTCCCGACTGTGGACACGAGTAGCGTTCGGCGGGAGTTTAGGCGCTGCTGAGTCTTATCTTCGTGGCGAATGGATGACAGATGACCTCGAAAAGGTGCTTCGAATTTTTGCAAAGAATCTTACAGTGACCGACAACCTCGAAAAAAATTTCGGCCGTGTTACTCGAGGAATTGCATTCTTAGCACATCAAATGCGATCGAATAGCCGAAGAGGCAGCCGTCAAAATATTCATGATCACTACGACCTGGGAAATGACTTTTTCGAATTATTTCTCGACGAAACACTGACATACTCCGCTGGGATTTTCGAACATAACGATACGACAATGAAACAAGCTTCTCTTGCAAAACTTGATCGTGTGTGCCGAAAAATTAAACTTTCATCACAGAGTCATGTAATCGAAATCGGAACAGGATGGGGAAGTTTTGCTCTGTATGCAGCTACTCATTATGGTTGTCGTGTCACAACAACAACCATCTCTGAAAACCAGTACAAAGTAGCTAAAGAAAGAATTAAGGCCGCTGGCCTCACTAGTCGCGTAACAGTCTTGCAAACGGACTACCGTGATCTTGTTGGTAAATTTGACGCATTAGTTTCTATCGAAATGATCGAGGCCGTTGGGCATAAGTACCTAGACGCTTTCTTTGGTGTTTGTAGTCGCTTACTTAAGTCTGATGGTGCAGCTGTTTTACAGGCTATTGTTATGCCAGACTATCGATATAAGTCCTATCTCGACACGGTAGACTTTATCCAAAGCTACGTATTCCCTGGAAGTTCCTTGTCTTCAATTGGCGCAATTAGTTCGTCGCTTTCAAGAACCACCGACTTGCGCCTTACTCATTTGGAAGATCTGGCACCCCACTATGCAAAGACACTGCGATGGTGGCGTAAACAGTTTCTGTCACAAGTAAGTAATGTACACAAACTTGGTTATGACGACCGTTTTGTTCGTCTCTGGGAATATTATCTTGCCTACTGTGAAGCTGGTTTTGCCGAACGATGTACTGGCGTGGTGCAACTATTACTAGAAAAACCAGAGTGCCGACAAATATCTGAAGTCTCAGCTGATTCACAAAACAAGGTTGTCAAAAATATAAAACTTGAACATGCATAACTTATTTACATCTCAAGTCGCCCGAAATCTTTTTATGATCAGCAGCGTACAAGTTGGTTGGTTTGGGTGCATCCTGGGAGCAACAAACGGTTACCCTTTAATTGGCCCAGGGATTGTGGGTTTGTTAATGACTCTCCATGTAACAATGTCTTCGCGAAAATGGCATCTAATAAGGTTGAGCGTAATAGTGGCTATTTTTGGTGCTACGTTCGATGGTGTACTAACAATCACCGGCGTCCTCAATTTTCCGGTCAACACTAGCATCGGATGGCCTTCACCAATATGGATGGTTGCACTCTGGGTCAATATTGTCCCGGCAATTGATAGCCTCGCATTATTACTTGGACCTGGTGTGTTCTTGCCCGCAATCGTAGGGGCTGTTGGTGGACCTGTTGCTTATTTCGCAGGAGCGAATCTAGGTGCAGTAACGTTAACACCTTCAACGCTTATTGCTCTCGGGCTTATAAGTCTAGAGTGGGCATTCGCGATGCCAGTACTTCTTCGCCTCAGACTGCTTGGTGTAAACAAACTATGAATCCCGTAAACATGTTCCTCGCTGGTTGGGCAATTAGTGCCTGCTTGATGTTGATACTGTGGGAGGCACAGAGACGCCGAGGAAATGCAGCCATTGTTGATATCGCCTGGGCTGTTCTAACTGGCTTGCTTGGAATCAGTTTTGTCTGCATGGCAAGCGGTAACGATAGTCGTCGCATTCTGGTTATCGTGATGGCTAGTGGCTGGAGCTTACGACTTGGTCTTTACCTATTCTCACGCCTACTGCAAGCAGGTGAAGACAACAGATATAGACAAGTTCGTCAAAAATGGAGCCAAAAATATTTTTTTTGGTTTTTTCAAGTGCAAGCACTCTGGGCGGTTATGTTCGCAGCGCCTATGTTTGCTAGTGCCACTAACCCTAATACCCTTGGGTGGCTTGATGGATTGGGGTGCTTTCTCTGGATAGTAGCAATTGGAGGTGAATCTATAGCCGATCACCAGCTGACGTCCTTTAAAGCAAACACCTCAAATAAAGGACGTGTGTGTCAAAACGGTTTGTGGCGATATTCACGACATCCAAATTATTTTTTTGAATGGATCCACTGGTGGGCATATCTGTGCCTTGCATTTGGATCTCCCCTATGGTGGATTGCTTGTGGCGGTGTTGTCCTAATGCTAATTTTTCTCACTAAGATCACCGGCATTCCAACAGTGGAAGCCCAGGCTGTGCGAAGCTATGGCGAGGTTTATCGAGAGTACCAAAAAACAACAAGTGGTTTTTTTCCATGGCCTCCAACAACCCGTCGTCTATGAAACGCCAGCCTGTATTAACAGTAGCAACTGAGTGTGTCGAAAGAGGATGGATACCTGACTCCATAATTCGCTGGGGAATTAGACGCTTATGCTCTCAGCGACTGACCGAACAAGCGGCTGCTGTACAAGAAGGTGGTTTGGCAACCAGTCTTGAACGGTTTATCAATCAATTACGTGATACAGATATCGCACCGGTCGCGTTTAAAGCCAATGAGCAACACTACGAAGTGCCAGCTGAGTTCTTTAAGATCATGCTTGGTCCACACCTTAAGTACAGTGCTTGTTGGTGGAACAACGATGCTGAAGCCCTTGAAACAGCCGAAGGCAACGCTCTTCGACTTAGTGCTTCCCAGGCAATGGTTTCCGATGGCATGAATATTTTAGAACTGGGGTGCGGATGGGGATCGTTAACACTTTGGCTTGCTCGCCAGTACCCACATAGTCACATTACGGCCTTATCAAATTCTGTGAGCCAGCGTACGTTCATTGAAGATCGAGCCCAGGAGTACGGTCTTTCAAATATAACTGTCATTACTGCAGATATGAATACCTTCTCTACTCAAAAACGCTTTGATCGAATTATTTCGATTGAGATGTTCGAACACATGCGCAATTACCATATGTTGCTTTCAAATATACGAAAATGGCTCACACCAAACGGGCAACTTTACGTGCATGTTTTTTGTCATAAAAAGTTTGTGTACCCATTCGAGACTGAGGGTGCAGACAACTGGTTAGGTCGGCATTTTTTCAGTGGGGGGCTAATGCCAAGCGCTGACTTGCTAACCTTGATACCTAGCCCATTCGAAGTTAAGAAGTGTTGGATGTGGAGCGGTATACACTATCAACGAACTGCCGAAGCTTGGCTTAAAAATCTAGACGATAAACGTGCGGAGGTGTATCAAATTTTCGCACGTACTTACGGACCTGCCTCTGCAAAACGCTGGCTACAACGGTGGCGTGTGTTCCTTATGGCCTGTGCTGAGTTGTTTGGTTACAACGATGGTACAGAATGGATGGTTGCACATTATCGTTTTAGTCAAAAAGATAATTATGTAAATGAATCTTCTCTCGGTGCATCTCATTAACAAGTAAAACAGTACTTTAATAAGAGGACTTCTCTAAAGGAACTCGTAATGCGAATATTTGTCAGTGGAGCAACAGGATTTATTGGACGTGCGCTCGTTCCGCTTCTTCAGCGTTATGGCCATACTGTTGTTGTTTTGGCTCGATCAGAAATCCGAGCACGAAATCTACTTGGAGCAGACGTAAGTATCATTCCAACGACTCACGACCTTTCAACTCTTGCAACCGCCATCTCTGGATGTGATGCTGTGGTGAACCTTGCTGGTGCACCTCTTGTAGGTAAACGCTGGACAGCAGCTAGGCGTAGGGTTCTTGAGGAAAGTCGGATTGGGGTTACTGAACAGTTGGTCCGTGCGATAGAAGCTGCATCGCCTCGTCCAAGCGTCTTGATCGCAGGCAGTGCTGTGGGGTACTACGGTGACAGGGCTAACGAAGAATTGATTGAATCCTCAGGAAGCACTGATGATTTTCTCTCAAGGCTTTGTCAAAAGTGGGAAGCCGCAACCATAAAAGCTAAGAGCCTCGGTGTGCGTGTTGTCAATCTTCGAACAGGCGTTGTGCTAGGCCGTGCCGGGGGTGCGCTTGCACAGATGCTCCCTCCCTTTCAGATGGGTGTTGGGGGACCCATTGGATCTGGTCGGCAGTATTTTCCATGGATTCATTTGCACGACCTTGTGAAAATAATTGTTCACGCACTAACTGATGAGCGTTTTGTTGGTCCAGTGAACGCCGTTGCTCCGCAACAAACAACAAATCGTGAATTTACTCGATTGCTCGGTCTTGCACTAAAACGTCCTGCCTTCCTTCCATTGCCAGCCTTTGTGCTACAAGCAATTTTTGGTCAAGCCTCAGTGGTTCTGTTAGGAAGTCAGCGTGTGTGCCCAGCATTTCTCACGTCGCAGGCATTTACCTGGAACTTTGCTACTCTATCCGACGCATTAGAAGATATCCTGAGTACAAAAGTTGCCATACAAACTGTCCTGTCACCACCTGCAGACGCGATTGGTGCACGATATGAATTAACAATGACTACTGTTGTCAATACACAAACAACACAAGCATTTGCCTTCTTCTCTAAACCTGACAACCTTGGATTACTCACACCAGCCACAATGAAGTTCTCAATTAAGGGCAAGCCTCCAACAATTGCTGAAAACACAATCATCGAGCATCGATTGCGGATTGCGATGATTCCACTGCGCTGGCGATCAAAAATTGTCGCCTGGGAACCAGGACGCCGGTTTGTGGATCGTCAAGAACTTGGGCCATATCGATTGTGGTGGCATGAACATACATTCAGCGCTGATGGTGAACGTACAATAATGGGGGATCGTGTTTGTTATACACCGCCACTTGGATTGATCGGACGCATGGTGCATAAAATATTTATTGCTACAATGCTTAGACAGATCTTTCAGTATCGAAGCGACGTGATTCGACTTAGATTTGGTGGTGTTGCAAGTAATCCATCTGAGTAACGCTTCAACCCGTATACCGTTCTCAGCTTAATGGTGGTCACCCACATCTATCTGTATTACACGGGTTATTGCTGCTTTTGAAACAGCGGGGTCCTTTTTTCGACGAGACCGAGGAATGGCGCCAAATATTATTTTTTGAACTAAGGCGGTACCTTCACTTCTATACGTCCAAATAAATTTGGCAAGATCAATGAATCGATAGTTTTTGAAAAAAACAGTTAGATAGCCTTTCAACTGCAGGGTCTCTATCCGAGCCCGACTTAATCCCTGCAATTCCATAGCATTACCGAGTTGCTTGTTGTAGTCATTCCAATCATGTGATCGCAGAACGTATCCGGCTTCTTGGTTCTTAGCCATCTCTGCTACTTTCGTGCCTGGATATGGCACCATGACACCAAAAATTGGACGATCCGGATTTAGATCAACAGCTAAGTTGATCGTCTGTTGAATCGATTCCTCTGTTTCATTTGGTTGTCCCATAATAAAAAAGGTATCAAAGCGTAATTTTGCTTCCCTCAGCACCTCAATTGCTTTTTTGATCTTTTTCTGGTTTGTACCTTTGCCCATTTTGCTCAGGGCTTGTTCATCCCCTGTCTCGATGCCAAGTCCAACGCGAAAACAGTTAGCCTGTTTCATAAGAGTTGCCAACGCAACATCAATACAACTCACATGCGTCTGACACCACCATCGAAACTTCTTGTGAAAACCCTTGGAGATCATTTGATTCAGCAGTTTCGTCACTCTTGGTTGTTGCAATGTGAAAATTTCATCGCCAAACATAATTGTTTTTGGTTGGGCAAAAGCATGAATGTTGTTTAGTTCCTGAATGACGTTCTCTGGAGAACGTGCTCTTACTTTCCGACCGTTGGGATTCATACAGAAGTTACAGTTATAGGGACACCCGCGAGAAGTGTGCAAGATGTACTCTTCCGCAGGTTCAAATAAATCCCACGCTGGGAGTGGCAACTCATCCTGTTCATAGATAAGAGAACGTGATCCGCCGTGGCAATATTGTCCGTCGCTATCAATGCGAGAGACGCCGGCAGGAAGTTTTTCGCTCCGGCCTTGAGTCAGAAAGTCTAGCAATTCTGCAAGCGTTACTTCTCCTTCACCGAGTACACCAAAATCAAAGCTTGAAAATTCACGCAACGTTGCTTCCGGTAACGCAGTGACATGTACGCCACCCACTACTGTGATCGATGAATTATTCGAACGCTTAAGAAGTTCAGCAAGTTTCGCTGCTGGTTTAATCTCATTAGTGAAAGCACCAAAGCCGACAACATCTGGCTTAAACTTCTCGATTCGCTCTAATGCCTCGGTGTAACCCAGTCGCTCATACTTGCAGTCCAAAACAGCTACGTCATGGGTAGTTTTCTCCCTAACGTATCCAGCGAGATGTGCTAATCCTGTACGCGGATATGGAGGCGTATCGTAGTACGGCTCCACAATTTGGAACGGCGGTGGATTAACAAGCAGTAGACGCAAAATTTATTACCGTTTGATCTGTTAAAGCGAGGACCCTGTAATTACAGTAAAAATTTCAAAGATAGAATAGTGGGAAACCTATCAATTGCAAACTTCTCGCCTCGCAGCTATCAAAAAACATAATGTTTTTAGGAATTTATTGAAAATAGTTCGATCCTTACTGTGACTGGATTACTGTACGGCCATCCATAAATGGACGGAGTGCCTCCGGCACAATTATCGAACCATCTGCTTCTTGGTAGTTCTCTAAGATCGCAATTAGCGTTCGTCCGACCGCAAGTCCAGAACCATTTAAAGTGTGCACAAATTCTGACTTCCTGCCACCTTCAGGTCGATGTTTGATATTGGCTCGGCGTGCTTGGAAGGCTTCTGTATTGCTGCATGAGGAAATTTCTCGATAGCAACTCTGGCTTGGCAACCAAACTTCGATATCGTAAGTTTTTGCAGCGGCAAAACCCATATCCGCACTGCAAAGCACCATGGTGCGATACGGTAGTTCCAGTCGTTTAAGGACCTCTTCGGCATTAGCCGTCAATCGTTCAAGCTCGTCGTAGGAGTCCTTCGGTTGCGTAAATACCATTAGCTCTACTTTGTCGAACTGATGCTGCCTGATTAATCCTCGTACATCTGCGCCGTACGAACCTGCTTCGCTTCGAAAACAAGGAGTGTAGGCGGTGTAGCGAATCGGCAACTGCTTTCCATGAAGCGTTTCATCGCGATGTAAGTTCGTTAAAGGAACTTCGGCCGTTGGTACCAAATATAGATCCCAGTCTCCAGAAATTTTAAATAAGTCTGTTTCAAACTTCGGGAGGTTCCCGGTACCAGTAAGGGCAGCACTGTTCACCATAAACGGTGGTTCGATCTCGGTATAACCGTGTTCCGTCGTGTGGAGATGAAGCATAAAATTGATCAGGGCCCGTGCTAGTTGTGCGCCAGCACCTTTCAGCACGGAAAAGCGGGCACCCGAAATTTTTGAAGCTCTCTCAAAATCAATGATTTCCAGTGCCGGACCGAGATCCCAATGCGCTTGCGGTGTAAAAGTAAAAGTTCTTGGTTTGCCGTAGCGACGGACTTCGACATTGTCAGAGGCTTTTGCTCCGGTTGGAACGCTTTCGTGAGGCAGGTTTGGCAATGTTAGCAAGCCACGTGTACGTTCTTGCTCGATCTTTTCAAGCTCAACGCTGAGTCGCTTTATTTCTTCGGCACGTTGACGACTTGATTGTTGGAGAGTTGTCGTGTCTTGACCCTGGCTCCGGGCCCGCGCAACTTCAGCGGCTGTAGCATTCTGTTCGCGCTTAAGTCCTTCCAGTTTGGGAAGCATCTGGCGTCGTTGCACTTCGAGCGCAAGCACCTGCTCAAGTTCTGTGGATAAATCGACGCCTCGCCGGTTTAAGGCACCGCGAACAAGCTCCAAATTGTCCCTGAGATAGGCAGTGTCAAGCATAGGTTCGAAGTCGATTCTACCTGAGTGGTAGGATCACTCGCATGGCGAACTCCATTCAAACGGCAATCTTTCCCGCTGCTGGCCTAGGAACGCGACTTCTTCCGGCCACTAAGGCTCAACCAAAAGAAATGTTAATGCTTGTCGATAAGCCAGTTATTCAGTACGGCATCGAGGAAGCAACCCGTTCTGGCGTAAACAATATTGTCATCGTAACGGGACGGGACAATACAATCAAAAACCATTTTGATCTCGCCTCAGAGCTTCAACAAATCCTAGAAAAACAAGGCAAGGAACAACGGCTTGCAGAGCTTAATCGTCTTCTGAGCCTTATCAAGGTCTCGTACGCCCAGCAAGACGAACCGAAAGGATTAGGTCATGCCGTCCTCGTCGCCAAAGCTTTTACGCACGGCGAACCATTCGCCGTAGTCCTGAGCGATGATGTGATTGATGCTAACCCGCCTGTGCTCAAGCAACTGATTGATGTTTACGAGCGTGTCGACGGACCGGTTCTGGCTGTAGAAAAGGTCCCGGTTGAGGAAGTGTCAAAGTACGGAATTGTCGCCATTGATAAGGCTGATGACCTCGGGCCAGGGATTGGTCGCATTCGTAACCTTATTGAAAAGCCATCCAAGAGTAATGCCCCCTCTAATCTAGCTATTATTGGACGTTATATTTTGACACCTGATATTTTTCCAGCACTTGAATCTACAAGCAGCGACAAAAATGGGGAGATTCAGTTAACCAATGGTCTAAAACAAGTGCTCCGCGAAAACCCAATCTATACGTGTGAGATCAAGGGTGTCCGCCACGATACTGGAAACAAGTTAGGCTTTTTGAAAGCCTTCACCTACTTTGCTTTACAACAACCTGATCTTGCTGTGCCCTTCCGCAAGTATTTAGATTCACTGGAATCTTGATGCTGGTACTCGTTCCCGTCACTAATAAAATATTGCTTATTGCTTGCTATTACCTGTGAGTGACTTTGCAGGTTTGTTGGTAGTTGATTTTTTCTTGTTTTCTTTAGTGCTTTTTTTATTGCCTGTATCGACTTTAACCTTAGCTGTTTTGCTTTTACTTGTCGACTCAACGGATGCACTGTCAGGCTTACCTTTCCCTGCGTAATCGGTAACGTACCAACCTGATCCTTTGAATTGAATTGCTGGTGACGACAACAATCGGCGTACGGGGCCCTTGCCACAACTGGGACACTGCTTAATGTTAGGATCCGACATCTTCTGAATTTCTTCGAAACATGTGCCACACTGTTCGCACTGGTATTCGTAAATAGGCATGGATTATTCGAAGATTGGTCCAGCTGGCTCGTCTAACATGAGCTGTCGATGTGCCCAGAACGGTGCCGTGCCTTGTTGTAATAAGGTGTCGTGAAATGCTCGGAGAGAAAATTTTCCGCCCTGTTGTGCTTCGTAGTCATGTCGGAGCTTGAGTAACGCTAGTTTGCCAACAGAATAGACGAGGTACATTGGATCGAAGGTGCCACGACCTGCTTCTCGTCGCGCTGTCGCTTCTTCTTGGAAAGCCTCATCACGAAAAATGCGCATTCCCTGCTCTACTGACAAGTCTTCGCAATGTAATCGAATCGCCACAATAAACCTTGCGAGACGAACAAGCGCTTCTGCTAATTGACCGAGCCGTATTGTTTGGTCTTCTTTCCGAAATCCAACTTCCACCATCATTTGCTCACAGTAGTGCGCCCACCCTTCAATGAAAGAAACTGGTGAAAAAAAGGACGCTTTTCGAACAACAGACTGTACTGTCCTCAAATGCTCGTAATGAAGGAAGTGCCCAGGATAGGCCTCATGGATAGAAATATTCCAAAGATTAGCGTAATTGAAATCGAGAAGATGTTCTGCCTGTTGTTCCGCTGTCCAGCGAGGATCCACATCCGTTAAATAATAAAATGCAGAGCTTGGTTTCATCTCAAATGGGCCTGGTGTCCACATGCTTGCGAATGCCCACCTGTAAAACTCTGGCGAAGGTGCCACAACAAGTGATTTGTTGTCAGGTACGGTTACGATATTGCTTTGACGTAAGAATTGCTCTAGCTCATCGACTTGTCCTTGAGCAACTTTGCTTAATTGTCCAGCTTCCGGGTGCTGCTTCTTTGTTTCTTGCCATGCTGCAATTGGGTCTGTGCCTTTCTTGAGTCGACCAGCCAAAACTAGGAATTCTTCCTGTGTTTCCTCTAACTCACGGAGCGCAATAGCTAACAAGCGGTCTACGTCAAACGTAATGCCCTCTTCCAATCTGAGTTTTTCAGAAAATTTCTTTCGGCCAAGTCGAAATGAAGACTTTGCATGGGGAGCAATTTCTTTTTCGAGATATTCAATATAAGCATTAATTGTCTTACTGCTTTCCGTCGAAGCATCTGCCAGATCAGCCAGGAGATGTAAGTCATCAATCGTAGAAAAAACTTTCGGTAAATCATCCTCAATAAGCTTCAATACACCACGCCAGACTTCAAGTGCTGCTTTAACAAAAATTCCAGCAGGCTCCTTAACATTGTCGCGTGCAGCCTGCACCAAACGAGGGACTTGACGTAGTTTTGACAACATGCGACGCGCGCGTTCTGGCTCAGGGGCATAAGCGAACATTGTTTGGCTGGCGAGGCTTGTTGCTAGGGCGTCTGCATACACATAGGGACTAGATTCCCAGGAGCGTACCTGTTCTAAATCGAACATTCTGGCTTCGATGTTGGCCTCAACTATTTTGTGCTCGATTTTTTCAACTGTAGGTAACGCTTTTGTCTCAATCTGGCGTAAGCGCCTGCCAAAACCAGAAAGCGCGTGAACATGCGCTTCTATCCTGGCTCGGCTAAAATCTTCAAGAAGGTCATCGTAAAAATGAACTCCATCCAGACTGGCCTCGCCTGGATAAACCTCTTGCAGGTGGGCAAGATAGTCGCTAACAAAATGAGGGAACGGTTCCGAAGGCTTCATACCAATTCATAACCGGACACCTACGCTAGTCAAGCTCAATGAGTGCCCATCCCTAAATGGTACAATAATCGCCCCTGCAATGTCCGGCACGTTGTACATCGTCGCAACGCCTATTGGAAATCTCGAGGACATAACGCTTCGAGCGCTCCGTATCCTGGGTAGTGTTGATTTAGTAGCAGCTGAGGATACCCGTCGCACCAAGCGTTTGCTGTCTCATTATGGGATTTCCACGTATACCAGTAGTTTTCACGCACATAATGTGCGCACACGGTTGCCACAACTCCTTAAACGTCTACAGAAGGGAGAAAGCATTGCGGTCGTCAGCGATGCTGGCACACCAGGGATCTCAGATCCAGGAACAGAGATTATTCAAGCCTGCATAACTACGGAAATAGCCATTGAAGTCCTTCCAGGTCCGAGTGCTCCATTAACAGCATTAGTGCTTTCTGGGTTTCCGAATGAAGGAACAATCTTTCTTGGATTTCCACCAAGTAGGGGAAAAGCCAGAAAAGAATGGTTCGCGTCTCTTGCTCAACTACATAAAACAGTAATTACATTTGAAGCACCTCACAGAATTAAAAACTTCCTTGAAAAACTATCTTATTATTTGGGTGATAGACCTATTGTTTCCTGTCGTGAGCTTACAAAACTACACGAGGAAGTGCTCCGTGGTAGTGCACAAGACGTGCTCAAACAACTAAAGACTTCTAAAGGCGAGTTTACAATTGTGATTGGACCTTTAGATACAAAATTAAACCAAAAAAACCAATTAATTATTGTAGAAAAGATACTTATTGAGTTAGGTCGTTTAACAAAAATAGATGGCCTTGGACGTCGTGAAGCTATTCGCAACCTTGCAAAAAAATATAACCGCCGTTCAAATGAAATTTATAAATTAATTGAGGAGAGCAAAAAATAGTTCATATGACCTTTTTTATGTTTTATAAGCCCTAATTCTAGTCCTTACAGGCTTAGTATTTGTAATATTTTAGGTCTAACAACAAAATATTGGTTTCAAATGTTTAATCTATTCTTGAAAGCTCAAAGTGGATGCTCAGTAAAATTTCCGTCAAAAAACGATCTGCAAAATTGCTCTATTAATAGCCTGTTCTTGACGGGAGCCATGGCTTCGATTTAGTGTAAGCGCCGCTTAAGCAAACTCCTAACACGTCTATGTCAAAATTATCATCCCAAGCTCGTAGCCCGCAGAATCAACAAACTAGTTCTGAACTCGGTAATTAAGGGGGGCACTTTGAATTCAAAAACTCCACAGGCTTCTGAATCACCGACTTTTCAGGCAAGATCTTCCTCAGAACCAATAACTCGATATGAGGAAGGGTTACGTCTACTGCAAGAGCGACAGTTTAAGCAAGCCAGTGAAATTTTTAATGAGCTGTTGGCAAATTATCCTGATGAAAAAGAACTCAATGAACGTGTGCGGGTCCATCTAGCTGTTTGCGATCGTCATCTTCACCGTGCAAGTTTTGAGGAACTCAACAAGGAAGAGCATTTATTTGCCGGAACACTCGCTTTAAACGCAGGAGAACCTGTAACGGCCATTGAGCACTTACATTCGGTTGTTGCTGAAGATAATACTAATGATAGTGCTCTCTATATGCTTGCCGTTGCCCATGCTCTAAACAACGATGCTGAAAATGCTTTGGGCTATCTGCAACAAGCAGTTAGATTCAATCCAGAAAACCGTCTACTTGCATTACAAGACGAGGATCTTGAATCGCTATTAAAAGACGAGTCGAATCGCGTTGTGCTTGATGAAATTGGGTCAACAGCTGACGTAAGACAGTCAGAAACCTGATTGCTCAGGACGTCGCCAGGCGAATCCTGTATTCATGGCTGAAACGCACGTTGTTATTCTCGCGGCTGGACAAGGGACTAGAATGAAGTCCCTGAAACCAAAAGTTCTGCACTTGCTGGCAGGGAAGCCACTGCTTGATCACGTACTGAAAACCGCCAGAAAAATTTCACCTGCATCAATTACTTTAGTGGTGGGATGTCACGCAGATGCTGTCCGTGAACATCTTAATGGACAAAACGACATTCAGATCGTAGTTCAAGAACCACAGCTTGGCACAGCTCACGCGTTGCAACAAGTTGAACCTTTACTTGCAGCTAGCGCTGGCCAAGTGTTGCTTCTTGCCGGCGATGTGCCACTTCTCAGCCATAAGACACTGGCACACCTTATAAAAACACACGATACTAATAGCGCTGTTGCTACCGTTGTCACGGCTGTTCTGGAAAAACCTTATGGTTATGGACGTATTGTGCGAACAGCAGATACCATCGCTCGAATCGTGGAAGAACGCGACGCTTCTCCGACCGAGCGGAATATCAAAGAAATTAACAGTGGTATTTATCTCTTTGACCTTAAGCCGTTGTGGAGTGAGCTTCGCCAAATAGCCTCTAATAACGTACAAGGTGAGTACTACATCACGGATCTAGTTGCTACTTACCGGAGACAAAAACTTAGCGTGGCAACTTTGTTGGTAGATAATCCTCAAGAAGTTCGCGGTATTAATAGCCGCACGGAGTTAGCGGACGTGAGCAGAATCGCCAGACAGCAAAAAAACGAAGAATTGATGGCAGCCGGTGTAACGCTTGTCGATCCTGCGACAACCTACATTGACGACGATGTAGAGGTAGGTCGAGATACCGTGATTCATCCAGGGGTCATTCTAGAGCGTCAGACGAAGATAGGTGACGCCTGTGAAATTCATGCCAATGTCAGAATTAAGAACGCTCTCCTAGGCAACAGTGTGACTGTTCACAACTTTTGTTTCATCGTCGGGGCACAAATTGGAAATGGTGCCTCGATTGGACCGTTTGCTCACTTAAGACCGGACTCAGAAATAGGTGACAAAGCCAAGGTTGGGAACTTTGTGGAACTCAAAAACACCTCCCTAGGGCCAGGAGCGAAGGCTAATCACCTCAGCTATCTTGGTGATGCAACCATCGGTTCCAAAGCCAATATCGGAGCAGGCACAATTACTTGTAATTACGATGGAGAGCGAAAATACTCAACAGTCATTGAAGACAACGCCTTCATTGGAAGTAATACGCAACTTGTCGCCCCGGTACACGTAGGCAAAGGTGCGTATGTTGCCGCGGGTTCTTCAATCACCAAAAACATACCTGACCGCGCTCTTGGAATTGCACGCGCTCAACAAAAGAACATTAAAAACTGGGCAGACAAGCCTAAGGCCACCGCCAAGACAGATATCCAGCCCAGTCGGGTTCAAACAGGTAAAAAGTAGAGTGTTTTTATACTCCGCAGGATAGGGATTTCCAGAGGACAGGAGTATGTGCGGAATTATTGGTTACCTCGGTTCAAAACCTGTTGTCCCGATCCTGCTCGAGGGCCTGCGGAAAATGGAATACCGTGGGTACGACTCTGCTGGTTTAGCTGTACTTGGTCCTAAGGGCGTTTCGCTCCGGCGTTCAGCGGGAAAGCTTGCAAATCTCGAAACGATCGTTTCAACAGATCCAGTCGATGGTGCGTACGGCATTGGCCACACACGCTGGGCTACGCACGGACGTCCTACTGAAGAGAACGCTCACCCCCATCACGATTGCACTGGGAACATTGTGGTTGTTCACAATGGCATTATTGAAAACTATCTTGAGCTAAAACGTGAACTCCAAAACCAAGGTCACGCTTTTGAAACGGAGACTGATACAGAAGTTATTGCGCATCTCGTCGAACGGGAAATGCGTGATGATGGATTAGAAAATGCCGCTCGGCGAGCTTTTGCATTTCTCCGTGGAATGTTCGCAGTGGTCTTGGTTGGGGCAGGAGATCCTGACAAGATCGTGGCCGCGCGCAAAGGTCCGCCAATGATCGTAGGGATAGGGGAAGATGAATTTTTTGCTGCGTCAGATATCCCGGCGATTTTAAGTCACACGCGGGACGTGGTCTTTTTAGATGACGAAGGAATGGCTGTTATCACACGTTCAGGTGTTGACTTCACAAACTTTTCCGGACGAGTCGTTTCAAAAACTCCACAGCGCGTGCTCTGGGACCCTGTGATGGCCGAAAAGGGTGGACACCCACACTTCATGTTAAAAGAAATTCTTGAGCAGCCTACGGCGGTCCAAGACACCATTCTGGGTCGAGTCTCACTTGAACAGGGGCAGGTCTTCCTAGCAGAGATCAACCTCCCCGATAAGACGATCCAGGACCTTGAACAAGTGACCATCATTGCGTGTGGCACCTCCTGGCATGCAGCGCTCGTTGGGAAGTGCCTTATTGAGGCCCTCGCACATATTCCTGTCGAGGTCGATTACGGATCGGAGTACCGATACCGTGATCCGATTGTGGCTAAAAACACACTTGCTGTTGTCATCACGCAGTCGGGTGAAACAGCTGACACGCTGGCGGCCTTGCAAGAAGCGAAGAACAAAGGCGCCTCCAGTGTTGCTATTTGCAACGTCGTTGGCAGCATGGCTACGCGTGAGACTGATGGCAACATCTACACCCACGCTGGACCAGAAATAGGCGTTGCTTCAACTAAAACGTTTACGTCTCAACTCGTCGCATTGAATCTTTTAGCGCTCCATCTAGCACAAATTCGCGACACGCTCTCATCCGACGCAATTCGCCAACACCTTGAAGCATTGCTGCAACTTCCACAATTGTTAGAGCAAGCAGTGCAAGCGTCCCAGAAAATGGAGCTGGTGGCAGAGCGTTTCTATAAAAGGACAGGCTTCTTATTCCTTGGGCGTGGCATCAATTATCCAATTGCCTTAGAGGGCGCGCTGAAACTGAAGGAGATTTCGTACGTTCACGCGGAGGGCTATCCCGCTGGAGAAATGAAGCATGGCCCCATTGCGCTGATCGATGAACAAATGCCTGTTGTAGCACTTGTGCCTCAAGATCAAGTGTTTGAGAAGATGATTGGCAACATTCAGGAAACAAAAGCACGGGGAGGAACCGTTATTGCGATTGGTACAGAGGGAGATGATCGCCTCGCAGGCGTGCTTGATTCTGATCGCGATGTGCTAATCACAGTGCCTGCGACAACCGCTTTTCTCACACCGGTAATGTTAACGATCCCGCTTCAGTTTCTTGCCTACTACGTCGCAGTGCGCCGCGAGTGTGACGTTGATCAGCCTAGGAATCTTGCAAAAAGCGTTACCGTGGAGTAATTCAAAATACCAGTATGAACTTCACCGCATTATCAAAAAATCTATCTAATCCATGAATGCTAGTGAATACAAGAAGGGGATAGAACATCTGAGGAGATCAGATCCAAAATTGGAGTGGATAATCTCAAACGTGTCCTTGAAGCAACCGATAAAGCGCATCGCTAATTTTGAGGCACTAGTGAGAATCATCGTTGGGCAACAACTTTCTGGGAAAGCATCAGACAAAATTTGTGAAAGGTTTGAACAACAAATCGGAAAAGGAAATTTTAAACCTGAAATCATATTGAGCATTGAGGACGACAAGTTACGACAAATTGGCATATCGTATTCTAAAATCAACTTCATTAAGGGAACCGCAAATTATCTAGTTGCAAACCCAAATTTTATTTCCAAGTTGAAGCAACTTCACCCTACAGAAACAATCACAGAACTTACTAAGTTAAGAGGGATTGGCATTTGGTCCGCATCCATTTTCGCGATGTTTCACCTAAACCATGCCGATGTTTTTGCGAGCGCTGATTCAAGCATCGCAAAAGCAATCCTGCTTATATACGGGGATCATTTTGTTGCTGGTTCTGATGAGTGGAACTCCCTTATGGAGCGTTGGACGCCATTCAGAACTGTTGCGTGCTTTATCCTGTGGTCATGGGTAGATGCGAAAATGCCTAAATTTTATTTAGGATAGATTTACTAACTTCAATTCTTGATGCTCGCCCAATGCGAGGTTTCTGATTCGCAGTTCTAAAACACTCTGTAACCGTAGAGTACGGTCTAAAAGGACGTATTTAAATAGAAGGATATTTCTTCAATTTTATTTGATAGTGTGCTCATGTTTTTTGTCTCACACTCCCAAATAATGAATACTTTGAATCCTAATTCTTCAAGCAGTTTCTGGTTTGCATAATCCCTATCTTTATTTCTTTGAATTTTAGGTTCCCAGTAGTCTTTATTTGTCTTTGGTTTTGCTGCTAATTTACAGTTATCGTGAGAGTGCCAAAAACAACCCCTGACATCAATAACTGTATTGTATTTTTTAATGCAGATATCCGGTTTGCCCGGAAGATCCTTTACATGCAATCTATAGCGCAATCCGTTCGCAAATAATAATTTTCTGACAAGGAGTTCAGGTGTGGTGTTTTTGGATTTAATACGCGCCATATTTGCACTGCGTTTTCCTACAGTCAGATGGTCCATAATAAATACCCTATATTAATTATTGACCACATTATGTGAATGGACTTTTTATCCACCCTCAATCCTGAACAGCAGAAAGCCGTGCTTCACGAATCCGGGCCGTTGTTAATTCTGGCAGGCGCGGGATCGGGAAAAACACGCGTGATTGCCCATCGAATCGCGTACTTAATTGGAAATGGGCTTGCTGACCCTGAAGCTGTGCTTGCCGTAACCTTCACCAACAAAGCTGCTGAGGAAATGCGGAATCGGGTTGAAGCCTTGCTCGACATCGATTGTCGCCGGATGTGGATTTCCACATTTCATGCGCTGTGTGCCCGTGTGCTCCGCAGTGACGGGTCACACATCGGGCTCTCTCGAGATTTCGTCATTTATGATTCTTCCGACCAGCTTGCCGTCATCAAACAAGCCCTCCGGGAAATTGGGGACGACGACGGTACTCTACAGCCCAGGGCTGCCCTGTCACGGATCAGTCACGCCAAAAACAGAATGGAAGAACCCGAACCCTTTACAGGTTCTTGGCATCCTCTGGAGCGACAGCTTAGTCAATTGCGAGAGATCTATGCCCGGGAACTCAGCAATGCAAACGCGCTTGATTTTGATGATCTCCTCCTTAAAACAGTGGAGCTTTTTGAACACTCGGAAACGGTTCGGCAACGATACGGAAAGCGCTTTCAGTATTTGCTGGTCGATGAATATCAAGACACCAATCGACCGCAATACCTTCTTATCCAACGACTAGCCGAGCAGCATCGAAATCTCTGTGTCGTGGGGGATCCAGATCAATCGATCTACAAATGGCGCGGGGCAGATCTTCAAAATATTCTGGATTTTGAGCATGACTTTCCTGAAACCACCATCATCCGGCTTGAGCGTAATTACCGATCAACGCAAACCATTCTCGATGCAGCGTCTGCGGTAATCGCACGAAACAAAAACCGTCCTGAAAAACGACTTTATACCGAACGGGAAGGTGGCGAGAAAATTCGTGCGTACCGGGCCGGTGACGATCTCGATGAGGCTGAGTTTATTTCTCTCACCGCTCGTGCTGCGCTTCAAAACAATGTCGATGACTTCGTCGCCGTTTTGTACCGGACCAATGCACAGTCACGCACCATTGAGGATGCAATGCGACGCGCCAGTATCGACTACAAGATTATTGGTGGCGTTCGTTTCTACGAACGCAAAGAGGTCAAAAGCGCCCTCGCCTATTTAAAACTCCTGCTCAACCCACATAATGATGTCAGTCTTCGACGGATTATCAACGTGCCGGCACGGCGTATTGGTAAAGGCGTCATGGAATCACTGCAAAAGGTTTCGCTTGAGACACACGTCGATGCCGCGCCACTGCTTGCGGGACTCGACTCTCCTGAATTAGTTGACTCATTGTGGACGCGTCTCCTTCAGGGACTCGAACGGCGCGCGTTCCCCTCCAGAACACTGACGGCGCTCACGGCTTTCCGAGATTTAATTCTTGAATTGCGTGAAGTGGCCCAGACGGAATCAGTGTCGACAACACTTGCCAAGGTTCTCGATCGCAGTGGCTATATCCAGGACTTGCGTGATGAACATAGCGAAGAGGCGGAAGGCCGTATTGAAAACTTAATGGAACTTGTTTCAGCTGCACGTGAACACGAAGCCCGCAACCCTGACGCCTCTCTAACCAGTTTTGTTGACGAGTTGTCGTTGCTGTCGGATGTTGATGAGGAGGCCGGTACACGAGATGCCCATGTCCTTATGATGACCATGCATAGCGCTAAGGGGTTAGAGTTTCAGACGGTGATTCTCGCTGGGTTGGAAGATGGGCTCTTTCCGCATGCACGTTCACGAGAAAGTGAAAGCGAGTTAGAAGAAGAACGACGACTTTGTTATGTTGGCATTACACGCGCACAACGTCAGCTGGTGCTCACGTCAGCCGCTCGTCGGCGTAGTTTCGGAGAGTACCAGTCGACAGAACCTTCAAGGTTCTTGGATGAGATTCCGCTTGACCTAATTGAGGATGTCCCGTCTCCTGTGTTCGTTTCGCCCTATAAAGTTAGAGCTCGCACAAAAATATACAAACCAAAAAAGTTTTCTCAAGCTTTTGCATATGAGGACGAGGACCAGTCGGCTACCCCTTCTGGGCTTCGACCTGGACTCCGTGTTCGACATCCAAAATTCGGACTCGGGACTGTTGTGGATGTTGAACAGCTTGTCGATGACACAAAACTGGTAGTGCGATTTCAATCAGTTGGTACTAAAACTTTGAGGGCAAAGTTCGCTAAGCTTGAGGTCGCCTGATTAGTTGGGCTTCTCACCTTGCTCTTTGAGTTCGGTGTCCACGTCTTGATCAGGAAGACGGGCAATTGATACCGCGCGGTCCTCATTATCCGTTTCGATAAGTTTGACGCCTTGGGTAGCACGGCCAATTGCACGAATATCCTTGGCAACCATGCGAATGGTTTTTCCCTGCTGTGTGATAAGCATAAGCTCGTCGTTGTCTGTGACTTGAGCTAACCCAATGACTTCCCCATTTCGACCCTTCGTCTGTATATTAATAACGCCGACCCCACCTCGAGACTGTAAGCGATATTCGCTAAGGTTCGTCCGCTTCCCATACCCATGAACCGTAACCGTGAGGATGGTGGCCTCTGACTGCAGCACTTCCATTGCAACAACGGTGTCTCCGTCGCGTAAATTGATGCCTCGAACACCCTGTGCCGTCCGACCCATTGACCGAACATTGCTTTCCCGAAACCGGATCGACATGCCACTCCGCGTACCCATAAAGATCTCGCCTTCGCCCGTTGAAACCTGCACAGCCATAACAACGTCTTCCTCTTCGACACCCATCGCAATAATGCCGCCTGCTCGAGGATTACTAAAAGCTGTGAGTGCTGTTTTTTTAACTCTTCCATGCTGGGTTCCCATTACCACATAATGAGCTGGATCAAATTCCTTAACCGCCAACAGAGCCGCAATGCGTTCGTCTGTTCGCATTGAAACAAGGTTCGCAATTGCTTTCCCGCGGGCACCTGGTCCCACGTCAGGGATTTGGTGGACTTTCAACCAATAAACCCGGCCACGATCAGAGAAAATCATTATGTACGCGTGTGTGGAAGCCACAAATAAATGAGTGACAAAATCTTCTTCGCGCGTCCGCATGCCAATTCGACCCTTCCCGCCTCGGCGTTGGTTGCGGTAGTTTGTGATAGCAGTACGTTTAATGTAGCCCGTATTACTCACGGTGATGGCCATGTCTTCGTCGACAATTAAATCTTCCGCGTTAAACTCACCGGCCTCTGCCAAAATTTCTGTGCGTCGGTTGTCGCCATGTTTTGTTTGTACGGCTTTCAGTTCATCGACAACTATTTTGAGGAGCAACGCTTCGCTGGAAAGAATGTCCCGTAACTTTTTAATCTTTCCTAGAATTTCTTCTAGCTCATCAAGGATTTTTTGGCGTTCAAGACCTGTCAAACGCTGAAGTTGCATGTCGAGAATAGCTTGGGCTTGAATTTTGCTCAGGCCAAATTTCTTGCCGAGGCCTTCACGTGCCTCCACAGGGTTTTTGGCCGTCCGGATCAACGTGATTGCATTGTCAAGATTGTCGAGGGCAATTTTTAGTCCCTCAAGGATGTGTGCACGTGCTTCGGCCTTCCGAAGTTCGAATTCAGTGCGTCGACGAACAACCTCTCGCCTGAATTCAACAAAATTTTCAACAAGCTCTACAAGTGTCAGCTCCTTCGGCCGACCGTTCACAATCGCAAGGAGAATTATTCCGAAGTTAGTCTGCAACTGCGTATGTTTGTAGAGATTGTTGAGAATAACTTCGCCAACCTCGCCTCGCTTTAATTCGATAACAATACGAAGACCGTCTCTGTCTGATTCGTCACGGATATCAGAAATGCCTTCAATGGTTTTATCTCGCACCAGGTCAGCAATACGCTCGATTAACCTCGCTTTATTTACTTGATACGGAATTGCAGAAACTACGATTGCTGTTCGTTCGCGGTCCCCTTTTTTGCTTGTCTCAATTTCCGTTCTTGCCCGCATCACAACGGCACCTCGGCCAGTTCGGTACGCTTGTCGAATGCCTGCACTGCCAACGATGTAACCACCGGTAGGGAAGTCTGGCCCCGGGATTAGTGCTGAAAGTTTCTCTAACTTTTGGTCTTTAGAAAGCGCCTCGTTTTGTTGCATTGCTTCAATAGACCAAATAACGGCGTTAATCACCTCTCGCATGTTGTGCGGAGGAATATTTGTTGCCATTCCGACCGCGATGCCAGCTGATCCGTTTACCAAAAGGTTTGGGAATGGTGCCGGAAAGACGGTTGGCTCTTCGGTGGTCTCGTCGAAGTTTGGAATAAAGTCGACTGTGTCCTTGTCGAGGTCCGCCATCATTTCGTCTGATAACGTCTGTAGTCGCGCCTCTGTGTACCGATAGGCTGCTGGTGGATCGCCGTCCACCGACCCAAAGTTCCCCTGACCGTTAACAAGGAGGTAGCGCATGTTAAAACTTTGCGCTAGCCGGACTAACGTGTCGTAGGCGGAAGCATCGCCATGTGGGTGGTAGTTTCCAATTACTTCTCCGACGATTTTGGCGCACTTCCTATAGGCACGATTGGGCGTAAGTCCCATCTCCCGCATCGCATACAAAACACGTCTGTGTGCTGGCTTTAACCCATCTCGAACGTCCGGGAGTGCTCGTCCAATGATTACGCTCATGGCGTAATCCATGTAGGAGCGTGTCATCTCGTCTTCGATGTTGACCTGTATTTCGTTTAATGACGGTGCGTTCATGACAGTGGCTAACTTGCGGAGCAGTAATAGAAAATATGGTTATCCGAAACGTGTTCCTATATATCCAAGTTTTTTACATCGAGCGCGTTTTTTTCAATAAACGCTCTGCGCGGTGCAACATCGTCACCCATTAATGTCGAAAATGTTTCTGAGGCGACAACATCGTCTTCAGCGCGCACTTGCAAAAGTGTCCTGTGTTCAGGATCCATTGTCGTAGTCCAGAGCGTCTGTGGATTCATCTCCCCAAGACCCTTATACCGATTAATTGCAACTCCTTTTTTGCCTGCTGCAATGAAATAGTCGACAAGCGCGCCGATATCAACCAAGGACGTGGTTTTGTTTTCGTCTGCCTTGGCATCGTCGTTTGTGTTTGTGCCTTCTCCGTTTGCCTTCGCGGTTTTTTCTTGTACAACAACAGGAAACTGAACGTCTTGAATTTTATTGTGCGCCGCAAGCAGTGCTCGGTACTCGCCACCTGCAATAAAATCTACACCGATGATCGACAGGCGAGGATAGCCCAATGCGCGATCTTCAATGGTTAACAAGAACGCGTTATGCTCGTTATCCCGATCTACTGACACGGTTCGCGTTGGAGTTGTCATTTGACTAGCTAGTTGTTCGACTTTCTCCTGTTGCTCAAAGAATGTTTTGTCGCGGGCATTCGCTTGTAACAGTGCGGCAATGATGTCGGCCTGGCGGCCACGGCGCGTTACTGTTTCCAAGAGCTTCCGATAAGCGATCATCTCTTGAATTCGACGCTCTAGGGTTTCGCCAAGAAGCTCTCTGCCGTCTGGCAACTTCGCCGTTCTGGCTTCAACGGCTCGACGCACAAGAAATGTTTCCAGTTCCTGTTCGTCTTTAATATATGTTTCCGTGCGTCCGCGCTTGGCCCGGTACAACGGGGGTTGGGCAATATAGATATAGTTCTTGTCAATTAGTTTGCCCATGTGGCGATAAAAAAACGTCAGGAGCAGTGTACGAATGTGTGACCCGTCGACATCCGCGTCAGTCATGATGATCACTCGATGGTAGCGTGCCTTATTGCTATCAAAGTCATCGGCAATCCCGCAACCCAAGGCTGCAATCATAGTTTTAATTTCTTCGCTGGAGAGCATCTTGTCTTGACGCGCTTTCTCGACATTTAAAATCTTGCCCTTTATAGGCAAGATCGCTTGAAACCGTCGATCGCGTCCTTGCTTGGCTGATCCGCCCGCGGATTCACCCTCGACAATATATAGTTCACTCTGAGCCGGATCACGTTCCTGGCAATCAGCCAATTTTCCAGGTAGGCCACTGCCGTCCAGTGCGCCCTTTCGTCGTATTAAGTCGCGCGCTTTACGCGCAGCGGCCCGGGCACGTGCAGCGTCTACTGCCTTGCCAATAATTCGTTTGGCAACAGCTGGATTCTCTTCTAAAAACTGGCCGAGCTTATCGTTAATGATTGTTTCAACAATCCCCTTAACTTCGGTGTTGCCAAGTTTTGTTTTGGTTTGGCCTTCGAACTGAGGGTTAGGAATTTTAACGCTAATAACGGCCGTTAGTCCTTCCCGAATATCGTCACCGCTAATATTTGCGTCTTTAAGATCTTTAGCTAAATTGTTTTTCGTTGCGTACGAATTAATCGTTCGTGTAAGGGCCGCACGAAAACCGGACAAGTGCGTGCCACCCTCATGTGTGTTGATGTTATTCGCGAACGAAAAAATAAGCTCTGTGTAACCATCGTTCCACTGAAGCGCAATTTCCGCAGTCACTCCCTCTTTTTCACCTTTCATGAAAACAGGGTTGCTGTCCACTGTGGCTTTATTTTTATTTA
Source organism: Acidobacteria bacterium UBA2999 (assembly GCA_002346475.1). GTDB lineage: Bacteria > Acidobacteriota > Vicinamibacteria > Vicinamibacterales > UBA2999 > UBA2999. The sequence continues at coordinate 100,469 of DDZV01000022.1, read as the reverse complement.
GGTGCTCAACAAAAGAAACAATGCCGCCACTGTACTGAAATTCGTGATTCTTACCGTCTCGTTCGTCGTCAATTGTAATAAGGATGCCGCCATTGAGAAATGCGAGCTCTCGAAGTCTTTGGGCCAAAATGTCAAAACTGTACTCCGTCGCTTCAAAAACTTCTGGATCTGGCTTAAAAGTAATTTTAGTGCCTCGTCGTTCTGTTGTACCGGTAGCTGTTAAATCCCCCGTCGGTATTCCCCGTTCGTACTCTTGCTGGTAGACCTGTTTATTGCGCCAAATTTCAACACCAAGGCGCTCAGATAGTGCATTCACCACCGACACGCCAACGCCGTGGAGGCCCCCGGAAACTTTATAACTATCGTTGTCGAATTTCCCACCCGCGTGGAGTACCGTCAACACAACCTCTGCAGCTGACTTTCCACTTGCGTGGCGATCAATTGGAATACCTCGACCGTCGTCTATAACAGTAATGGAGTTGTCAATGTGAATAACAACGCCTATCCGAGTACAAAACCCTGCAAGCGCCTCATCAATAGCATTGTCAACTACCTCATACACTAAATGGTGCAACCCCGGCGAACCAGTAGAACCGATGTACATCGCAGGACGTTTACGAACCGCTTCTAGCCCCTCAAGAACTTTAATTTTGTCAGCGCTGTAGTCGTCAACAGAGCCGTTCTTCTCTAGCCCTGCTTCTAGGGTTGTGCCGTCTTCTTTTGTTTGATGTTCTAAATGGTTCACACGGTTCCTTGGTTGAGGCGTGTTGTCTGTCTACTAAACAAGGCCCGTTAAATACGCATTGGCATGATTACATAAGTGTAATCGTAGCCACTCGCAGCAACAGGCTGCATCATCGCTTGGCTTACATCGTCCTTTAAAGACAACGACACCACGTCGGTTTCAACAACACTAAGAAAATCTAAAACATATTGCGCATTAAACGAAATATTTACACTGCTTCCCTTGTAGTCCACGGCTATTTCTTCTGTGGCTTCTCCAAACTCAGAACTGCTCGAAGCCACCTCGGCTTTTCCTTGAGAAATTTCAAGCTTCACAGCGCGAGATCTTTCGTTTGACAACAAAGCGACCCGCTTCACAGCGCTTGTTAGCCTGTCTTTGTCAAACTCAACAACCTTATCGTTTCCTTGAGGAATAACTCTTTCATAGGCTGGAAACTGCGCGTCTATCATCCGTGAAATTAAAATACGACCACCCACCTCAAAAAACAGGTGGTTCTCTCCTTTTTCATATGTAATGTCGCCTTCGCTTTCACTTAAAAGTTTTCCCAGCTCAAGAAGGGTTTTTTTAGGAAGAATGACTTTTTCTTCTTCCTCGGTTTTTGTTTTTTTGTCTTTTTTGATAGGAACAGACACTAAAGCAAGGCGGTGTCCATCTGTTGCAACCATGCTTGTGGCCTTTTGACCAAGAATTAACAAAGCCCCGTTTAAAAAATATCGAGTGTCTTCACCAGTAATTGAAAACTGTGTTTTCGCTACCATTTCTTTAAGTGCTGCCCTTAGTAGGGTTTTATGTTTTTTTTCTGGCGAACCCGGAAGTGTTGGAAAATCCTCGCGGGGAAGTGTTTGGATTCGAGAGTCAAAACGATCCGCAGCAACCTTAACCCCTTTTTTGTCTTGCTTAATTCTCACCTCTGTTTCCGGAAACGATCTAACAATTTCATACAGTTTTTTTGCTGGTAATGTAACAGCTCCTTCTTTAGCGACGGACGCTTGACAGCGACTACGCAATGCGACCTCTAAGTCGGTTGCTAATAACTTTACTTCCTCGCCACTTGCTTCAAGTAAGATATTTGCAAGTATTGGGATCGTGTTTTTTCGCTCCACAATTCCCTGAAAAAGTTGAAGTTCTCGCAGGAGTTCGTTCTTGCGAACAACGAGTTCCATAGCCTGTTTCTTTAACCTCGGGGCGGTTAGTCCGCTCGTTAGGAGTTCTTTAAAAAGGAAAAAAAGAGATAACAAATTATATAGGAAAAGAAGTGCTGTGCAAAACACTAATTTTCTTTGTAAGTCTTTTTAAATCTATTGTTTAGAAGGACACATTCCTGTTGATTTCTTCTGCAGTAAACGTTAATGAATCGTGGAAAACATTAGTTCTTAAAATATCCACAGGTTGTTGTTGGTTTGGGTTGTGGAAGACTTCGGATTTAACGAAATGATTCAAGAAAATTTGTTATAAGGTTGTCGAAATCTTTATCTTTATTTCTAAGCTCCTCAACTTTTTTAATTGAGTGAATCACTGTTGAGTGATGCTTGCCCCCAAAACTTCGACCGATCTCAGGAAGAGAAGCATGTGTCAATGTTTTACAAAGAAACATAGCAACCTGGCGTGGCTTGGCTACAGATTTAGAGTTGTTTCTAGACTTTAAATCTCCAACACGCAACTGGTAATAGTCAGCAGTAAATTTTTGAATAGTTTCAATTGTGATTGCCCGATCGTCGAGATCAATTACATTTTTTAAAACATCTTTTGCAAGATCTAATGAAATTTCCCTACCAGTCAACGAGGCGTAAGCAAGGAGTCGTATAAGAGACCCCTCTAATTCTCGAACGTTAGATTTAATTTTTCCAGCGATATACATTGCGACATTGTCAGGCAGGGGCACAGCCTCGACTTCAGCTTTTCGTTTAAGAATTGCAACTTTTGTTTCAAGGTCTGGCGGTTGGATATCAGTAATCAACCCCCACTCAAAACGCGACCGAAGGCGCTCTTCAAGAGCAGGGATCTCGTGAGGTGGACGATCGCTGCTAAAAACAATTTGTTTTTGCGCATCGTACAAAGAATTAAACGTGTGAAAAAATTCTGTTTGTGTTCCCTCTTTACCAGAAACAAACTGAATATCATCTACAAGTAAAACATCCACACTGCGATACCGCCCACGGAAGTCAAGAATTCGATCGTATCGAATCGCATTAATCATTTCGTTCATGAAACGTTCTGACGAAATATAAGTGAGACGCAAAGACGGGTTATTACGAAGCACATACTGTCCAATGGCATGCATGAGGTGTGTTTTTCCAAGACCAACACCACCAAAAATAAATAAGGGGTTATATGAGCGAGAGGGAGCTTCCGCAACCGCGCGACAAGCTGCATGTGCAAATTGATTAGAAGGACCAACAATAAAAGAATCAAAACTATATTGCAGATTAAGACCAGCGGGGGTGATACCTGTTGCAACCTCTGGTGCAGGCGACGCAGCAGGTGTTTCTTCTGTCGGCGCCATGGCATCCTCAGTCACAAACTCTAATTCTGTATCCCCACGTTCAATATCAGTCAGCGCTTCTGATAAAACACCAGAGTAATGTTTTCTAAGCCAGTCCTTAAACAGGGGGTTGGGTACACGAATAGTAATAACCTCACCGCTATCTTTAAGAAAAGAGGTTGGTCGGAACCACGTATAGAAGCTGTGCCTGTTTACTTTGGTTTCGACACGGTTCAGAATTTCATCCCAAACACTTACCATTACAGGCCTTTATAGACTTTCGCCTTAAAAAACATAATAAAAAACGAACTATTTAAGTAATGACCAATTAAGTATAAGAAAAAAAAGCATTTTAGACTTTCGCCCTCCATATTTTCCAAGAAAACAGTGAAAATTCGTTAAAACAGCGCAATATTGGACGATTTCCACAGTATTTTCCACAGTTGTGGAAAACCTTGGGGAGAACCCCAAAGACACTTTGACCTCTTCTCCGGTAACACTAGAAATCCTCCGCGGGAAAGCGACTGTAACACATTAGGACTATCAAAATAGCTCTGAGTTACCGTCTCGTACGAAGCGCGTCTCGTTGACACTCTCTGTCCCCTGCCACTAGTATTAACAGTTCTTTAGGAGCGGATTTTTAGATCTAATGAAGCGCACTTACCAGCCAAATACGCGACGACGCAGGAAAGCCCACGGGTTTCGAGTACGTATGTCGACAAAAAATGGCCGGAGTATTATTGCCAGACGGCGAGCAAAAGGACGGAGACGTCTAACGGTTTCTGACGAGGGTTGAGGCCGAAAAGCTAGAATTAGCCCTCCAGAGCTTATTACATGGACGGGCAAAAATTAACGGTTGCTAGGCGCATTCGGCGACGGGCGGAATACGAACGGATTTATGGAAAAGGTGAACGTCTTCATGGTCGTTTTATGACCGTGTTCATCTTACAAACAGACAAGCTGGTTCCACGATTAGGCGTGGCTGCTACACGCAAACTAGGAACCGCCGTACAGAGAAACCGTGCGAAGCGTTTGGTCCGAGAGCTTTTTAGGGGCCACAAAAACACTAGTAGTTATGATGTCGTTGTTGTACCTCGCCGGGAAATGCTTGATGCCCCTTTCTCAAGACTTGAAGCCGACTATTCTTCCCTCCTGCGTCGAGGAAGAAAAAAAAATTCTTTGGGGGCCGTCAGTAATGGCAAGAGCACTCGTGCTCGGACTCATTAAGATCTATAAAGTAACAATTTCACAATTGTTTACTGGCGCGTGCCGGTTTTATCCTTCCTGTGCTGACTACATGTCTGAGGCTGTGTCTCTCTATGGTGTTAGGCGGGGAGTCTTTTTAGGGACGCGGCGGTTATTGCGCTGTCATCCTTTTGGCGGATCTGGTTACGATCCAGTTCAAGCGGTAACCCGGACCACGCGAAAGAGCAACTAAGAATTTATGGAACGCCGGGTACTGTTAGCAATTTTTCTTTCCTTCCTTGTTCTATACGTTTATCAATCGGTCTTTGTCCCCCCTCCGCCTCCTCCCGCAGCTGAGTCAAATATAGATTCACCACAGGACTTATCTGCACGATCTGCTTCTGAATCCCCAGCACCCCAAACGCCTATTACACCAAAGCTAGCACCATCACTTGTGTCAGCATCAGAAGTTCGTGAGGTCGTGGTTGATACTGGCAAGGTTCGTGCAGTTTTTACAAACCGAGGAGGCAGGCTCACGGAATGGCTGTTGAGGGACTACACGACGGACAACGGAGACCCGCTCAACCTCGTTCCCTCAGGGTTGCAAGGTCAACAACTACCGTTTTCACTCAAAAGCGATGATGAAACAACCACCCTCACATTAAACTCCGCGCTCTATCAGATAGAAGGTGACGGTGCAGCGAGCACCGTTGATGCGACAACAGCACCGGCAACCCTGACGTTTGCATATCAAGACACAACAGGTCTCGAAGTTCGTAAAGAGTATCGTTTTACACCGGATTCATACACTGTTGAGGTTGCTGTGCAAGTCACGCAAAACGGGATCCCAGCAAACGTAGCGTTTGAGCTTGGGCCTGGCCTCAGCGATTCAGGTTCTTTAGGTGGAGAAGGTGGCTTTTTTTCAGGGATGTTATCCCAGGCGCCGCAGGCAATTTTTCACACGGGCGATGATGTAGAACGTGTTGGGGCATCCGGCATAGACACAACACCTACCTACGAAGCAGCGTTCCGCTTCGTGGGAATTGATGACCACTATTTTGTGGTTGCAGTGATTGAACCAGGCGCCTCGCGAGTGGACTATAAGACGGTTATCCTGCCGTCGTTAACAAACGATCAGCCACAACGTGAACTTGTTGCGTATCAAATTCAGTTTCCAGAAACCCCGCCCCCAATGAAGGTTTACTTTGGCCCGAAGCTTTTTGATGAGTTGCAACGTGTGGATGATGAATTTGTTCGCGCGATTAATTTTGGGATTTTTGCTTGGCTGGTCGTGCCACTACTTGGTGCGCTGAATTGGATTTATGGATTCGTCGGAAACTACGGAGTGTCAATCATTACATTGACGATTCTGATTAATCTTGCAATATCCCCACTCCGCCACAAGAGCATGGTTTCAATGCGGAAAATGCAGGCACTAGGACCAAGAATTAAAGCGATTCAAGATCGTTACAAAGATCTGAAGTTCAGCGATCCCGCTCGAGCCAAAATGAACAGTGAGGTTATGGCTGTTTACCGTGCAAACGGAACAAGCCCCGCAAGCGGGTGTTTGCCAATGCTATTGACGATGCCAGTTCTGTTTTCATTCTACTCATTGTTGGGGCAGGCGGTTGAGATACGCGGGGCAGAATTTGGATTATGGATTCATGACCTGTCGCAGAAAGATCCGTACTACATTACACCGCTACTCATGGGCGCCACGATGTTTTGGCAGCAACGTATTACGCCAACCACAGTAGATGCAACACAGCAGCGAGTCATGCTTGCAATGCCTGTCGTGTTCACTTTTTTGTTTTTATCATTGCCGAGCGGCCTTGTGCTTTACTGGTTTGTTAGCAACTTATGGGCCATTGGCCAGCAGTACTTTACAAACAGATTGATCGGGCCATTGCCAGCACCAGATCAACGCGTTAAAAACATCGGATCCGGACGAACAGCAAAAGCCAAAAAATCTTCGAAGCCATGACACTAGACACACAAATCGCTGCTTTCTTACAAGATGTCGTCAATGCAATGGGGTTGGCGCTGACAACGTCGATCGAGGAAACACCAGACGCCACTCGTATAAACCTCCACGGAGACGACGGAGGAGTTCTAATCCGTCGAGGTGCCGAAGGATTACAAGCATTGCAACATTTGGCAGTGACCACTTTTCGCAAACAGCTAGGCGAGGATAAGCGCATCGTGGTTGACTGCATGGACTATCGTAAAGACAAAGACGCGGAGTTAAGACAAATGGCCCGCTTCAGTGCAGAAAAAGCGCGCACCGCTGGTGTACTGCAGGAGATAGGCCCACTGAACCCCTATGAGCGCAGAATAGTACACCTCACCATTGCAGAAGATCCGACCGTTACTTCAGAAAGCATTGGTGATGCGTTCATGAAAACCGTAATCATTTCTTCCCGGAAGTAGGAAGAGCGAAACTAACCGTGTTCTCCACTCAGGACACGATCGTTGCAATTGCTACTCCGCCAGGCCGAGGCGGTTTGGGCGTTATCAGGATAAGCGGTCCCGAGTGTCAAAAAGTTTCTGGGTTGATTCTTGAACAAGCGCATGAACTGCAGCCGCGACATGCCACCCTGACACGTGTCCGTGGCATTGACTCAGTTATTGCAACGTTTTTTGTTGCTCCACAATCATACACAGGTGAAGACGTCGTTGAAATTAGTGCACACGGGAGTCCTGTTGTACTTCAGGCAATCGTACAAGCAGCACAAGTTGCTGGAGCACGCCTAGCCGAACCCGGTGAATTTACTCTTCGAGCATTTCTTCATGGCCGGATTGATTTAGTGCAGGCCGAGGCAGTGGGCGACATTATAGATGCGGTAACACCTCTTCAAGCGCGCACAGCGTTTGATCAACTTGAAGGAACCTTGACACGACGGATTCGTGAGATTGATGCCGCACTCTTCGATCTAGTAGCTCGCCTTGAATCTTCACTAGACTTTCCTGATGAGGACTACCACTTTATCGAGCCAAGCGAGTTGTCAGAAAAAATACGCGGACTTAAGGTTTCTATTGATGAACTTCGAAATGACGCTACTGATGGTCGAATGGTTCGTGAGGGAGCACAAGTTACCATCGTTGGGCAACCAAATACAGGTAAGTCAAGCCTTTTCAATGCTTTAGCTGGAACTGATCGGGCAATTGTTACCGATCATCCGGGAACCACTCGTGACCTCGTAACGGAAGTGACGGAGATTGAAGGCCTTGCCGTAACTTTGGTCGATACCGCGGGGGTCCGAAACTCAACAGACGTAATAGAACGTGAAGGAGTTTCACGCGCCCATGGAGCAGTAACCGTAGCAGACCTGCTTCTAGTCACCCTAGACCAGTCTTCACCACTGACACGTGAGGACTATGAAGTCCTTGCTATGACTCAAGGCCGACCTCGGAAAATTCTTTTGACGAAGTGCGATTGTGGTGCAGCTTGGTTAAAATCAACCATCGTCATTAACGAGGAAGCATTGTCAGTGTCTGCGCTTACAGGTGCAGGCTTAGGCGAACTAAGAAAAGAAATTGCACAAGCGCTAACAAACCACACAAAGTTGCGTGATATCCCGGCTATTTCGAATCTACGGCACATCGCGCTCCTTGAGAAAGCCTCTTCTGGTTTGATGCAAGCGGAACGCGCCGCTACTAATAGCGCAGCAGAAGAGTTTGTAATTTCAGATTTACAGCAAGCACAAGCAGCACTTGAGGAAATTACAGGCGCTCGTTCGTCAGAAGATTTATTGCAACATATATTTGAACGGTTTTGTATTGGGAAATAAAACAAAAAACTAGAGATCCCAGACTCTTAAATGCAGCAATAATTTTCAGTACATACTTCGGGTAAAACAACTTTATGAAATACGACGTAATCGTTATCGGTGCGGGACATGCTGGTGTTGAAGCTGCACATGCTGCGGCCCGTTTGGGGTGTAGCGTTGGCCTTTCCACTCTGTCACGCGACACCGTCGCACACATGCCTTGTAATCCTGCTATCGGTGGCACTGCGAAAGGTCACCTCGTTCGAGAAATTGATGCTTTAGGTGGATTAATGGGCGTCGCTGCTGATGCTACCGGGATCCAATTCAAACTTCTAAATCGTAGTCGGGGTCCGGCGGTTTGGTCACCACGTGCACAAGCAGACAAGCGGTCTTATTCTAGATGGGTCCGAACAGCCTTAGAGTTGGAACCAAACATCACCTGGTTAATTGGGAAAGTTGGGGAGATTCTTGTCGAAAATGGTCGTGTCGCTGGAATTGGAATGGAGCAAGGCGACCGCTACGAGTGTAAGGCACTCGTTATTACTACGGGCACGTTTCTCAATGGATTAGTCCACATTGGAGACGAACAAATTCCTGCCGGTCGTGCGAAGGAGCCACCATCGCGCGCATTGGCCGAATCACTAAAAGCGCATGCCTTTAAGTGGGGTCGACTTAAAACCGGCACTCCACCAAGACTGCATCGTCGCAGTATTGATTTTTCTGCCGCGACTGAAGCAGGTATCTTTTCTGAAGAAAGAGGCGATGCAAAACCAGTTCCATTTTCATTTAGGACAGTCCAAAAACTAGAAAACAAGGTTTCGTGTTGGCTTGTATACACAACGGAAAATGTTCATAGCTTGGTACGGGATCACATCAAGCAAAGCCCCCTTTTCAATGGTCAGATTCAAGGCGTTGGTCCGAGATATTGTCCGTCACTTGAGGACAAGGTAATGCGATTTCCAAAACGGGAACGTCATCAGATCTATCTTGAGCCTGAAGGATTAGATAACGATGAAATTTATTTAAACGGTTTATCGATGAGTCTTCCTCGGGTTCTTCAGGAGAAAATTGTTCAGTCAATACCAGGCCTGAGGGACGCAGAAATGATCCGACCAGCGTATGCCGTGGAATATGATTTTATTCAACCTACGGAACTAAAATCGACACTTGAAACCCATCGCATCAAAGGCTTACTACTTGCCGGGCAAATCAATGGAACCTCAGGGTACGAAGAGGCTGCTGCGCAGGGCATCGTGGCTGGAATCAATGCGGCGAAATTAATAAGAGGTGAAGAGATATTTACCCTGAGTCGTAGCGAAGCCTATATTGGAATTCTTGTGGACGATTTAGTAACACGAGGATGCTTAGAACCATATCGAATGTTCACGTCTCGAGCTGAGCACAGGCTCTTACTTCGTATAGACAATGCCGATCTCAGACTAACCCCAAAAGGTCACGCGGTTGGTTTAGTAAGCAACTGTCAATGGGACAATTTTGAAAAACGACTAGCGCGATATAAACAAAACTTGAGCACTGTGGAATCAACAAAAATTCGCTTGCCTGGCCATGAAAACCTTTTTGTAGCACAGGCGCTTAAAAGGCCAAAGACAAAGCTAGTCGATTTGTATCAAAAAGGATACATTCCTATAGAAACCACAGAATCTACTTTCGATCTAGATCTGGCAAGCGTGGAAACTACTGTAAAATATGCTGGTTATCTTAAGCAGGAATTGTCAAGGGTAGATCGAGTTCGTCGTCAAGAAAGACGAAGAATTCCGACAGGGTTTCCTTTTATGAAGGTTCCAGGCTTGTCAAGAGAAGTTGTACAGCGTCTATTGGAAGTCCGTCCTGAAACACTTGGTCAAGCAGGAAGGATCCCCGGAGTAACACCGGCAGCACTTGCAGTGCTAGGGGCCTATTTAAATCGTCCTAGTTTTACAAAGTCGGCTTCTCATTGACCAGCAGGGAATTCGCAAGGAAATTAGAAGAACGTGCTGGTCAAGCTGGCTTGCTTGTTTCTGCAGAGCTCAGTTCCCACCTTGAAACATATTACCGGCTTTTAAAAACCTGGAATCAGAAGATAAACTTAACAGCATTTAATCTTTCGGAGCTATCAGCTCATTCTTTTGACCGCTTATTAATTGAGCCCTTAGTGGCTGCCCGCCACACAAACAGTGACTTAAAAAGCATGCTAGATATTGGTAGTGGCAATGGTTCTCCAGCAATTCCATTGAAGCTAGCTATCCCCCATTTATCATTATTGATGGTCGAATCAAAAACACGAAAAGCAGTGTTTTTAAAAGAAGCTATTCGTGCACTGGCGCTTTTGAACGCAGAGGTAGTCACGAATCGTTACGAAGAACTTCTAAAGCACGAAAAATTCCAGGAGGCCTGGGATCTAATAACAATTCGTGCAATTCGACTGGAAGAGAAAAGCCTGATCGACGTCCAGAGGTTTTTACGCCCTGGAGGACTATTGTTCCTCTTCCTTAATTCCAGGAGCGCAAAGCTATTAGAAGAGACTGCCCTGCCACTAATATGGAAATCTACGCACCCGTTGGCACAAGCCCTTCATAGCCACCTGGCTGTTTTTCAGAAACCAAGACCAAAATAAACAGAAACAGCAAAAACAAAGAAATGTTTCACGTGAAACACTTAATAAGGCTTTCAATGTGCTATTGTTGGCCTGAAAGAAAGAGGAAGTTCTATATATTAGGTTAAATGACAGATAAAAAGCAGGCACGAGTTCTGGCAGTGGCAAATCAAAAAGGTGGTGTTGGTAAAACGACAACAGCGATCAATGTAGCTACGTCTATTGCAATGGCTGACAGAAGCGTTCTCCTTATTGATATAGACCCACAGGGAAATTTAACTAGTGGCGTTGGGCTTAAAGATCAACAAGCAGCAACAGGCACTGTTTATGAAGCTCTTACCCGCGATCCATTGGATTCAACAGGTTTCGTTTTACCCACAGCTGTTGACAACCTATTTCTTATTCCTGCCAATCGAAATCTCACTGGTGCTGAAATTGAAATGGTTACGTTTAAAGAGCGGGAACGTCGCCTGCAACGGATTACCGAATCACTACGTTCACGATTTGATTACATCTTTATAGATTGTCCACCTTCTTTAGGATTGCTGACGCTCAATGCGCTTGTTGCTGCGGATGCTGTGCTGATTCCACTACACTGTGAGTATTTCGCACTTGAAGGCCTTGCCGATCTTGTTGGCACGTTACGTCGTGTGCGTGGCGGCTTGAATCCATCTCTCGAAATCGAAGGGGTTTTACTGACCATGTACGATGAAAGAACAAACCTTGGACAACAGGTTGCTAAAGATGTTCGGGAATTTTTTAAGGACAAAGTCTATAACACTGTTATCCCTCGTAACATTCGACTAGGAGAAGCACCAAGTCATGGAATCCCAGGCGTTTTGTACGACGTTAAGTCACGCGGAGCCGAAGCTTATGGGTTGCTTGCACAAGAGATGCTTAGCCGTGCCGCTGCGTAATTATTTGAATAGAAATACTGATGCTAGGAATTTGCAAGGAGCTTAGAAAATGGACCGTCGACCTGCATTAGGGAAAGGTTTAAGTGCATTAATTCCTGAATCTCCACCTGAGGCCTCTGGAGGTATTACGGAGCTTGACATCGATTTGATTGCTCCAAATGAAGACCAGCCCAGACTCCAGATGGATGACGATAAACTTGAAGATCTGGCTAAGTCCATTCGCGCCAACGGAATTATTCAACCACTCCTTGTGCAACACACGGACGATGGTTATCAGATTATTGCTGGAGAACGGCGCTGGCGTGCAGCACAGCGGGCGGGTCTTCTTAAAGTTCCCGTTGTGATGAGAGAAATAAAGGGCGAGATTCGGCAACAACAGTTACAGCTAGCCCTCATTGAAAATATTCAAAGAGAAGATCTTAATTGTGTGGATGAGGCACTTGCTTACCAGCGTCTAGCAGATGAATTCCATCTCACTCAAGATCAAATAGCAGCAGGGGTTGGCAAGGACAGGAGTTCTATCTCTAACTATCTTCGTTTATTGAAGTTACCAGAGGACATCCGAGAAAACCTTGGAGCCGGGGTGCTTTCGATGGGACACGCTCGAGCTCTTTTAGCCCTTGCTGATCCTAAAGCACAGCGCCAAGCGGCCCGCGAGGTTATTGCGCGCGGGTTATCTGTACGCGATGCTGAGGCGTTAGTAAAGCGTCTCGGGTCACCACCCGTTCCTACAGCGACAGGGGTTTCCAAAGCTGAAACGGACATTCATACACGTGCTGCCGAAGAACGGATGCGTTTCACTCTCGGAACAAATGTACGTATTTTAAGGAAAGGCTCTGGAGGATCCATTGAAATACAGTTCACGTCAGAGACTGAATTAAATCGTCTTTATGGATTGTTGACCGACCGGGCACAGTAATTTTGTGGCAACTAATGGCTTGTTGACCACTGCCCGTGATATAAAAGTAAGGTTGTCCACTTAAAAATTGTCCTGAAAAGATATCACCAGGTGAAGCAATGAGTGATCGTGCGTCTGCCTCACGCTATGCGAAGGCGCTATTTGAAGTTGTTCTTAAGGAAAAAATTCTCGATCGAGCCGACAAAGACCTGGTGGCCTTTCTAGCATTATTTAAAGAACACGCTGATCTGCGAGAAGTGCTCACCAATCCGGGACTTCCAATTAATGCCAAGCGAGGCGTGATCAAACAACTGATCGACAGATTAGGAACAACGACACCAGTTGCCAGACTTCTTAACCTATTAATAGATCGCAATCGCTTTAATTTATTTCCGGACATAGTCGACGTTTATCAGAAGCAGTTGATGGATCATCGGAATGTTATACAGGCAGAGCTTGTAACTGCGACGCCTCTTTCGAATGAGCAAGCAGAACAACTGGAACAACGTTTTTCAAAAGCGACTGGACGTACTGTCACCATGGATCGGAAGGTGGACAAAGATATTCTAGGCGGCGTGACTGCCCGTCTTGGGAGCACCGTGTATGACGCCAGTATTGCGACTCAATTGGCGCGAATACGCGAACGACTAATTGCTGAGGGTTAAGTGGACAAATCAGAGCTAGAGCACACTATTAATTAGGCGCAGGACAAAAATGGATATTAAAGCTGACGAAATCTCAAAGATTATTCGCGACCAGATTGGTGGCTATACCGTAGACGTTGATGTTGCCGAGGTTGGCAGTGTTATTTCTTTAGGGGATGGCATTGCACGCGTACATGGTGTCGAAGGTTCGATGGCCGGCGAAATGTTAGAGTTTCCCCATGAAGTTTTTGGGATTGCCCTCAACCTCGAAGAGGGCAGCGTTGGTGCTGTACTTCTTGGTGACTACACAGAAATCAAAGAAGGCGACGAGGTTAGGCGTACTGGCCGTATTATCTCGGTCCCCGTGGGCGATGAACTTTTAGGGCGTGTTGTAAATGCTCTTGGCCAGCCAATTGACGGCAAAGGTCCTATTAGTAGCAAAGAATTCCTACCTATTGAACGATTAGCCCCAGGCGTAGTTGATCGACAGCCTGTAAAGGAACCGCTTCAAACAGGCCTTAAGGCCATTGATGGGATGGTGCCGGTCGGTCGCGGACAACGGGAACTTATTATCGGTGATCGGCAAACTGGTAAAACAGCCGTTGCAGTTGACGCGATTATTAACCAGAAAGGCAAAGACGTTATTTGTATCTATAACGCGATTGGCCAAAAGCAATCAACCATTGCTCAAGTCGTGCGCACTCTGGAAGAAAACGATGCGATGAGCTACACAATAGTGGTAGCGGCCGCTGCATCCGATCCAGCACCGTTGCTCTACATTAGTCCATATTCTGCATGTACCATTGGAGAACACTTTCGGGATAATGGGCGCCATGTTCTCTGTGTTTATGATGATCTATCTAAGCATGCACAAGCTTATCGGGAGATTTCTTTATTGTTGCGACGGCCACCAGGACGCGAGGCTTATCCTGGGGACGTATTTTATTTACATTCCCGTCTCTTGGAGCGTGCCGCAAAACTGCGAGAAGAGATGGGCGGAGGATCGTTAACTGCACTGCCAATTATCGAGACCCAAGCGGGCGACCTCTCAGCCTACATTCCTACCAACGTGATCTCGATTACAGACGGTCAAATTTTTCTTGAAGCAGACCTTTTCCATCAGGGAGTTCGCCCCGCAATTAACGTTGGCAACTCAGTTTCACGAGTCGGGGGCTCGGCTCAGATTCGTGCGATGCGCCAGGTGGCAGGATCGCTTCGATTAGACCTGGCACAATTCCGAGAACTTCAGGCATTTGCTCAGTTCGGTTCAGATCTCGACAAATCAACACAAGCACAACTTAACCGAGGTAAACGCCTCGTTGAAATTCTCAAACAACCTCAGTACAGGCCGCTACAAGTTGAGAAACAAGTAGTTATAGTTTACGCGGCTATCAACGGTTACTTGGATCCCGTAGATGTCGAGGACCTGGGTCGCTACGAAGAAGAGCTCTACAGCTTTCTTGAAACTAGCCATCCAACCTTGCTAACAACTATTGCTGCAAAGAAAACGCTAGACGATGATTTAAAAAATACAATAAATGAGGCACTTAAGGAATTTGCACAAACATTTGTTGGAACCCATTCAAAAACAGCTGTTGCGTAAATGCCTTCTCTTATTGATCTCCGGCGTCGGATTCGTGCAGTCAGGTCGACACAACAGATTACTTCGGCAATGAAAATGATTGCGGCCTCACGACTTAGGCGCGCACAAGATCGAATCATTAACGCTCGGCCATTTGCGCAGCGAATACTCCATGTCCTAAACAGGCTTGTCACAGAAGAGGATCAATCCTCCCACCCACTCCTTCGTGTTCCAACCCCAGGTGAAGGGCGACCCCTTCTAATTGTCATTACGGCTGATCGCGGACTGTGTGGCAGTTTCAATTCAAATATTATTAAATCGGCATCACAATTCATTGCAGCGGAGAATGTAAACAATGAAATTATGTTGGGTCTTGTGGGTCGTAAAGGGCGGGACTTTTTTCGGCGACGCACTTTTGATGTTTGTTATGAAGAGATTGGCGTTTTTCAGAATTTGACATTCAGCGATGCTGCCAAGCTAGCAGATGTAACAATAGAAGAGTTTGTCTCTGGCAAGGCCTCAAGCGTGTCACTTGTCTATAACGAGTTCAAATCTGTAATATCCCAGAAAGTGGTCGTGGAACAGTTGCTTCCAATTCAGCGACTTGAACAAGGAAGCGAAGAACAAACCATTCCCAGTACTGACCACCTGTATGAACCAACACCAAAAGAAATTTTTCGCGATTTACTTCCACGACATGTGCGCGCCCAGACATATCGTGCACTACTTGAGTCGGCAGCAGCTGAACATGCGGCCCGGATGACAGCCATGGATGCTGCAACAAGGAATTCTACGGAAATGATTGACGACTTGACGCTTTATATGAACAAAGTTCGTCAAGCTGCGATTACTCGGGAAATCATTGAGGTCGTTTCTGGAGCGGCCGCCACATGAGACAATCACAGGGATTGTGGCTCTGTGTGCAGATCAAGTGAGAGGTTTAACCAAAATTCTACGGAAGCATATTTATGGCAGAGACAGCAACAGCACAACGAAAAGGTAAGGTAGTACAGGTTATCGGACCGGTAATAGACATCGAGTTCGTTGACGGAGAATTACCAGAAATTTACAACGCGGTCCGTATCGTGTCGGAGGACAACGGAGAGAACAAGATTGATGTAGTTGCTGAAGTAGAGCAACATCTAGGGGAAAACAGAGTACGAGCAATTGCGATGAAGCCGACCGACGGCATGACCCGTGGAATGACGGCAATCGACGAGGGCACACCGATTTCAGTGCCGGTTGGTCCAGAAACGCTCGGGCGGGTATTGAACGTACTAGGCGAACCAGTTGATTTTCCAGATCGTCCAATCCAGACCAAAGAACGTTGGCCCATTCATCGGCACGCACCAACCCTTGAGCAGCAGTCAAGCGATCTCAAGATGTTTGAAACAGGCATCAAAGTAATTGATCTGCTTGAGCCGTACCTGCAGGGTGGAAAAATTGGTCTTTTCGGGGGTGCAGGTGTAGGCAAAACTGTCATCATCATGGAACTGATTAACAACATTGCTACAAAACATGGTGGCGTATCAGTATTTGGGGGTGTGGGCGAGCGAACCAGAGAGGGCAACGACCTTTGGCTTGAGTTTCAAGAGTCCGGCGTTATTAACAAGGAAGATCCTTCTAAGTCACGCGCGGCACTCGTCTATGGTCAGATGACGGAACCTCCAGGTGCGCGCCTTCGTGTTGGGCTTTCGGCTCTGACTGTTGCGGAATACTTCCGTGACGGCGAAGGTAAAGATGTGTTGCTGTTCATAGACAATATTTTTCGATTCACACAAGCAGGTTCAGAAGTTTCAGCACTTCTTGGCCGCATGCCATCTGCAGTTGGCTACCAACCAACACTATTAACTGAGATGGGTGAATTGCAGGAACGTATTACTTCTACAAGCAAAGGGTCCATTACTTCCGTGCAAGCAATTTACGTACCCGCTGACGACTACACGGATCCCGCCCCAGCCACAACATTTGCCCACTTGGATGCAACGACGAATTTATCGAGACAGATTGCTGAATTGGGAATTTATCCAGCAGTTGATCCACTCGCGTCAACTTCCCGTATTCTCGATCCACGTGTGATTGGCGATGAACATTACGACACAGCTCGATCGGTGAAGGAAATTTTGCAGAGGTACAAAGATCTGCAGGACATTATTGCGATTCTTGGGATTGACGAATTATCTGAAGAAGACAAACTTACAGTTACACGAGCCAGGAAGATACAGAAATTTTTGTCACAACCATTTTTTGTGGCTGAACAGTTCACAGGGATAAAAGGCAAATATGTTTCAATTGCCGACACTATTAGAGGTTTCAAAGAAATTGTTGAAGGAAAGCACGATGAACTACCAGAGCAAGCTTTCTACTTAGTGGGCACTATCGAAGAAGCGATAGAAAAGGCCACGACAATAAAGACGGAGTGACAAGTCCGAAGCCTAAGTTTTGATGTGGTATTACCAATGATGCTAATGCTTGAGATAGTGACAACTGATCGGTCCTTGGTCCATGAAGAGGTTGAGGAATTGGAAGTGCCTGGTGCGGAAGGCTACTTTGGCGTACTGCCTGGCCACACGCCGCTTGTGGCTAGCTTAGCAGCAGGCGCACTATCGTATCGTCGTGGCACGGAAACGTTTTATCTTCACGTTGGTTTTGGTTTTGCAGAAGTGCTTCCAGATAAAGTTACTATTCTGGCTGAGGTTGCTGAACGCCCGGAAGAAATAGACGTCTCACGCGCAGAAGCATCAAAAAAGCGCGCAGAAGAACGGATCGCGAGCTCTAATCCAGAGATAGATTTAGAACGTGCGCAGATTGCGTTGTCAAAAGCCTTGGTTCGTCTCCAGGTGGCGACGAGGGTTCATCAGGTGCATAAATAAAAAAATTGCCGTAAGCTTCTGATTCGTGAACAATTTACTAGTATTGTGTTCGCAAATCTCCGCCTACTCATTCGTTATCGCCCGCTGATCCAAAGTCTGGCGGTTCGTGAGCTTAAAGCTCGCTACCGTGGTTCTTTGTTGGGATTTTTCTGGTCATTTGTTAATCCGCTCCTTCTACTACTAATTTATTCTTTTGTATTTACTGTGGTGTTACCAGGCACTCGACCGGAAGGTTATGAGCCATACGCATTGTTTATGCTGTGCGGTCTCCTTCCGTGGACTTGGTTTTCCTCGTCATTGCTTGAATCCTCTAACGCATTAATAACGGGCGGGAATCTAATTAAAAAGGTTCTTTTTCCAGCTGAGATATTACCGATTACTACAGTGTTGGCGAACCTCGCACATTTCTGCCTAGGTCTTCCGATCCTTGCGGTATTTTTGATCTACTACGGTACGACTGTTTCTTTCTTCGAACTATTGTGGTTTCCGATTATTGTAGTTGTGCAGTTGCTGCTAACACTAGGATTGGCGTTTATAGTTTCTGCGTTGACAGTTTACTTTCGAGATGTCCGAGATCTCTTAATGAACTTACTGACACTCTGGTTTTTCTTAACACCAATCATTTATCCAGCATCAATGGCTCCCCCGTGGGCACAAACGATTCTAAATTTGAACCCATTTACCCACTTAGCGATTTCATATCAGGAAGTTTTGTTTCGGCCTGGACCTTTCCATGAAGTTTGGCGATTAGCAATCGTCGGTGGGATATCTGTTCTAGCGTTTTTAATTGGTTACTTCATCTTCGACCGGTTGCGGGATACCCTTGCTGATGAAATTTAGCTACGACAAGCAAGCATGACTGCCATTCAAATTCATGAAGTAAGCAAGGCTTACCGTCGTTTTAGCCGACGACGGAAGTTTGCTACTTTAAAAAGCGCCTTATTATCCCGCACGTTATTACGCGACCTTCAAGTGAATGAAGGCTTTGAAGCACTTAAAGGCGTGTCTTTCGATGTAGAAACCGGGCGGTCTGTCGGTATTATCGGGCGAAACGGTTCTGGCAAGAGCACACTGTTGAAGCTTATTGCAGGAATCGGTAAACCCACAATGGGAAAAGTCCGTGTTAACGGACGAATCTCTGCGCTTATTGAACTCGGAGCTGGTTTTCATCCTGAAATCTCCGGTCGCGAAAATATTTTTATTAATGGCATGATGCTGGGGCTTTCTCGACGAGAAATTGCTAGCCAACTCGATGCCATTGTGGCGTTTGCTGAGCTTGAAGATTTTATCGATGCTCCTGTCAAAACTTACTCTTCTGGTATGTATATGCGGCTTGGGTTTTCAGTTGCCATTCACGTGGACCCAGACATCCTGCTTGTTGATGAGGTGCTTGCCGTAGGGGACGAAGCCTTTACTCATAAGTGTTTAGATAAATTTTCGGAGTTTAGGCGTCGTGGAAAAACGATTGTTCTGGTAACGCATTCACTCGATTTGATCGAACGCTTATGTGATGAAGCCATTTGGTTGGATCAAGGCTTGGTTAAAGCTCAAGGCAATCCACGCCGTGTCGTTGATGCATATCGTCTTGATGTGGCACGGGTCGAAGACCAACAGCTTATTGCCACAAAAAAA
>DDZV01000022.1:80733-80856 GCA_002346475.1 Acidobacteria bacterium UBA2999 | reverse complement strand
CTTATTGCCACAAAAAAATCTCCCGCGACAGTGACTGACGACACTCCAGAGGACGACGTTGAGGCGTTAGTTTTACAGGAGGTGGCACGGGTCGAAGATCAACAGCTTATTGCCACAAAAAAA
>DDZV01000022.1:0-80436 GCA_002346475.1 Acidobacteria bacterium UBA2999 | reverse complement strand
CTTATTGCCACAAAAAAATCTCCCCCCACAGTGACTGACGACACTCCAAATGACGACGTTGAGCACGAAACGGAAGACGAAGCTGGCCCTGGAAGATGGGGTTCACGTGAGGTCGAGATTTTTGATGTGCAATTACTTGGACGTGATGGTCAAATACAGAAGGTTTTCGAAACTGGCGATCAGATGGAAATACGTCTACGTGTTCGCCCTTCCCACCCAGTGACCGACTTCGCATTTGGCATTGGCATTTTCAATGCTGAGGGCGTTTCTTGTTATGGCACCAATACGCAGATTGAAGGAGTAAAACTTGGTGAGTTACACAGCGAAGCCGACGTCTCATTTATTATTAACAGCCTTGATCTTGTAGCGGGCACATACATGGTGGATGTTGCTGTGCATCGTCAGAACGGAGCGCCCTATGATTACCATCATCATTTGTACACGTGCAGGGTAACCTCACCAGTAAATGACATTGGAATTTTTCGTCCGCACCATCGATGGAGCTTTACTGGAGGAGTCAAAATTACGCTCGACAACGAAATGTCACAAAATAAGTTAGAGAAACAGAAAACTCTCGAACCGAGTGACACAGAATGAAAAGAATGCAAGCTCCAGGGTTACTGACGGAAGCAGGAGCCGTGCAGTTAGCAGAAACGGTTCGATCACGCGGTGGCCAGTTGGTATTTACTAATGGTGTGTTTGACTTGCTTCATCCTGGACACGTCCGCTATTTACGAGAAGCGCGGGCTCTTGGCGACGCATTAATTGTTGGTCTTAACTCAGATTCTTCCGTTCGGGCAATTAAAGGTCCAGCGCGTCCGGTTATTCCGGAACAGGAGCGAGCGGAGGTAATAAGCGCTCTTGCATTTGTAGACGGCCTGGTTATCTTTAATGAAGAGACCCCTCACGCTCTTATTAAGCGTTTACAGCCTGACATCTTAGTTAAAGGTGCTGACTGGGCACTAAACGCGATTGTTGGCCGAGATATTGTCGAAGCACGTGGCGGAAAAGTGCTTTGTATGGAGTTCTTCCCTGGTTTTTCTACTACGGAGCTCATTAAATCCATTTGCAAGGATATGAAGGGCTCCTGAACCTTTCATCAATTACTAGGCTATTTGTTTACACCCGTGACAGAACGCGCTGCTATTCAAGCAACCTCATCTCTCAAACTTGGTGCGCTACTCAAAGCAGCCATTTCTCGTGCCAAGCTAGATCAGCAGGTCTCAGTTATGGCTGGTCTTTCCCATGCAGCGAAGGCGTTAGCAGCTGTTGCCCTGGCGCGCGCTGGTCGTGGCACGATGTTGCTAGTTGTTCCAAACGACAAGGACGTCGAACAAATAACTAACGACGCTCGTTTTTTTTATCAAGCAGTCGAAGGTGCAACTAGTAAAACTGTTGACTGTGCGATTCTACCTTTTCCTTCTTTGCAGATTGATCCGTACCGGGAGATGCAGCCACATTTTCGCGTTGCTTCCGCGCGTGCTCGTACGCTCCATGCCATAGCAATGGGTTCAGCACGTTTGGTTATAGCGTCAGCGGCAGCTAGCCTTCCGCGATTAAACAAGCCGGCCCGGATTCGTCGTGCATCGTTAGAGCTTAAAGCCGGAATCGAAATGGACCCTCAGACTTTGGCTGATTTATTAGTTGACGCAGGTTTTACTAGAGAAGATCCAGTAGATGCATATGGTGAGTTCAGTATTCGTGGAGGCATTGTAGATATTTTTCCTGCAGGTGACATTGAACCAGTACGTATTGAGTTTGTGGGCGACATGATAGAAACCCTTCGCCGTTATGATCCTGCTACCCAGCGATCTACCGGTGTTACGGATCAAGTCTCTATTGTGCCGTTACAAGAACGGTTTGATGACGAACAAGCAATCTTATCAATAATAGATTTCATTGCTCAAACGAATGAGTTGCGCCTATCTGTATCTGAAAGAAAACAAGTAGAGAAACAAGGTGCCCGGACATGGGATCAACTTCAAGAAAGTTACAGTGCTATTGCTAATCACGACAAAACCGTAGCTTTGCCACCCTCAAAGCTTTTTGTCGAATGGGATGAATTAAATAAATGTTTATCCTCTGCGTTGAGATTTGAAGAGTTAGCAGTTGGGGAAAGCGTTAGTCATGTGGCGTGTCAACCAGCACAGGAGTTTCAGGGCCGGATCACTGATTGGGTAGCTGACGTTCGAAAAGCTCACGAAGCTGGAGAGGCAGTGCTGTGTCTTGTAGCAACACCAGGGATGGTTGGACGCACCGTAGAAATTCTTCAAGAGTACGACATTGTTGCGGTGTCAGCACATCAGGGCGAAGACACCAGCCGTGTAGCTGTAATAGTAGGGGTTGGCACACTATCACGCGGGTTCCGGCTACCGGCGGCATCGCTTCATGTCTACACTGAAACAGACGTTTTCCAACAAAAACAGCGTGTATCTAACAAACACCAAAGCCTAGTACGTACATTTTTATCCGATCTCAGAGATTTAAAAGTCGGGGATCTTGTTGTGCATGTTGAACATGGTATTGGAAAATTTTCTGGTCTCAAGCAACTAAGCGTAAGACCAGCCACTACTAAAACCCAAGAATTCCTTGAACTGCACTACGCATTTGACAACAAGTTATTCGTTCCGGTTGAAAGACTTGACCTGATCCAAAAGTACACGGGCGGTACGCGTCCAAAATTAGATCGTTTAGGGGGGACCACCTGGGAGAAAGCTAAAACGCGTGTCAAAAAAGCAATGCGTGACATGGCTGAAGAGCTACTTAAGTTATATGCACAGCGCAAATCTATTTCCGGTCATGTTTTCGCATTAGATACCCACTGGCAGGAAGAATTCGAAAGTACGTTCCCTTACGAGCTCACGCCAGATCAGGTGGTAGCTATTGCCCAGATCAAAAAAGATATGGAGCTTCCTACTCCGATGGATCGTTTGCTATGTGGAGATGTTGGTTATGGCAAAACAGAAGTAGCCTTGCGGGCGGCATTCAAAGCAGTTATGGATGGTAAGCAAGTTGCCTTACTCGCCCCTACAACAATTCTTGCATTTCAGCACTATAAAACCATCTGCGATCGATTCTCTGGATTCCCTGTGGTAATCGAAATGATCAGTCGATTTCGATCTAAAAAAGAACAGAATGCAGTTATCACTGAAACGGATTCAGGAAAGGTTGACATTCTTGTTGGTACACACCGAATGCTATCGAAGGACGTGCAGTTTAAGGATCTTGGGTTGCTTATTGTTGATGAAGAACAGCGTTTTGGTGTAGTCCACAAAGAACGAATTAAGAAAATTCGCAAGAGCGTTGACGTACTTACAATGACAGCCACACCTATTCCACGCACGCTTAACATGTCACTTGTTGGAATACGTGACATGTCGATTATTGAAACACCTCCAAGAGACCGACTCTCAATTCAGACCAGTGTTGTTAAATTCGATCCGCTGGTAATTGAGCGAGCTATCAAAAACGAGCTGGCTCGTGGTGGCCAGGTTTATTTTGTGCATAACAGAGTTGAATCAATCTTTTCTGTTGCTCAACTTATTCAGCGACTTGTACCTGAAGCAAGGATTGTTGTTGGGCATGGACAGATGGGGGAGGCAAAATTAGAACGTGCAATGATGGGCTTTGTTGGGCGAGACTACGATATTCTTTTAGCCACTACTATTATCGAGAATGGTCTAGATATACCTAACGCCAACACCATGATCATCAACAGGGCTGATCGTTATGGTCTTTCTCAGTTGTATCAATTACGTGGCCGTATTGGTCGATCCGATCGACCTGCCTTTGCGTATTTATTAATTCCCCCGCAGGAATCACTGTCGTCTGTTGCTCGGAAAAGACTTGCGGCCATTAAAGAATTCAGTGATTTAGGCAGTGGGTTTCGAGTAGCAGCGCTTGACCTTGAGATACGAGGTGCAGGTAATTTGCTTGGCGGTGAACAAAGCGGTCACATTGAAGCTGTTGGCTTTGAGATGTACATGAAGTTACTGGAAGAAACAATCCGTGGTTTGAAAGGGGAGGAAATAGAAGACGAAGTCCGAGCAACTGTTAACCTTGGGATAGATTTTCGCATTGATGAGCAATACGTGCCAGATATGAACCAGCGACTCATGATGTACCGAAGAGTAGCCGCTGCCCGTACAAACGCTGAGCTTAATACAACGCTGACAGAAATACGAGATCGCTATGGTCCATTGCCAGGGGCTGTTTCAAACCTGGCTGAGTACGGAAAGATTCGAATTCAAGCAGATTCGTTGGGTGTCGACACCATTGATCGCGAAGGCCAATTAGTCATTATTAAATTTAAAACCGATGCCAAAGTTAATCCGGCTCAAGTTGTAACGATTGTAAAAAATTGGCCAGGTGTTTCACTTGTACCACCCATATCAATCAAACTAGATTTGGAAGCAGTTGCCAATGACCCGATAGTTAAACAACAAAAAATTCAGAGTCCTGTGCATGGAGAAGAATCTTTAGCAAAGAAAACACGTCAGCATAGTACGGCCGGATGGTGGACGAAACGAGCTACTATAGGAGAAGTCAGGCCCGGTTTTACTAAGGAGGCAATATTAAGCCAGCCAGACACTGATCCCAATGAAGAAGGAGGAATGTTTCAACAGTTGGGAAGCTTATTACACGCCCTATCTAAATAATATCGAGACGGTTCCCCAAGAACTCTCATTGCTGGTTCCATTCTCTGGCCTCAGAGATGCTAAAATATCGACCTACAAGGAATTGCCATGCTGAAGCTAAAGGCTATTGCCATTATTGTTGCCATTGTTTTTTTAAATACCTTGTTTCCGACTGTTACTGCGGAAGTTATCCAACAGGTATTGGTAAAGGTCAATGGTGAAATTGTTACTAAGCTAGGTTTTGAACAACGCCAAGTAGCAATCTTACGCCAGAGACCAGAGATTGCTAGTGGCACAGCGACTGACCAACAATTACGCAACGCACTTGCTGAAATTACACCTGGCTTAATTCTGAATGTTGTTAGTGAGTTGCTAATGGTCCATCGTGCCAAGGAGCTTGGATATTCACTTCCCGACGAACAATTTGAAACGATTCTCGATAACATCCGAAGAGAAAACCAGTTGAACAGTGAAGAAGATTTTCAAAAGGCCCTGCGTCAAGAAGGTTTATCTTTAAGTGGTGTTCGTAAGCAGATTGAGAGTCAAATGCTCATTAGCCGAATTGAGCAAATGGAAATCGTCGATAAGATTAGTGTGACGGATGAAGAAGCCCAAGCTTATTATCAGAAAAATAAAGGCCAGTTTTCAACACCATCCGAAGTAACACTACGTGAAATTTTAATCGAAACTCCAAGATCTCCAGCTGGCATTAATGTTGCGGAAAATGAAGACACACTTGCCAAGGCTGAGTCTATAAGATTGCGTCTGCTTTCCGATGAACCCTTTGCACTTTTAGCTGGCCAAATATCAGATGCTCCATCAAAAGCAAATGGTGGCTTGATTGGGCCTTTAAGCGTAACAGTTCTCTCGCCCCAATTACTTAAGGTAATTGATGGATTAATGCCTGGAGATGTGAGCCATGTTATTCAGGTAGATCGAGGGTATCAGATTCTAAGGTTAGAGTCTCGGACAGAAGAATTCGTCAGTCCACTTGAAGATATTCGTGCAGAGATTGCAGACAGTATAGCTTCTGAGAAAATTCGTATTGGCCGTGCAAAATATGTTGAAAATCTACGACAGCAAGCGATCATCACGTGGAGAAACGATGATCTCAAGGAATTTTATGATCAGGCCTTAGCTACACTTAGAGCCGAAACTCAAAAACTTGAGGAACCTGAGCTGGCTCAACAGTGAAGATTTGATTCTTTTTGCTCACGTGTGCAGTATTTGGAAGTTACATGCAGCAAGATTGGTCTTTACAGAATCATAGTACAGAAAGTTCTGAGCAACATTGGTATGCATTGTGGACAAGGTCTCGCCATGAGCAGGTTGTTCGGGAACAGCTTGATCGAAAGCAAATAGAAGCCTTTTTACCAACAGTGACAAGATGGAGTCGGTGGAAAGATAGAAAAAAAAAGATCGACTGGCCACTTTTCCCAGGGTACTGCTTTGCTTATTTCGATCCCCGAAAAAGGCTTACCATCCTCAAATGTACAGGTGTTGTAAATATCATTTCTTTTAAGGGAGAACTTGCACAGATTCCGGACCATGAGATCGATAGTATTAGGCAGCTTGTAGAAAGTGAGCTTGCCTATGATCCATGTCCACTAATTCGTGAGGGGATGATGGTAGAGGTCGTTCACGGACCTCTTAAAGGCGTGATCGGGAGGCTCGTAAGAAAGAATGACAAAGATCGGCTTGTCCTATCTGTTGATCTAATTGGGCAAGCCGTTAGCGCAGAAGTAGACGCTGCTGATATTAAGGCTTATTAAGTTTATGAAAATTGGATCAGTTAATCTTCGAACTCCCTTAGTTGTGGCGCCAATGGCAGGCATGACAGATTCGGCCTTTCGTCGACTTGTTAAGCGTCGTGGCGGTTGTGGTCTAGTAGTCACTGAAATGGTGAGCTCAGAAGGATTATTACGTGGCATAGATCGCACATTGGAGTATGCGGAATACACGGAGGAAGAACGACCTGTTTCTATTCAAATCTTTGGTGGCGATCCAGACAGAATGGCTGCGGCTGCACAAATTGTGGAAACGATGGGTGCAGATATAGTCGATGTCAACATGGGTTGTCCTGTTCGAAAAATTGCAAAACACAAAGCAGGTTGTAGCCTCATGCGGGAACCAATTCATGCAGCTAATGTAATTGATGCGATGGTAAAGGCTGTCAAAATTCCCGTTACTGTAAAGATGCGCGCTGGTTGGAGCGATCGGGACCGCAACGCTCCAGAGCTCGCACGTCGCTTACAAGATGTAGGTGCAGCAGCGGTTACTATTCATGGCCGGACAGCTGAGCAAATGTACAAAGGAAAAGCTGACTGGGGTCTTATAGCTGATATTGCGAGTCAGTTGGACATTCCAGTGTTTGGTAGTGGAGACTGTATTGAACCATTACAGGTTGTGCAGCGATTACGCACCGGCTTGGCTGGCGTTCTTGTTGGCCGAGGAGTTCTTCGAAATCCTTGGATCTTAGCGCAAGCATCTGATTTGGTTGCTGGGGTCAATGCACGTACGGTCACTATGGTAGAGCGTGGTGCATTTCTACTTGAGTACATCAATCTATTACTCAATGAGAATGTGAATGAAGTAGATGGCTTTCGCCACTTTGCTCCATCTCAATTGAGTCGCTCAACAGTTCCAGCACGTGGCCGAGAGAAATGGGTTATCAATAAACTTCGTGCACTTTGTAGTTGGTATAGCAAAGGGCTTGCGGGTGGCTCCCAGCTACGTGTTCGTGTGAACAGTGCCACTTCTATTCAGGAACTGCGTTTGGTTATCCAAGAAGTTTTTTTGCTAGACAACAAAGAACCGACAGAGCATAACTCCGACACGGGAATGTTAAGAGCAAGTTAATCAGTAATAACAGGCAGACCTAAAACTTGCTCTACTAGAGTAGCTTTCCCTGTTTTATTTCGTAGTCATACATTAAAGCCGTTTGGAAAGCTGAAAAAAATCTCTCTGAAAGTTCCGCATGTACAGGATGTTCTAAATAGATTTCGAATCCAGCTCGGTTGTCGAATTCGAGAACAGCGAAATAGTCATAGTGTTGTTTCATAAGTTTTTCGTACGGTCTTCCAGTTACTACTCGCTGACCAACTCTAGCTCGTTTGACAGAAGGAATTTCTTGAACCGCACGATTAAATGATTGCACGAGCACAGTTCGCTCAGAGCTTGTGAGATTAGGGCGCGGAGTGAATAAGACAAGATGGATAAAACCAGTTTTGTTGGGATCCTTTCTTTTTGTTGCAGGCGTTCTCTTCCGGTCTCCTTTGTATGATTTAAAAGAATTACTTGCTTTCGTGGTCTTTCGGCGTCCAGCCTCTAGTTTTTTAGAAGATCTTATTTTTTGAACGGACTGCTCTTTTAGGTCTGTTCGACTATGTTTTCCACTCTTGCCCTTGAATGACTTTAAACGATTTTGTGGAGAAATCTTGTCAGGTGTTAGTTGCTTTCTACGCTTAGCGGTTCCAGACTTGCTGGTCTCGTCATTACGGTGTTCGTGTTCCCAGCGAGCTTGCCGTCGTTTTTGATTGCGGGACTTCTTAATATCTTTAAATGCTTGACGAGGGTCACGATGGTTTCCCCCTGGCCTCCAGTTACGTCCACGATCTTCTAGTTTCTCCGAACGCTTCTCCCTAGATTTTTGGCCAAACTGTTTTTCTCGAAGTGCGTCTTCCGGTGATTCCCAGAGGTGTCCGCGAGCAAACCACTTCATTTCCGCATCTGGGTGTTTTCGGCGAATTTGTTTAAGTGTCGACAGAAGTTCTTTGCGATCTTTTGCTCGAAAAGCAGTTGGCTGACCGCCAGCAAGAATGGTCCAGTAAGTATAGCGAGGAGGCATCATTCAATCCTGACAGGCAGCGCTTAAAAGAGCCAGAAGATTAGAGTTTATTTTTTAGCCAGTTCCATTCTTTTTAATTTCTCAACCAAAGTGGTTCGCCTAATTTTAAGTAAGTCAGAAGCCTTAGTACGATGACCACCTGTGTGATCTAGGGCTTTATAAATAAGTTCCTGTTCAATTTTGGCAAGATACTGTGGAAGATTGAGTCCCTCATCTGGAAGTTCAACAGTAGGATGTGAGATTTCTTCCGGGAGAGCTTGTATTTCAGGTGGCAAATCTCCTAGGTCGATCAAGTCTCGCCCCGCTGTTAGAGCGACGGCACGCTCTAGAGCGTTCTCAAGTTGTCGCACATTGCCAGGCCAGGAATAGGCCATCAGCAAGCGCATGGCTTTTTGAGATACTTTTGTACTAGAGGAAGCAGCAAATTTCTTAAGGAAGTGATGTACGAGCAACGGAACATCCTCGCGTCGATCACGGAGCGGTGGTAGCTCAATAGGAATAACATTGAGTCGGTAGAAAAGATCTTCCCTGAAGGTCCCTGCTTGTACCATGGCTACCAGATCTGAATTTGTTGCAGCAATTATCCGAACATCAACTTTCATTGTTTGATTGTCACCTACCCGTTCAAACTCTCGTTCCTGTAGAGCCCGTAGCAACTTCATTTGCAAGGCAGCACTCATTACACCTACTTCGTCTAGAAAGAGTGTTCCCTTATGTGCCTGTTCCAGACGGCCTTGACGTGCACCAATAGCTCCTGTGAAAGCACCACGGACATGGCCAAAAAGCTCTGCTTCCAAAAGGGTTTCTGGAATTGCACCACAGTTGAGGGCCACACACCGATGCATGTGACGGGAACTGTTGTGATGGATAGCACGTGCCACCAGTTCTTTACCGGTTCCTGTTTCTCCGTGAATAAGAATTGTGCTATTTGAACTTGCCACTGTATCGAGTAACTGAAACAGTGCTTGCATTGGAGGACTTTTTCCTAGAATGCCTTCCATGGAGTACCGTTCATCAAGTTGTGAACGTAGATAAGCATTTTCTTGTTTAAGGCGTTGTTGTTCGAGTGCTTTTTGTAGCACATGCATCAATTCATCGAATTGAAAAGGTTTAGCGATGAAGTCCGAAGCGCCTCGCTTGATTGCATCGACTGCATCTTTTACGGTGCCGTAGCCAGTAATGATGATCCCGACAATCCCTGGATAACGTTTGATGGCGGTTTCTATAACTTGAGCTCCATCGATATCTCCTGGCATGCGCAGATCTGTAATCACCACGTCAAAAGCAACCTGCTCAAGCAGTTGTAGTGCTTTTTCACCACAGTCAGCTTCAGTAACCTCAAAACCGTTTTCGCTCAATCGCTCCACAATGAGAGATCGAAAAGCTGGTTCATCATCAACAAAGAGTAAAGGCGCTTTTAAATCAGGCATTTATAAGTGTTTTTCTTTTAGCGACAACTTCACGGTTAACGATCACGATAGTTAAAGCCGATACAGAGTTGTAAGAACAAACTTTTTAAAAACAGTCTTCCCGGGGTTTAACAGGAACATAAACGTGAAACCAGAATTACATAGTCTTAATGATCTAGACCGACGGATGGATCCACAACTTCAGCAACTATTTCACCAATTGAATAATCAATTTGGGATCATCCTTGCCCATGCAGAACTACTTGAATCTAGGGCTTCAAATGACACTTCTCGTAATCGTGCCTCACAGGTGGTTTTAAGTGTTCTCGATGCCATAAGGACAACACGACAATTGCGACAGCTTCACGAGCTAAGCAAACCAGTTTTGTAAGACCTTCGGGGAACACGTCACGTTTTCAAGATAAATATAGTCAATTATATGGCGCTTAGACACAGTTTTTCGTCATTTATATGACGAAAAATGCTAATAACTTAGATTCATATAGATAGATACAGACACATACAATTCTATAAACAACTGTTTTTAATAGACTTAAATTTTTTCTGATATTTAATTCAAACTTTCAATAGATCAGAAGAAGTTGGCACTCTTGTTGCTTATTAGAAGGAGCAGGAGGGTAAACCAATGCTTTCTTCTGTTGGCCCGTGTCATAACCGAGTTGTCGAGTCCTTGCCTTTTGTTCAACAACTTGCCCGTCGCATGGCGGCAAGCATGCCTCATTCAATTGATGTGGGAGACTTAGTGCAGGATGGAGTTATTGGTTTAATTGATGCGGCTCGTCGCTTTGATGAAACACGTGGAATCAAATTTGAAACTTTTGCTGAGCGACGCATTCGTGGTGCCATGATTGATGCCTTGCGAAAAGATGCTTGGCCAAGGGGAGTACGACGTCAGCGACGAGAATTAGAAGAAGCAAGACAAGCATTGCGTCTGGAACATGGTTGCGAACCATCGCTTGCAGAACTAGCTGCACGGCTAGGTTCTAGTGAGCAGCAACTGAGCCGAAGGATTATGCGGATTGGTACAATTGAATCAACCGCACGGGTTTCCACCAGCGAACAAATCAACGAATCAACACTGCCGCCAGTCTTAGTGCCATCTGAACCCGAGATGCCAGATTACTTGTACGAACAACAAGAAACGAGAGACAAAGTACTACAAGCAATTGGTTCACTTCCCTCTCGTGAACAAAAGGTTGTCAGCCTTTATTACTATAGTGAGATCACAATGAAGCAGATTGGCAAGGAGCTTGGTGTAAATGAATCACGAGTATCACAGCTTCATGCCCAAGCAATTAAGCGTCTTCGAAAAGTGCTTGGTTCTACTATGGTGACGGAGAAGACTGACACTGCTTTACACAATGCAATTCTGACTTTTCGACAGAAACCACAAGCAGTAAAGGCACATCTCAAAAAAAGATATCTCAAGGGAGCTAAAGAGCGGAACACTGATCGAGTCAAAAAAGCTGGCAGCATCGTGCCGTATTTGAGAAACAATGTTTCGTCATTTAAGAAGCAAGTAAGTAAAATGCCTGAACAAAAATTAGCAGTGTAGTTATTTATCGTACACTCTGAATCAGGAGATAGTTCACATGCCTTGGTTGCATCGTATTCTGATCGTCGCGCTTTTGTGCTCTCTCACCGCAAGACCGGCGCTGGCCCAATTTGAGTCCGTGGGCTCGCTGGATTTTCCAACCTCTACGAGATCCTCGGAAGCGCAGAGCTATTTTCTTCGCGGTGTAGCCATTCTGCACAGTTTCGGATGGAAGCAGGCTATCGAACAATTTCAAGCGGCTCAGAATTTAGATTCTGACTTCGTCCTGGCTTACTGGGGCGAGACCTTATGTTATAACCACCCACTTTTTGAAGGAGTTGCTCCGGATGAAGACAATCCAAGAAAGGTGCTTGCACGTTTAGGTTCAACACGCGCAGTACGAGCGGCCAAAGCTAAAACAGAGCGCGAGGCAGGCTTCTTGAACGCAGTAGAAGTTCTGTGGAGTAACGAGGGGACCTACGACGAACGTCGGGTCGCCTATATGGAGACGATGGCCGACTTGCACGAGCGGTATCCTAACGATCATGAAGTAGCTACCTTTTACGCGGTGGCGACACTTAGCGCTTCGAGAGCACTGCGAGATCAAACCGGACGGCTTGAGATGCGCGCCGGAGCGATTGCCTTAGACGTGTTCAAAGCCAATCCGAACCATCCTGGTGCACCTCACTACGCTATCCATTCCTTTGACGATCCCATTCACGCGCCGCTAGCTCTACCTTCCGCTATGAAATACATGGAAATTGCGCCAGCGGTTGCCCACGCTAGACACATGCCAACCCACATTTTTATTCAGCATGGCATGTGGGATCTCGTCTCAAATCATAATCAGCGTGCCTATGACGCTGCTCGTGACTTATGGAAACCAGGTGACAGCGTCGGTGACACTGTGCACCCGCTTGATTGGGGTCAATACGGTGATTTGCAGCTTGGAGACTACGACAAAGCAAACACTTGGATTAATCGCATCGAAATGGTCGCTAACGAGAGCGATGGCCAAGAGCGCGCAGTGAACGCGATCCCGCTTCTAAAAGCACGGTACGTGATCGAAACGGAAGAATGGAACCTTTTGCCAATCACCGAGAAGTCCTCAGCGCCTGAGTTGCTGGCTACAGGATTGAGTGCCGTCAAGCTGGACGATTTACAAACGGCGAGAGCGGCGCAAGCGAGACTGGCAGAAGAGGCAATCGATGGTTCGGCCTTTGTTAAAATCAGCCATAAGGAGCTGTCGGCCGCAATTAGCGCACATGAAGGCGACGGTGATGCGGTGATCTCTTTCATGGACGAAGCGATCGAAATTGCTTTGGGACAACGGTTGCCAAACGGTGCTGCCAATCCCATCAAGCCACCATATGAATTGTACGGCGAACTTCTACTGGGACTTGGGAAAACAGAAGAGGCGAGAGAAAAGTTCGAAGCGTCACTTTTGCGAATGCCAAAACGTACGCACTCGTTACTCGGGGCCGCAGAAGCCGCTGCAGCCAGTGGGGACCGCAGTGCCGCCAGGGAGTATTACGCCACACTACTGGAGTTCTGGAAGGGTTCGTCTGAGCATCCTGGAATTAAAGAGGCCAAACGGTTCACAACAGAAAACCAAGAGGAATAAAACAAGTTACATAAACAGCAAGGAACAAAAGGCTGACTATTGATTAACTTCAAGAAGTTTCTTCAATGGAATATAGGTTTAAGCATCAGATTTTATTATTGGGGTTATCCAATAACAAAAATATTTAGATGAAGAATAAACTTACGCATAAAACTTCATAACAAACTTTATCCGGAAGAACAAATCCTTTGATTGAAAAGAAAAATCATTAATCACTACTTGCTCCATCATTGGTCGGTCACTTGAGCGATGTAACCAGAAGCTCACGATTGATTAGAGCTCGTGTGAGAATGCGCTAGTTCGGTTTTTTTGTATCCAAGACTTCCTGAATTATGCGAAGGAGATCCGCAAGGCGAAAAGGCTTGGCGAGCCAGCGACATCCAGTTTCTTTGAGAAACCTCTCAGTTTTTGTGTCGGCTAAGGTTCCTGTTACAAAGATGAATAATGTTTCTAACGAGGCGTCATGTTTATTTTTGAAGGCATGATAGAAATCGATCCCACCCATTTCTGGCATCTTTAAGTCGCAAATTATAAGATCGAAATCATAACAATCAACAGTTGTAAGCTCTAGAGCTTCCTTGCCGTTACCAACATGCATTACCTGAAAGCTAGCATCACTTAAAAATTCAATTACTGTTGCTGCAAGTGCTTGCTCGTCTTCCACAAGGAGCAGATTTGCCCCACGGCTAGCCTTTGTTACCAGTGGTGCCTGTGGTTTTTGCTGTGTTGTTGTAATACTGGTAGCTGGCAATGCAATAAAGAAGGAGGTTCCACCCTTGGGGTGAGCTTCAACATGAATTTTCCCGCCATGTTCTTGAATAAGTGTTCGCGCAACAGTTAGCCCAAGGCCTGTTCCTTTTCCAACATCTTTAGTAGTGAAAAAAGGGTCAAAAATTTTATCGGTAACTTCTTTAGGGATACCAGGGCCATCGTCGTGTAATTCAATAACGACGGATTTTTGCTCTATGTCGTATTTGGATTTTATGACAATTGAACCACCGTTCCTGGTAGCCAACATAGCGTCCTCTGCATTGACAACCAGATTTAACAAAACCTGCTGGATCTGATAAGCGTCAGCGAAGATGGGTGGCAGTGTATTTGCAGGTTCCTTAGTGATTACAATATTTTTTCTTTTGTGTTCGTACGAGCGAAGTTGTAGCGTTTCGTTAATTACCTCATTGATGTCGATTGTTGTTCGTGTTGACTGACGTTTCCTCGCGACAGTCAGCAAGCTTCGTACAATGCGGGCTGCACGTTTAGTTTCACTAAATATTGTTTCTGCACCTCTCTGTGCCGACTTGTCAAGCGGGTGCTCAACGAGACGTTCCGCCCAATTCAAGATGGTTGTTAATGGGTTGTTTAGTTCGTGGGCAACACTAGAAACTGCCTGTCCAAGAGTGGCCATTTTTTCAGCCTGAACAAGTTGTTGATATAGATTCCTCGATTGTTCATCAAATGTTTTTTGATCGTTCACATCGCGGACAAGTGCTTCGATGCGGACGTGACCATGCTTATCTAGCGATGTTACGCTTGCAGTTATTTCAACCCATATAAGAGACCCATCGACTTTTCGCATCCGAAGCAGATAGTCGTTGACGGACTTTTGATCGATGAGTTGATCTAAAAAGGCTCGGCGTGATTCAGGGTCAGCAAAAGACGAATCTGTAAACAGTTGGATCTCAGCTTCTGGGATAGTTGCTTGATAGCCAAAGATGTTTCGTAAATAAGGATTGGCGACTAGTGTTTTTTCTTTTATTTTAGATGGGTTCTTGGGGTTGCTCGTTGGACAGAAAGTACCGATAAAGACACCTTCTGGAATATTTTTAAAAAATTGTGCAAATGTATCCGTACGCGACACAGAGCCTGCGGTCTTTGCGGACGATTGCGACACAAGGGAATTATAGCCAGTTATGGAGACCTGGCATCGATTCCTCAGATCCGACTATGCAGGCGGCTGTGGTGTTGGGGTTGTAGTGGAAAAATGCGGTTTATATTTTGCGTCAATGGCGCTACGGATTGCTTTTCTGGAGGCACCGGCATTAAACATTTGCATAGCATCCCTAGCAACATCGATACAGATAGCGCAGGAGTACCCATGAGGGTTCCACTCTAGTACACGTCCCTCAGCGTCACGTCTTAATACAAAGCAATCTTGGTTGCCTGTGTGGCCCGCGCTTCGTTCGCATCCACAGAAGCACGGTATGTAACTCAGTATTTCTGGATGCAATCCGGCAAAGGCGTATGCCTCCTGGACTACTGGCATAGGCCGTTGAGGAGGATACCCTTGGTACGGAACTGGTGGCATCCGGTGTGCTGGTACAGGTGTCACCCAGCGTTTATGCCCGGAAGGTAGCGTCGGTCCGTGATCATGACCATGATCATGTTGCTGAGCGGAGGTTGGACCAGCAAGAGGAGAAAGCAAAGCGAGTGCGACGAAGCCGACAGCTAAATTCACTATTCTAGGATGCATACATTAATGCTATCTCGATTAGGCTAGGTAATGCGAGTTAGTTCAGGATTTTAGATAAAAAGACTTCTTTTTTGGTTAAGTTTCACTTTTTACTGTTGGACCAAGGGCAAACGTCATAGTGCCCTCGACGACCATTTGTCCGTTAACACGTGCAAAACCCTGAAGCTGTCCCATCCTACTGCGCAAACGTTTCACGCGAGCTTCAATTTCCACGGTATCACCAGGATGGACTGGTTTCAGGTAGCGCACACGTTCAATACCCATGAAGTAGATTAATCTTTCCCGGTTTGCTGGTTTCGACAGAATAAGGATAGCTCCAACCTGTGCGACTGCTTCCGTCAGCATTGTTGACGGAAAGACTGGTGAATTACCAGGTTGACGGGAAAGAAAGCGCTCATTCATTGTGACATTCTTAATACCAACGATACGTTTATCAGGTTCAAGCTCTGCAATTCGATCAACGAGCAAGAACGGGTACCGATGAGGCAGAATCCGCTCGATAGCTGTGTAATCTAGTGGCAGGGTTAGAGTATCCACAGGCCCGTTAGTATAATCCGGCCTGTTCGGGATACCGAGGATCAAATTAAATAGAACAATAAGCCATCACGTAATTTTGGTTCGAACCAGGTGGATTTAGGTGGCATGATGCCGCCTAAATCAGAAACGGTTAGAAGATCTCCAATATTAACGGCATGCATTGCAAATGCGACGGCTACAGTTTTCGAATCAACCAAACGTTTAAGTTCTGACAGGCCTCGCACCCCACCAATAAAGTCAACACGCTTATCTGTCCCTGCATTTCCAATTCCAAGGAGCGGTGACAGTATTTGGTTGTGTAATCGACTGACGTCGAGACGGCTGGCCGGTTCCGTGCTGGAAGGCGATGTTTCCAGGCTAACACTGTACCAACGATCCCCAAGATACATAGACACTTCACCTGCTTGTGGTTCTGCTGGGTTTCCGTCGCGCACTGTGCCTCGTTCGTGCAGTGCAGTTAAGAATGATTCGCGAGTGTGTGGACCTAGATCTTTGACTACACGGTTGTAAGGAAGGATCTGTACTTGGGCGTCAGGAAACGCCACGGCCAAAAACATGTCCCACTTTCCGTCACGACTATAGGTATCTCGCAAGTGATGGCGAACTCTAGAAGCGCTTGCTGCTCGATGATGTCCGTCAGCAATATAAAGGGTTGGAACTTCTTCGAAAGCAGCTACGAGTGAGGATGATTGAGATGCTTCAGTTCGCCAAAGCGTGTGTTGCACTTGATCGGGAGCCATAAAATCAAAGAGCGGTGGTTGTGTTGACACTACAGTGCTTACAAGCGCATCCACGGTTGTTGAGGCTCGATAAGTCAAGAAGACAGGGCCCATCTGTGCACGGAGTTCAAGCATGTGATGTGTACGATCGTCTTCCTTCTCACGTCGCGTGTGTTCGTGCTTGCGAATTACATTCTTATCGTAGTCATCTAGCGAGTAGCATCCAGCTACCCCTATTTGTTCGTGTGTACCCATTCGTAACCGGTAAATGTACAAACTTGGTTGTTCTTCAACGATGAGAGGTGCACTCGATTTCAGGAGGGCAAAGTTCGTGGCAGCTTGCTCATATACCGCTGAAGAATAAGGATCTGTGTCAGCGGGAAGGTCAATTTCAGCCCTTGAAATATGGAGCGCGCTTAGAGGATTGTCATGCGCAAGCACTTTTGCTTCGTTGGTACTAACAACATCGTAGGGCACAGAAGCGACCCGTGCTACAGCTTCTGGCTTTGGCCGAAGTGCACGAAAAGCACTAACCCTGGACATTAGGCTTGAGTCATTCTGTCACGCTGTGTTTTAAGCGTGGAAGCCATTCGTCTCGGACCTCTTCAAAGAGCGGCATGATATCCGCTGGCACTGGTTCACCGGGGGGCATCTTGCGATGTTCTACGGTTGGGTTAACAAACACGCCATTTTTTCGCACCCGGTAGTCGAGATGAGGACCAGTCGCGAGACCCGTTGCTCCAACCTCACCTATTAATTGACCTTGTGTGACACGTGCACCTTTACGAATGCCAGGTGCAAATTTAGATAGATGTAGGTAGTAAGTTTCGTAGCCACTTGGGTGTTTCAATCGCACCATTCGTCCATTAGCACTGTCGTACGTAGCTGAAACCACTCTTCCAGTTGCTACTGCTACCACGGGCGCTCCAACAGGCGCTCCGTAATCGATACCAAGATGCGGACGGTATCTCTTTAGCACTGGATGAAAACGCCTACGTGAAAAACCAGAAGTCACCCGAGGAGAAAATTTCAGTGGCGATTTCAAGAACAGACGTTTCAAGGAATTACCTTGTTCGTCATAGTAACCAGGTTCACCATCGGGCGGCGTGAAATGTAGGGCGCGTAATAAACGGCCATCATTGTAAAATTCTGCCGCGTAAATTTCGCCGTACGTCGATGGTCGATCTTCTCTTGTAAACTTTTCGAAAGCTAAGGCAAAGTAATCGCCCTGGCGAAGTTCAGTATTAAAATCAATTTCTCCAGCGAAAATATCGGCCATAGCAATGGTTAGGTCTGCACGCTCACCTGTAGCAGTCATTGCCTGATACAACGAAGGTGTGTCGATGTTGATGGTGCCTGCAATGGCAGCTTCCTCTCGATTTTTCTCAATTGGCAAAAGGCTAGCAACGAGATCATCCTTTGCCCCTGGAACTGACGCTAAACGTAGAAACTGATCGTTGTCGATCTCATATTCGAATCGCCGTATATCACCATCAAAGGTACGTTCAAGCAAAAACGGTTGTAGAGCGCGCAAGCGTCTGGGATCGAATACTTCTCGGGTGGCCACAACCACACGCCCAACGGCTGAGGCATGCAATCCATGTTCATCGAGCATGGCACTGAGTGTTGTTTGCCTCGGAACTTGCCCGCGAATCAACATTGTGTCAGCCGGCAGAGAAACATCTGTGCCCAGGGGGAACATCTGGGGCGGGTCTTCGATCTGGCACGCGGTCAAAAGCCCAAACGAAAGAAATAATGCAAGGGCTATGAGGCGAAACACACCACGAGTCACGGTTACATAAAGCATAAATTATGGTTGTTATGTGGATGATTGGAGGCAATGCCTATTATCCACATTTCCAACAAAGAACTTATGGTATCAATTTGAACATATATTCGGAATGTTGCCACAACAATTGGGGGCCAAGCCGGAACTAGGAAAATCAGGACGATTTATTATTAGGTGGCGAAATCTTGACAATCGTGAGTCGCAAGGACGGTCAAGAACCGCTACACTCAGGCCTTAGTTTTAAGGAGGTTTTGTGACGTTTCGGCAGACACACCTATTGTTTGTCATCGTACTGATTGGCGCTATTTCACTTGTAGCCCCGACTGCTTTGACACAGGAATCCGTCGACTTCGATGCGGTTTATCGCATCAAAGAAGAGGGATTAAAACGTTCTGAAATTCAGGAGGTACTGTCGTACCTTACTGACATACACGGTCCGCGTCTCACGAATTCATTGCAGATTCGTGTTGCTGCGGAGTGGGCAACTAAACGTCTAGGTGAGTGGAACCTGGACAATATCCGCCAAGAGACATGGGGACCGTTTGGTCGAGGGTGGTCAAATGAGCGCTTGATTGCCCATGTTGTTTCACCAACCCCCTACCCGTTGTCAGCTTACCCGAGAGCGTGGACACCAGGCACGGAAGGATCGATTACTGCAGAAGCTGTACTGGCAGTGATCACCAATGAGAGTGAAATAAGCCAGTGGGCAGGCAAGCTCAAAGATAAGATTGTGCTGACTGTCCCTGCTCCGGTTGTGAAGCCGCATTTTGAGCCTAGAGGTCGACGTTTTACAGACGCTGAACTTGCCGCGTTAGAAGAACAGAAAGTGTCTGCTTCTCCACGTGCGTACCGAACGCCAAATAAGTTCGCCCAACGGCGCATGCAATTTTTTGTGCAGGAAGGTGTTGTTGCTGTACTGCAGCCAGGGCGTGGTCGTGGGGATCATGGCAGCATTCATGTAACCGGACCCTCGCAACAGAGGCATGTTGATGCGCCCGCCGTACCACTCCAACTGGTAGTTGCTAGTGAGCATTATGGGCGTCTTGTCAGGACGCTGAATCACGAAGTGCCTGTGCACATCGAGTTGGATGTGCAGAATCATTTCTACGATGACAATCTCGATTCTTTTAATTTGCTTGCAGATATTCCTGGGACAGATAAAGCGGACGAGCTTGTATTGATTGGCGCCCATTTTGATTCTTGGCATGCAGGGACGGGCGCAACGGACAATGCAGCAGGAGTAGCAGCGGTAATGGAAGCAATGCGTATCCTGAAGGCTACAGGTCTTGCAATGCGACGAACCGTGCGCCTTGCCCTATGGACGGGAGAAGAGCAAGGGTTGCTCGGATCGCGTGCCTATGTCCGAGAGCATTTTGCTGACCGAGAGACGATGACACGGACAGCAGCACACGAAAAGGTGTCCGTCTATTTCAATTTAGACAATGGTAGCGGTGCAATTCGTGGTGTCTACTTACAAGGAAACGAAGCAGTACGACCTATTTTTAATGCGTGGATTGATCCACTTCGTAGCATGGGAATGACTACCCTCACAATCCGTGGGACTGGTGCAACGGATCACGTTTCATTTGACGAAGTTGGCTTGCCAGGTTTTCAATTCACACAAGATCCCCTTGAATATAGTACGCATTCCCATCACACAAACATGGACTTGTACGAACGTGTACAACTAGACGATCTTATGAAGAATGCGGTGATCCTTGCATCCTTTGTATATCACGCAGCAAATCGCGACGAACTGCTCCCGCGGAAACCGTTACCGAAGCCACGCGTTGACCGGGCGGTCAATAAGTAGAAAAACAATCGAAGGATGTACATGGATCCCTTGACGTTAGCACTTCTTGTCGCCACTCTAGTTTTTGCAGGCATTGCAGCCTTTCTGTTTTTTAACCGCCAGAGTCCGAAGTCGGCCGAGGAATCAATATCGTCACCTGAGGACTTACAGAAAGCCGAGGATGCAGAGCGTGATCGGTTGCAGGTTATTGTTTCAGCGGCTCTTACAGACGCAATTGATAAACTCGAGAAACGGAACCAGTCAGACTTTAAGCTTCAGAGCAAACATATTGAATCCATTCAGCAGACCCTGGACAAGAGCCTAG
Source organism: Acidobacteria bacterium UBA2999 (assembly GCA_002346475.1). GTDB lineage: Bacteria > Acidobacteriota > Vicinamibacteria > Vicinamibacterales > UBA2999 > UBA2999. The sequence continues at coordinate 59,732 of DDZV01000022.1, read as the reverse complement.
AAACCTTCAAAACGGAACAAAGTAAATACGCCTCTGATCTTGTAGTGAATGTGAAGAATCTCGAGAAAGATACCCGCGACCTATCCCAGGCCTTGCGTTCGACCAAAGGTAGTGGCCAGTGGGGTGAGATGCAGCTTCGACGTGTTGTGGAGCTTGCAGGAATGCTTGAACACTGTGATTTTGAGACGCAAAAACGAATGAAGAAACTGGACGGCACAATCGATATACCAGACATGATTGCTTACCTTCCGTCTGCTGAGAGGAGGCCATCACAAAGCATTGCTGTAGACTCGAAAGCACCGACGACGAATTTTATGGCTGCTAACGACGCAAAAGATGAACGTACACGGGAAGAGAGCCTTAAAAAGTGGAAGAAAGATTTACGTGGGCATGTTGCCGACTTGTCGAGTAAGAAATATTGGGAAAATTTTAAAGAACCGGTGGAGCTTGTTGTGATGTTTCTACCAGGAGAGGCGATGTTTAGTGTGGCTTTTCAGGAGATCCCAGAACTTATCGAAGAGGCCACCAAACAAAAAGTAATGCTAGCCAGCCCGATCACGCTTTTAAGTTTGCTCAAGACGTTTGCATACGGATGGCGGCAGGTAGTACTTGTAGCGTCGGCCGGGGATATTCATGAAACCAGCAAGGGGTTATTCAACTCTCTAACAACATATACGGAACATCTCAACAAGATGGGAAAGAGTCTCCAGGATGCAGTACTCAATTTCAATAAGGCAGCGGGATCGTGGCAACGAAACGTACGTCCTAAGGGAGAGAAGTTGCTTAAGTTAGGAGTGAGTACAGACTCAGAAGAGGTCCTAAACCTTGCGGAAATTGACGAACCCCTCCGAGAGATAGACATTCCTAAGACCTCTGACGACAGCTAGATCCGTCACGCCTCTGGCATAATGATTGAATAGGATTATTTGCGTGCCTCGATCTGATCATGTAAACGGGACTCCTGAAGCCTCAACATCAGTTGATTTCATCAGGGAAATAGTTGTGTCTGACCACAAAGCTGGTCGACACGGAGGGCGCGTGTGTACACGTTTTCCTCCTGAACCAAACGGGTATTTGCACATTGGGCATGCAAAGGCGATTTGTCTTAATTTTGGTATTGCAGTCGAGCACGGTGGTCTCTGCAATCTTCGGATGGACGATACAAATCCAGCAACTGAAAACAAAGAGTTTGTGAGAGCGATCGAACAAGATGTCCGGTGGCTCGGGTTCGAGTGGAGTGATCGTTTTTATTATGCGTCTGATTACTATGAGCGTTTATATGACTGTGCTGTCACGTTGATTGAAAAGGGTCTCGCTTACGTAGATGACCTGCAAGGGGAAGAAGTCAGCCAATATCGTGGTCGCTGGGATGAACCAGGTCGAAACAGCCCGCATCGCAATCGATCCGTTGAAGAAAACTTAGATCTTTTTGACCGGATGCGTGCCGGCGAGTTTGACGATGGGTCACGGACGCTTCGCGCCAAGATTGATATGTCGGCTTCCAACATGAACATGCGGGACCCGACTATTTACCGGATCCGACGTCAGCCACATTATCGTCGTGCCAACGAGTGGGTTATTTATCCCACCTATGACTTTACTCATCCATTGTCAGATGCGTTTGAACAAGTGACACATTCGCTGTGCACGTTAGAGTTTGAAGATCATCGTCCTCTCTACGACTGGTATCTGAAGGCGCTTGATTGGGTGGACCCGCCACGACAAATTGAGTTTGCTCGATTGAACTTAACGCACACTGTTTTGAGCAAACGTAAACTTTTGGAATTGGTTAGTGGCGGACATGTGGATGGTTGGGATGATCCACGAATGCCGACGCTAAGTGGCATGCGTCGGCGAGGATATCCACCGGCGGCGATTCGTGATTTTTGCGACCGTATTGGTATTGCCAAGGCGAACAGCATGGTGCAGGTGGCTCAATTGGAGGATGCCGTTCGGCAAGAGTTGAATCAACGGGCGTCGCGAGTGATGGCGGTTGTGGAACCGGTGAAGGTCGTGATTGAGAACTATCCAGAAGATCAGATCGAGGAACTTGACGCTATTAACAACCCTGAAAATGAGATTGCAGGGACCCGGAAGATTCCATTCTCACGTGAGTTGTATATTGAACGGAACGATTTTCGAGAAGATCCGCCGAAAAAATTTTTCCGTTTAGCACCGGGGCGAGAAGTTCGATTGCGGTATGCCTACTTTGTAACATGCCGTGATGTTGTCAAAGACGAAGCAGGCAACGTGGTGGAGCTCCGTTGCACCTACGATCCCGAGACACGCGGTGGTTACGCTCCTGATGGGCGAAAAGTGCGAGGCACGATTCACTGGGTATCAGCCGCGCAAGCGATCAGCGCGGAAGTTCGCCTGTACGACCATTTGTTTACTGCCGAGCATCCAGAGGACATACCGGATGGCCACGATTACAAAGCGACACTCAACCCCGCGTCGCTCGATCGCCGGACTGACTGCTGGGTTGAGCCAAGCTTGGCTGACCCCATGACTGGAGCGTGCTATCAGTTTGAACGCCTTGGATATTTTTGTGTTGATCCGGATTCACGCAAGGATCACCTGGTTTTTAACCGCACGATCACGCTCAGAGATACGTGGGCGCGCATGCAGAACAAAGCCGGTCACAATAGAAAGCACCCATTAGAAAAAAAGTGAATGCAGATCTTAGCTGGAAGCAACCGTCAGAAGTCTAGGGAGGGCATCATTCAGGACTTCAGGTGGGGGCAAAAGACTGATGACTAAATACGCTTCATTAGAAAAATCAAAAAAGTATCCTGGATAGACAAGAACATGCTCGCGCTGCAGTAAATCCAGCACAAGATCTTCTTCCCGTTGAGTCGCTGGGACTCGGATAACAGCGTACCATCCACCTTCAACCACAAGCGCTTGACACGATGGTTGCTGAGAAACTTCATGGTAAAGAGTTTTGAGATTACCCTGAATCCTGGAATGGATTTCTTGTCGAATCAGAGCTCCCCGTGTGAGCAGATTGGGCGTTGCGATTTGCACGGAGGTTGATACGGAAAGATAGCTATCAGCAATAAGTTCAAGGGCATCCAAAGCCGTAGCACAGAGACTAGGTGGTCCCCCCAGAAGCATCCAGCCAAGTTTTGCCTGAGGCAAGCCAATAGATTTTGATAAGCCACCCAGACTACATGCAAGTGCTGTCTCTTGCAGCGCAAGGTCCGTTGCCCGTTCTTTGCGTTCATCGAGGGGATAGTCGACAAAGACTTCGTCAGCAATTAATACAAGGTCGTGAGACTTACAAAATTTCATTAACTGAAGATGTTCTTCACGCGTTATGAACGATCCTGTCGGGTTATTGGGTGATACAACGACCAACGCACGTGTTTGAGGCGTAACAGCTTTTTCTAGGCTGGCCATATTAATTGTCCAGCGTCTGTCGTAATCCAGATCATATGGTTTTGCATGCACAGCTTCGAGCTTTGTTAAATAGTCGAAGAGTGGATAGCTTGGACGAGGAGCAAGCACATGATCACCGGCATTACAGAGCAATTTAAATAACCAGCTGTATGATTCGCTTGTACTGGTGGTAAGCACGATTCTCGACGGGTCCACAGTAATACCACGCCGGCCGTAGTCTCGCGCGATGGCTTCTCTGGCGCAGGCTAGTCCGAATGGTTTGGGATCATACTGTAACGCTTCGACATGACTGAAGTCGTTCAGGAGATCTGTGGGATATGTAAAACCAGCCCGGGTTGGATTCGATTCAGTCAGATCGATGAACGGCTGATGCTCCCGACGTAGCAAATTAATCGCTTGTGTTAAGCGATTCGGTAATCGATCAGGCGGTAAGCGACGGGACAACATTGACAGAGAAGACAATAGGAGGCATACCACTATTCTAGTGGACTAAACTAGAGAGTTATGAGCTTGAAATATTTCAGCAGTTTTTTGATTTTCCTGCTACTGGTTCCGGAAACACCAGCGGCCCAGGAACGAACCCTAACGCTCGATGCTATTTACAATCCCGATCGGAGAGCAGTATTTACCGGTGCGTTGCCAAAAGCGCTCACATGGATTGATACAGAACGTTATCTTTCAATTTCTCACGATTCCTCTGGAAGTGAATGGCAAGTTGTTGATGCTGCTACAGGACTAACCGAACCTCTGTTTGATGTGGAACAAATGGAGAGTGAATTCGCAGCAGCACTTGTTGGAATGACAGCTAGTGAGGTTTCGGCACAGATTCGTGCTGGTGGTTTAACCCTGCATCCGACTCAGGCTGGGGCGCTTTTGTTCATAGCTAACGATCTGTATTACTACGATTTTTCGGATAAGCGTGCAGTCAGGTTGACAGTGAAGGCTGGTGTAGAGGAAGAAGCATCCTTTAGTCCTAACGGGAACCTTGTGGCGTTTGTACGTCATAACAATTTATTCGTTGTCGATCTTCAAACTCTGCAGGAACAGCAACTTACTACAGACGGCAACCATGAAATATTGAACGCGAAGTTAGACTGGTTATATCAAGAAGAAATTTACGGTCGTGGAAGATTTCGTGCTTACTGGTGGAGTCCTGATTCAACACGCGTTGCATTTCTACAACTCGATGAACGACCCGTACCGGAGTACACCATAGTTGATCATATTCCTTACCGGCCCATGGTTGAGGTGACGGATTATCCAAAAGCTGGGGATCCAAATCCCAGAGTTGCTTTGGGCGTTGTGCAGGTCGGTAACGGGGATCTGTTGTGGCTTGATTTAAGTCAATATGACGACGTTGAAATTCTGATCGTAAATGTTGGATGGACACCAGATTCTGATCAAATCTCGTACCAAGTACAAAATCGGGAACAAACGTGGCTTGACCTCAATCTTGGTGATGTGATGACTGGCAAGCATCAACAGATCCTGCGCGAGACAACTCAAGCCTGGGTTAACGGAAACGGCAACCCCATTTGGTTAAACGATGGATCCTTTCTCTGGTTTAGTGAGAGGTCTGGTTTTCGCCATCTTTATCAGTATCAAACAGATGGTACGTTGGTGCGTCCAGTCACATCTGGTCGATGGGATCTGCGTACTCTCTATGGTGTAGATGAGGCATCAGACAGTCTGTACTACCGAGGCACGGAGCATAGCGTGCTTGGCACACAACTCTACAAAGCACAGTTGTCAACAGGCGAAACACAAAAGCTGTCGAATCGTGCTGGCACTCATCGAGCTAGTTTTAATCCAACATTCACCAAATATATAGGTTACTGGAGTGACGTGAGTACTCCCACGCAGAGACGATTGCACGACGCAGATGGAACCGAGACACGAATCATCGAGGCGAATCCGACTCCTGCCCTTAGTCAATACCAACTGTCTACTCCAGAATTTCTGCAAATTAACACTCGTGATGGATTTCTTATGGAGGCGATGATGATTAAGCCTCCAGACTTCGATCCAAGCAAGCGTTACCCGGTGTATCAACACACCTATGCTGGTCCAGGTGCACAGCAAGTGATTAATGCATGGCGAGGCACTGAATATTTATTCTTTCAGTTTTTGGCACAGAACGGGATCATTGTTTGGGTAGTTGATAACCGAAGCGCAAGTGGCAAAGGTGTTGAATCCCAATGGCCAGTGTATGGTCGGTTAGGCGAGCTTGAATTACAGGATCTTGAAGACGGTGTGACATGGTTGAAGCAGCAACCTTATATTGACGGGTCAAAGATCGCACTGAGTGGGTGGAGTTATGGCGGTTTTATGACAGCCTATGCAATGACACATAGCAAGAGCTTTGCTGCAGGCATTATTGGTGCTCCGGTCACCGATTGGCGAAACTACGACTCAATTTATACCGAACGATATATGCAAATGCCGCAGAATAACTTTGACGGTTATGAAAAGACAGCACCAGCAAAGGCAGCATCCCAACTATACGGACGTGCCCTAATTATTCATGGCACCATTGACGATAATGTGCATCTACAGAATACGATTCAGCTCGTGCATGGTTTACAGCAGGCCGGAAAATCATTCGAATTGATGGTGTACCCTAAGTCACGACACGGTGTTGCCAACCCTGCTCTTAATTATCATCTTAGGCAATTGATGTGTAATTTCGTCATGCGGACAATCGGAGAGACTGCACCATCTAGCGTAGAAGCGTGTACGAAACAATGAAAAATTCTCTATCCCATGCACTGCGTGGGACTGCAACAGTGATTGCAGCAGAGTTGCGACCACCTCGGGTTGAGCTTGGGCCGGTCGAAGGCATGGACGCATGGATTGATATGTACCATGCAGTTCGGAGCCTTACCCACGCGGATGTCCCTGTATTTCTTACAGACAGCGCCATTGGGACGCAAGAAGAACACAACTTACGTCATCTAGTAAGCAACCTTGGTCAGGATGTAGAACGTGACCATGTTGTACCGTTTCTAACGGCGAAACATTCATTGGATTATTGTGTCACTTATGCCGAGCAAGCATGGCAACAAGGATTCCCATCACTTGTTGTGCTTGGGGGTGATCAAAATATTGGGCGACCTCGTTGCGTGGAACATGCTTGGCAACTCCGCCAGGCAATTCGCGTCCGGGAACCCAAACTCGCTCTAGGCGGGTGGGCAAATCCGCAGGCAGATCCGGCTCAGCAGGTTCAGTACCTTCTCGACAAGAATTTCACTGGCGAGTTTTACCTTACGCAGATTGTGAGTCATCTCAACCTGTCACCCGTGGAAAGGTTCATTCGAGAGATGGTAAGTCGTGACCTTCAGGTTCCAGGGATGTTTGGAGTGTTCTACTACCGCAGTGCGAATGAGAAAACGCTTCAAAAATTAGCGCAATTCTTGCCAGTACCAGTGCAAGCACTTCTGAAAGAATTTGCTGCTGGTGCGACACCGGTTGATATTTGTGTTCGGACTCTGCGAGCTATGCGTGATCTTGGAGCACGCCATTTTTATATTAGCAATCTCCCGATTACGGGTGCTGCGGCAACTTTAGCGGAAATTATCGAACGGGCTGGCGTAACAACGAAGCCCAGAACCTGATTTGTAAATCTACCTTCGTAATTGTTCGGCAACAGTCACTTGAGGTGTCTGCCTCCATCAACACGAATCGTTTCACCCGTAACGTAATCGTTCTGAAGTAATGCCACAATCGTTTTTGCCACTTCGATTTCACCACCCCATCGTCCAAGTGGTGTTATCTGTTCGACTTGTCTGTATTCTTCCTTGCTAGTTCCAGTTGGTGCCACGATGGGGCCTGGGGCAACAGTATTAACAAGAATTTGATCAGAGGCTAGTTCTAGAGCGAGAGCTTCTGTAAGTGCAATGATGCCAGCCTTTGCTACGTAGTACGGGAGATACCCGAGATAACGTGGCCGACCACTTCGTGCAATCCAGTCGGAAAAATTAATAATCCGGCCTTCCCCGGCTCGACGTAGGTGTGGAACGGCTGCATGCGCGCAGAGAAATGCAGCCCGTAGGTCTACAGTAAGTTGGGTGTTCCAATCTTCTTCAGTCAATTCATCAAACGGCTTTGATCTGTAAATCGATGCCATATTAATGAGAACATCAAGTCGCCCGAGTTTTTCCACGGTCTCCTCAACTGCCCGTGTGCAATCCGCTGATTGGCTAAGATCAGCCTGAATGACGACTGCCCGTCTGCCTAAACTTTGTATATTGTTTGCGGTACTTGTGGTTTCTTGCACCGACGTGTGGCATGTGAGGGCAATGTCCGTTCCGAGGCGAGCCAGTTCAGTAGCGACCACGGCGCCAATACGCTTACTTCCTGTGATGAGAACCGCTTTATCTTTAAGTTCCATGCTTATGTACAAGCTAAGGGCCGGCTAACACCGGCCCCTAAAAAATATTCGTACGAACCGAGGACTGTTGTCAGTAGCTGAAGGTGCCAAAAAAAGCTGACCGTTTATCTGGATCGCTCCACTTTGTTCCGAGCGATGACCCGGTGAACATATGACTTGTTGCCATTCCAATGGTTGCTTGACTTACCGATGAGAGCGGCTGAAACCATTGCATGCCACCGCAACTTAAGTCATGTTCTAAATGTTTATTTACATCCAGCGCTATATCACTAGTGGAAACACGAACTCGGTGTGCAGTGTCAGTAAACATAATCGGTGCTGGTGTGACTTTAACAACTGTCCCAACAATGCCACCCGACAACTCAGTGGCCATAGCAATCAGTGCGTTTTGTTGCGCACTGGTCGCCTGGGTATCTACATAAACGGCAGCTTTAGTCTGTGCGTGGTTGCCACCAATTTCGTTGATCCCAAGATTACGATCCGCTGCAATTGCTGCGACTACAGAGAGACCATCGAGTGCAATCCCATTGAAACTGCCCTGGTCAATTTTCCATGCCAAAACAGCATGTCGCCCAGCCGTACCCGCTTCACTGTTCATGACACAGCCACCGGCAAACACCTCAGCTGTGCGTGCTTCTAAGTACGCACCAGAGATGGCGCCTTTGTCGCCTGCCATTAAGGGCGACACAGCCAAACTAATTAGTGTGAATATAAGTATGAGTCGAGTCATATCAACCTCTGGGAATTATTTTACACCGGCTCAGGGTTTGAACACAGTAAGAGTCAAAACAGAAGGTATTTAACGCTGACAACAGTGCCGATCTCCCTGACAACAGTCAGGACGAGCTGGATGACCGTCTGGTCCAAAACCGCTGGAAGTTTCGGAGCACCAATATGACGCTGAATCGTACCGATCGTAGAACTGTAAAGCATCTGGATTTGGCACAGACATCACATACATGGCTTTGTGCTTGAGGTGCTCGCAATGAACACCCTGAACGACTCTTGGTGAAGTTGGTTCATGCATGGCTTATTTCCTTAAACCGACTAGGCTGTTTGTATCCCCGCTGCTTGCAGGATAGCTCGCTCAACGGCTGTTTTTGTAATTTGTACCTTATAACCGTTCTTCTCTAATGGACGTGCATCACGAACTGCAGCTTCCCCTGCAGCGACTGCTGTTTGTGCTGTCAGTGATTTTCCAACGAGTGCACGTTCAGCGGTATCTGAACGCCACGGTATTGGCGCGACGGCACCCAGGACTACCCGTGCGGCACTGATCGTAGTACCAGTTGTTGTCAGGAGCACTGTTGCAAACGCCATCGGCCAGTCGCGAGATTCTTTAAAGCGGACTTCGTAGTGTCCGCTTTTAAGATTGCCTGGGGCCGGCAGGATGACGTGTGTTAGCAATTCATCAGCTGCAAGTACATTCTCTTGCTGCACAGTTTCCATCGTGGGCAGGGTGAAATATTGGGAAGCTGGAATTTCACGTTCGCCTGATGCACTAACTACCCGAAAGCGTGCTTGGTAAGCAACAAATGGGACAGCAAGACTCGACGGATGCACAATCTTACTGGGACCGCTGTTGCCAAAGATTGAATGGTACTGATTTTCACCGTCTACTGCGAAGCAGCGGTTGCCACCCTTTTTAAAACAGAGGAATTCTTCTTGACGGAAGTACCAGCAGCGCGGTCTTTGATTTAAGTTGCCCCCTACAGTACCTTGATGACGGATTTGAGGTGAACCAACATCCCGAGCGGCCATCGTAACAGCTGGATAAAGGGTGCTTGTTTGTGCATGCTCGACTAGATCAATAATTTTTACAGCGGCTCCAATACGAAGGTCGCCATCAGGTGTTGAGCTAATCGTAGTGTCAAGAGCATTTTTGACGTTGACGATCCGATCCGGTTGATCAATGTAATCTTTCATACGAGCCAGCAGGTCTTGGCCTCCCGCTAAGGGTCGGACAATGCCCCCGTTTCGTAATGCTTCAACCGCAGCTTGTTCTGTTGTGGGATTGACGTAAGCAAAAGCCTTCATACCGTCGCCCCTCCTGTCTTTGTTTGTTGCAACGCTGCAAGCACCCGATCGGGATGCAAAGGCAGACTACGAATCGTGGCACCAGTTGCATTTCTAACGGCATTGGCAATTGCCGAGGCCGTTGGTACGGTTGGTGGCTCGCCGACACCAATAATGCCACGTTCAGGTTGGTCAACAACAACGACATCAATCTCAGGGATATCAGCCATGCTTCCTAGCAGGTAAGATTCCATATTCGGATTTACCATTTGACCAGTGCGTTGGTCTAGAAGTCGATTCTCAAAAAGAGCAAAATTCAGCGATCCAATAACCCCACCGTACACTTGACTTTCAGTTGTTAGCTTGTCGAGCACGAGTCCACAGTCTTGAATTGCCAGGATGCGTTTCACCTTAACAATGCCTGTATCAATATCAACTGCAACTTCAGCAAACTGTACACCACTCGTATTCACTGACGAGAGACCAGGTTCCCATTGTCCATCAACTGAGATTGGTTCAGCGCCAAGCAATTTACAGGCGTCTTTCCATGACATCCCTGTAGAAGGCGTGTCTTTGGACTGGATGCGACTGTTGTTAGTGACAAGCGCTTCGGGATCGACTCCAAGGGTAGGCGCAACCCGAGCAAAGAGTGCATCGCGTGCGAGTCCAGCTGCAATACGTACTGCCGGACCAACTCCTGCAGTTGCTGTACTGCCTCCGGAAACACCAGCAAAGGGCAGAGCCGAATCACCAATCTCTGCAGTAATGGCGGTTAGTGGCAGGCCAAGAGTCTCAGCTGCAATAAGTGGCACGATCGTACGAGTTCCAGTGCCGAGGTCTTGTGTGCCACACTTTACGGTGACACTGCCATCAGAAAGAATATCTATGTGGGCATTACCTGCTCGACCACCCCCACCCCACGTGTTTGCTGAAATTCCCATGCCGGTCTTTATTGGCCCAGGCGTTGGATCGCCAGTAGGATGACGTCGATCCCAACCAAAACGCTCCGCTCCCATTTGGTAGTATTCACGCCACATAGCATCTGGAGCTGTCGGCGGTAAATTTTTAAGACGCAATTCGAGCGGATCCATGTTCGCGCGATCAGCAAGTTCGTCCATCAAAACTTCAGTGACAAAACAGCCTTGAGGGTGTCCCGGAGCCCGCATCGGTCGTTGTAAACCGGCATTGATATACACGTTAGTGTGCTCGCGTCGGCGGTTTGGGAATTGATAGATGTAAGGTAGTGGAAAGTTTGCTGCTTGCCCCGCCCCGCCAGTCCCCCAAGTAGTAGCCTCGAAGGCTGTCAGCATACCGTCTACTGAGACACCCGCTCGAACACGGGCAAATGCTGAGGGTCGGTTGCCACCATCCAGATGTTCTTCCTTACGGTCTAGCATTAACTTAACAGGACGCCCAGCTTCCTTGGCTAATCGAGCAGCTGCGATGATAGGTGCGTCAGCAGCAACCTTACTGCCAAAGCCGCCACCCATGTGATCGCAGATGACACGAACATTAGTTTCAGGAATTTTCAGATTTCTTGCTATTTGTTGCCGTGTTGCGTGCACCCCTTGTGTTGAAACCCACGCCGTTAAATTATCACCGTCCCATTCGCAGACCGCTCCGTGGGATTCCAAACAGACGTGTGTGATTACATGCGTGGAATATTCTGCTTCCACGATATGAGCTGCAGCTTTAAAGCCGGCATCCAGGTCACCAGTTTCCTGGAGCGAACTGCTACTTGTATTGCCATCCTGGAATACACGTGGAGCATCCGGTTTAAGGCCCTGAGTTTCGTTTATTAAATGGGGTAGGATTTCATATTCAATGCGGACAAGGCGCGCGGCATCGTTTACCTGCGATTCAGTTTCCGCAGCAATGGCAACGACAGCATCACCTTGGTACATAACTTCACTGCCTGCTGATTTCCATTCAAAGACTGCTTTGACTCCGGGTGCTTGTCGCGCAGGGGCCAGGTTAATCGAAACGATCCTTGCATGCGCGTGTGGCGAGCGAATCAGTTTTCCATAAATCATGCCTGGTCGCGCAATGTCAAAAGTGTACTTTGCCCGTCCGGTTACTTTGTCCGGTCCATCGATTCGCATGATTGATGTGCCAATCAATTTAGGCGATGAAGGCCAGGCGTACGTTTTTGCGGCTTCAGCGGGAACCTGCTGAGTTGTCGGACGGCGGCCTGGAATATCTTGTTTAGCCACGAGCCACCTCACTCTTTACAGCAGCCGCAAGATTATCGACGGTGCCCTGGAAAGCTTGTCCACGGCGGGCTTTTGTTGCAGCTTCGTAAATTCGGTTAAATGTGCCACACCGACACACATTCCCATTCAGTTCTCGTTGCATTTGTTCTGGTGTGGCACTCGGGTACTTTTCAAGCATTGCCACTGTTGCAACAACAAATCCAGGGGTGCAGAAGCCGCACATCATTGCATCAGATTCACAGAAAGCTTGTTGTACAGGATGCAATGTGTCGTCGCTGGCCAGACCGTCCACGGTACGGATTGTTTTACCTTGCACATCGATCGCTAATGTCGAACACGAGTACACCGTACGTCCATCGACGATCATCGTACAAGCACCGCAGGCACCACGGTCGCAAACACGCTTATTTCCAGTGAGCCCGGCGTAGTTGCGAATCGTGTCTAACAATGTGACGCGAGGTTCAATCTGAAAGTCTCGAATTTGACCATTAATAGTGAGGCGGATGGGCACTGTGCCTGGACCAAGCACCTCTGCTTGTCCTTCCTGGGCCTGGGCCGTCGGGCTCGTCAAGATGCTGGTTGCAACTGATGTAACACCAACTGTCTTGAAGAAATCACGCCTGGAGACGTTGCTTTTATCTTCGTGCTTGAGAGCCATGCAGATTCCTCATTGAGAAACAAGAACTTGAATTGGCAACATAGCTAAAACTGTTAGTTCAGACAACAGATTACTCTTTTTTCTAGCTGTAATTCGTAATTATGGGTTCGGCAGTTGAAGTTAATCATGGTCCAGAATGTCAATAAGTTCCTGGAGCGCTTCAAGTTCCTTGTGTGCTGCGTAAAGAATAGCCCGCCGTTCTTGTAATGTTGGTGCTGTCCAGTCCTCATTCTGAAATTTTACCTGCCCCTGCGAATCTACCTCGAGAAGCGTGGTATCCATTGGCTCAATGAATAAATGCATCTATTTGCTCGTGATATTGTTGTTTAAAGAAACATATAAACCCAATATAATCAATTACTTATGTGGATACATTGCGCGATCTTAGCGTATGGCTCTGACGATGGCTATAGATAGTTTATATAGCTTTTATTCTTAGCATATAACAGCGAAACCTCTTCGAAGTCCTCAGCAGACAGTGATTGTTGGGGCTAAGATGAACCTAATGCCTATTACAAACAGGCCGACTGTATCTGTTGCGAATAGGGTAAGTCATTTTTCCTATGCGATCAGAAACATTGTCGACGAAGCCAAAAACGTTGAAGCACGAGGCCTGCGAGTCCGTTACATGAACGTTGGGGATCCAGTGGCTTATGGTTTCCAGTCTCCCCCGCATTTAATTGAGGCAGTAGAACGTGCACTTCGTGATGGTTATAACGGGTACGCTCCATCAGCTGGTGTGATTCAAGCGCGTGATGCGGTGGCTGAAGACTATACAAAGCGCGGAATGGCTGTTACTGCCGATCGTGTTTTGATTACTACTGGCACCTCAGAAGGTATCGAGTTAGTTCTCACAGCTCTTGTAGACGAAGGCGATGAAGTATTGGTTCCTGTACCAACTTACCCGTTATACACAGCTGTCATTGCAAAGCTTGGAGCCGGGGCAAAGTACTATCGAACCGATCCTAATCAAGATTGGATGCCCGATCTTGATCATTTGCGAAGTCTTATCACCCCACGCACGCGGGTGCTAGTGGTTGTTGATCCAAACAATCCAACCGGTGCAGTTTATCCAACACATATTCGGCGCGCGCTTATCGACATTGCAGAAGAGTATGGGCTTGTGATTGTTGCCGATGAAGTGTACAGCGAAGTAGCGCACGACGGACCTGTTCCGCTACTTGGAACATTAGATAACGATGCTCCAATCATTTCCCTGTCGAGCTTATCAAAAGCGTACCTAGCGCCTGGTTGGCGGACAGGCTGGATGGTAGTTGGATCTAATTCTCGATTGGACAATGTCTTAGTCGCCATGAAGAGACTGGCTGATGCTCGTCTATGTAGTCCAGGGCCAATGCAGCACGCAGTGGTTGCGGCCTTACAAGGTGATCAGTCCCATCTTGACGAATTTCGGAGCGCCCTAACAGAACGTGCACGTCTTACTATAGAGTGCTTGTCGGCGATACCAGCAATGAGTTGTGTTCCTCCACGCGCAGCCTTCTATGCCATGCCATCGCTGGCGTTGCCACCTGGCCGGACAGATGAAGACTTCGTACTGAACTTGCTCCGGGAGACAGGCATTCTATGTGTTTATGGGTCTGGATTTGGTATGGCACCTGAAGCAGGATGTTTCAGGGTTGTGTTCTTAGCAAGTCCACAGGAACTGACAATGACGTACAATGACATTGCTGCTTTTACTGAACATTACTTAGAAAAAGCATGATCCCATTACAAGAGAATCCAAGGGCTTTGATTCGATATGCACTGGCGAGTGCTACGTTAACAGGTATTGTTTTTTGGATTTTGTACCTCTCACGCGATGCAGTGCTCTTAATCTATATCAGTGCACTGATATCAATTGGACTGGGCCCGCTTGTTAATGCTGTTGAGAAAGCGGATGTTGTGTCCAAAGACGGCGAGAAAGAAACCTTCCAACGTCGGTGGAAGCTTACTCGATGGTACCGATTGCCACGATGGGGTGCAATATTAAGCATCTATTTAGTTTTACTTAGCATTATGGTTGGGATTAGCGTGGCTGTCCTTCCCCCGCTTATGTCTCAAGCCCAAGAACTTTGGGTTCGTTTACCGTCTCTTGTCAATCATGCCCAACAATTTTTTGTCGAGATTGGCCTTCTCGATCAGGAGTTAACCTTTCGTCAGGCTGTTGAACAAGCTCCAACAATCCCTCCCGACGCAATTGGAACAGTGTTCACAGCAGTATGGAGTGTAGTAGGCGGCGTTTTTGGCATTATTACCATTCTCATTCTGACCTTTTATCTATTACTTGATGCTGACAACCTCGTAGCGACTTTTGTGCGCTTATTTCCAAACAATAAACGCGACCGAGTCGCTGAAGCGTGTCGACGAGTGTCAGTCAAAGTTAGCGCGTGGCTCGGTGGCCAATTATTATTAGCCGGCATTATTGGAACAACGGCAGCCCTTGCGCTTTGGCTCATAGGCGTGCCGTATTTTTTTGTGCTGGCACTTATCGCAGCCATCGGTGAAATGATTCCACTCGTAGGTCCGATACTCGCAGCCGTGCCGGCTATCCTTGTGGGCTTAACAATCTCACCCGCAGTTGCCATTGGCGCAACGGTTTTTTTTGTTATTCAGCAGCAGTTTGAAAGTCACGTACTCGTGCCAAGGATTATGGAGAGACAAGTTGGCATCAGTGCCGTTGTGGTTGTCCTAGCTCTTGTCATAGGTCTTTCAGTGCTTGGGATCGTTGGTGCTCTTTTGGCCGTCCCTACCGCAGCAGTTCTACAAGTGATATTTCAGGAATTTACACCACTTGGTGATAATGAATAATATTTCTGTAATTGTTTTGAGAACAGTAGGATAGTTCTATGGAAAGTAACGTTACTCTGATTGCAGCATTTGCTGCCGGGTTACTCTCATTTATCTCTCCGTGCGTGCTCCCGTTGATTCCTGGATACCTTTCTTACATCTCTGGCATCTCAATGGACGAAATGCAAGGAAGCAGTACAGCCTCCCCGACGGCTCGACGCCAGGTACTGCTAGCGACGATTGCTTTTGTGATTG
Source organism: Acidobacteria bacterium UBA2999 (assembly GCA_002346475.1). Lineage (GTDB taxonomy): Bacteria > Acidobacteriota > Vicinamibacteria > Vicinamibacterales > UBA2999 > UBA2999. Next base: position 44,011 of record DDZV01000022.1, on the reverse strand, counting down.
GATTTTCACTCGTATTTGTTGCATTAGGTGCGTCTGCTAGCGCTCTCGGACAATTTTTAATGGACCGCTTAACGATCCTCAGTCAAGTTGCTGGTGTGATCATTATTATCTTCGGGCTACATACGATGGGAGTTTTTCGTATAGGCTGGCTCTATTCAGAAAAACGTATTCAGACCAAGGGTAAACCTGTAGGGCTTCTTGGTGCCGTGCTTGTAGGTGTTGCATTTGCATTTGGCTGGACCCCATGCATCGGTCCCATTTTATCCGGTATTCTTGCTGTTGCTGGTGCACAAGACACCGTTGGTGAAGGTGTTCAGTTGCTGGCTGTTTATTCTGCGGGTTTAGCTGTGCCGTTTATTGCTACATCTCTAGCCGTTGATAGATTTTTTGCTGCTTTTGAGCGTATTCGACAGCATTATCACAAGATAGAAATAGCTTCAGGTCTGCTCCTTATTGTCATCGGAGTCTTGATCTTTACAGGTCAGTTTACGCTAATTGCACGATGGTTAACCCCGTACTTACCCGTGCTTTGATTAAACAGGAGAACGCTCCAGCGTATCAAGGTGATATGCCGGAGCAATAATGCACACGACGCGCACGTACAATTTTTCCGCTGGGCCTGCTGTGTTACCACTCCCTGTGCTTGAGGAGGTGCAGCGCGATCTTGTTTCGCTTCCTGAGATCGGGATGTCGATCTTAGAAGTTAGCCATCGTTCAAAAGTTTTTGAAGAGATTCTGTATCACGCTATAGACAACATGCGTGCGTTGGCGGGTATTCCAGAGAACTATAAGATTCTATTTCTTCAAGGTGGAGCGAGCCTGCAATTCTTGATGGTACCAATGAATCTGCTTCTGGTTAATAAAACGGCTGATTATATTCATACGGGAGCTTGGGCACAGAAAGCCATCAAAGAAGCAAAGAGGGTTGGTAAAGTTCATATCGCTGCCACGACAGTGGCTGACAATTTTTCTAGAATTCCAGATATGTCAGAACTGATGCTGACACCAGAAGCTGCTTATGTTCATATCACTAGCAATAACACCATTGAGGGTACTCAGTGGAAATCGTTGCCGCAAATTGGTGACGTGCCTCTAATAAGCGACGCTTCTTCAGACATATTTAGTCGTTCGATGGATGTGACACGACATGGGTTGATTTATGCAGGTGCTCAAAAAAACCTCGGGCCAGCCGGTGTCACAGTTGTAATTATCCGTGAAGACCTGCTTGCGCGATCTCCTGATTCAGTTCCGAGCATGCTTAATTACAAGGTACATGCATCCAGTCAGTCTCTATACAACACACCTCCAACATTCGGCATCTATGTGATTGGGTTAACAATGAAGTGGTTACAGTCGCTTGGAGGCTTGAAAAGTGTTGCCAGCATTAACAAACGTAAAGCAGAGAAACTCTATGCTGAAATTGATCGGACCGATTTCTATCACGGATTAGCGGCAAAGCCCGATCGCTCTTTAATGAACATCACTTTTCGATTACCGAGCAAGGATCTTGAGCAGCAATTTGATAAAGAGGCGACAGCTATCGGTCTGCACGGTCTTAAAGGACATAGATCGCTTGGGGGTCTCCGTGCGTCTATTTACAATGCCTTTCCCGAAGCAGGCATCGATGCACTTGTGGATTTTATGCAGGAATTCGAACGAAAAAATGGATAGTCGGGATTAACGTTTTCTCCTAAGGGTCGCTGTGCTTTGCTGGCGTCGTTTCCGATTTTTTCTGAAGTACTTTTTTTTGCCGCTACCGGGTTTTTTGAGAAGCTTTCTCCAGCGTTCCACAAGTTCTGGATGTTCACCAGAAATTTCTAGCCAAGTTACTGCTTCACGAAATTGTTTTTTATGAATCAGTGCCTGACTTGCACGAGTCGAAATATTCGTATCAATAAGTTTGTGTTGCATTATTAAGATCTGTCTAAGGCGTTCAACATCGCGTCTGGCGATCGGTAATATTCCTAAAGACAATGGCTGTTTAGGCGACGGCACTTTTCCTAGCGAGGTCATGCTGGTGAGTGTTTTTATAGTGTGACCAAGTGGCAGCAACAGCGAAGCTAGTAGCAAGGCGTTTGTTAGAGTCTCCGGAGTGTCAACGAATCGCTTACGATAAGTATCCAGGAGTTTAAGGGATTGCCAGAGATTTGAATTAGTTGCTCGCTGAAGCGTAGGCGCTATTGGTTCCAACAGGCGTCGCTCTGCTAACATTTTGAAAGTTTTTTCAGAGTACCCAGTTCGCAAAATTTTATACAGTTCTTCAAGCAAACGCGGTGGAGCACTTCTTGCAATTTCAGATCGATGCTTAGAGATGGCACGTTCTATTGGAAGGTCAATTGTAAAGCCGAGCCTAGCAGCCATTGCGACTGCACGTGTCATACGAACGGGATCTTCTTGAAAACGCTCGTTAGGGTCACCAATGCTTCGAATTATTCTGGCCTCAAGATCATTGAGACCATTGGTGTAGTCAATGACTGATCGATCAGCAACGTTATAGAAGAGGGCGTTAATTGTAAAATCACGACGGAAAGCATCTTCTTTTGGGTTACCGAACGTATTATCACGTCGTATTAGAGGATCACCCAGAGGGGCAATCTTTGTGTTGGCTGTACTTTCTCCTACTTGTTTGGACACCTCTGTTTTAATCTGGCGACGGAAAGTTGCAACCTCAATTGTTTTTGTACCAAAACGCACATGTGCTAAACGAAAGCGTCGCCCAATAATCCAGCAGTTCCGAAACAGTTTCTTAATCTGATACGGGTGTGCAGAAGTTCCAATGTCAAAGTCTTTAGGACGTCTACCAAGAAGTAGATCGCGAACACTGCCACCAACAAGATAAGCAAGATAATTGAACTTTTGAAGACGATAAAGAACCTTTAACGCATCGGAGTCAATTTCCTGTTGCGAGATGGCATGTGCTTCGCGTGGGAGAATGACGGGTGAACCCATCACAGAGAATTGTAGCAAAGGACAAAGGAGGGCAATTGAGGAATGCTCACTGAATAAAAGGTTTAGACTGAAAGAATGATATTAAAGTTTGTTAATTGTAAAAATGCTAGGGTTAAACATCTACAACTTACGGTTTAGCATCACACCAGTTCTTGGACATACCTACATCAACAGTCAGAGGCACAGCTAATTCAGCTGCGGTTTCCATCTTTTCCCGTACGATTTCTTTTGTTGCTTCTGCTTCCTTAGCGGTGCACTCAAGAAGCAATTCATCGTGAACTGTTAAGATCATTCTCCCATGTAGTCCCTTGGCAGGTAGAGCAACTGACAGGTCTATCATGGCGCGTTTTAGAATGTCTGCGGCAGTTCCCTGAATTGGCATGTTCACCGTTACTCTTTCAGCAGCCGCGCGGATCTGTCCATTATGACTGTTGAGATCGGGCACTAAACGTCGGCGACCGAACATCGTTTGAACTATTCCAGTCTGGCGTGCCTCTTCAAGCGTCGCATTAATATAAGTTCGCACGCGTGGAAAACCAGAAAAATAAGCTTCGATAAAAGCCTGCGCAGTTTGGGTGCTTACATTGATGTCTTTAGCCAATGTGAACGCTGTTTTCCCGTACAACAAAGCATAGTTAACAATCTTGGCTCTTCGGCGTAATTCGTGTGCTTCAAGTTCACTGTCAGGTCCAAAAATTTGCATAGCAGTACGGTTGTGAATATCTTCCCCTGATCGAAAAGCTTCTATTAAGGTCTCATCATTGGATAAATGTGCAAGTACACGCAATTCGATCTGTGAATAATCAGCCGAGATTAAAACTTTTTTAGAATCTGCAACGAAAGCACGTCTAATTTGTCGGCCAAGTTCAGTTCGAATTGGAATATTTTGTAAGTTTGGTTCAGAGCTACTTAATCGTCCGGTAGTTGCCACCGCCTGATTAAAGCAAGTGTGGATGCGGTGTGTGTCTGGATGAACAAGGAGTGGCAGAGCATCGACGTAAGTGCTCTTTAGTTTATGTAACCCCCGCCATTCGAGAATCAACCGAGGGAGTTCGTGAGAAAGCGCCAGCTCCTCAAGCACTTCGACAGACGTTGATGCCGAACGAGTCTTCCCTGTCTTTTTTAAGGAGGGCAATTTAAGTCGATTAAAGAGAATGTCAGCAAGCTGTTTGGGCGAGTTGACGTTAAATTCACACCCTGCCAACTCATAGATGCGCCCAGTGTGTTTTTCTAATTTTTTATTAAGATGCTTTGACTGGGTCATCAAGGCTTGGCTATTAAGAGGAACACCAGCACACTCGATAGCAGCCAGTACTGGTATCAGTGGCAGTTCCATTTCTCGATATAACGAGTCGAGCCCTTCCGTTACGAGACGTGGTGCTAGATGGTCTGCTAATTGCAAGGCTAAGTCCGCGCGCTCGCTCACAAAACGTAGGACAGCATCTGGGGTTAATTGATTGAAAGGGATTGCCCGGGCACCGCTACCTCGGACATCTTCTTCGGTTAAGGCCTTGCAGGCTAAGTATTCCAACGAAATGTTTTCAAGTGAATGTTTGCCACGAGCGTCGAGCAGATAACTTGCGAGCATAGAATCAAACGATATTCCTGCCAGATGGATACCATGTCGCTCTAATACAACTGTGTCGAACTTCAAATCGTGTCCAACCTTTTGAACAGCTTTGTTTTCAAGCAACGGCTTAAAACGTGCAAGTACGAGTTCTTGGTCAATTTTGTTAGGTTGCTGGGTAAGCAAGTCTTCAGATCCGGGCTTTATCTCAGGGGTTAGTGGTATGTAACGGGCCTGGCGGTGAGATGTCGAGCATGCAACTCCAATAAGCTGTGCACGCATAGCCGAAGGTCCATCTGTGACAATACGTAAGGCAAACTTACCAGCTGCACGAAGTTGATCAATTAACTGGTCAAGCTCTTTGATATTTTGTACGAGTGCGTAATCGGTCTGGACAGGGTCTTCGGTTGGTGCGTAATCATTAACCATTGTCCGAAAACCTAGACGGGAAAACAAGTCGTAGCAACGTTCACGCGCGGGGCCTTGGTGTAAAAATGATTCTAATGTGGGTGTAATTGGAACATCTGTACGGATCGTAACGAGGTCTCGACTTTGCAAAGCTAGATCTTTACTGGCTAACAAGGACTCGCGATATCTTTTCTGAGGGATGGTCTCGGCTTTTTCGAGGAGCGCATCAAGACTGCCGTACTTAGACATCAATTGAACAGCCCCCTTCTTCCCAATGCCAGGAACGCCTGCTACGTTGTCACTTGTATCTCCTACAAGAGCTAACACATCTATGACTTTCGCCGGGGGTACACCAAATTTTTTAGTAACTCCAGCTTCGTCGAACCAAGTTCCACTATCCCGAGGGTCATAGAGGCGCACTCCTTTCCGTACGAGCTGAAAAAAATCTTTGTCTACGGAAACAATTGCTACATCGAATCCAGATTCTGTTGCTTGCATTGCTAAAGTTCCAATGACATCGTCGGCTTCGTAACCTTCTGCAGTTACGATCGGGACGCCCATTGCTTCACACGCTTCATATACCCACTCAATTTGCTCTACCAAATCGTCAGGCATGTCTTCTCGGTTAGCTTTGTAATCATCGACAATTTCATCTCTAAATGTTGGACCTTCAAGATCAAATGAAGCAGCGATATGAGTAGGTCTTTGGTCACGCACCAGCTTTCGAAGCATAGTGACAAATCCGTAGACAGCGTGGGTGGCTTGTCCTTCTTGGTTTGACAGGCCTCGCCCACGAAATGCGTGATAGGCACGGTAGATTTGGTATGTGCCGTCAATGAGAAATAGTAAAGGCTTTGACATAAACCCAGATGCTATGTTTTTTTAATATCTTCGTGCTCACTATTTTCAGCAGGAGGTGTAGTTTTTAGCCCCTCTGTGAAACGATAACCTTCACGGTCGGCAAGGATTCGTACAGGCTTGAAGCCTTCCATTTTTAATGCACCCATGGCGCCGCCACCAGAGGTGTAGTAGGAATCGACCGGATGTGAACGAATTAAAGCACCTAGCCCACCCCGAGGTTCTGGCTCAATTATGAGAACTCGGCCACCGATCCGCAGGATTCTTAGGGACTCCTCTAGGCACCGTACGCGCGTATAAGGTGCCATCATTGCAACCAACCCTTTCATTGAATGAATAATAATTAAGTCAAAGGACTCATCTTCGAATGGCAGATTACGAAGTGGTGTCACGACTTGTACATCCAGGAGAGCACCAGCTTTTGCAGCAGCAGAGCGACCTCGGGTTGCTTCTTGTTCGCTAGTAACCACGAGGGTGGCACTGCCACTTAGGCCTACTTTTAAGGCTAGCGTGCCCGTCAACCCTGGGTCATCAAGGCCAATTTGGAGCAAACGCTCACCCATGCGAACCGCTGCCATTGTTAGCGCCAGTGGCTCAGTTTTTGATTTTCGTAGAAACGGGAGAAACATTGAATTTCTACCATGATATATTCTTTCGATTGTGACCACACCACTTACCATCGCTCCAGCACGTGGGCGCCTCGGTGTACTTCTTGTCGGGCTTGGTGCAGTCAGCACTACCACGATTGCTGGTATTCTGGCTATTAGGAAAGGCGAAGCCAAGCCTATTGGTTCTCTAACACAGATGGGAACTATCCGACTAGGCAAACGTTCTGAGGGTCGATCTCCAAAAATTAAAGAAGTTGTACCTCTTGCGGAATTAGACGATCTAGTATTTGGCGGATGGGATATTTTTTCTGAAGATTGTTATGCGGCTGCCTGTACAGCAGGCGTGCTTGAGCCAAATTTAATCGAGAGCGTGCGTACGGAATTGGAATCTATTCGTCCGATGCCTGCTGTTTTTGATCAACGTTACGTTAAGCGTCTCGACGGTCCAAATGTTAAAAAAGGTAAGACAAAGCGAGATTTGGCCGAACAGGTAATTGCGGACATCCGAGAATTTAAAAGTACGCATAATTGTGATCGGTTAGTAATGGTTTGGTGTGGAAGCACGGAGGTCTACCTTAAGGAAGCGGCAGCACATGCAAATCTTGCAGTATTTGAAGAATCGCTGGAGCGAAATGACGACATGATTCCTTCAAGCATGATCTATGCTTACGCTGCACTTCGTGAAGGAATCCCATATGCTAATGCTGCGCCTAATCTCACAGCAGATATCCCGGCAATGTTGGAACTGGCAGCCCAAACTCAGACACCAGTGGCTGGCAAGGACCTTAAAACGGGTCAAACCTTACTCAAAACCATTATTGCACCTGGCCTGAAGGCGCGACTGCTTGGTGTTGAGGGTTGGTACTCAACGAACATTCTTGGTAATCGGGACGGCGAAGTACTTGACGATCCAGAATCTTTTAAGACTAAAGAGGAGAGCAAAAAATCAGTACTTGATTATATTCTTCAGCCACAATTGTACCCTGAGCTTTACGATGAACTCTGTCACGTTGTCCGAATTAACTATTACCCACCCCGTGGAGACAATAAAGAAGGTTGGGATAATATTGATCTAGTTGGATGGCTTGGTTATCCGATGCAGTTGAAGATCAATTTCCTCTGTCGAGACAGTATTTTAGCGGCTCCAATTGTTCTCGATTCTGTACTGTTTCTCGATCTTGCTAAGCGAGCAGGCATGTCTGGTATTCAAGAGTGGCTTTCGTTTTATTTTAAGAGCCCAATGCATGCGCCCGAAATATATCCTGAACACGATCTATTTATTCAGCTTATGAAGTTAAAAAATACATTGCGGTTTATTAAGGGCGAAGAACTTATCACACATCTTGGGCGTGAGTACTACGATTGAACATTTTCTTACTTATCAGGCATTCGTTTAGTTAGTTCTGTTCTAACTCAAAATTTCAAGTACTATGACTCGCGTATGAGTAAGAAACAGCAGTCTTCCGAGGCTGAAATCGACAATCTTTTACAGGAAAAACGTGTTTTTCCGCCACCGGAAGAATTCAAAAAAAACGCCAACATTAACGACCCTGACATCTACGAGAAAGCTGCTGCAGATCCCGAAAAATTCTGGGCTGGGTTTGCAAAGGAACTCGTATGGAGCAAGCCTTGGGACAGAGTTCTCGACTGGCAGCCTCCAGATGCCAGGTGGTTCATTGGTGGAAAGATTAATGCTTGCGTAAATTGTGTTGATCGCCATGCCCTTGGTAGCAAACGTGACAAGCGTGCAATTGTCTGGGAAGGTGAACCTGGTGATACAAAAACACTGACCTACAAAGAACTACACATAGAGGTTCAGAAGTGCGCGAATGTACTCAAAAACCTCGGCATTAAACACGGTGATCGAGTTGCAGTTTATTTACCAATGATCATTGAACTGCCAATTGTGTTGCTCGCCTGTGCCCGTATTGGTGCAGTTCACAGCGTTGTGTTTGGAGGGTTTAGCGCGGAATCATTGCGCGATCGAATAAATGATGCACAGGCCAAGCTATTAGTCACGGCTGACGGCGGTTATCGGAGAGGAGGCGTTATACCTCTTAAGAAAATCTCTGATGAAGCCCTTAATGGGGCCCCGAGTGTCAAAAAAGTTCTTTTAGTCAAACGAGAAGGCTTGGACACAACACACGACTTCGTTGTCGGACGTGATTGTTGGTACCATGATCTGATAGCAAAAGCTGGAGATACCTGTGAGGCTTACGAGAACGATGCCGAGGATCTTCTGTTTACCCTTTACACATCTGGCACGACTGGTAAGCCTAAGGGCATTGCACACACAACTGCTGGTTATTTAACCGGAGCTTACGCTACAGCCAAATGGGTTTTCGATCTTAAAGATGATGATGTCTACTGGTGTACTGCTGACATAGGTTGGATTACTGGTCATACCTATCTAGTCTATGGGCCACTAGCTAATGGTGCGACCTGTGTAATGTATGAGGGCGCGCCTGATACGCCAGGTCGTGATCGGCTGTGGGAACTTGTAGAAAAGTATAAAGTCACGATTTTTTATACAGCACCGACTGCTATTCGTGCGTTTATGAAATGGGGTCCTGAGCATCTTCAGAAGCATGATCTTAGTTCATTGCGTCTTATTGGTTCGGTTGGAGAACCAATCAATCCTGAGGCATGGATGTGGTACTACCACTACGTTGGAGGTGAGCGCTGTCCGGTTGTAGATACCTGGTGGCAGACGGAAACTGGTAGCATTCTTATCACTCCGCTCCCTGGTATTACCACCCTCAAGCCAGGTTCAGCGTCAAAGCCATTTCCTGGTCTCAAACCTGCTGTAGTGAAAGAAAGCGGTGAGAAGGTTTCGGTTGGTGGGGGTTATCTAGTTCAAACATATCCTTGGCCTTCAATGTTGCGGACGATCTACGGTGATCATGATCGTTATGTCAGCACCTATTGGAACCGTTGGGGGCATGATATTTATGTCACAGGAGATGGTGCCAAACTTGACGAAGATGGTTATTTTTGGTTGCTCGGTCGTGTTGACGATGTATTGAATGTAGCTGGCCATCGTATTGGAACAATGGAAGTGGAAAGTGCCCTTGTAGATCACCCCGTGGTAGCTGAGGCAGCTGTTGTTGGCAGACCTCACGAAATAAAAGGACAAGCGGTGGCGGCTTTCGTAACCTTAAAAGACCAATCGACACCAAGTAACAACTTAAGCAGTGAGCTAAAGGAACATGTTGTTAAGAAAATCGGACCTATAGCTCGTCCAGATGACATTATTTTTTCTGCCGATCTTCCAAAGACACGCTCAGGAAAGATTATGCGCCGATTACTCCGTGATATCGCAGAGGGTAAGGCTCTCGGTGATACTACGACTCTAGCAGACCCAGCAGTCGTGAGTAAGTTACAGGAGCAGTACCAGGAAGAACATTGACAATTAGGGGCGGTTCTGTGCCCTTAGATGTTTGTGGAACTAATCATCGACCATTTCCGTAAATTATTAAAAGTTCTTTCAACTAACTGTTGACGAAAATATGCCTGTTATTGATACTCAAAATCTTTGGAAAACTTACCAAATGGGCTCGGAAGAAATTAACGCCCTACAAGATGTATCAGTACAAATCGAACGGGGTGAGTACGTTGCTATTATGGGTCCCTCTGGTTCAGGCAAGTCAACGTTAATGAATTTAATTGGCTGTCTTGATACTCCCAGTCAGGGGACGTACTTACTTAACGGGCGTGAAGTAAGTCAGATGGATGATGATGAATTAGCGAGCATTCGTAACAAGGAAATTGGTTTTGTGTTTCAGACTTTTAATCTGTTGCCACGGGCTACAGCCCTACACAACGTAGAGCTTCCATTGATTTATGCTGGTGTGTCTGGACAGAAACGACTCGAGTTGGCAAATCGTGCACTAGCCCGTGTTGAATTGTCAGATCGTTTAAAACATCGACCAAACGAATTATCTGGAGGTCAACGTCAGCGTGTAGCTATTGCCCGGGCGTTGGTCAACGAACCATCGATACTGCTAGCTGATGAACCGACAGGAAACCTCGATTCTAAAACTGGCGAAGAGATTATGGCGCTTTTCGAGCGTCTCCACGAAGCTGGCAATACTATTGTTCTTGTGACCCACGAAGCTGAGTTAGCTGCTTTTGCTCGACGGGTGATTCATATCAGAGATGGTCGCATTGAGAAAGACGTTGTACAAGCGTCTTGACGTGTGTTATCGGATAGCTTCTTATCGCTATTGTGTCTGTTGACTGGCATAGTCGAGGGCAAACTGTTTTAGCCGTCTACTTGTTAGTCCCAAGGCTTCGGCCTCAGTCATAGCGCGTGGCACATCCCACTTGTCGACAACGAGACGTTTAATTAACCACATAGCAGCAGCCCGAACCCCTCCAGCACAATGGATGAAAGCTGGTTGGTATCCAGGCTGGGTTATTGTTTTAATAAAACGATCTGCTACGGCTGGGTCTGGCGATCCACCATTGAATGGTAAGTGAATAAATTTCAGGCCTACTTTTTCTGCTACCTTTGCTTCTGCCGATACATTATTGTCGCGTTCTCCAGAGAGCCGAAGGTTTATAACTGATGCAAAACCCATGTTTTTAATTTCGGCCAGGGCTTCTGGGTTTGTCGCACCCGCACAGGCAACGGTAGTTTCAACTCGGGCAAAGTTTCTGATTCCAGCAACATTTTCCTTCGTTACATTTTGAGCGTTTGCCAGGACGGTACATAGTACCCACGAGATAGTAATGACTAAAATACGAGACTTGATTTTCATAGCAACACCTCAAAAATTGAATATCTATGTCGCAATCTTAACCCTTAAATAGCGGCCCAGTGTGAGTCACCAATCTTTCGTAATGGAGCATCCTTATTGAAAGACATTGGGTCTAGGGTAATTCTTTTACGTGGAGAATCTGGATCAAGACTCGGGACAGCGCTGAGGAGCGCTTGTGTATAAGGATGTCTAGATGCTTGGAACAAGACATTGGTCTTACCCATTTCCACAATTTTTCCTAAGTACATCACTGCAACTCTAGTACAGATATGCTCTACAAGCCGTAGATCATGAGCAATAAATAGATATGTAAGATTTAGCTGTCGCTGAAGATCGATTAGCAAGTTGATAATCTGAGCTTGAATTGACATGTCCAGCGCAGAGACAGCCTCGTCAGCAATAATAAAAGCGGGATTTAGGGCTAGAGCTCTGGCAATACCAAGGCGCTGACGCTGGCCACCACTAAACTGATGGGGATATCGTAATAAGTGATCTGGGTTGAGACCTACGAGTCGGAATAATTCCTGCACGCGGTTATAACGGTTGTCGCGACTACCAAGATTGTGAATTACTAATGGTTCCTCCACGATAGCACCGGCACGCATACGCGGATTGAGTGACGAGACTGGGTCTTGAAACACAATTTGCATTTCTCTACGTGCTTGTCGCATTCGTTCGGGTGAAAAATCAATAACGTTTTCACCTTTAAACAGTATTTTCCCTGTTGTTGGTTCTAGCAAGCGCAAGATGCAACGTCCCGTTGTACTTTTTCCACTGCCGGATTCACCAACAAGCCCAAACATCTCACCTTCTTCGATAGTGAAGCTAATTCCATCTACCGCGCGAACGACAGTAGCCTTTTTCAAAAAACCCTGAGGACGTATGAAATGTTTAACGAGATTGTGAACTTCAAGAACCGGCATCAGGTCCAGCTATGACCAGGGACTGCTTCTAAAAGCGAACGCGTATAGGCATGTAATGGTTTTCGTAAAATTTGACGTACTGGACCTTGTTCAACTATTTGACCCTGATGCATAATGGCAACATAGTCGGCCATTTCTGCAATTACCCCAAAATCGTGAGTAATCAGTAGTAATGACAAGTTATATGTTGCGCGTAATTCACGGAGCAAGTCGAGCACCTCAGCCTGAATTGTCATATCAAGTGCAGTTGTTGGTTCGTCTGCAATTAACAACAATGGACGACAGGCTAACGCAATGGCGATCATAATCCTTTGTCGCATGCCACCAGAAAGTTGATGTGGATAATCTTTAACACGATCAATTGCGTTTGGGATTTGAACCGCCTCAAGCAATTCAACCACTCTGGCTCGAGTTTCTGTTCCAGAAGTTTTATGGTGCACAGTTAGTGCTTCAGCAATTTGTTCTCCTACTTGCATGGTTGGATTTAAAGCGATTATAGGTTCTTGAAAAATCAGCGATATATTAGCTCCCCGAAGCTCTTGCATTTCTGACTCTGTTAGTGTCATTAGATCGGACCCATTAAAACGTACGGTGCCAGCTGTAATACGTCCACCAGATGGCAGTAACCGAAGAATCCCAAACGCGGTCATCGATTTTCCACTACCTGATTCCCCTACTAATCCAAGGGTTTTTCCTCGAGGTATAGCAAAACTAACATCATTAACAGCAGTTACTTTTTCGATCGCGTGCTCAAAAACGATCGTCAAGTGTTCTACTTCAAGCAACGGCTTATCCATAGTTTTTATGAGATGTCTCGATATTCGCCAAAAACTCCACGAAGAGTATCTGATATTTCACCAAGCGTAGCGTATTGCTCAACAGCTTCAATGATAGACGGCACTAGGTTTTTCCCATCAATAGCAGCGGTTTCCACTGCTTTTAAGGCTGCAGTCCAGTCTGATTTGCTTCGACTAGCTCTAACTTTACGCAACCGATCAATCTGCTCACGTTCGAGTGATGGATCGATGCGAAAAACGGAAGAGTGAGGTTTATCGCCGGTTGTATATTTGTTGACACCGACCACAACCGCTTCTTTTGAGTCAATCGCCTGTTGTGCTTTGTATGCAGCATCCTGAATGCTTTGCTGAATAAAACCAGATTCGATTGCTGCAAGTGTTCCACCAAGTTTGTCAATATGCTTTAGCAACGCTGTTGCTTCACGCTCAATAGTGTCCGTGAGATGCTCGATTGCGTACGAACCTCCCATTGGATCAACAGTGTTTGTAACACCACTCTCATGAAGCAGTATTTGTTGCGTTCGCAAAGCAATAGTTCCAGACTCCTCGGTTGGGAGGGCCAGTGCTTCATCCTTGGCGTTGCAGTGTAATGATTGAGTACCTCCAAGAACTGCGGCAAGGGCTTGCAGGGTAACGCGTACAATGTTGTTGTCAGGCTGTTGGGCAGTAAGAGTACTTCCGGCAGTCTGTGTGTGGAATCGTAATTGTTGTGCTCGTGGGTTTGTAGCGCCGAAGCGGTCACGCATTAAGCGGGCCCACATGCGCCGTGCAGCTCTAAATTTTGCGATTTCTTCAAGAAAATCATTGTGGGCATTAAAAAAGAAAGAAAGCCGTTTTCCAAAGTTGTTGACTTGCAATCCTTTTGCTACGGCGGCCTCGACGTAGGCAATTGCATGAGCGAGTGTGAAGGCAACTTCTTGGACTGCTGTCGAGCCAGCTTCACGGATGTGATAGCCACTGATAGAGATAGTGTTCAGTTTTGGTAATGCTTGTTCGCAAAATTCAAAAACATCAGTGACAATTCTAAGCGAGCTTCGCGGAGGGTAGATGTATGCGCCCCTTGCAACGTACTCTTTTAAAATATCGTTTTGCAGGGTCCCGGAGAGGTCACGGAGTTCAACGTTTTGCCGTTTAGCAACGGCGATGTACAGGGCCAGCAGAATAACTGCTGTTGCGTTAATAGTCATCGAAGTCGAGACTTTATTGAGTGCGATTCCATCAAAGAGCATAGAAAAGTCCTCAATTGAGTCAATTGCGACCCCAGTTCGTCCAACCTCGCCAGTTGCAAGGGAGTGGTCTGAATCATAGCCAAGTTGTGTTGGCAAATCGAACGCAACACTAAGACCGTTTACGCCTTGGGAAAGCAGGTACCGATAACGTTCATTTGATTCTTTTGCTGTAGCAAAGCCAGAGTACTGCCTCATAGTCCACGGTCGTTCACCGTACATCGTTGGCCAAATGCCACGGGTGAATGGGAATGTGCCAGGTTGACCGAGGGCTTCGGCTGGGTCATGCCTGCCAAGATCTTCAGGGTTATAACAGTTACTTCGCTTAGTTTTATTGTTCATCTATTCTAGGGTGGCCGAATCTTACTCCAGCCTGCTTCGAAGCGGTGTCAAAATGACAGACAACTTTTCAGGAATACCAGAACGACCCTTCAATTTTACTTGGCTAGTTTAGTTGACACCTAGTGAGCCAGGCACTTAGAATGCTTTTATCTACTTATAACTAAAGTCTTTACAATGGATGACGTCGTAAATAAATTTGCGAAAGAACTTGCGGATGCAATCGCTGCAGCGGTTGCTGAAGATCCCCAGGTTGAAGCATGTCGTACAAGAGCTCGAGAGTCAGGATATGACATGCGTTTAAAGCTTGAGGCTGTTGTAGGTTTTGTCAATCGATCTGAAAATAGTCCAATAGCAAAAGTTTCTATACCTGCCCGCCAACTCCCTGCACCAAAGCAGTTTGATCTGACAAATAATGATAGACGCTTTCTTCGTTCGTTACGAATTTCTGGCAATGAGACTAAAGAAACTGTGGAATAGGTCTAAGCTTTTTCTTTGTAGTCATCAAATCAAAATTGTAACTATTTAGTTGCACTCCCTTGTCTGGCGACGGCGGCCATTGCTTTTTTTATCGCTTTTTGATTTCCAAGGTAATACTTGTGTTGAGTTTTTAAATCCTGATCAAGTTCGTAGACCAATGGAACTCCTGTTGGAATGTTAAGCTCAACAATTTCTTCTTCGGACATATCTTCTAACAACTTAATAAGTGCACGAAGGCTGTTGCCATGGGCAACAATAAGTACTTGTTTTTTTTCTTGAATTGATGGAGCTATGGTGTTCTCCCAATAAGGAAGAAAGCGTGTGACGGTATCTTGCAACGATTCTGTGCTTGGTAACGACTCGTTAGAAAACTTTGCATAGAGAGGGTCATGAGAAGGGTGCCGCGGATCATCTAGTGATAAAGGCGGTGGTGGTATCTTATAGCTACGGCGCCAAATTTTTACTTTGTCCTCACCATGTTCTGTAGCCACCTCATTTTTCTTCAGGCCTTGTAATGCGCCATAGTGCCGTTCGTTCAGGCGCCATGTTTGCTCAATTCGCAGTGATGCCAGTTCCATTTCATCAAGAGTTATCCAAAGTGTGCGAAGGGCCCGTTTGAGTAATGAGGTGTAAGCAATATCAAAATTGAGACCATCAGCCCGCATTAACCGACCAGCATCTTGAGCTTCACCTTGTCCCTGCTTTGTGAGATCAACGTCAACCCATCCAGTAAAGCGGTTTTCTTTGTTCCAGGTACTTTGTCCGTGCCGAAGCAAAACAAGTTTTTGCATTAATTATTAATGTATCTATATAACTACGCTTTTTGACAGGTGTTTAAATGCTGAATTGCCAGCGTAATATGCTTGCGAACCTAGTTCTTCTTCGATGCGTAGTAGTTGATTGTACTTGGCAATACGGTCAGAGCGGCTAGTCGATCCGGCTTTGATTTGGCCAGAATTAAGGGCAACAGACAGATCGGCAATAGTAGTATCGTCAGTTTCGCCGGAGCGGTGCGAGATGACACTTGCATAACCAGCCTTACGAGCGATGGCAACTGCCTCTAGTGTTTCAGAGAGGGTTCCAATTTGATTGAACTTTACGAGCAAAGCATTAGCCACGCCATCTTCAATTCCCTTACGCAGGATCTTTGGATTTGTTGCAAAGACATCATCGCCGACAAGTTGAAGCTTGTCGCCTAGAGTACTTGTAAGTAATTTCCAGCCATCCCAGTCAGACTCAGAGATTCCATCTTCAATTGAAATAAGCGGGTATTCTTGGCACCACTTTTTGTACATTTCGATCATTTCTTCAGCGTTTCGGGCCGGCTCACCAGATTTTTTAAAGTAGTATTTTCCATTTTTAAAAAGTTCGCTGGATGCTACATCTAAGCCAAGGAATACTTCTTTACCAATGTTAAAGCCGGCGATTCTAATTGCATCAACAATTAGATCTAGCGCCTCATGATTAGATCGAAGTTTGGGTGCAAACCCGCCCTCGTCACCAACACTAGTTGGATGTCCAGCTTTCTGCAGAAGCTCTGCTAGAACATGGAATATTTCGCTCCCGATCTGGAGCGCATGACCAAACGAACTCGCGCCGACTGGGAGCACCATGAATTCCTGTAAATCAACATTGCTGTTCGCATGAGCACCGCCATTGAGGATGTTCATCATTGGTACTGGTAGCTGATAACGATCAGACATGTTCTGATTGCTTAGTTTTCTGAGATGGGCGTACAGTGGAAGACCGAGATTAGCAGCTTCCGCTTTAGCGGCAGCTATTGACACCCCAAGTAAAGCATTGGCTCCCAACCGGCTTTTTGTAGCTGTTCCATCGAGTTTAATAAGGAGTTTGTCGAGGTCTGTCTGTTCTAGCTGGTGCCCACAAATTGCTGAGGAAATTTCTTCGTTAATATGGGAAACGGCTTTTTTCACGCCTTTGCCAAGATAACGTTTAGTGTCTTTGTCTCGAAGTTCTAGTGCTTCATATTTTCCAGTTGAGATGCCTGATGGAACAGCTGCCCGTCCACGTGACCCAGTATCTAGATGGATGTCTACTTCGACGGTGGGATTTCCGCGAGAGTCGAGAATTTCCCGACCTTTAACGCGTACGATGTGCATTGTTATCCTTGGGGCCTGTATTCAACCTACTTCCCTATTTTATAATGCACACAGAGAATCTTTCTTAAGAGATTTAAGAGAAGCTATAACTTCTGTCCTGCAATGTCGCTTATAGAAAGGTTCCTTGGAAACAGGAATCTGTGCAGTTCAAGGAGTCTGCCCCTCAAAAAGGGGAGTGTCTTCTTCAAAAACTTTCTAAACGAGGCCTCTTTAATCTAGCGTATCCTCAAAAAGGTTAAGAAAATTGACTTGTTGCCTATTCAGACCTATGATCAGCCGTTTTGTTGGATGCGGGTTAGTTGTTAGCTCGCGTCATGCCTATACCGGCGCCCTACTATAGAGAGGCATTCTTATGTATATTCGCCAGGCCGTTGCCGTCTGCGGTGCTTTATTTGTAATTTCGATAGCCTCACAACCTATTTGGGCACAGGAGGAAGAGCTTCAAGAGGGACAGCCTCAATTTAGCGAAAACGAACTGAACGATGTTAGGGTGCTTCGTGATGTCATAAATGAAACAAGTATGGGTATAACAGCCGCGCCTACCCAGTTTCCTTTAACATGGGTACATCAGTCCTTTCTAGCTGAACCTGGTGGCAACACCGCAATTTTTTTTACATTAGCAATTGATCGCAGCCAACTTTCAACAAGCAATGTGGGCATGTATGTACGGGCTGACGACAAATCTGTTTTTGAAATGGATAAAGCTGATCCCGAAGTTGATCCCGAAGCTGATCCCGAAGCTGGCATGGTCGATCCATATGCATGGAGCGATGTTCGATTTTTTGAGGTCCCTGACGATGGTTATGTAATGGGGAGCATGGCTGTGCCTCCTGGCGAGCACGAAGTGTTTATCGCTATAAAGGAAATATCAACAGGTGATGAAGAGGCAGATGCACTTACAAAGGTATCGCTGTTACGCCACGATCTTAACGCGCCTGATTTTTCTGAAGCTGATCAACTTGCTGTGAGTAGTTTCATGGTTGGTGAAATGGAAATGAAAGCACCTGATGACACCAAGATCTGGAATCGGTACGTCATTGGAGGGGCACTACACATCCGTCCGAAACTAGAACTCAGTTTTACAAAAGCAGAGGGCTTGACGTTATTTTTCTTTATTTATGGTGGTCAGATTGCAGCTCAGCAACAGCCAGATCTTCAACTGAGCTGGCAATTTTATCGGGTATCACCTGAGGGCGAGGAGACGGCTTTTGCAGCTCCGTTAACACAGTCTTACAACGCTGAGAATTTACCAGGAGAGTACTCGGGTCAAGTGCCAGCTCAGTTTGGTGTGCCGTTGGAGCAGTTTCCTGCTAGTGACTTCCGCCTCGAAGCCACAGTAACAGACCAATCTAATGATAAAATGGTTACTCAGGATATTAAATTCTCTGTGCTTGAATGATTGGTAATTTTCATTGGGTCACTTAATTAATAGAGGATAAAAAAGTGCAGAAGAATCACTTTCTTGCCACGATTGTTTTAATGGTAGGAGTGTGCCTGATCCTCGACGTCTGCGAGGTTTCTGCGCAGTTTTCAAAACAACAATCAAGCGCAACAGCAACGAATGATACCGTCGGAAGCGTTGAGGGTGTTGTAACAAACGAGCACGGTGAGGTTATTGAAGATGTTGTTGTTTCAGCTCTTGGGGCAACAACTGTTTTTGCTGTTAGTAATAAGGATGGTGAGTTTAGCTTCAAGGACCTGCCTCCAGGTCAGTACCTTATCCGCACTCATAACCAGAACTACTTGTCTGCGCGTTCCCTTTTAGTTCAAGTGCCAACCTTAAGCCAAACAAAGGTATCACTCCGTTTAATTACAAGTGACACGCCACAAGTGTTGGTAGCTGGTTTAGGGACCCAAGATCTAAGTTTGCCCCTGGTGGATGACTCTGAGTCCAAGTCTATTGAAGACGATCACAGTGAACTCGCGTGGCGATTGCGTCATTTGAAACGTAGCGCCCTTAAGGAAGTGGACGCTGGCATTCAACTAATCGATCACGACAAGTCAGTTTTTGTGAATTCATTGGATGTGCTTAGTCGTGCTGTTAGCGGTTCGGCAAGGCGTGCGGTGACCTTGTTTTCAGAACTGCCATTGTCTGGTCAGTTTGATCTGCTTGCTGGGAGTTCATTCAATGACCAAACAGAGAAAATGTTATCAGGGCCTACAACTTCTCCATTAGGGGTTGCCTATTTATCACTGGAGGCTCCAATAGCCAAGGGTGAATGGTCAATTCAGGGTGCACTGACCCAGGGAGACCTTTCCTCGTTGTTACTAGCTAGTTCTTACGTCAGCAGTGCATCCAAGGCACACCAGTACAGAGCCGGTCTGTCTTACACAATGCAGAATTATATTGGAGGCAATATTTCGGCTCTTTCGTCAGTGGCTGATGGTCAGCGAAATGCTGGAAGAATTTATGCTTACGATAGCTGGCAAGCTACTCAGAAACTTAATCTCAGTTACGGTGCGGAATATGCTCGTTATGGTTATCTAGACTCTAGGGGACTGTTTAGCCCTCGGGTTGAGGTAAGCCTTGACGTTATTCCGCAGTTACAAATTCGTGCCTTAGCGTCACGTCGCGAAATTGCACCTGGGGCAGAAGAATTTCAACCACCTTCAGGTATGAATATCTGGTTGCCACCAGAACGCACGTTCGCGCCGCTCTCGTCAAACGGAGAATTTAAACCTGAGCGCTTACAACACTACGAAGCTAGTGTGGAGCACGAAATTAAACCAGGTACCATCATAGGATTCCGTGCATTTCATCAGAACATTAGCGATCAGATTGTGACACTGTTTGGGGTTGCAACATCTCAAGGCACAGCTGATCTCGGGCATTACTATGTTGCATCAGCTGGAGATTTACAGGCTCAAGGATGGGAAGTAAGTCTTAGCAGAGCTTTGAACGAGCACTTGCGGGGGACGATCCATTACACCCAAGCCCGTACAAATCTTGGGAATGCTTCTCAAGACTGGCCAGCACTTTTGATTCCCGCTCCTTCGGACAAAGTCCAAAATCACGATCGCTTACACGATGTTACGACATCTATGGAAGCGGAGATTGCACAGACAGACACACGAGTAATGGTGGTCTATAGCTTCATCACGAATTCTCAGTCCTTGCTGAACACTACAAAAACCAGATTTGATGTTCAAGTTCATCAGGCTTTGCCATTTCTCAATTTCACTAATGCGAACTGGGAAATGCTTCTTGCACTCAGGAATTTCTTCCGGGAGACGCTGGCTGAAGCCTCAGTTTACGATGAACTCCTTGTAACCAATCCTCCCAAACGCATTATTGGCGGGCTAACCGTTCGATTCTGAAGGGTCAAATTAAAAAGCGTTTCGGATATGTTTCAACGGGGAGATGGTTTTGATTTTTCATTATCTATTTTATTGGATATCAGATATCGAAATTTGGATTTTACGATTAGGTAAAAGTTGCACTTGCTTCAAGACACTGCGCTTCGGGGAAATAGTTGGTTTAACTAAAGAATTATGAATGGCATCTTGTCTCAGTTAAATACTCAGTGGTCTCGGTTAGCTATTCTGCTCGTGACCGTACTGTTGTTATCTCTTGGTGTGGCCAATATCGTAATACGGGCAACATGGCAGGAGGCTGAGGATGGAGTGCTATGGGTGCTCCGATCCCAGGGCGTTGTTGCAGCAGAGATTGCATCTGGAAGTCCAGCTGACGCTATTGGACTTACAGAGGGAGATGTTCTTTTAGCAATTGAGGGTCAACCGGTACAAACGGTTTCTGACGTTGTTGATGCTTTGCACGCACAGAAACCTGGTGCTGCATTGCAATACACACTACTTCGACTTGGTACACGTGATGTAATTGCAGTACAGCTAGCACCTATTCCGAATGGTACGGCAGCGCTTTATTACTTACTTGCGATTGTAGGTAGTTTTACATTGCTTATCGGGGCAGCCGTACGTCTTCGTCGACCAAAAGATCCCGCTACACTTCACTTTTTCTGGTTAGCTGTTGCGTTCTTTGGGGTCTTTACTTTTTCGTTTAATGGACGCCTTGATCGTCTCGATTGGATCTTTTATTGGGGTGACGTTATTGCAATCTTGTTGTTGCCACCGATGTTTGCTCATTTTGTAATGGTTTTTCCCGAACGTTCAAATGTTTGGGGGAAATGGAACGGACGAGGACTAACATTCCTTTATCTAACAGCCGCAATATTAGGCGGTCTTCGTGTAGCAACATTTGTTAGTGGTGCAAGCCCAACAGCTCTGACAGGCTTCCTTTCAAACCTAGACCGCTTACAGCCTTTGTTTCTAGCAATCTGTCTGGTTTCTGGTCTGGTTGTACTTGCGTCTGCACTGCGTAGTGTTCAATCGATTACGGCGCGTCGGCAACTCCAATGGATTGCTTGGGGCACGGCATTAGGTGCTACACCCTTTGTACTTATTCACGCTGTGCCTTATGCCATTGGGATTGAACCATCTCTTGGAATGCAGTTGTCAGTGCTTTCGCTCGGCGTAATTCCTTTATCCTACGCCTGCGCCATTGTTCGTTACAAATTAATGGACGTGGAGATCATTGTTAAACGTACGCTTGTATACACTGCTGCGTTGTCGGTTGTTTTGGGGATCACTGCACTTCTGCTTCAGGCTATCGAGCGGGTATTCATCCAAGACAACAGTGCTAATTGGGTCATTGCGATGCTAGCAACTCTTGTAGCCTTGCTCCTTGCACCTCCCGTTAAAGAGGCTATGCAGGTAATGCTTGATCGTGCGTTTTATCGTGATCGTTATGATTATCGTCAAGCACTTGTTGGCTTTGCTCGGGATCTTAATAGCGATCTCGATCTCCATCGATTAGCAGAGCGGCTTGTGTCGCGTGTGATAGAGACATTGCTAATAGAACGAATGGCCTTGATGTTAACGGACTCGCGATCGTTGAACTTTAAATCACTGCGTTCCGCTGGTTTTGCTAACGATGCTCCTCCGATGCTTCCTTGCGCGTCTAGCCTTGGCAAGGATCTTTCTGCTGGTAATGTTGTGGCGTTTGATGATCCTGTCGCGGTTAGTCGATTTTCGGCTGAGGAAATTGAGTTTTGGCGAGATGCTGGTTTGTACTATTTCATACCTTGCGTATTTAAAGAAAACACAGTTGCAGTGTTAGCGCTTAGTCGCAAGGATAGTGGAGAACTTCTGAGTAGTGAGGACATGGCACTGCTTACAGCTGTTGCAGGCCAGATTGCCACTGCTCTTGATAATGCCCGACTTTATCGCCAGTTGCACAGCAAGGCATCTGAGCTTGATCGGATGCGTGTTTTTTCTGAAAACATTCTTGATTCATTGCACGATGGTTTAGTTGTCGTTGATCTCAATGATCACATTTTGCGCTGGAACAGTGCATTTGAACGAATGTACGGTCTTGCCAGTACTGAGACCATTGGTCATAAACTTGATCGATTTTTTGATTTAAATTTTTTAGAAGCTATGCGTAAAGCTCGCACCAACGTTCCAACTGGTACGACACTTTCACGCATTCCTATAACGGCACGTGGTGATAATCAAGACCGTGGACTTCTTGTAAATATAGCCGTTGCACCTTTGCGTTCTGTTGATGGCAATAATGCCACGGTAACAGTTGGCACAATCATTGTCTTTGAGGACATTACAAGTCGGGCGCAACTCGAAGAGCAACTACAGGTTTCTGAGAAGATGGCATCGATTGGTGTTCTGGTTGCTGGCGTTGCACATGAGGTGAACACTCCTCTTACGGGGATTTCTAGCTTTACGCAAATGTTACTCAAGGGTGCAGATCCTACGAGTTCAAGTTCACAACTTCTTAAAAAGATAGAACGGCAAACATTTCGTGCTTCCAAAATTGTTAATTCGCTACTTAATTTATCTAGGCCTGCTACTGCATCAGACGAGCATATGCCTTTTGATATAAACACAATCATTGGTGACGTGCTGACCTTGCTTGAGCATCAGTTTGAAGCGAATAAAATTAAAATCGTACGAGAGTCAAGTTCCCAGCCAGCATTAGTGCTTGGGTCTGAGTACAAACTACAGCAGATATTTCTTAATCTTTTTCTAAATGCACTTGATGCAATGTCTCGAGGTGGTTGGTTGTCTATAACAACACGCTTTGACGGAAATCAAATAGCAATTGAGGTTTCAGATACTGGCAATGGTATTGCTCCGGAACATCTTGCTCGTATTTATGACCCATTCTTTACAACCAAAACGGCGGGTCAAAGCATTGGGCTTGGTCTTTCAATCACGTACGGCATAGTCAAGGAGCATAAGGGTTCTCTAGTTTGTGAAAGTACAATTGGCAAGGGCACTTGTTTCACCATTGAATTTCCGAAAGCAACGGTCGACGAGCTAAGACCAATTCAAGCTGCAAACTAATTATTATGAGTGAGCACGGCACCATCTTGGTCATCGATGATGAAGAGATCATGCGTGAGATCCTTCATGAGCTTCTTGTACAAGAGGGTTATGAAGTAAGGCTTGCGTCATCTGGTTCGGAGGGACTCGACATCTGCCGTTCTGTGACTTTTGATGCTGCCATTGTAGACATCATGATGCCTGACATGGACGGCATCTCTGTTCTCGATGAGTTAAAGAGGCTTGACGAACAATTGCCGGTATTAATGATCACAGCCTTTGCGTCAGTAGAAAATGCCATTGCTTCAATGAAACGTGGAGCGTTCGATTACATTACAAAGCCTTTCAAAAATGATGAAGTGGTTGTTGTAATTCGGAATGCTGTTGAGCGACGAAAATTATTACTAGAAAACACAGCACTGCGAAAGAATTTGCAAGCAAACTACAATCGATTTAAAAATATTGTTGGACGTAGTAGACCAATGCGTCAAGCCTTTGAAGTTGTCATCCAAGCTGCCCCAAGTCGATCAACCGTTTTGATTACGGGCCAAAGCGGTACTGGGAAAGAGCTTGTAGCACGAGCTATTCATACAAATTCATCACGTACTAACAAACCGTTTATCACTGTTAATTCTGGAAGTTTAGCCCAAGCTTCTTTCGAAGCTACTCTTTTTGGTCATGTACAAGATGCATCACCTGGAGCAACCTCTGCTAAGAAGGGTTTATGTGACATGGCTGACAAGGGAACTATCTTCTTCGATGAGATTGCAAAGGTTCCCCTTGAGATACAAGCGAAACTGATGCGAGTAATAGAGGAACGAGAATTTCTACGTCTTGGTGGAATGGATGCTATTAAAACAGACGTACGCGTTATAGCAGCCACAAATTGTGACTTGCTCACGCTCGTTAAGGATGGTCACTTTCGTGAAGATTTATATTACCGTCTTCAGGTTATCAATATTTTTCTTCCGCCTCTCCATGAACGAAAAGAAGATGTTCCTTTGCTTGTTCATTATTTTCTAAGTAAATATGGAGATGAAAACAATCGTCAAAATCTTGAGTTGTCTTCAGAAGCTCTAGATATCCTGATGTCATACCACTGGCCTGGCAATGTGCGAGAACTGGAAAATGTTATTGAGCGTGCAGTGGTGTTATCGTCAGGAGCACGTATCAATGCTTCTCTTATTCCCAGCCATGTTCGGAAAAGACCATCGTTCCAAATGCCTCGGTTTGTTTTGCCACCAGAAGGTATTCACTTTAAAAAGATAACTAATGATTTTGAAAAAAGACTTATTGAATCGACATTAGAGGCAACGGGTGGTGTTCAAAAGCGAGCAGCTGATTTACTTCATGTCAAACCAACTACATTAAACGAGATGATTAAGCGTCACGATATCAATGCAGGACGTAAGCAAAAAACACATTCTGATCGAAGAAATAAATCGGCTTCGATCAATTCTGAAAGTGCTTTTTCTTCGGATAAATTTTCTCAGCAATAAAGAGATAGTTTCAATCTATGAAGTCTTAATGGCGTTGAGGAGTTGTTCAAAGCGTCCAATTACGACTTCCCATCTGAAATTTCGCGCAACGTATTCTTGTGCGTTTTGACCTAGAGAGGCTCGCGTTTCTTCATTTGATGTAAGTAATTGTAGTGCCTCTATGAATTCTTCACAGTTGCTGTAATACAACCCACCTTTTGCGAGTTGGCAATGTTCAACAGTAGCCCGATTCCTGGCATTTGCTAAAACGGGTGTTCCAACGGCAAAGCTCTGCAATACAGGTTCAGCCAAGATATCATTTGGTTCAGGTGCGATCGTGACATCAGCAGCTTCAAGCGCAGGAAAACGTTGGCTTGGCAAAAGGATTCCCGAAAGTTGCAAGTACGACTCAGAGGGAATTTTCATAAGCTTAGCTCCCATAAGGACCAACTTGGCTCTCTCATCCTGTGCAGCATATCTGTCGAAGTACTCAAGCAATTCCTCGCAGCCAGTGTCAGGTTTAACTTGGCCTGGATACAACACCATTTTTCCATCTAAACGGTGTCGACGTTTGAACATGCTTCCTCGTTGTTCAAGATATAGTTTTTCTAAACTTTCTGTTCTTTTAGTTAACTTGTTGTTTGATGAGTTTCCTGTTTTGCCAGGCGCTTCCTGATCGAATCTTGGATGTGCTTGTTGGGGTGGCGCCTGGATGCCAATACCTACTACTTTTTCCTTCAGTGTTGCATTATGTGTGTGGAGCCGAAGCAACTGACGCTCCACGGAAGAGAAGTAACCAATTCCAGCAGCAGATTCAATTGTCTCACGGGTAATATTAAGACGAAGAGCAGGCTCCAGCCTGAGCGAAGGAAACAATAGACTGCGCTTGGGTGCAATGGGCATACCTTGAATAGTGGTGGCATGACGATAGGAAAAAAAGACCAAGGCATCAAAATGCCTACTATTCCGTCTGAGGAAATTGATCAGTCCTGGACTAACCGGGCCAGTCTTTCGAACCCATTCGAGTTCATCAGTGTGTACCCGCGTGGAATTAACCAGTTGTTGCATTAGTTGATATTCATTTTGAGTAGAGCGATTTGAGACAACTGGGAAACGGCGCACTAAGACTCCCTTAATTCGATCCGAACCTTCGGGATACTCATTTTTCCAAGGGGAAGCGTGCCTTGCGCACGTGGTGAGCACATCTATTTCGTGGCGTCGTTTAGACAGTTGCTCAGCGAGCAATCGACACCCATGCTCTGGGCCTGTAGCAATATCTACTCCGTACCGTGGCGTGATGAATGCTAATTTCACGAGGGTTTTTGATTGCTATCATCTGAACTTGGCTCAGATGATTCTGAAGACTCTGGTGTTGAAAAACTAGTAATGCTAGGTTCTTGTTTTGAAACCACCAAATCAGGCGATGGCTGCTTTGCTGAATCGCTAGATTCTAGGTTCAGAGCCTCTTGATCAGGCAATGCAATGATTTCAGATGGAGATTCTTCTTGTACCGTATGGTGAGTTTCAGAATCTGTTGTAGAAGTAGGAGGTTCAGGCAAAGTTGCTTGAGCGGGTGTATTACTAGATTCGTTAGCCCCAGCAGGACGTTGACCCCGCCGTCTACGTCGCTTTCGCCGAGAAGGGTCAGCATAAGCATTTTTCCCTGTGGTTGCACCTGAATCTTTTTGAGAATTATTTATGAGATCAGTAGAGACTTCATGAAGTGAGGCTTCCAATTTTCTCACTCGGCGCTCATTAAACTCAACTTTTGCAGTAAGTGCCTCGATTTGGAGGCTAAGGTTCTCTTCTTGCAAGCTAATCTTCGAAGCCTCCTTAACTACACGTTGCAAGATTTCGTAGTGCAGAGCATTCCACTCAGCCTGCTTCCTGACATGTTCAACTTCGCGTTCCCTCGCCTCAGCATTTGCACGTACTTGTAAATTTAGAGCTTCGAAAAATGCCTTAGGCTCAAGGAAGAGATACAGTATTGGTTTAAGGAGTCGCCTGAAAATACGAAGAAACACGTTTGACGAGCCGTAAAGAGCAGAAGTTTGAAATAGTTTTGGCTTGGGAGGTTGCTTCAGTTTTACTGATACAGGTTTTCCTGCACTCCGACGCAGTTTTTCCAGCAGTGTTGGGTTCGCTGATTTGATGTCAAGAATGGCATCAAGTCGGCGTGTAGCCAGTTCTCTTACTTGCTGCTCATTCAGGTCAATCCCGTGTTGTTGGGAAACACGTGATCGGATGTCCCGCATAATTTGCTCGACATCAATCTTTTTTCGACGAGCTGCAGTGTTGCTTGACGACGACCGTCCCCCACGCCTGTCAGAGTTCCTCCGACCCCGATAGCCATGTGTACGTCGTCCTTGAGAAGTCTGATTCATCCGTTATCTTCCTTAGTATTGCTTGTAAAGTATTCACTGTTTAGTAACTGCTAGTTCAAGTGTCGGCCCTAAGCTAACAGTTGGCTAACAAATCAAATAATGTTCAAGAGTGTCTCGTGTATGTATATTTTTTCGTATTACAGGCAATCTCGACGAGACGACTAACCACAAGACGAAGGCTTTAGGCTTTTTAGTTCCCGGTGAGCTTCCGTTTCTGAAAGCACTCCTTACAAAATACCGGGCGCCCTTGAGTCGGACGAAATGGTACTGTGGTTTCCTTACCGCATTCTGAGCAGGTGGTATGAGTTTCAATACGCTCTCGTGACGAACCACCTCGGCTCGTCCGGTTTGCTTTACATGCTTTGCAACGCTTAGGCTCATTCTTGAATTGCTTTTCAGCAAAAAAGAGCTGTTCTCCAGCGGTCCAGACAAACTCCTCACCACAATCTATACAATTGAGATTTTTATCTTGGAAATCCATCTGTTGCCATCTTGTGTTCGCTGTGTCCTACGTTTCAGCTACTCGAGTTCTCGTCGGAGTTTTTTACGATTCCGTTTACGGGCAAGCGCTTGTTTTGCGCGCCGCTTGTCACCGGGTTTTAGATAGAAGGAATGCTTCTTAATATCTTTAATAATGTCTTCCTGTTGAACTTTTCGCTTAAAACGGCGGAGAGCACTTTCAACCGATTCGCCTTCCTGAATTTTTACTTCGGCCACGCTATATACACCCCCTTACTGGTCTGGTGGCCTCCATAATTGGTGCCGGCCAAAATACCGCGACCCATTAGGCTATCATGAACAAGGACCGATTCTAGGCGTAAAGAAAGGCCATAATTGTTATTATTTCAACTACTTAGAAACTATTTAAATGAAAATTCTAATAATAGGTGGCGGTGCTCGAGAGCATGTAATTGCTTGGAAACTCGCTGGTGAACGAAATGTCAGTGAAGTTATTTGTGCTCCAGGGAATGTCGGTGCAGCGGCAATTGCTCGTTGCTTGCCTGTCAATATAGAGGATCCAGCAGCCCTGTTAGCTCTTGCTAAGCAGGAGCAAGTAGATCTCACTGTAGTCGGACCTGAGCTACCTCTCAGCCGTGGTGTTTCCAATCTTTTTCAATCGCAAGGACACACAATTGTTGGTCCAACTTCTGAGGCCGCCGCTCTCGAGTCTAGCAAAGCTTTCGCCAAAGAATTTATGGCGAGACATGGCATTGCTACAGCCAGATTTAAACTTTGCACATCTCTAGAACAAGCACTGCATGCTGTGGAAAATAATACTCTTGGTTATCCACTTGTTGTTAAAGCAGATGGTCTTGCTGCTGGGAAAGGCGTAGTAATTGCTGAGAATCGTGATGTAGCTGAATCTGCGATACGTGTTGCGATGGTTGAGCAACGCTTTGGTTCAGCGGGTTCACTCTTAGTGCTTGAAGAGTTTCTTGTCGGAAAAGAGGTCTCGTACTTTGTACTTGTTGATGGTGTAAACGTGATGCCATTGGGATCTGCTCAAGATCACAAGAGAATTTTTGATGGAGATGAGGGACCAAATACAGGTGGCATGGGAGCTTTTGCACCAAGCCCACTTGTTTCGTCAGAGCTTGAGCAGTTAATTCTTAACGACATTGTCTATCCTGTAGTTACAGGAATGAACGATGAGGGCTACCCTTACAAGGGCTTTTTATATGTTGGACTAATGCTCACAGTGTCTGGACCAAAGGTTGTTGAATTTAACGTACGTTTTGGGGATCCAGAGGCACAGGTTCTATTCCCAATGTTAAGCGAGGACCTTTCACCGTTACTTGTTTCTGCAGCTACCGGCCATCTTCCTTCGAGACCAGCGCGCATAAACCAAGAGCCGCATGTAGGTGTAGTGCTTGCTGCTAGTGGTTATCCAGGAGTATATGAACGAGGCATACCAATAGAAGGTCTTGATGAAGCAAGTGCCGTTCCAGGAGCATTGCTCTTCCATGCAGGCACAGGTGCTAAAGATGGGCGTATCGTGACCAATGGCGGAAGAATATTAACTGTAGTAGGACATGGATTAACGTATCGTGATGCTATTGACGTAGCTTACAGTGCTACTGATCTGGTTCGTTTTAAAGGTATGCACTATCGTCGAGACATTGGTTCTAAAGCGCTAGCAAGTTGTTAATAGGGTGTTTCCGACACTTGCGTTACGAGCAAAAGACGTTCTTTTTACAAAGCGTGGCTACAAAGCGCCTAATCTTTTATAAACATTAAACTGGATTAATAGAAGCAGTACCTTAGGGATAGAGATGAAGTTTTCCATTGTTACTTTCGGTTGTAGGGTCAATCAAGCGGATTCTCTCCAAATTGAAGATGCGCTGCGAGCTCGTGGTGCCGAGAATGTAGGAGCTCATGAAGCGGACATCTTGATTGTAAACACTTGTTCTGTAACAGCCTCTGCCGATCAAGGAGCTCGTCAAGCTATTCGTCGTGTCACGAGAAGCAATCCAAATGTTCGTGTTTTTGCGACTGGTTGCTATGCCACACGCCGGCCAGACGATGTTAGCTCTTTACCAAACGTTGTTCGTGTTATCGATAATCAGTCGAAACCCGTGTTTGTGGATTTACTTGACAAGGAAATAGAACAATCAACTTCCGATCGCTATGGAAATGGTGAAGGTGCGTGCGGAGCCACGCTTCAGCCAGGCGTTGGTGGGCGTACTGCATTGACTCTTCGTGTTCAAACGGGTTGTAACGAGGTTTGTAGTTACTGCATCATTCCGCAGACCCGAGGTCGGGGACAAAGCTTAGTGCTCTCTCGTGTTTTAGACCAGGTAAAAAGGGGCGTCGATGCTGGGTACAAAGAGATAGTTCTCACTGGAGTACATCTAGGTTCGTATGGTCACGATCTCCAGGATGGAACGACGCTCTTAACCCTCCTTCGGGTTCTAGCAGACTGGCCAGAGAACGTTTTGTTTCGAATAAGTTCACTGGAGCCAATGGATTGTACCAGTGACATTGTAAGATTAGTGGCAGAGTCACACAGATTAGCTCCACATTTCCACTTGCCACTACAGCACGGTTGTGATCAGTTGCTTCGTGCTATGCAACGACCTTATTCAACATCTTTCTATAAAAAATTGATTGAGGAAATTCACCAGTACATGCCTGACGCATCAATTGGAACAGACATAATTGTTGGCTTTCCAGGCGAGAATGCTAATCATTTCTCTCAAACTGTTGCATTGCTAGAGTCGCTTCCTTTGAGCCACGTTCATGTATTTCCGTATTCAGATAGACCAGGAACAGTTGCAACGCAGCTTCCAGACAAAGTGAAGGGCGTAGATATTCGATCCCGTGGGAGAATTGTCCGGGAGGTAGGAGAACGTCTAACTCGTCAGTTTCAAGAGGGTCAGATCGGGAAAACCCGTCGTGCATTAACTCTGGCCGACGGTTCTCGTGCGGTAACGGATAACTATCTCAAAGTTAAATTAAACAAACTAAGATCTCGTAATGAATGGGCCGGGATCACCATTGCTGGCAAGGCTGGTGCATTACACGAAGCTTAACCTGCACAGAACCTTTCAGACTAGACAGTCTTACTAAAGCTTAGTGCTGTTGTATTGAATGACAACAAGCTATTGCATTAGTGAGGAAATTTTCTGTCCAGCCGATTTTTTTGGGTCCCCTTCTACAATAAGTTGACCACAGGCAGCATTGATATCTTGGCCGCGACTTTTTCTAACGGAGATTGTTAGATGGCGTTTTGCGAGGATCTTTGCAAATTGATTGATGCTTAGGTCAGACGGACGGTTAAAAGGGATACCGGGTGCTGGGTTTAAAGGTATTAAGTTTACTTTTGCTTTGATACCTGACAGCAGTTGCACAAGTCGATAAGCATCTTCTGCAGTGTCATTTACTCCAGCAAGTAGTACATATTCAAAAGTGATACGGTTGCGCTTCGTTAGTGGAAATTGGCGACAGACTTCCAGAATATCGCTGAGGGAATATTTACGACCTGGTGGTATGAGTTTTGTTCTTTGCGCGTCTGTGGTGGCATGGAGCGAAATTGCAAGGTTTGGCATTAATGGTTCGTCCAGCAAGCGCTTTAAGCCTGGCACGATACCAACGGTGGATAAAGTGATCCGGCGTGGGGAAATAGCCAGTCCGTGCTTTGAGTGCAAGATTCTGAGAGCTTTCATCGTTGCGTCGTAGTTGTGTAGTGGTTCGCCCATACCCATAAGAACGATGTTAAAGGAGCGGTTTAAAAGCTTCGTCTTAGTAGCAAGTAAACGGACCTGTCCTACAATTTCACCAGCGGTGAGGTTTCTTGCTAAGCCCATCTTTCCCGTTAAACAAAAACCACATGCCATGGCACAACCTACCTGGGTCGAAATGCAGAAGGTCATCGCGGGGGTATCTGGGATAAAGACTGCTTCAATATGCTGATTGTCACCCAGTTTAATTAGAAATTTCCGCGTTCCGTCTCTTGAGGAGCTTTCCGTTTCCACGTGCGGGGTTGTTATCCTGAATTCTGAGTGCAGCAGTTCACGAAGGGACTTCGACAGGTCAGTCATCTGTAAGGGGTCTGTGATTCCTCTGTGGTAGATCCATCGGTAGACCTGACGAGCGTGAAAGCGTTTGGTACCGTGTGATTCAAGGGTGTCTTCAAGTTCCTCAAGTTCGAATTCAGCCAGATCTAAAAAAGGGGGGTTTGTTGTTCTCTCTTGTTTTTTCTGTAACATGTGAGCAGTTGATTTTACCAGTAAGCTGGACAGTGTTTTCGTGCACTGGAAGGTGGAGAATGGTTTACCGATAGCAGCTAAGTGCACCTGCATGCTATAATGAAAGTGTTCTTCTAACAGCCTTTCTTTTCAACGATTTGAAGCGCTATAGGGACCCTCTGAATCAACAGCCGCGATACTGTCTAAGACCACGGATTCCAGCGCTATTGGTATTTAGCCTGTGATTGTTCGAGATGTGCTTCCTAACGGTCTTCGTCTCCTCACCGAACGCGTGCCCCATGTTCGTTCGGTCAGTATTGGTGTATGGCTGGCACTTGGTTCTCGCCACGAGCCTAATGAGCATGCAGGGATTGCGCATTTTGTCGAACACATGCTTTTTAAAGGTACTTTAACGCGCAATGCAGAAGATATTGCGCAAGCTATCGACTCGATTGGTGGCCAAATGGATGCTTTTACGGCTAAAGAGTACGCTAGCTACTATCTGAAAGTACTCGATGAGCATTTACCGCTTGCTATGGATGTGTTGACTGACATTGTAAGACATCCAGCTTTTCGAGTTAATGATATCGAACGCGAAAAGAAAGTGGTCCTGGAAGAAATAAAAATGGTGGAGGATACGCCTGACGATCTGGTGTACGAATTATTTAATGAGCACTTCTGGGCAGGACATCCTTTAGGGCGGCCAATTCTTGGCACCCCAGAGACGGTGAATCAATTTAACGTTGAAAATTTACGTACCTATTTCCAAAGCATGTATGCAGGACGTAACCTGATCTTAGCGGCTGTAGGGAATATTGAGCATGCTCATGTGCGCGACTTAGTAGAGCATTTTTTTGAGGATCTTCCGGTTTCTGGGGATGTACCAGATGAGACACCTCCTGAGACTTTCCCACGTGTGATTATTCGTAGTAAGGACCTAGAACAGAGTCACGTTTGCCTTGGGACAGATGCTTATCAACAAGATCATGAGGATCGTTATGCGAGCTACGTGTTAAATACGGTGCTTGGTGGTTCTATGAGTTCGCGTCTATTTCAAAATGTGCGAGAAAAACGTGGCTTGGCGTACTCGGTTTATAGTGGCTTAAGTGCTTATCGTGACGCAGGTTTGGCAACTATATATGCCGGTTGCGGAAACAAAGTAGTTGGTGAACTTATTGATTTGGTTGTTGCAGAATTGCGTCAATTAAAGACTGACCCACCGTCGAAAACTGAACTTAAGCGAGCAAAGGATCATCTTAAGGGAAGTTTGATGCTGGGTCTTGAGAGCACATCAAGTCGCATGTCACATCTAGTACGCCAAGAAATCTATTTTGATCGACAATTTGGGCTTGACGATACGCTAGCCGGCGTAGACCGTGTTACTAATGGGGATGTTCAGCGTGTTGCTTCGCAACTTTTCAGGGAGGATAAGCTAGCGGTGACGGTAGTTGGCGCTGTCAACGGACTGGAAATACCCCGCGAACGGCTATTCTTAGGCTGAGATGATTAAACGATATACACATCAAGAGATGGGTCACATTTGGAGTGATCAACGGCGTTACGAAACTTGGTTGCAGGTTGAACTTGCGGCTACAGACGCCATGGCTAGTGCAGGCATTGTCCCGCCAGAAGCGGCGAAGGAGTTACGCGATCGAGCAACTTTCAGCATTGATCGCATTGAAGAGATTGAAAAGACCACACAACATGACGTTATTGCTTTTACTACGGCTGTGGCAGAGCAAGTGGGCCCGTCAGCGCGTTGGTTACATTTTGGACTGACTTCATCAGACGTTATTGATACAGCCCAGGCTTTGCAAATGCGTGAGGCTTGCGATCTAATTTTAACTGGCCTGAATCGCGCGATACTTGTTGTGCGACGGCGAGCTGAAGAGCATCGTCGAACTCCGATGATAGGGCGAACCCACGGTGTTCATGCCGAGCCTATGACGTTTGGCGTGAAGCTGTCTCTTTGGTACGCGGAACTAAATCGGAATATTACTCGGATCCGCCGCGCGCGGGAGGCTGTGGCAGTTGGCAAGCTTTCTGGGGCAGTTGGGGTTTTTTCACACATTCCACCTTCGATTGAGGCGGATGTTTGCCGTCGGCTAGAACTTCAGCCAGCACTAGTTGCCTCTCAGGTTATTCAACGCGATCGTCATGCAGAATTAGTGTGGGCACTTGCTGTTACAGCATCATCACTTGAGAAATTTGCGCTTGAGATCCGAGGCTTACAGAAGACGGAAATCGGCGAAGTCGAAGAGCCATTTGCAAAAGGTCAAAAGGGATCGTCGGCTATGCCGCATAAGCGGAACCCGATTGGTTGTGAGCAAATTGTTGGATTAGCTAGATTGCTTCGAGCAAACGCTATGGCGGCTATAGAAAACAATGCTCTTTGGCACGAGCGTGACATTTCACATTCTTCAGTTGAGCGCGTAATTCTTCCGGACACTTTTATTGCACTTGACCATATGTTGCGACGTTTTACCCATATTGTAGGTGGGATGGTTGTTTATCCAGATCGTATGAGGGAAAACCTTGAGCGTTCTCGAGGCGTAGTTTTTTCGGGTACAGTTCTACTTGAGCTTGCTCGCCGTGGCCTATCTCGTGAGCAAGCTTACGAATTAGTTCAGAAAAATGCGATGCGCTCATTCCACGAACACAAGGACTTTAAGACACTATTACTTGCTGACTCAGAGGTTGCAAAAGTTTTGCCGCCAGCAGATCTTGAACGTGCTTTCGATCTTGACCAGCACCTTCGCCATGTTGACGATATTCTTGAACGAGCGTTCCGTGGAGAGAAGCTTGATGATTAAAAACTTCGTTTCAAGTGAGACGAAGTCCAATTAAATCAGTGTTGCAGTAGGAGGTAGCAATCTGAATGCGTGCGCGCGTATACGTTACGTTAAAGTCTTCAGTTTTTGATCCCCAGGGAACAACCGTCGCCGAAGCATTACACACACTCGGTTATCAGATGGTCAGCGGTGTTCGTCAGGGGAAATATTTTGAGCTTGAGATTGACGCAGCTACGGAAGATGAAACTCGTAAGATTGCTTCAGAGGTATCTGACAAGCTCCTGGCAAATCCGGTAATAGAAAGTTACCGGATTGAGGTTGGCACGGGAGTCACTTCGTGAAATTTGCGATTGTTGTTTTCCCAGGTTCTAACTGCGATCACGATACATATTACGCTGTAAAGAATGTTCTTGGTATGGAGGCTGAACTCATTTGGCATAAGGACACCAGCCTACATGGGGCAGACGCTGTGGTCCTTCCGGGTGGGTTTGCTCATGGTGATTATCTCCGCACGGGGTCCATTGCATGCTTTTCACCAATCATGACTGAAGTTAAGCGGTTTGCTGAAGCTGGTCGCCCTGTAATCGGTATTTGTAATGGGTTTCAGATATTACTGGAAGCTGGATTATTGCCTGGTGCGATGCTTAGAAATAGAAGTCTTAAATTCCAGTGCGAACAAGTATTTATTCGGGTTGAGCAAGTGGACACACCATTCACAGTAGCTTGTCAACAAGCTCAGGTGTTACGCATACCTATTGCTCACGGGGAGGGTAACTACTACGCTGAACCTGAAGTCGTGGAGCGCCTTGAAGCCAATCGGCAGGTGCTTTTTAGGTATACCACGCCAGCAGGGATTGTTATGTCAGAGGCCAACCCTAATGGATCGGTAAATGCAATTGCAGGCTTATGTAATGTCACTCGAAATGTAGTTGGTCTCATGCCACACCCAGAGCGTAGTTGTGAGGATGTTGTGGGAAGTGCCGAGGGGCTTGTGATATTTAAGTCGGTCGTGCAAGCAGTGATAAACGGGCTCCAGGATTCTGGGCCTATAGAACCCCTCCTAGGAAGATGAGCTCAAATAAAACAGTTCTAGCCGACGATGCTCTCATTAAACGGCATGGTTTGACGCGTGAGGAATACCAGCAAATTATCAAGATGCTCGGTCACGTGCCCACTCTAACAGAACTTGGCATTTTTTCTGTGATGTGGTCTGAACACTGTAGTTATAAAAGCTCAAGGGTTCATCTACAGACACTGCCAACCAGCGGCCCTCGTGTTTTACAGGGACCTGGCGAGAATGCTGGTGCTGTTGATATCGGAGATGGCTTGGCAGCTGTTTTTAAAATTGAATCACATAACCATCCTTCATTTATCGAACCTTACCAAGGAGCCGCCACCGGTGTAGGCGGGATTATCAGGGATATTTTTACGATGGGTGCTCGTCCCATAGCCTTGTTGAACTCCCTTAGGTTTGGGCTACTTAAAAATTCACAGGTGCGACGGTTGTTTGCTGGAGTTGTAGCTGGTATTGGTGGCTACGGGAACAGCATCGGCATTCCAACAGTCGGGGGCGAAGTCGGATTTGATAAAAGTTATGCTGGAAACCCGCTTGTAAACGTTTTCTGTCTCGGCATTGCAAAGGCGGACGAGATTATTAAAGCTGCTGCCTCAGGTGCTGGAAATCCGGTTTACTACGTAGGAGCAAAAACAGGTAGGGATGGCATTCATGGTGCCACGATGGCGTCGGCAGAGTTTGATGAGAGCTCAGCAGAGAAGCGACCCGCAGTCCAAGTGGGCGACCCATTCATGGAAAAATTACTTCTTGAAGCTTGTCTCGAAGCTATGAAAACGAATGCTCTTGTTGGCATTCAGGATATGGGTGCAGCTGGTCTAACCTGTTCAACTTGCGAGATGGGTTCACGTGGAGATGTGGGGATTGAGATTGATGTGTCACTTGTTCCACAACGCGAGACAGGCATGACACCCTACGAAATCATGCTGTCAGAGTCGCAAGAACGGATGCTATTGGTTGTTAAGGAAGGACACGAAGAAGAAATTGAACAGATTTTTGAAAAATGGGATCTTCATGCTGTTCAAATTGGCCAAGTGACAGCAGATGGAAAACTGCGGGTTAAGGATCAGGATGTTATCGTAGCTGATATCCCTAATCGTTTATTGACCGAAGAAGCTCCAATTTATCATCGGCCAACCACCGAGCCAGAGTCGCTTGGCACAATGAGAAATTTAACGGTTTCATCGCTTGAGAAGCCCCGCGAAACTCTCCAAATATTTCGACAGTTATTACGTTCGCCTAACGTAGCAAGCAAGCGATTTGTTTATCGGCAGTACGACTACATGGTTCGTACAAATACTATTGTTAGTCCTGGGATGGGTACCGGTACTGTCCGAGTTAAGGGCACTAACCACGCTTTGGCAATGTCGGTTGATTGCAATGCTCGTTATGTTGCTCTTGACCCGCATGCAGGAGCTCAACTGGCTGTGGCTGAAGCCGCTCGTAACGTTGCATGCACAGGGGCGTTACCAATAGGAGCCACAAATTGCCTGAATTTTGGAAACCCCGAGCGTCCAGAAATTATGTGGCAGTTTGCGCGCGCTGTGGAGGGCCTGGGCTCTGCATGCCGAGCACTTGAGATCCCTATTACTGGTGGCAACGTAAGTCTCTATAACGAGACTGACGGAGAGTCGGTGTTACCAACACCAGTGATTGGTGTCATTGGGTTACTAGATCAGGCTGACAAGGTTGTGAGTCGTCGGTTTCAGAAAACTGGCGATGTAGTTGTTTTGCTTGGCGAAGGTTTTGGTGAGTTAGGCGGCAGCGAGTATCTTGAGTTGGCACATGGTCTTATCCGAGGCGTTCCACCAACACTTGACTTGGAACGCGAACGAGCATTGCAGCGCTTGTTAGTAGACAGCGCTGCTGCTGGTCTTATTAAATCTGCTCATGACTGTGCTGAAGGGGGAGTTGGGATTGCTCTGGCTGAATGCACTTTTGACAGTGCTCTTGGTGTTGAGGCAAATATTGTCGGGATATCAAACGACCTGTCCGAGACCCCCTTTGCTGAAGTAGCCACCGTATTTGGTGAGTCAGCTTCAAGAGTTGTCGTTTCAGTTGAGAAAAATCTTTCGGATGAGTTTTTGGATCTTGCTGCAAAAGCTGGTGTAGCCTCGACAGTGATTGGAAGGGTCGGAGGCAGCAATATACGCTTATCTATTGATGGCCATCTTGTAATTGACGAGCCTCAAGCTGAGGCTGAGCGGATTTGGGCCACGGCTTTAGACGAGATTGTAGAAAGTCCACGCGAAGTTGCGTAACGCCGTAAACTCACAAGGTGGATTCTGCCTCGATGCTGTTTTTATGCAAAGAGCTATGATGATAAACAACATAAAATATAAGTCTATACAGTTGAATATTTGAGTTAAAAAAATGTTCGATAAGTTCCGTGAAGAATGTGGCGTATTTGGGATCTCTGGACATCCAGAGGCGTCAAACCTTGCTTACCTTGGACTGCATGCTTTGCAGCATCGAGGCCAGGAAAGTTCTGGAATTGCTGCATCAGATGGAATACGAATTCGGCATTCAAAAGCAATGGGTTATGTCAATGAAGCATTTAATGGACAAACACTCTCGCGGTTAGAGGGTCATTTCGCTATTGGTCATGTGCGATATTCAACTGCGGGAGAGAGTCGACTCATAAATGCACAACCGATAGTTATTGACTGTGTGCATGGTCCATTTGCTCTTTGTCACAATGGCAATCTAGTTAATGCTGGTGAACTTCGCGAAGAACTCGCTCAGCACGGTGCTATTTTCCAGACAACAAGTGATAGCGAGGTGCTTGTTCATTTGTTTGCTCGTTCTTCAGAGCCAACAGTTGAGAAAGCGATAGTACATGCTATCAGTCAGGTACGTGGTGCTTTTTCACTTGTGATGATGACGCGGGATCAAGTAATTGGTGCGCGTGATCCTCATGGATTTCGGCCACTTGCGCTTGGTCAACTTGACGATGCTTGGGTGATCGCTTCAGAAACATGTGCCATGGATTTAATTGGTGCAACGTATGTTCGAGATGTTGAGCCTGGCGAAATTGTTATTGCTGGGCCTCAGGGCTTAAAATCGATAAAACCTTTCCCAGCTGCTTCTCAATCTCAGTGTGTATTTGAACATGTATATTTTGCTCGCCCAGACAGCTATGTTTTTGGAGAGAGCGTAAATGAGGTTCGCACCAATCTTGGCAGGCGACTTGCAGTGGAGGCACCGGTAGAGACAGCAGACGTAGTAGTCCCGATTCCAGACTCTGGAGTTTGTGCTGCGATTGGCTTTGCTGAAAAATCTGGTATTCCAATGCGAATGGGACTTATTCGCAACCATTACGTTGGGAGGACATTTATTGAGCCGGAGCAGTCTATTCGCCATTTTGGTGTACGTGTCAAACTTAATCCTGTAAAGAGCATCCTTAAGGGAAAACGTGTTGTTCTTGTCGACGATTCCATAGTACGTGGCACTACTAGCCGAAAAATCGTGCGAATGATTCGGTCTGCTGGAGCAGAGGAAGTACATATGCGAATTAGTTGTCCACCAACAATTTCTCCGTGTTTCTATGGTGTTGACACACCGCGTCGCGCCGAGCTTATAGGAGCGACGCACAGCTTGGAAGAGATTCAACAATACTTAGACGCTGACAGTCTGTCTTATTTAAGCCTAGAAGGATTAACGGGCTCGGTAACAGGTGGTCATTCTGCTTATTGCACTTCCTGCTATACCGGAAATTATCCAGTTGAATTTCCTCGTAACGAGGCTGCTTATTTACAACTGGCATTAAAACTAAATGAGAACAATGATCGGTCAACGCCTCGAGGTCGAACGGGAATTAAGGATCCTGTTACTAGTTAGGCTTGTGGTTATAACTATTTTCACTTGAGGTTGGGGAGATTTTGACTTGCTACTGATTGAGGAATTTGGATTTTAATGGATTACCGTACAGCTGGCGTTGATATTGATGCAGGCAATGAAGCCGTTCGTCGAATTAAGACTTTGGCACGCTCAACTTTTACGTCAGGAGTGCTGTCAGACATCGGTTCTTTCGGTGGAATTTTTCGTTTTGATCCAGGCCGGTTCCGCGACCCAGTTTTAGTCTCAAGTGCAGATGGTGTTGGTACAAAGTTAAAAGTTGCGTTTTTGGCTGGGCGCCACGATACCATTGGCGTCGATCTTGTCAATCATTGTGTTAATGACATTTTGGTTCAGGGGGCAGAGCCGCTTTTCTTTTTTGACTATCTTGCGACTAGCCAATTGTCACCTGATTTAGCAGAAGAAGTAGTTGGGGGTATCGCTGCGGCATGTCGAGAAAATGGCTGTGCTTTACTAGGCGGTGAGACTGCTGAGACACCAGGGTTATATGCACCCGGAGAATATGACTTGGCAGGTTTTATTGTTGGGGCGGCTGATCGCGAACGACTTTTAACAGGTCAAAATATCGGCCCGGGTGACGTGCTCATCGGCGTGCCTTCTTCTGGACTTCATACAAATGGATATTCTTTGGTAAGGCGTATTGTTTTTGACCAGTTTCGGCTGAGTGTTGATAATCACATACCGGATCTTGGAATGACAATTGGTGAAGCATTGCTTGAACCACACCGGTCTTACCTTTCATTGCTCAAGCCACTAATCAATCGCAATCGTGTCAAAGGGATTGCCCATATTACTGGTGGTGGGATTACAGATAATTTACCTCGGGTGTTGTCGCAGGGAACGGCGGCAGTTGTTGATTGTTCCACTTGGCAAGTACCAGCTATTTTTGAGTGGCTTCACCGTAGTGGCGATGTCCCAATTGAGGACATGCTAAGAACCTTTAATATGGGTATTGGCATGGTTTTAGTAGCTGAGACTGGGCAGAAGGAACAAATTCTTGAGGAGCTAGCGGCTAGGGGTGGACATGATGCACAAGTTATTGGTGAAGTTATAGCAGCCGATACGCCTCAAGTGACCTATACCAACCTGTGATGATTCACGACTTTATCCATTTTCAATGACTACTAACACCAACAGTCGAAGGATTGGTGTTTTGATCTCTGGCCGTGGTAGCAACTTGCAAGCTCTTATTGAGGCCACCCGCTTGGGTCAACTTGACGCAACAATTGCAGTAGTTATTTCCAACCGTAGCGATGCTACGGGCTTAGCGATAGCAGCAGATGCTGATATTGAGACTTTATGTATTGACCACGAAAAATTTCCAAATCGCGATGAGTTTGATCAAGAAATTGCAAAGCAATTAAAGTTACGAAACATAGGCCTGGTTTGCCTCGCTGGCTTTATGCGGCTTGTTGGTGCTCCACTAATTGAGACGTTTCCCAATGCGATCCTCAACATCCATCCATCCTTGTTACCTGCATTTCCTGGGCTCAATGCTCAAAAGAAGGCTGTTGAGCATGGCGTAAAAGTTAGTGGGGTGACGGTTCACATTGTCACCAAAGATCTCGATGCTGGGCCCATAGTTTTGCAACGTAGTGTTAGTGTTAGCGATCAAGACACCCCAGAAACATTAGCAGGCAGAATCTTGAAAGAGGAACATCGGATTTACCCAGAAGCAGTGGGTCTTTACCTGCAAGGTGGTTGGAAGATTACAGGAAGAAGATTTATAAAGTCATCGGCAGGGATGTTGAGTTAAAACATGAATTTGTATCAAGAGCTTGAGTGGCGAAGTTTAGTGCATGCAAGTACTGAAGGCCTTCCTGAGCGTTTGGCCAGTGACAAACTTACGGCTTATGCTGGTTTTGATCCAACGGCTTCTAGCTTACACGTGGGTAGCCTTATGCCAATGATGGCACTGGCTAGGTTCCAGCGCGCTGGCCATACACCGATCGCTCTTATCGGTGGTGGAACTAGTCTGATTGGTGATCCGAGCGGAAAAAGTACAGAAAGGACCCTGCTAACACCAGAACAGGTTCAAATCAATTCAGTTGAAATTCGCAACCAATTATCTCGCTTTCTGGATTTCGGATCGGGCAATCAATCTGCAAAGCTTCTCAACAATGCTGATTGGTTGGGAACTCTGAATGGCATGGAGTTTTTTCGTGAAATTGGTAAGCACTTCACTGTGAACTCTATGTTGGCCAAGGAATCTGTTAAACGTCGCCTTGAGAGCGAGGACGGCATCTCATTCACTGAATTCAGTTATCTATTACTCCAAGCGTACGATTTTCTTGTTTTACATGACAAATTCAATTGCACATTGCAAGTTGGTGGCAGTGACCAATGGGGCAATATTACTGCTGGCTGTGATCTGATTCGCCGATTAAGAAGTGAAAAGGT
The DNA here is from genome assembly GCA_002346475.1 of Acidobacteria bacterium UBA2999. Classification (GTDB taxonomy): domain Bacteria; phylum Acidobacteriota; class Vicinamibacteria; order Vicinamibacterales; family UBA2999; genus UBA2999. The sequence goes on along the minus strand of DDZV01000022.1, from coordinate 1,941 downwards.
GCATGGTCTTGTCTTTCCATTGATCACTACAGCTTCAGGAGAAAAATTCGGTAAAACAGAAGCTGGCACGATTTGGCTCGACGCTAGTCTGACTTCTCCGTTTCGGTTTTTTCAATTCTTTCTTAATACAGATGATATTGATGTGATTAAGTACCTGAACTTTTTCACGTTTCTTGACCAATCAACAATATCTGATTTAGCCAAGGCAGCTGAGATCAAGCCGGAGCACCGAGAGGCTCAACGAACACTTGCAAGCGAAGTAACCCAGCTTGTCCACGGTCTAGATCAGATGAAGCGAGCGCAGCGAGCGTCTGAGGTTTTCTTTGGTGGCGATCTTAAAAAAATACCAGCTGATGACCTGTTGATGATTTTCGATGATGTTCCCTCTTCGAGTATGTCTGCTGAAGCTTTGAATCAAGGCATACCGCTATCCGGGCTCCTAGTTTCTTCAGGGTTAACGAGTTCGAAGAGTGAGGCAACTCGGCTCATACGGAGCGGTGGAATTTATGTTAACGAACGGCGTGTAACGAATGAAAAAGAGCGCCTTACAGCCTCCGAAGCAATTGACGGATCACTCTTTGTGTTACGCAAGGGAGCCAAGCAGAAGCATATTGTAAAAATTCTCAGTGAATAGTATTGCAACTGTTTACACCGTCAGTAACTTCGTATAATCGCCCACCGCGGTCGGCTAACTCGTTACCTCTAAACAAAGTGGAGCTGCATGAACCACGAGATTGCCTATCTTCACTGCGATGAACATCTAAAACGAAGCCTGAAGAATGAAATCGATGAAGTTTTATCCGTAGTGGCTGGCATTGAGTGGCAACCTATATACAAACATGTACGGGCGGCAAGGCCACATCAAACGTCATACAACATGAGATTCAAGGACGAGTTCAAGAAATTGGGTTGGAAAACCCAACCAAGACTCTCTGATAAACTCAGACTAATCGGTGATTTTGGGAAGAATCGTGTGTTTGGTGAAGTTCAATTTGGAACCAGCCCGACCCTATATCGAGATTTCTACAAGTTTCAATATGGACATCGGCACCGCTTGTTTGACCTTGGTGTTTTGATTACTCCGGTTAATCCAAATGAGTTCTTCCCGAGACGGGACGACGAAACAGGTAACAGTAATATGGCCGAGTATAAACTCGCTCTTAGATACTTCAGGATTATTCAAATTTCCGTTCCCACCATGGTCATTGACTTAAAGGCAGACTCGCCCGACTAACGTCGTTTCGGTGACTCTGCGGGCACCACCAGAACACACTGTTCCTTCTTGTCTAAATTTCGATGCAAAATTGAGTGCTTAATGCTGTTAAAACAAGGAGTTAGTGTTGACAGTTGAGAGGCCAGATAGTAGCATTCTAAGGTTTCCCCTAAGGATAGTTTTGGTTTCTTGTCTATGGAGGGGAACAACACTGCGCTGGCATCATTGATGCTAAGCAGAGTTTGGTTCTTTGAAAACTGGATAGTGCGTGCAAGCACGCAAGAAGTAAAACCCGTCTAGTGTCAGCAGGTGGCGTTGCTTTAATGCAACGAACCATCTATTGAACACAAACGTAACAAGTAACAACGCAAGAGCCAATCAACAGGCGCTCGCGTTGAATAAGTTGCCAAGCCGCAACGCAAGTTGCGGTGTAACAGCGAATTTAACATGAGAGTTTGATCCTGGCTCAGAATCAACGCTGGCGGCATGCCTTACACATGCAAGTCGAACGCGAAAGTAACCTTCGGGTTGCGAGTAGAGTGGCAAACGGGTGAGTAACACGTGGGTGACCTACCTTCGAGTGGGGGATAACGTTTCGAAAGGGACGCTAATACCCCATAACATCCTGCCTTTGGAAAGGTGGAGATCAAAGCTGGGGATCGTAAGACCTGGCGCTTAAAGAGGGGCCCGCGCTCGATTAGCTAGTTGGTAGGGTAACGGCCTACCAA
>DDZV01000059.1:33882-34781 GCA_002346475.1 Acidobacteria bacterium UBA2999 | reverse complement strand
TTCCGCCTGAACCGCCATCATTCCGATCGTCAGGAACAACGTCGTCGAAATAAGTATCTTCCTCATGGCAGTGGCAGTGACCTGGGGTTACGGCGATACCTTCTTCAACGAGACGGCAATAATCTCTGCATCATTACGTGCAAAGATTTTTCCGTTTGCGTAAGCTGGATGCATCCAACTCACGGCACCCAGGCGTCGGCGATTGTAAGGCCGTGTTATTGGTTCCACGAGTTGTGTGCGGTCTAATTCGACGTACTGTTCTGGTGTTAATCTGGCAATGATCAGTTCACCGCGGTCATTGTTAATGAAGTACTTGTCCTCACCATTACGTACAAGAAAGGCTGAAGAAAATCTCGCACGTTCTCCCATGGGCGATTGTGATTCCCAAATCCGTTCACCGGTGGTTGCGCCAAGAGCTCGGAGTTGTCCGTAACTGCAAATGCCGTAAATAAAACCATCCTTCATCATAGGCGGGGAGAACAGTGCATGTAGGCCATCGGTATCGACATCGCTGGCATCTTCTCGGGCTTTCCAGATCATCCGAGCCCCGGGTTTGGTCTCATCGAGTTCCATCATCATTGATCCCAAATTGAAGCTTGAGATCATAAGCAGGTTGCCGCTTTGCACCGGGAGTCCAGGGTTAACACTACCGTAAGCCCTGAAGGGCACTTCCCAATACTTTGTGCCGGTTGCTGGATCAAGAGAAACTACTGCAGTCGGATGCCAGATGATTAGTTGTCGCGTGCCGCCAGCTGTGATCACGATAGGCGCTGAACCGCCAATATCGTGTTTGAGATCATTCAGTGCAGTCCAGACTTCTTCGCCGGTCATTTTGTCAAACGCGACAACATTGGCATTAACTCCGCCAACGAAGCAGATGACGACATCTCCTTCTACTA
>DDZV01000059.1:0-33508 GCA_002346475.1 Acidobacteria bacterium UBA2999 | reverse complement strand
GTTTCCCAGATCAAGTCACCCGTTTCGACTTTCAATGCCATAAGTTCTCCGGTGCGTCCGAGGACATACACCCGGTCATCGTCTACGGACGGGGTCGCAAATGGACCACCCCACGGCATCATCGAAACGTGTGCGGCTGAGTAATCAACCTGCCATTCACGGGTCCAGAGGATGTCGCCAGTTTCTTCATCAAGGGCGAGCACTCGCTCCGTGCCGCGGTAGAAGTCATCTTCAGCTTTAAAATCAGTGATTAATACACGACCATCAGCTACTGCCGGACCACTCATTCCAGCGTGAATTTGTACCCGCCATACGGGTTTCAGGCCACCGTCGGGAAATTTATCGATAGTGTCGGGTTCGTTCCAGATACCCACACGGCCCTTCCCGCGAAATTCAGGCCAGTCTTCCGCCTGAACCGCCATCATTCCAATAGTTAGCAGTAATGTCGTCGTCAAAATGAGAGTTTTGTGCATGATAGGGTGGAGTATAACGACCAAAGCCTAGTAGTAGCAATGTGTGTGGGGCTAGAATTACAATTTTCTTAATAAAAATATGTCCTTTGTGAGCGTAACTGGCCATCAGCGACTGATGGCACTGCTGGCCCGGGCAATAGTAAGTGACTCACTGCCACCGTCGTTGCTGTTTGCAGGGCCACGGGGAGTTGGCAAGCGAAGAGTCGCAATTGCTCTGGCGCAAACGTTGAATTGCCTGGAGCCTGTTCAAGGTGATGTTTTTAAGACCGATGCTTGCGGTCATTGTGCTGCCTGTAGTCGTATTGGTCGTGGTATTCACTCAGACGTGCTCGTTGTCGAGCCGGATGATACTGGTTCTATAAAGATCGAACAGGTACGTGAAGTAGTTGATCGTGCTCAATATCGACCGTTTGAAGGGCATCGGCGTGTTGTTATCGTCGATGAGGCTGATGCGATGGGGTTTCCAGCTCAGAGCGCCTTACTGAAGACCCTTGAAGAACCACCATCTGCGTCTGTATTTGTGCTGGTATCATCCAGAGCCGACTCGCTCCTCTCCACAGTGCTGTCACGATGCTACCGCCTGCGTTTCGGGCCTCTTGCGGTTGGAGAGATTGTCAAGATGTTGATAAGTGACCATGGGCATACAGAACCAGAGGCACGTGCCTTAGCTGTAGATGCCGATGGCAGTCTTGGACGTGCATTGGCAGCTGATACTGTTGCTGTTGCTGAGGCACGTAGCGATAGTCAGAAACTCCTTGTAGAGGTGGCACGTGAGTCCAACCCAACAAAGCGACTTGCAGCTATGAAAACTTTTCTTGGAGGCAAATCTACTCCTGCTCACGAACAACGGGAGCATCTTTCTGTACGGCTGCGTGCTCTATCTTCCTTATTGCGTGACCTGGACGTGTTGTCGGCTGGTGCGGATCCTCAAATTTTGGCAAATACAGATCTCAGTGCTGAGCTTGGACAATTAGCTAGGGCTTACGATAATGATCGAAGTACACGAGCCTTTGGAATAGTCGACCGTGCTTTGCGTGCGTTGGAACGTAAAGCAAGCCCTAAAAATGTAGCTGCCTGGTTAGTTCTCAGGATTTGATCTTCGGTTTTGCATATCCCCAATGATGACCCGTACGCCCGCTCCGGATCAGTCGAACTCGCCCACTGGCATCTTTTTCTGCGAAGCCGTTAGCAGTAGCTCGTTCCACTGTCGCATCCCACACAGTTGAGAAACGTTCTTTCGCACGACCAGAAGTCATAATGACTGAGGCATCGTACGCGCGTCGATAGCCAGATCGACGCCGAGATGATTGCTTAGCGGGGATTCTGGTCCAGTTGTCTGTTTTCTCAACGGCTTGCGCCAAGCAGAGAAATGATCCTGCGTGTCTTGTGATGAACTTTACTTGAAAGCCATTAGCAGCAAGTGCCCGAATGAGAGCTTCTTCATCGAATGCCTGCAAGTGGAAGGGGTTCAATGTATTGAACATTGACTTGCCTTCATCGAGGATTTCGGCATCATCTGGTTCGTTATACAGATAGATGTGACCACCTAGCGATAGATTCTTATGTACGGTTGCCAGGAAACGAGATGGATGAATTGCATGTGTCAGCATGTGGTTGGCAATGATGAGATCAAAGGGCCGTGGAAAGGGAATATGAAATCTTTCGAAGTCGATGAGCTCTGTTGGGATGTCATAGACTTGTTGAATGAGAAACTTTTGATTATCAAACAGTGCCATTGCGTACACTTCAGCACCGTCTGTTTGTTTTAATGATCCAACAATCGACCCAAGACGGGATCGAATTTCAAGGACACGTGGAGTTTTTAGTGAGAGCAACGATCGAATTAACTCAATGTGGACACTGTTCGAGAACCGATCAGCCAGTAAGGACGGCAAGTATTCTTTTCGTCCGATACCCAGGTGGTCTGAAACAAATACACCGTGGGATGCCAGTCGCGTAAGTTTGGCCTCCATGTCGTCGGTTAATTTATATGAGCTCAGCGAAAATTTTCCTGTGCGACGCGTTCCAAATGCAGCTCGTCCGAGTGATTCTTCGAAATGTTCTAAGAGCCAGCGATAACGAGGTCCGCCTGGCCGGCGGGTTGCAGACACGACTCCGCATTCATGACAGAGTGCGTAGTGGTAGCGAGATGATCTTGTGTCTGGTTGTTGATCGAATAGTACGAATTTATTGAACGGATTGACCATAGTGCGTGCCTTGCTCCCACAGATGGGGCAATCTTCAAACACCAGAATGTGCTTTGCTGGGATTTGGTCCTGTGGCATCTCAGACGAAAAGTCTGTTTGAGGGTCTGAAATGGACTTTTCATGGTCCGGCGGTGTGTTGCCAGCGATACGGCGTATTCTTGACAGGCTTCGTCGCCACCAGCTCGTTGCGAGTGTCTCTTGTAATCCCATTCCTACCCTTGATGATACTGTAAGGATTGGCATCATTCGAATCAGGTGTCTCTCGGAAAGACAAAAAAGGTAAAGATCGACCGTGAAACGACCACGTATTGCCCTTACTGTTGGCGACCCTGCTGGTATTGGCCCTGAGATTGTGGACAAGGCCTTACATGATGTGCGTGTCCAGCGTGTATGTGAACCAGTTATCTACGGTCCGAAAAATCTCACAGGGATAAAGCCTGGAATTGTCTCTGCTGCAGCGGGCCTTGCGGCGTATCAAGCAATCGTATCAGCTGTTGAAGATACAGTTGCAGGTCGTGTGGCAGCAGTGGTCACAGCTCCCATTAACAAGTTAGCGTTTTCCCAGGCGGGATTGCCGTGGAAGGGACACACTGATTTACTGTCGAACCTTACCAGTAGCAAGCAAGTTGCCATGATGTTCTGGTCGGATCGTCTCAAGGTGATATTGGCAACGGCACATCTACCACTAGCAAAGGTACCTACAGTCCTGACGCGTGAGCTCCTTGATGGCATTATTACTATTGCTGCACAAGAGTTGCCAGCCCTCGGGATTTTAAACCCACGGCTCGCGATGGCAGGCCTGAATCCTCACGCCGGGGAAGGCGACGTATTGGGTGACGAAGAAACTCGTATTGTTGTACCGGCGATTACGGCTGCACGTACTGCAGGCATTGAAATTTCAGGGCCCTTTCCAGCTGACACTGTATATCTAAGTGCGCTTCGAGGTGATTTTGATGCTGTTGTAGCTTGTTACCACGACCAAGGCATTATTCCCGTCAAGCTTATTGCTTTTGGGAAAGCTGTTAACGTTACTCTAGGCCTTCCAATTATTCGGACATCGGTTGATCATGGTACGGCTTTCGACATCGCTGGACGTGGTGTTGCAGATGCTTCGAGCATGGTGGAGGCAATACTGCTTGCGACTCAGTTCGTACTCATGAAGAGCACTCGAGAGGATCAGCAATAAGCAGGTCGAGGTTCATGGTTAGCGTAGACAATAGTAGCGAAGATAGACAAAAACTCATTACGGATAATCGCAAAGCTTTCCATGACTATCACGTGCTTGAGACGTGGGAGGCTGGCATTGTGTTGCTTGGTACTGAAGTGAAAGCAATCCGTGAAGGGCGTGTCAATCTGCGTGATAGCTTTGCACGACTCGATAAAGGTGAAGCCTGGTTATTTAATGTCCACATTAGTCCGTATAGCCATAGCGGGTATGCGCATCATGACGAGCGACGCCAGCGGAAATTGCTTCTCCACAGGCATCAAATTCAAAAGCTCACTGGTCGAGTTACAGAAAAGGGCTTAACTCTGGTCCCGTTAAAGATGTATTTCAAGAATGGTTGCGTCAAAGTGCTTATTGCATTGGCAAAGGGTAAGCAGTTGCACGATAAACGTGAAACCATTCGTCGCCGAGAGATTGATCGGGAAACTCGCGCTGCTTTAAAGAGTCGAGAGAGAAGCTAATAAGGTAGCCGCCCTTTAAAATCTTGATAAGTCGTGTTTTAGAGCGCTGTGAGTCTTGTAGTTCATTCAAATACCAATTAGTAAGCCTTAATCAGTGGCAACCCTGCTCTTTTCTGGGTTTCCAGCCGAAAATACTTATAGGGAATTTATTAATTTGACCTTGAGGATTTCATGTTCAAATAGAACGTATATCTTATTTATAATCAATAAGATACATACGTTTTATGTTGCAGTATGGAAGGTGCGATAGAAGTTCTTAAAGAGCTTGTAAATCTGAATAGCTGGGACAGTGGCTAAATAGAGATCCATTTTAAATAATTTATAGTTCTATTTACATTATAAATAATTATCAATATGAGTCTCTGGGTTGATTCAATCTTCGATTTCAAAGGTTCAATAAGGGGAGTTTAAGGTGTGTAATCTTGAACGAGATCGCCCGTATGATATAGAATCTAAGTCGTTTATACGACGAGAGTCCTCGCAGAAAGCCCATCTGGATATATTTAAACCGACAAGCCAGCGAGGGGTGGTGTCTAGTTCAGGACAAGCAAGGGTGAAAGTATCCCTGACCCGGCTTTCCCAGCAAATTGTTCTCGCGGTAGTTGGGTGCCCCTGGCCCACGGCGGTAAGAGATCCGTTCGGCCAATGGGTTAAGGCCCCAGTGTGTTTGGATAGCGACGCGACTGTGTAGTGGAGCGAAAGTATTGTGATTTTATAGCAGTTCAGGCTTTGCCTGTAACTGAGAAGGCGGAGCTTTACCTAGTGACTATACATTCAAATATATACCTTCGTCGTGTAGCTGAAATTGCAGAGGCTTTAGACCCAGCTGAGATAGAAAGATTTGTCCAGGCTTTGGTAGCACTTCGCAAGCGTGGGGGGCGACTCTTTCTATTGGGTGTTGGAGGTAGCGCTGCAAACTGTAGCCATGCGGTCAATGATTTTCGAAAGCTCGCTGGTATCGAGGCATATAGTCCCTGCGATAATGTTTCTGAGCTAACTGCGCGTACTAACGATGAGGGCTGGGATACTGTGTTTTCGGAATGGCTGAAAGGGAGTCGTGCAAATAAGAAGGATGCCGTGCTGGTGCTATCGGTTGGTGGTGGAAATCTGAGTAAGAACGTAAGTGCCAATATTGTCCGTGCACTGGATGAGGCCTGTGAACGAGGTATGGAAATTTACGGAATTGTTGGTCGTGATGGCGGCTATACGCGTCAGGTTGGGACTGAGGTTATTGTGGTGCCTACGGTTGATCCTGCCCTGCTTACACCGTTAGCTGAAGCCTATCAGGCGGTTGTGTGGCATTGTTTAGTTTCCCATCCTGACTTAGCTATACAGTCTGCAAAATGGGAATCAGTATCCACGGAGGAAACCTAGTTGTTGTGAGGAGTGGGGTATTTCTTGATAGAGACGGTGTAATAAACCGTGCGATTATTCGCAACGGAAAACCGTATGCACCAGACAGTATTGATGCTTTTGAATTCCTTCCAGGGGTATTAGAAGCAGTTACTTCATTGCGGGCTTCCGGGTTTTGTCTCATTGTTATTACGAATCAACCAGATGTGGGTGCAGGACGACAGACAAAATCTACTGTAGAGGCAATGCACGATCACCTTCGCGAAACACTTGACGTGGACGATGTAAGAGTTTGCTATCACATTGATGCCGACAAGTGTGAGTGTCGAAAGCCAAAACCAGGAATGATCCTCGATGCTGCCCACCACTGGAATATTGATTTGGCACGTTCAGTGCTAGTCGGCGATCGTTGGCGTGATATTGAAGCTGGTAAAGCTGCTGGGTGCCGAACAATACTGGTGGGTCAAAGTTATGATGAACGTCAAGCACGTGGGTACGATGCAGCGGTGCCATCGCTGTTAGACGCGAGTCGTTTAATTTTGAGTGGACCAACAAATTTAACGGAAACGAAATAATGCCAAACCTCAAAGAACTGCGTGTCAAGTTGTTTGCTGACGGTGCTGATATCGACGTGATTAAAGACATGGCAGCGAATCCAATGATTAAGGGTTTTACAACTAACCCAACTTTGATGCGTAAAGCTGGCGTGACTGACTACGTAGCCTTTGCAAAAACAGTGCTCAAGATTGTTCCCGATCGTCCTATTTCATTTGAGGTGTTTTCAGACGATTTTACGGAGATGGAGCAACAGGCGCAGCAAATTGCGTCTTGGGGATCAAATGTTTTTGTAAAGATTCCAATTACCAATGCTCGTGGGGAGTCAGCCATTGCGTTGATTAAGGGACTTGCGCAGGCAAACGTCCAGCTCAACGTGACGGCGATTCTTACCGATCGACAAGTGGCTGAGGTTGCTGAGGTCCTTGATTCGAATGTAGCAGCATTTGTATCTGTATTTGCCGGGCGTATTGCGGACACTGGTCTAGATCCAATACCAATCATGAAGCGTTCTTTAGAGCGTTTAGAGGAAAAGCCACTTGCAGAACTAATCTGGGCTAGTCCAAGAGAATTATTGAATGTGTTCCAAGCGGATGCAATTGGTTGCGATGTGCTTACGGCGACGCCAAACGTGTTGGACAAGCTTGCTCTTGTAGGAAAAGATTTAACTAGTTACTCACTAGAAACTGTGGAGATGTTCCGTCAGGATGCTCTTAAGGCTGGGTTTTCCATTCCCGGATCGTCTACACATTCAAACAAAAAAATATAACTTTTTGACATATGTCATTAACAAGGAGATTCCTCTGAAGAAAAAAATACTTGTTGCGGGTGGTGCGGGTTATGTTGGTTGTGTGCTTGTGCCAAAGCTTCTTGATGCTGGGTACGAGGTTGTTGTTTACGATTTAATGCTTTTTGGGTCAGAGGGTTTGCCTAAGACACGTTCTGACCTACAGGTTATTTCAGCTGACCTGCGGGACATTGCAACATTCTCACAGGCTCTTTCTGGCGTTGACAGTGTGATTCATCTGGCTTGCATTTCTAACGACCCTAGTTTTGAGTTAGATCCAGAGCTAAGCAAGTCAATTAATTACGATTCATTTGAACCAGTTGTGCAGGCTTGTGTTGGAGCCGGCGTGCGCCGTTTTATATATGCATCTACGAGTTCAGTGTACGGTGTTAGTGAGGCGCCAGAAGTTACAGAGGACCATCCGCTTGTGCCGGTAAGCGATTACAACAAGTACAAGGGGTTAAGTGAACCGTTATTGCGTAAGTATCAGTCACCAACTTTCACAACTGTCATCATTCGACCGGCAACGGTGTGTGGTTATTCACCGCGGATGCGGTTGGATTTAACTATTAATATTCTGACCAATCATGCTGTCAATCGAGGAAAGATTACTGTTTTTGGTGGCATGCAAAAGCGTCCTAATATCCACATTGATGACATTGCTGAACTGTATGTCGATTTACTTGAAAGGCCTACCGAGCAAATTGCTGGAGAGACTTTTAATGCAGGATATGAAAACTTTACCGTGGCTGAACTTGCGGAACAAGTAAAGGATGTTGTTGAGCAAGAGTTCTCGGAAAAAGGGTCAATCACTGTAGAAACAACACCAAGTAATGATCCTCGGTCGTACCACGTATCATCAAAAAAGATTCTTCAGAAATTGGGCTGGGCTCCACGCCGATCTATTGAAGATGCGGTACGGGATCTTTGCCGTGCATTTAAAGCGGGGAAGTTACCCAACAGTTTAGAGGACGATCGATATATCAACGTCCGAACAGTGAAGAAGCTGACATTGGAATAATGAATAGTCAAGCACGGATCGCCGTCGTGACTGGCGGAGCAGGTTTTATCGGCAGCCATATGGTGGACTTATTGTTGGAACGTGGGTTTACTGTCCGCGTGGTTGACAATCTCGTTGGTGGACGTCTTGCTAATCTTGAACAGCATCAAGGGCATGCACGTCTTGAAATTCATGTAGAAGATCTTCGTCATGTAACTCCAGATTCAACTATTTTTGCTGGCGCAGAACATGTTTACCATTTTGCTGGCATTGGTGACATCGTTCCTTCTATTGAACGTCCTACCGACTACATGTCCGCGAACATCCAGGGGACTGTCCATGCTTTGGAAGCTGCTAGAACAGCAGGTGCACGTAAGTTTGTATATGCTGCATCTTCGTCTTGTTATGGTTTAGCTACGGAACTTCCTACTGCTGAACATGCGGCTATTAATCCCGAGTACCCGTACGCGCTCAGTAAATACCAGGGTGAACAGGCAGTGTTGCATTGGGGACGTGTTTATCAATTACCAGTTACGTCGATTCGTATTTTTAATGCCTACGGTCCTCGGTCTAAAACGTCTGGTGCTTACGGTGCTGTGTTTGGAGTGTTTTTAGCACAGAAATTAAACCAGAAACCTTTTACGGTTGTTGGTGATGGCACACAGCGCCGAGATTTTGTGTACGTTACTGATTTAGCTCGAGCTTTTTTGGCTGCGGCAAACTCAGATCAGAGTCAAAATATTTATAACGTTGGTGCAGGTGACCCTCAATCGGTGAACCGATTAGTGGAATTACTTGGTGGTGACGTTGTGCATGTACCAAAACGTCCAGGAGAGCCTGATTGTACTTGGGCAGACATTTCAAAAATCAACAAAGAGCTTGGCTGGACACCATCCGTAAGTTTTGAAGAAGGTGTTGGTGAGATGCTGCGTTGTATCGATTACTGGCGCGAAGCACCAGTTTGGGACCCAGACTCGATTAAAAGAGCTACTCAAACATGGTTTACAACACTCTCTGGAGAGCAATCATGATGGATCTCAAGGACACGGGTGCCTACCAGCGCAAGGTTAAGACTCGTGAGGAGTTAAAAGAAATTATTGGTCCGAGACCACGGAGCCGTACTGTAATTATGTGTCACGGTACCTTCGATTTGGTTCATCCCGGACACGTCCGTCATCTGATGTATGCCAAAGGTAAGGCTGATCTGTTAGTGGCAAGTCTTACGTCAGATGCTCATATTAGCAAAGCCAATTACCGTCCTTTCGTACCGCAGCAGCTTCGTGCGATGAACCTAGCAGCGCTAGAGGTTGTTGACTACGTCATTATTGACGAAGATCCAACCCCTATCAGGAGTTTGGGTTATTTACAACCAGACTATTTTGCGAAGGGATATGAGTACACCGGAAGTGGTGTCCATCCAAAGACTCAAGAAGAAATCGATGTGCTCAACAGCTATGGTGGCGAAGTTCTCTTTACGCCTGGAGATATTGTTTTTTCTTCCTCTCGTTTTATTGAGAATGAACCTCCAAAGATTCATGTTGAGAAGCTAGTTGCATTGATGGAATCGGAAGGGATTACTTTTGAGGGATTGAGGAACGCTCTTGATAAGTGTCATGGGCTACGCGTTCATGTCCTTGGCGACACGATTGTGGACTCGTATATCTACTGTACGCCGATCGGATCTAGCACGAGCAAAACTCCAACATTAAGTGTGAAGCTTGAAGAACAGGTTGATTTTGTTGGGGGTGCTGCGATTGTTGCGAAACACTTATGCGCTGCTGGTGCAGACGTTACGTTCTCGACTGTGCTTGGTGACGATCCTTCAAAAGATTTTGTTTTAGAAGAAATGGAAAAACATGGCGTCACTTGTCTTCCTATCATTGATCAAACACGACCAACTACTAAGAAAGCAGCGTATATCGCAAACGGTTATCGATTACTTAAAGTAGACCAGGTCGACAGTCGACCGGTCTCTAACAAGATTATCCCGCAGTTTACGCAGGCACTGGGAAGCGTGCAGGTGGATGCTTACGTGTTCAGTGATTTCCGACACGGGATTTTCAGCAAGGCAACAATTCCAGAATTGACTGCTTCGCTCCCATCTGGCCCCTTACGCATTGCTGATAGTCAAGTTGCCAGTCGCTGGGGAAACATTCTTGATTTTCAAGGTTTCGATCTCATTACGCCCAATGAGAAAGAGGCTCGCTTTTCTCTGGCTGATCAGGATTCAGTCGTGCGTCCTCTTGCCCTGGAACTCTATAAGCGCTCAGGTTGCAAAGTGCTTATTCTTAAGATGGGTGCGCGTGGCATTATTACTTATCGCGAAGCATCACATGACGTGCGGGCATTTTTCACGATCGACGCGTTTGCCGACAACGTTGTAGATCCTGTTGGTGCGGGAGATGCGTTACTTGCCTACGCAACCCTATCGCTTCGTGCAACTGACTCACCGGTAATCTCATCTATTCTAGGGACAATGGCGGCAGCTGTGGCGTGTGAGCATGATGGTAATACACCTATTAGCCCTGAACAGTTGCTAGACAAGCTAGCGATTGTCGAGAGGCGGATCCAGTACGCGTGATCCGATCGGGGTTTCCACACTAATGACTCTTGTGGTGAGAGAACAACACTGCTGTGCAACCTTGTCGTGGAGGCATAGCGCGTGAAGGTCATTGTTGTTGGTCTTGGAATCCAGGGGCGGAAACGGAAAGAAGTAGCAGGATCTGACGTTGTTGCAACAATTGATCCAGTCATGGCTGGCGCTGATGCGCAACGGCTTGAAGATATTCCACTGAGCACCTATGATGCAGCACTCGTTTGCACGCCTGATGGGCCAAAAGTTGAGTTGCTTACCTACCTTTTAAGTCATGGTAAACACGTGCTGGTCGAAAAACCGCTCGTAGCTGCAGAGAATAGCGCTCTTGAACAATTGAAGTACCTGGGCGATCAGCACGGTGCGGTCTGCTACACGGCTTACAATCATCGGTTTGAGCCGCACTTGATATCTGTGAAAAAGCTTCTGGAGCAGCAGCGCATAGGGCGTGTGTATCGTTGCCGGATGTTCTATGGCAATGGGACAGCCCGTGATGTGAGAAATTCAGCCTGGCGTGACAGAGGACTCGGCGTGATCCCAGATTTAGCCTCGCATATGCTTGATCTCTGCCTTTTCTTTTTTGGTCAGCCGTCTGGCGGGCCACGGGTCTGGACGTACGAGCGACACGAGAACGTTGCGTGCGATCACTTCTTGATGGGTTTTCCAGAATCTTCCCCAGTACTTGCACTAGAAGGCACATTGCTGTCGTGGCGGAATACTTTTGGTCTTGATCTATTTGGTGAGACGGGAAGTATCCATGTAAATGGTCTTTGCAAATGGGGGCCAACATCACTCATTGTACGTAACCGTATTCTTCCAAGTGGAAAACCAGACGAGGACGTACATCCTCTGGAGCAGAAAGATCCAACCTGGGCTGCTGAGTACAAATATTTTCGAGATCTTTGTGTCACAGGTGGCACGAATATCTCTAATGACATTTGGATCAATGGCGTATTAAACGAGTTAGGCCGGACACTTGGTGTTGAGATGCTTGCATGATTGGCTTTGCTGGTTTGTCACACCTTGGAATAGTGTCTAGCATTGCTGCCGCTGCGCAAGGATTCGATGTCGTCGGTTTTGACGAGAATCCTCAGCTTTGTGATGACTTAGTTCGTGGTCAGTTACCGTTACACGAACCTGGCCTTAAAGAGCTTTCTGAGACGCATCGGCCACAAATTATTTTTTCAGCCGAACTCTCAACTTTAAATCGGTGCGACGTTATTTTTATATCAGTCGATGTTCCTACGGATGCTGGCGATCACAGCAATCTCTCTCCAATTTCAGGATTGCTAGATCGAGTGATTACAGTCGCGAAACCGGGAACGACAATTGTTGTACTAAGTCAGGTTCAACCAGGCTTTACTCGGAACGCTCAGGTACGTGCTGAGCGTAACGGGGTACAGCTTTACTATCAGGTTGAAACGTTGATTTTTGGTCGAGCAGTGGACCAGGCAGTTCATCCAGAGCGGTTCATCGTTGGTTGTGCTGATCCTACGACACCATTACCGTCCGCGTTTCAGAGGTTCCTAGAAGCATTTGATTGTCCGATTTTAGTGATGCGGTACGAAAGCGCTGAACTTTGCAAAATTAGCATTAATACATTTCTTGTGGCTCAAGTTTCGACGACTAATATGCTGGCAGAAATTTGCGAAGGCATTGGTGCTGAATGGCGAGAGATTGCCCCTGCGCTATGCTTAGACCGGCGCATAGGTCCCTATGCATACCTGAAAGCTGGTCTTGGTTTGGGCGGAGGCAACTTACAGCGTGACATGGTTACAGTGACGCATCTAGCCAGTGAAGTTGGGGCTGATGCATCTGTGATTCAGACCTGGGCTGCAGGAAGTTTGTATCGGCGTGAGTGGGCCTTGCGTGTGCTACATCGAGAGGTTTTGACACGTTGTGATCAGCCAGCGATTGGCATCTGGGGGTTAGCTTATAAAGAACACACACAGTCAACCCGTAACTCACCAGCAGTACATCTTTTGGAGAAGCTGACATCTTTCGATGTGGCAGCGTACGATCCAGCTGCTGTGCTACCTGATGGTGCGTTCCCCCACGTGCATCGTAGCTCGTCACCGTTGGATGCTTGTCAAGACCGTGATGCCCTTGTGGTGATGACCGCCTGGCCAGAGTTTTCTGATATTGATCTCTCTGCTCTAAGCAAGTCACTTCGTGGCCGCGTTGTTATCGACCCATTGGGGCTCATCGCTTCTGATCGTGCCAGAGCTGAGGGGTTACGCTATTTTCGTATTGGTACTGGAAGGCTTACTACATGTTGACTCATCAGATTTCTAAACCAGCCATGCCCGCGCGCGTCGTTGTTCTTGGTGCGCGTGGTTTTGTTGCTTCAAATCTTATCCATCACTTATCAGACCAGCAAATACCCGTCGTAGGCTTGTCATCTGACGACCTTGATTTGACTGCATCTTCGTCAGCATCGACCCTGGCAGAATTACTCCGTGAGGATGATTCACTTGTGTTTATTTCTGCACTGACACCAGACCGTGGAAAAGATATCAAGACGATGATGAAAAATTTTTCCATGGGACAGTCTGTCTGTAACGCACTCGTACGTCGTTCTTGTGCACACGTTGTTTACTTAAGCACTGACGCAGTCTATGCAGACGAAACCACACTGGTCCGCGAGCAGTCCTGTGTTCAACCAGAGAGTTTTCACGGGACGATGCATATTGTTCGGGAGCGGATGCTTATCGAAACTCTCAAAGCTACTAGCACGTCCCTGGCATTGCTCCGGCCGTCACTCTTGTTCGGACCTGGTGATACACATAATGGGTATGGGCCAAACCGATTTGTACGAACAGCTCTGGACTCAAAACAGGTTGCATTGTTTGGTGGCGGAGAGGAAAAACGTGATCACGTGTATATTGATGACGTTTCTATACTGACAGCGCAAGTCTTAGCACATCGGTCAGCTGGTGTTTTGAACCTGGCGACAGGAGAGTCCAAAAGCTTTCGAGAAGTGGCAGATTGTGTCGCTGCATTGGTGCCTGGTACGGACGTCCAACCCTCGAAGCGGGTTAATCCCATTACACACAGACATTTTGACATCTCTGCATTAGTGGCGGCGTTCCCAGATTTTCGCTTTACCGATTTTCGGATAGGACTTGAACGAATGGTAGAGAAAGCTACAGCTAGTTAATGGTCGGTGAGCCTTGGGTTGCTGCGGTTTTTTTATTACGTGACGACGGCGCCGTACTCTTACAGCATCGTGACGACAAACCAGAAATATCGCATCCGGGACAATGGGTTCCTCCTGGTGGACATTGTGAGTCTGGTGAGTCGATGGAAGCATGTGCGCGTAGGGAATTTTTAGAAGAAACCAGCTATCAGGTTAGCGATCTTTCATTGCTCACCGAGTTTATTGATTCTCATGCTGAGGGGTTTCCCCCGCTTCGCCTCGCGGTGTTTTGGTGTCGGTATGATGGTATGCAACCCTTAACGTGCCATGAGGGCCAGGCACTCGAGTTTATTCCTCGGACTCTTGCAGCTAAATATCCAATTCCGGAGTATCTTGTCGATCTTTGGGATCAAGCACTTGAAGTTGCACAATTGGTCGTGGTTGAGCCATGACGTCTGAAATACTTGGGCGGGAACTGAACTTGCTCGATCGATGTCCTCGTACTCATCGGCCACTTGCTAAGAATCGATCAGCTAATGACGAATTTAGACGGATTGCACGTTTGTTTGGCCGCGAGTATTTTGATGGTGATCGAACAACCGGTTACGGAGGGTATCGTTACGATGGCCGCTGGATTCCAATTGCCGAACGTATCCGTGACGAGTATGGACTTACAGCTGGCCATCGTGTGTTAGATATTGGTTGCGCCAAGGGCTTTTTAATGCAGGACATGATTCAGGTTATTCCTGGCATTGAGATTTTTGGTCTTGATATTTCAGAGTACGCACTGACGCAAGCAACGGAGAACGTCCAAACTTGTGTGGTGCAGGGCACAGCACAGCACCTACCTTTTAATGATAATGCTTTTGATCTTGTACTATCTATTAACACGCTACATAACCTTCCCCGTGATGCATGTATCGAGGCATTACAAGAAGTGGAACGAGTGAGTCGCGGACACAGGTATGTCCAAGTCGACTCATGGCTAAATGAAGCGCAGCAAAAAAATCTTGAGTTGTGGGTGCTAACAGCTCTTACCTATATGGATCCCGATGGATGGCGTGAGCTCTTTCGCGTGGCAGGGTATACGGGTGATTACTGTTGGACACTCACGGAGTAGAAAGCAAGGGATGAATACAGTTGAACACATTAGCGCCGGTACTCTGAAACAACTTCATCGAGAGTTACTGCGAATCCGGATGATTGAGGAGCGGATTGCCGATATTTATTCTGAACAGCAGATGCGGTGTCCAGTACATCTTTCCACAGGGCAAGAGGCAGTGGCGGTGGGGGTGTGTGCCCATTTAGTACAAGCTGATTATGTGATGAGTGGACATCGATCTCACGGCCACTATTTAGCAAAGGGTGGGAATCTCAAGGCGATGTTTGCGGAGATGTATGGAAAAGCCACGGGTTGTACTAACGGTAAAGGTGGGTCAATGCATCTACTGGACCTTGCCGCTGGATTCCTTGGTGCTGTTCCTATTGTTGCGAGCACAATTCCAATTGCAGTTGGAGCTTCGTGGGGTTCTCGCCTCAGGAACGAAGAACGGGTTGTAGTGACGTTTTTTGGGGAAGGTGCTACTGAGGAAGGTGTTTTTCACGAGGCAGTCAATTTTGCATCTTTAAAGAAGCTCCCAGTCGTGTTTGTCTGTGAGAATAATCTTTACTCTGTATATTCTCCTATGGAGGTACGACAACCAGCGAACCGTGAAGTGTACGAAATTGCAAAGGCACACGGTGTGGCAGCGTATCAGGGAGATGGCAATGATATGCGTTCAGTGTACTCACTTGCAGAACAAGCTATTGCCCGCGCGCGTCATGGCGAAGGGCCAACTTTTCTAGAATTTAAGACGTATCGTTGGAGAGAGCACTGTGGCCCGTTTTATGACAACGACCTTGGCTATCGAGAGCCGGCTGAGTTTGAAGCGTGGAAAGTTAAAGATCCCATAGTTATCCTTGAGCGGTACATGCGAGAGATGTCGCTATTGCCAGATGGCAACCTTGAGTCTCTCAAGCGTGAACTTGCAATTGAGATTGATGAGGCTGTTGCCTTTGCGAAGAACAGTCCGTTCCCAAAATCGTCAGAGATGGCGACGTTTACTTATCCAGCGTAAATAGAGTCTTTATGCGAGAACTTAAATTTGCACAAGCTATTAATGAGGCTACCGATCTTTGTATGGCTGCGGACCCCCGCGTGCAAATTATGGGTCTCGGCGTCCCTGATCCAACAGGTATTTTTGGGACAACCACTGGACTTGAGTTGAAGTATGGCTCAGGACGTGTTTCGGATTTACCAACTTCTGAGAATGGTATGACTGGCGTGGCAATTGGGTGTGCTCTGGCTGGCATGCGACCAATTCTGACCCACCAACGCGTTGATTTCGCTGTCCTGAGTCTTGAACAAATCGTGAATCAGGCTGCGAAATGGCATTACATGTTTGGTGGACAGATGCGAGTGCCATTTGTCATTCGCATGCTCATCGGTCGGGGTTGGGGACAGGGGCCGCAACACTCACAAAGTCTCCAGTCCTGGTTTGCCCATGTGCCAGGCTTGAAGGTTGTGATGCCGACCACACCACATGATGTTAAGGGTTTGCTGATCGCAAGTATTGAGGACGATAGCCCAGTCATTTTTCTTGAGCATCGGTGGCTCTACAACATTAGTGGGCCAGTACCGGAAGAGATGTATCGTGTTCCATTGGGCACGGCCCGTGTTATGCGTGAGGGTAAGGACATTACAATTGTGGCCACGTCGTACATGGCACTTGAAGCATTTCGTGCTACAGAGATGCTCGCAGAACAGGGAGTTAGCGCTGAAGTTATTGATGTTCGGTCACTTCGGCCGTGGGATAAAACTACGGTAATGGCATCGGTGAGTAAGACTGGTCGAGTTATTGTTACCGACACCAGTTGGGCTGCGGTTGGTTTTTCAGCTGAGGTCGTAGCTTGTATTGCAGAGCAAGGGTTGTCCTTGCGCACTTCTCCACAACGAGTTTGTTTACCCGACAATCCAACCCCAACGTCAGCAGCGTTAGCAGCGCATTACTATCCACGTGCAGTTGATCTTGCGACGACAGCTGCCTCAATGGTGGGTGTGCCATTCTCTGTACCATCGGGAGAGGACATTCCACTTGATGTGCCAGATAAGAGTTTTACTGGTCCGTTTTGATGTCTATGTCTGGGACAGTATTTATTTTGGCGGCCAGTGCAGACATTGGTCAGGCTCTCGCGGGGTTCTATGCTGACGAAGGCTGGACTGTGGTGGGTACGTTTCGTGATCGTAGTGGAGTCAAGGTACTGGAAGACCGTGCAGGTGTACACCTGCTTCCCTGTGATGTGAGTTCACCCGAGAGTATTCAGGCGATGATCAAGGCGTACGCTGCACTTGGAATTGGCTGGGACCGGTTTATTTCAGCAGTGGGTGTTCTTGATCCAATTGGGCCGTGGCCATCCCATAATTTTGACGTGTGGGAGCAATCAGTGACAGTCAACTCTCTAGCGCAACTCAGAGTGCTTCACGGACTTTATCCGTACCGACACAAAGGTAACGTTGTGCACGCTGCTTTTTTTGCTGGGGGTGGTACTAATAGTCCATTCACAAACTATTCTGCCTACTGTTTATCAAAGATTATGTTGATCAAGATGTGTGAATTGATCGACGATGAAGTTCCTGATGTCAATGCCTTTGTTGTGGGTCCAGGGTTCCTACCAACAAAGATTCACAAGCAAACATTGGTAAACCCAGAGCGTGCTGGAAGGAATTACCAAAAAACGAAAGATTTTTATCAGGCGGCAGAACAAGCTGCCACCTACAAAGACTTGCACGATTGTATTAGCTGGTGTGTTGCGCAGGGCCGAGATGTTGTTGGTGGGCGTAATGTAGCTGCAGTGCATGATCCATGGCGGGATGCAGGTGGCCAACTGGCCGTTGAGCTCAAGCGAGACCGTGATCGATATAAGCTTCGGCGAGCCGGAAATACTGACAGTGCTAGTTAAGGAGTGAGAGTGAGATGAATACACCAAAGTCAGCTGAAGATGCCTATCGTGAAGGAACTGACTACCAGTTTGAACAGGAAGAATTGTCCCTTGGGCCATGGACTTCTTACAGTTTGGTGCATGACCCAAAGCACATGGCCTTTGTTTTAGCCAGGTACAAATTTGTAGCCAAAATGTTGCATGGTAAGCAACAGGTATTTGAAGTTGGATCAGGCGATGGTTTTGGACTACCCATTGTTGCCCAAGAGGTTGGTCATGTGTATTGCATCGACTGGGATACTCGATTGCTTGAGG
The DNA here is from genome assembly GCA_002346475.1 of Acidobacteria bacterium UBA2999. GTDB lineage: Bacteria > Acidobacteriota > Vicinamibacteria > Vicinamibacterales > UBA2999 > UBA2999. Next base: position 15,422 of record DDZV01000059.1, on the reverse strand, counting down.
GGAATCAACGTCGTCTTCCGCATCTTAAAAATGTCAGTTATCTCCACATGGATTTAAATAAGGAGACGCCAACGGTTCAAGCAGATGCAGCTTACTCAATCGATGTGATCGAACATATTGAACCAGCGAAAGAAGATGCATTTGTAAAAAATATTCTCCGTTGTTTGGCGCCAGACGGTGTCATGGTTACCGGAACCCCTAATGTGACAGCTTCTGCACATGCCAGTCCACGTAGTCAAGCACAGCACATAAATCTTAAGAGTCTAGAATCGTTGCGTGAATTGATGTCTCGCTATTTTGAAAACGTGTTCATGTTTGGTATGAACGACGAGGTACTCCACACTGGCTATGCACCGATGTGTCATTACATTTGGGCAGTCGCGTCAGGCCAGAAGAACCGCTAACTAATTTGTGTAAGGGAATCGTCTGTGAAGCTCTCTGACTATGTTGCTAGATTTTTAAAAGACCAAGGCATACGGCATGCTTTTGCTGTGACCGGCGGTGCCTCATTGCATTTTATTGATTCCATCGCACGTACACCTGACATCGAATACATTTGTCCTCAGCACGAGCAGGGTGGTGCTATGGCTGCGGACGCGTACGCACGGGCGACGGGAAATCTGGGTTGTGCTATTGCTACGAGTGGTCCTGGTGCGACCAATCTTATAACTGGAATTATCTGCTCGTGGTTCGATTCGGTTCCTGTGTTGTACCTCACCGGACAAGTCACTACCTTCCGTCTTAAAGGGGATTCTGGTGTTCGTCAGATGGGTTTCCAGGAAACCGAGATCGTTGAAATGTGTCGTCCAGTTACAAAGTATGCCGTAATGGTTTCTGATTGGAAGCAAGTTCGGTACGAACTTGAAAAAGCAATTTACATTGCTAAGCAGGGTCGCCCTGGTCCTGTGATTGTTGATATTCCAGACGATCTGCAGCGTATGGACATTGATCCAGAGGAACTGTCGGTATTTACACCAGAAGTTGTGGATACACCATTGAAGCCTAGCCACGCTGATCTTGACACCGTGATTGTGGAACTCAAGAAGGCTAGTCGTCCTGTAGTCATTTTAGGTTGGGGCGTCCGGCTTGCTGGCGCTGAGAGTGACGTGTTGAATCTTATTGACCAGCTCGGCCTTCCGGTTTTACCCACATGGCCAGTGCTCGATATGTTTCCGGCCACTCACCCGAATCTTGTGGGCCCTTTCGGAACTCACGGGACTCGTTACGCTAATTATGCTCTGCAGAACGCAGACCTTGTTCTTACTATTGGTGCACGGCTTGATACGCGTGAAGCTGGGAGTCCTTACCAGGACTTTGCACGCGGCGCAAAAAAAATTGTTGTTGATGTTGATCCCGCAGAACTTAACAAGTTGCCAAAATTTGGGATGCAGGTGGACTTACTTGTACAAGCAGATGCGAAACAGTTTATACGTGCACTAATAGATCGTATCAAAGATCTTCCGAAACTTCGTATTGAGGAATGGTATCGCCAGATCCACGACTGGAAGACAAGATATCCCATCTGTCCACAAGATTATCGGACAGAAGTTTCTGTCAACCCCTATGTGTTTGTGGAGGCACTTTCTGAGGCCTCTCAGCCAGGAGAGTTGATTGCCGTTGACACAGGATGTGCATTAGCTTGGACATGCCAAGCATTTCAGTTTAAGGAAGGACAACGATTATTTCATTGCTTCAACACTACAGCCATGGGGTATGCACTTCCTGCAGCTATTGGGATTTGTTTTGCCCAAAATCGTACTCCAGTCACGTGCATTTCCGGTGATGGAAGTCTCCAGATGAATATTCAGGAACTAGCGACGATGATTAGACACCAATTACCGATTCGGCTCTTTCTCATTAATAACCATGGTTATAGCATGGTGCAGCAGACACAGGAGCAATGGTTAGAAGGGCGCTATGAGGCAACCACGGTGAAAGGCGGGTTAGCATTTCCTGATTTCCTCAAGGTAGCTGAGGCTTATGGTATTCCGACAGTTACGATTAATAAGAACGCTCAAATTACTAGCACACTAGCCACTGTATATGCGACCAAGGGTCCTGTTTTTTGTAATGTCGAGATATCTGCTGATCGCAGAGTGATTCCGCAGGTGAAGTTTGGTCGACCAATTGAGGATGGTGAGCCATTACTCCCACGTGCTGAGTTCTTTGCAAACATGATTGTGGAATCAACGGCTGCATCAAAAGCTGAAAATGAGCAGTCAGTTGCAACGGTGTCAATCCCAGATGAAGGCAAGGCATAGTAAGTAATACTCCTATGTCATTTATCTAACTTCTAAGAAAGGAAATATTAGGGATGAAGACCTATGTAGTACTGGGCGGTGGGGGGTCCTTTGGGATTCATACGTCACAATATTTATTGGACCATGCAAATCCAAAGAAAGTAATTGCAATTGGACGGAATCCTGTCAAGCCAGATCCGTTTTCATTGAGTATGGGTAACGGGGATCAGCGGTACGAATACCATCAGATCCACATCGTGCACGAGCAGGACCGGTTGTTCGAACTCTTCGATCGTGAGCAGCCAGCGGTGATTGTGTCTTACGCGGCACAAGGGGAAGGCGCAGTTTCATGGAAAAAATCGTGGAGGTTTTTCGATACTAACGGTACGGCCTTGGTGAAGATGAGCGAAGAGCTAATGTCACGCGAGTACTTAGAACGCTTTATCCAAATCGGCACATCGGAATTGTATGGATCGGTGAATCAGCCTATGAAGGAGAGCGATCCAATTCGTCCAACAAGTCCGTACGCGGCATCGAAGGCTGCTTTTGACTTATACCTACTCTCGGTTGCCAACGTGCTGAAGTTTCGGATGAATATTATCAGGCCTTCAAATGCATATTGCCCAGGGCAGTTGTTGCACCGTGTTATTCCACGTGCGGTTCTATGCGGTCTCACTGGTCAGAAGCTTCCATTGCAGGGTGGTGGCCGTGCAGAGAAGTCGTACATTCATGCGCGTGATCTTGCGAGGGCAATCCTGCTTGTTGCAGAAAAAGCCCCGTTGGGGACTGTCTATAATGTGGGTCCTCCAAACCCAATTTCGATCCGAGAATTAATGGAGAAGACGGCCGATGCACTTGATATGCCCTTTGATCAACTATGTGAAGTTGTGCCAGATCGGCTTGGTCAGGATTCTCGTTACTGGCTCGACAGTAGCGCCATTAAGAAGGATGTTGGCTGGGAACAGGAGATCTCCTTGGAAGAAGGACTCAAGGAGATGGTTGAATGGGGACGGACGTACTTGCCTCAATTACGGGAAATGTCAACGGAGTATATTCTCCGCACCTAGCGGTCTTTGTGATCTGGGTTTTGGAATAATGGTCGCTTGAGTTATTTGTTGCAATTTCCAATCCAAGAGGGCTTTTAATGATTCTGAAGGCAATGGCAAAAATGATCCTTCAAGAGCATGCCTATAGGCCGATTACCGGAAAGGTGCTCTGTCTCGGACCGCAAGAGATTTGCATGTCTCCCGATGAAGTCGATGAGTTTCTTAAAGACGTGCCAAATTTACAACCAAGGTCTGAATCAAAAGTCGAACCAGCAATGCACCCTGGCTATTATCGTGCAGACTATTTCTTTTCTCGGTTTACGACCGAAGATTTAGAATCGTTGGATGTTGACGAAACACCATCGGCAACATTTGTGCATGATTTAAATAATCCAATCCCAGATCACCTGTGTAATCAGTACGATTTTATTGTGGACGGTGGCACTTTTGACCATCTCTTTAATCTTGGGATTGCCTTGGATAATGTAACCAAAATGCTGAAACCCGGCGGACGCGTTTTCCAGTACAACGCAGCTTCCAACTACCTGGGCAAGGCCTATGTCATGTTTGGCCCAAATTTGTTTTATGACTATTACACCTTGAATGGATTTAGAGATTGTAAAGTCTATATTGCTCGAGAAACCCTTCGAGAGGCCAATGCGCCGTGGGAGGTTTTTTATCTGCCTAACGGTCATACAAAGGGACTCAACTGTGAAAAACGAAAAATGGTGATTGTGATTGCCGAGAAAGGGCATGAGGGGCAAGGCGGGGCTCTTCCTGTGCAAGGGCCCTATCGATTAGGCGATCTTGTGGATGAGTTTGATGGTTTCGAAAAAATCACTCAAGAAAGTGAACGTCCTATTCTTTGGGGCACTATAGATCCAGACATCAAGATAACTGGCAATGTCAAAGCTGTGAAACATGCACAAAAGTTGGCAGAAGACGGGGGCTTTAGTTTTAAGAAGCTCTTCAGAAAAAAAACTGCTAAAGATGTTAATAGATCCATAAAAGTTAAACCTGATATGTATGTCGGTAATTTTTAGCGTACATTGATTTTTATACGTCAGCCTCACAAATGATTTTGCCGACGATTGCGAAGATGCTCGTCCAAGAGCACCGATTTCGACCAATCACTGGTCGAGTCCTTTGTCTTGGCCCACAGTTAGTCGGAATGCATAAGGGCCAAGTTGATGCACTCTGTGCTGAGTCTCCAGAAGAAGCATCTCGTGCGATGGCTTTGTGGCGAGAGGCAGGCTCAGACACGTCGCGAGTGGATGACAAGTACTTCTTTAGTAAATTTCCGATTAGTCAACTTGATTCCCTGGATGTTGTTGAAGGGTTTGGTGGCACTCTCATTCACGATTTAAATAAACCGCTCTCAGAAGAGCATCACAACAAATTTGACTTTATTCTCGATGGTGGCACTTTCGATCATCTTGTACAAATCGGAACAGCGTTTAAGAGCGTTGCTCAAATGCTGAAGCCTGGTGGCCGAGTGTTTCATTACAATGCGGCGTCAGGCTACATTGGTGCAGCCTATGTGAGTTTTGGACCTGATCTTTTTTATGATTACTATGTGGTGAATCGATTCGAGGACTGTCGTATTCATCTGTTACGAGGTACCGGACCGCACGCAGATGACCCGTTCTATATTTTCTATCTTCCCGATGCACGAACAAAAAAACTCAATAGCGCCATGCACCAAATGGTCGTGTGTTTGGCAGAAAAAGCATTCGATGGCACTAGTACCTGCGATGTTCTCCCTGTGGAGTACACCTACCGCGATCAAGCCATGGGAGAAGCATTCACGCGTGAACGAGTGCGTATGCTGAAAAATTCTAAACGTCCGATGTTAACGTGCGATCGGCCATGGCTGTCGACCGTTCGTGAAACTATGAAGAAAACTAAAATTGAAGTTGGTTATGCCGTAGAGCGATGGCGAGCCAATAAATTTGTCTGGTTGAAATTTCGCCGCGATAGAAAGCTTCACAAAGCCGGTACTAGTTACGCATACCTGGGACGACTGTAATCCGCTACAGCATGAAGTCGTTACGACAACAAGAGAAATCAACGAAGCAATCGCTTTCGGTGGATCGTAAAGTTTCTGCGGCCCTCGATCGTTTAGTTTTAGGTGCGCTCATTCAAGAGCATGCCGGATTAAAAAAACCTGTGAAGGTGGGTCGGCGTCCTCGTACGTCACAGTTTTCAAAGCAACTCATACGGGTAGCTGAAACGCGATGGGGGCTACATGACCCGACTCTCAGTCAGTCGCGTCTCGTCTTCCTGTATTGCATGATGGTAATTTGCTTACGGCTAGCTTCTGGGCAACTATGGAAACTTGGTCTGCAATCAACAATTGCATTTATCAAAACACGTATAGCAACTCATGTTGCACAACACCGTACAGTTGCTAGTTACGCGAACACGTCTCCAAAGGAGGATCAGGCGTTACGCTTGAGTCTATTGCTTCGGAGAATGGGTCGACCGTCAGCGGCTGCCCAGGTGCTTGTCGATCGTTATCATTCAGAACAACCATCCCACATCACAACCAAGCTTCTTGCATCCTGGTTAACTGACACAGGAGAAGCCAAGGTCGCCAAGCATCTCACTGACAAGGCTCCTGCAAGTGATGTCCCTGAGACAGTGACACGTTATAAACCACAGCGACTGCGATATGGCGTCGTAGTGCTAACAATGTTTGACACAGATATATTTAGAGCATCGATACGCAGTCTGATCGAAAGTGATTTTGATGGCACCATCGTTGTGGTTGAAGACGGAAACGAAAGTGCCGAACAGTGTCGCGCATTCTGTGAGTCTGTCGGCGTCATTTACGTAAAAAGCGCTTCTTGGGTTGGTTGTGCTGCAGGCCTCAATCTAGGTATCGAACAATTGCCTGAGGATACAGAGATTGTTGTTACTAGTCATAATGATGTCCTTTGGCCACCAACATGGTTCGGATCTCTTGATCGTGTCTGGAATGATGTGTACGACACGAAGCGAGTCAGCCTCCTCAACTTGGGATACATGCAATTCAATGCGCGTCTTGGAAAAGATTTTCGAGATATTTTTGTGCAGGGACGGTATGACGATTTACTCTGGGTACTTCGCGCAATTCGTGATTGTCCAGATTTAATGGACGACGTACAAGACGTTTCTGTCAAACCAGGTGAAGACCCATTCGGACTAGCCAGAGATCCTTGGGTAGACTGGATACCAGATTTCCGGCAGATGACAGGTCGATATTCAGTTGCTGCATCTTTTCCACTCCAAGTTTGGCGAGAGATTGGTCACTTTGATTCCAACTTGGCCTTTGCATTCGACTTGCAGTTTCTCGACTACAATGTCGCCAATAAACGCTGGGCTTTCTTTGTCAATACGCCACCATTGGTCCATCTGAAGAGTTCTGACACGGAGAATCTTGCTCCTGAAAAAGTCAACGAGGCGAGCACGCCGGATTTCATGGCCCAGACCTATGATCGATTCAAAGAAAAGTATGGCTGGCATATTGAACACTATCTCAATCTCTATTTTTCTGAATCCACTGTGATTCACGGCGATGCAATTCTAGCTTCGGCAAATGCCTTGCGCTTTTCTGATATTGATTTCGTCTTCGATGATTTTTTGCACAGACTTGATACGCGAGTGCTTGATAACTGTGAGATCACTTGGTGTCGCAGTCGAGCTGAATGCCCTTATGTTGATCCGATGAAACCTGTGCCGTCTTGCTGATGCCCATTCCGATTAAACTTCCAGAAGAAGTCGATAAAGCCATTGAACGCCTTCGATTATCTGGAGAAGTACAAGACTGGACTGGGATTCTCAAACCGGTACGTTTCGTAGGCCAACCACAGCGCGAACAAAAAACGAGGAAGGTGCTGGCTCTTTTACAGAAGCGTGTTCGTAACGCTCCTCTCAAACGTTCAGCAATCAATTCGTTAATCAACAGTGTATTAATCAAATCACTCAAAGTGATTTCACAAGGCAAACGTGGGTGGCGTAGAGAGAAAGTACGTTCGATTGCACTGCCTATTAATGGTCAAATCAAATCTCTCGAAGACGTGACTGGTTACGTAACCGCTAGTGACAATGAGGATCAAGTTGTCAGACTTGCCCTGTTATTGAGATTGATGCATCGTCGTCGTGATGCCCTTGATCTCCTTGTGAAACGAATACGGAGTGGACTTGCAAGTCATCAGTGTCAATTCTGGTTGCACTATTTGCTAATAGAGGCTGGCGAGAAACGAGCCAGCAAGTTACTGACAAATACTAAAGAATCACTTCAGACGAATCAGGTATCCACGAACACTGTACGACATCGATCCAAGCTCAGATACGGCATCGTCATGTTGACAATGTTTGATTCGGAAGTATTCAAAAGCTCGCTCCGATCACTGGCACAGAGTGATTTTGATGGAGAAATCCTTGTTGTGGAAGATGGGTACGAAGCAGACAGTGTCTGTCGGGAAACCTGTGAACATCTAAAAGTTAAGTATCTCAAGCAATCCCAATGGCATGGTTCGGCTGCTGCCATGAATGATGGCATTGCGCATCTTGAATCTCACACTGACATTGTTATGTTTGCACACAACGATATCCTGTGGCCGCAACGTTGGTTTGATTGGTACGATCGTGCATGGCAGGCAGCGTTTTCGTCGCAGCGTCTTGGGTTGCTCAATTTAGGATATGTGCAGTTCAAACGACGGCAAGATCCCACACTCTATGAACTTTTCTTACGAGGAGAGTATGCCCATCTGCGCTGGATACTGAACGCGACGCGTGATGTGTCTCAACTCAAGGACCGAGTACAAAATTCTCAAGTCCGCTCAGGCGAACAACTTTTTGGCACAGCTCGCGACCCCTGGAATGATTGGACCCCAGATGTCCGTTTCATGACCGGCCGGTTTTCCGTTGGAGCATCGTTTCCAGTTGAGAGTTGGCGGGCACTTGGCGGATTTGATCCATCGATGCCGTATGGATTTGACCTTGAGTTACAGCACTATTGCTTAGATAACCGAAAATGGATCCTGTTCGGGAACAACCCGCCATTGATCCACCTTGCGAGCAACGATACTCAAGCGATCGATCAAGACCGTCTTGCAAAAACTACAACCCTGCACCAGACGTATCCGCAGTTCGAAGAGAAATACGGATGGCAACTTGAACATTTTTTGAATGTGTATTTTTCAGAAACGGCATTCATCTATCAGGATGAAATTATCCGAGCAGCGAACGCTTTGCAATTTGACAAGATCGATTTTGTCTTTGACGATTTTCAGCGCCGACTCCGGGAACGGACCTTAGACAACTGCGAATTAACTTGGTGTAGAAGTCGATCGAATTGTGCGTACGTTAATCCTGCTTAACACATCACATAACTGCCTCACACGGCGACGACTGTGACTCCGTACCGATTGTTTCCACCCATTGATTTATCAGCACCGCCTCAACCGATGCGCCATCGATTTGCTCGCATGGGTACACGCGCATGGCTCGCAACTTCGCCAGATACACACGCGTTTGGGAATGCGATTCTGAATGTCACATGGTCGTTTTATATGGCGCGGGCAACAGGAGCGGTACTTTGTTTAGAGCCAACGAGTTCCACACACTACCCAGCGCTCTGGCGTGTGGAGTGTCAGGGAGTGGATTCGGTACGCGCTGGATCCGCTGGGGCAAAACACATGGGGCGCGTATTGACCAGCTTGTCTTGGTTGCCGTTTCCCATAGATCGGCTCAGCAGAACCATGTACGTAACAGGTCCAACGGCACCACCACCGAATACTATCGACCCGTGGCTGTACTACCCGTCATTCGGACTCAATATGCGACGTTTATTGGCTGAAGAGCCACTTGCCGTCAGGTTGTCCGAGGAGGACCTGCGCGAGGTGCAGCCACAGGTGCAAGCGTTAGGACTCTCCGACGGTCAGCCAATGGTGACGATCCATGTGCGGGAGGGTGGTTCCAAAACTGCCTCAGGTATTACCGATCGCGCTAAAGATGTTGTACGCAACGCGAGTCTTGACTCGTATCTCCCGGCGATTGACTGGCTCGTGTCACGTGGGTTTTTGGTCGTGCGAATCGGTGACCCGTCGATGCGACCGTTGCGTCGAGATGGGGTTGTGGATCTGGCAACGTTCCCAGCACGTTCTCTGGCGCTTGACTTGTTTTGCGTGCAGCAAAGTGCGTTCTTCCTTGCCACAGATTCGGGTCCCTTCAATCTTGCATTGCTGTGCGATGTGCCATGTCTGGCCACAAACATCACGCATTTTCTGGGGGCGTACCCGGTGCGGGCCAAAGATCGGTACCTCTTACGCCATACCTATGACGCTACTGACCGCCATGAACTGACGTTGGCTGAGATGTTGACGCCACATCACTTGAAATACCGATTTGATCCGGGGCACGTCGTATTTCAGGAAAACACACCTGAGGAGATTACGGCTGCTACACAAGAGATGGTCCGCCAACTTGAGTGTCCGTCTGAGCCTACGTTAGAGCAGGGTGCCGTGCGTGAGGCAATCGAGACATTTCTAGCCAGCGACTTTGGCCAGCGGAAGCTAAAGCTGGCCGTGAGTGGTACGACGGAGCCGTACTATTTGGGTTTCGGTCTCACGACTGCGCAATGCGCGTCCGCACTTATGCGGAAGGAACCTCCGGTCGGCGCCCCCGCTGCCGATCCGACACACCATGCGTAAGTTGTCAGACATGATGGCAGAGTATTGATGGAAGCACGCTTCATTGGAATCGGCCGGTGGCGAGTACTCGTGGCACGTCCGCAGCATCACGCGTTCGGCATTCTAGTGACAGACGTACTTATCGCGCTCCACGTTGCGAAGCAGGCGCGTGCACGGTTGCTATTGTTACCAGAGAAAACGGGGATTGATTCACCGCTGTTGCATCTTCGATGTATGGATGTTACGCAACTTGAGACACATTCCATGCTGGCTAGGTGGGTTACTCGTATTTGGACAGTGTGGCTGCTGATGTGGCGTCTTGCCTATGCGATTCGCGAGTGGCGTAGACACCTTAGCAAGGCCATCCTGTTTCTGATGCAGTCCCGTGCTGGGCTGGGAGTATATAGCTTCTTCCTCGATCTGGGCTACAGGCTTTCCCGTACCCCTCGTGACATCAGCTCTGTCTGGAATAAAACTATCCGTGTTGTTCAGCGACGGTCCAAAAGGGTTATACAACCGGTCGGCAAAGCGGTCGTGAAGTATTACAAAAGAAAGGCCGTCCGTGCTAAGCGCAAGGAGAACTCTACGGTTCCGAGCGAAACGCGTATCAAGCAATGGTTTCAGCTGTTCAAGCAGTGGGAACAAAGCTTCGATGGTTTAGATGCGCTGCTTATGCGTAAAGAGCAAGCGGACGTGACTTTTCGTGATCGTGCCCATGCATCCTGGCGTCGCTTTGAGGTTTGGTTGGGGGGAAAGCAGAAGCGAGTCCTTTTAGGAAAGGCTATCCACCATGGATACGATATTCGAGAATTATCCACGCAGTCGTCACTTACAGTACATCTTTCTGAGAAGGATGAACGAACAGCACGTCAGATACTCAAGACAAAGACTCTCTTTCCAGGAGACCCGTTTGTCGTTCTTCACGTGCGTGGCGCAGGTTCTCAGTCGGCGTTAGAAGCAAGTAATCGTTCGAAGGATTTGTCTCGGAACGCGCTTCTTGCATCCTTTCTGCCAGCGATCGACGAAATCATAGCTCGAGGGTATCGGGTTGTACGTATCGGCGATCCAAGCATGACGTCGCTCAAGCATCCTGGTGTTATTGATTTAGCAACTGGGGAAGCACGTGATGTTGTAGCGCAGTTGTGGGCGGTTAAAAATTGCCGATTTTTTATTGCAGCTGACGCGGGGCCGTACCTCTTAAGCTGGTTATTTAATGTGCCATGTCTGTGTGTTAACACGACCAACTTGCTGGGCGTATATCCCTTACGACGGACGGATCGCTATCTTGTAAAGCGAGTTGTCGATAGTCCTTCCGGCCAGCCGGTATCGTTATCAGAGATGCTGACTGAAACTTTTATCTATGCAATGAAACGCCGACTGTACAAGGAGCACACGCTGGCTTATCTAGATAATACGTCTGATGAAATTTTGTCTGGAGTACGAGAAATGTTTATGTTGTTGGACAACCCCGATATGCCAGCGACTCCTGCACAGAGCGAAGTGAGGCAGTTAATTAAGCAGGCCCGCAGCGGTGACCTGAGTCGAGACAAAACGTACGCAAAAACGGCGTCGAAAGAAGTATTTCTTGGAGCGGGTCAGATGGTGGACGCTTTTGCTCAGCAACACCTTATTTCCCCAGTGGAAACGGACAGCGCATGAATTATCAACGCGTGGGGATCGGACCGATCCGCGCGCTAGCGATCAAGCCTCGTGACGACTCTTTGGGACATCAAGCAGTCGAGATAGCAATGGGATTACACCTGGCTCGCCATCTAGGTACACCTGTATGTTTTCGCCATCCCGACATAGTGGCCAATCGGGCATTGTTTGAGCTTGAGTGTGATGAGGTGTTAGTACTTCGCGGGTGGCGGGCAGCGATAGCCACATGGCTTGGTGTGCGGGCTGATGCGGACGCGCAGGCAAAGCTCGCAACAGCACGCGCAGTTGCGGTGAAGGAGAAACGCAAGTTTAAACCTGGTCCACCAAATTTTCATGGCCTTGATTTTCGAGAGCGGTATGCACGGCATCAATTAACCGTGCGTTTATGTCGACAGGTCGACAGGCGAGCTGAGCGTACTGCGCAAGCACTCGGAATTGCACGAGATGCTCGCATTGTGACATTGCATGTTCGCGAAAGCGGGTTTAAAAACGCAGCGGGTGGAGAAAGTCCGGCTGATGCGTTACGCAATGCACAGATCGAAACGTATTTTCCCGCCATCGATTTTCTGGTATCTCGCGGTTATCTAGTTGCTCGAATAGGTGATCCGATGATGACACCGGTGCAGCGTCCGGGTGTAGTTGATGTTGCAACTTCACCTGAGCGATCAGACGAGTTGGAACTCTGGCTGATGATGCGTGCCAGTTTACAGATTGCGTGTGATTCAGGTCCTTACTGTGTGAGTTACCTGACCAATACTCCATGTCTAGCCGTGAACGTCACTAATATCGTAGGTGGATACCCGATCCGAGTACGTGATCGGTACATCCTTAAACACGTGTATGACGGCAATCGTGGCCGTCAGCTCACGCTCCGCGAAATGCTTACAAACGATTATTTTGAGACACGGAAGGATCTGGACCGGTATCGGGTGATTGACAACACCGCAGAAGAAATTACTGAGGCGGTTCAAGAGATGCTTGAAATCCTCGAAGGAAGGATGGAGCCTGTGCCGTCGCAGCTTGAGTTGCGGGCGTTAATTGAGGGGCTGCAGAGTGCGCCCGATGTTGCAGCCCGTCGAGTGCGCAAGGGAGAACCCGCTGCGCAACTGCTTGGCGATGGTTTTCCGGGGCGTGCTTTTACAGTGCAACACTTGGTGGGGGATCTTTGTTAAAAGACGCTTCAATAGAGATGCGACTAGCGAGACAGTTTTTTAGAGCAACCTAATGGAAGCGAAGACTCTCCATCTTGGCTGGCGAAAGTTGCTCGTGACACGGGTTAACCCTCGACAGTACGGCCACTTGGCACTTGAGATTACGATGTCGCTACTGCGAGCACGCCGGGAACAGACGGCAGTCTATTTTCTGCATCCGTCGACCATTGTGTCCAAAGCATTATTTAATCTCAGATCGGCTGACGTAAAGGTGTTACCGAAGTCGGCGATACTTGACGCGGTGATGCGTTTGTCCTGGAGTATCACTGACGTGGTTACTCGATGGCGGGCGTGGCGTATACGAACCAGTGCCGTCCTGCGATACCAAGTTCGTAAAGAAATTACTGCGTACCTAAAGACGCACAAAACACTTCGGCAGGTACGGCGGTATCGACTTACGGGGGCGAAAGATTACTTCAAAGTACCAGAGGGTTCGAAAGCGAAGAAGTTGCCTCTGTACTACAAACGGCGGCTCCTCCGTGAACGTGTACCCATCCGGATGTGCGAGACAATGCTGCCGACTGTGCAGGCAGCGGCACGCCGTATTGGTTTAGATCTTGAGAAACCGATGATTACGCTCCATGTACGAGAGGCGGGTTTCAAGTTCGGAAACGAGATGCAAGATGCGAAACCTGGCAGTCGAGACGACTCGACACGCAATGCCAGGATCGAAAGCTATTTTAAAGCGATTGATTTTTTGACCGCGCGTGGTTTCACTGTTGTACGTATTGGCGATCCGTCTATGGAGCCGGTACAACGAAGCGGAGTTATTGATCTCGCGACGTCACCTCACCGTAGTCAAGCCTTGGAAATCTATTGCATGTGGCGCAGCGCCTTTTTTGTGTCCGCTGAAGCAGGGCCTGTCGGGGTCAGTTATCTGACAAATACTCCATTGTTGACAGTGAATGCGACCGATCCGATTAGCTCGTACCCAATTCGGGCAGATGGGATGTTGTTGCTGAAGCACGTTCGCAATCGTCAGACTGGCGAGCGGTTGAGTCCAGCCGATTTGCTGACAGGGGACTATCTTGGCAATCTCAGAAATTTGCACCGGTACGTATATGAGAACAACACCAGCGAACAGATTTATGCAGCGGTTGTTGAAATGCTTGAAAGCCTCGATCATTTGCCCGACGAGACTGAGAGTCAGCGACATTACCGAGAATTAGCCACAGAAGCTGGAACGGTGTTCCGTAGTTCATTGAACTACGTACGAAAGTGGGGGAGCGACGACGGGTTCCTCGGCGACGGTCGTATCGTACGTTCTTATGTAGAACAAAACCTGTGATCGATAACACACAAACTACGGCGTCACAGTCAAGCCCTCTCGATATTCTCTTTGTCATGCACAATGCGGGGTTTGTGCGCAACTATGAAGGCGTACTCCGCAACTTGCTCTCGCGCGGACACCGTATCCATGTGGCGTATGAACATAATCGTAATAAGCTTGGTGAGAATGTACAAGTTGAGCGGTTAGCAGCGGAGTACGACAATTTTACCCATGGTGCTGCACCACGGCGAGAGACCAATGATTACTGGGGTGTGGCCGCTGAAGTACTACGAACGTACCTCGATTACCTCCGGTATTTGCATCCGCGCTACCGTCTGGCCACGCAACTCCGCTTGCGGGTCGAAGTCCAGGTACCGGCATTCTTACGTGGTCTTGCCCGTATTGTTGTTGCTGCTGGTCCGTGGGCCCTGAGCGGGTTCGTACACACAGTACGATGCATCGAACGGCAACTCCCACCGGCAACGCAGATTCGGCAGTTTATACAATCACGGCGACCATCCGCGCTGCTCATCACACCACTCGTCGATATTGGTTCTGATCAGGTCGATTATATTCGAGAGGCTTCAGCAGCGAAGATTCCAACGGCGCTCGGTGTGTCTAGCTGGGACAACTTGACTAATAAAGGCGAGATGCAGGTCGTTCCCGATCGCGTGTTGTTGTGGAACGACAGTCAGAAGATCGAGGCAATTGAGATCCACGGGGTGCCTGAGGATCGAGTGATTGTGACGGGAGCACAGAACTTCGACGACTGGTTCAATTGGCAGCCCAGCAAGACACGCGAGGCGTTTGGTCGTAGGGTGGGTCTGTCTAGTGAAAAACCATTTATCTTGTACCTGGGGTCTTCCTTTTTTATTGCCCCGAAAGAAGCAGAGTTCGCACAGCGCTGGCTTTTAGCGCTTCGTGCTTTTCCTGATCCCGTTGTGGCGAACGCAGACGTATTGATTCGTCCACATCCAAATAATACGAGGCAATGGTTGCGGGATTATGCCTATGACCCACGTGTGCACTTTTGGCCCAAATATGGATCCGATCCCTTTGCCGGCGAGTTCAAGAACGATTTCTTTGACTCCTTGTACTACTCAGGTGTTGTTGTTGGAATTAATACGAGCGCCCAGATTGAGGCTGCGATTCTAGGCCGTGTCATATGTACAGTCCGTGCACCAGAGTTTCAGCATTCACAAGAGGGCACGCTGCATTTCAAACATCTTGCTGGTGAAGACGGGCCCGTGCTCGCAAGTGATAACTTGGAGGCTCACCTACAGGATCTCAAAAAAGCCTTAACTGACCCTGATCAGTTT
>DDZV01000053.1 GCA_002346475.1 Acidobacteria bacterium UBA2999 | reverse complement strand
TTTGGACAGTTCATTGCAATTGGCGGTGACGGGAAGATCTGGACGGGGACAACTACCTTCCATCGTGTAGATCCAATAACAATGAAAAAGGATGCTAGTTTTAACTGGTCAAAATCACCCAATGTTCCAAAGATGATCGCTTGTTATCAGTTGTCCGCTGATTCGAAGGGAAATCCATGGTGCACTGGTTATTTTGGTTCCTACATTATTAATGTTGATGCTCAAAGTGGGGAAGCACGGTTCTGGTCGACACCGACACCTAGCGCTATGCCGCGTCGTAATAAGATGGATGCGCAAGATCGTTATTGGTTTGCCGAGTACACTGCAGATAAAGTTGGTATGTTTGATACACGCACAGAAAAATTCCAAGAATGGTCGTTACCGCACAAGTACACAACCCCATACGCTACATCTGAGCCGGATAAATATGGACGTGTCTATGCTTCTAGTAATATGACTGAGCGTTTGGCACGCGTAGATACCGAGACTGGCGAGGTTGTTGAATATCTCATGCCTGGGAATTTTGATTCGAAGAAAATATGGGTTGATCCATCAGCTGATCGACCTGCGGTGATGATGGTCAATACACGCTCAGCTAGGATTCTTCGCGTTGAACCGCTCGATTAGTCACAAGGGGGGGGGTCGTGACTATATGGTCATGACCCGATCCCTTTACACTTTTTAAGTGCCTTGCGGAATACTTCTAAGTTCTTGGTGTTCTCTTTCATCCAGCGACAGAGTAGCTACTGAATTTCCAGTAAGTTCAATAACGATCCCGAGTGTTTTTGTAAAATCTAGATAGGCACGAATTTTTCCTGCTCCACCGTACGTTAACGTGCCGCCTTTGGCCTCCAGTGTTTGAATCATCTCTGCCATTTGGTCCCCGACATTGAAGGAAAGGTGGTGGACAGCATTCCCATTTTGTTTCTGCAGTGCTTCGAACCATGGACTAGCATCATTTAGAGGCTCAATCAGTTCAATGGTGATGTTGTTTTCGTGTTTCCAGCTTGTACGTTTGATCTGTGTTTTTCTAGATGGTGTAGCAAGGTAGACTCTTCTAACAGGGGGCACTGTAATTCCAAGAGTGTCTGCGTACGCTTGCGCTGCTTGCGCAGCATTTTCCACTACGATTCCAACAGACTTGACGGGATAGTTGCCTAGGGCTTCTGATTTGGCAACATGCTGATACTGTTTCACAAGCATTTGATAGACAGGTGAGGTAATCGGTTCAAGAGTGACGCCTAAGATCTTTCTAAAGTCGACGTACGCCCATACACCTTTTCGTGTACCACCTTTCCATTGCCCTCCTTTGTCGACTAGGTGATCGCGAAGGTCATCAAAGTCCTCTCTCGCTTCTAGAGAGATGTGGTGCACAGTTTGACCATGGGCCTGGACGGTTTCGTACACAGGGCCCCAGGCTGTTGCTGCTTCTTGGAGTTCAATTAAGAAGTTTGGCAATCTGAAAGTTGCAACACGCATAACTGCTGCTTGTGAGCCATCCGGTGCAGCTAATTCTCGAGCATTATCAATGGGCGGTTCTGGCACACCAAACACTTCTGCAGCGGTACGTACTGAGGCCTCGAGGTCTGTAACAACAATTCCGATGTGTGAGACTGGAGCTGTTCCAAGAGAAGCTCTGTTCTGTGCTTGTATTTTCGTTGGTCCGGCTGTGACACACACGATGAACATGCTAATTACGAAGAGTGCGGTTTTCTTTTTCATGCCTATTCCCCCTGAAGAATCAGGATTTAATAGAGTGTATCTTATCTGTCTCAAGATCTTTGCGTTATCGCAAGCTGGCATTTATCAGGAGGACAATTTTTATTTTGGACTGTTTTGTGAAGGGCTTCAGTGCTTTGACAGCGAGCCAAATGGTACACTAGGTGCCGATGAGATTATTACTAGCACTTGGTCTGGTGCTTCTTGTTATTTGTACCACACCGGTTTCAACACAGTCTGGGATTGTTGCTGCAGTGAGAGGCGCTATTCTTGAGAAAGAATGGTTAGAAGCAGAAACAATTGTTCGAGACAATTTAACAGCAGACGCTACTCGCCTAGAAGCTATTGAGGCCTTTTCGTGGATTGGCCGTGGTGCTCTCGCCGACGGGCAACTCAATAGAGCAATTAGGGTAGCCCGAGAGGTTGAGAGACTCGTGGAGACAACGCTCGGTGAGCAGTCACTCGTACAACCATCTTTAGCAACGGCCCTTGGAGCCTCCTTCGAGGTTCAAGCGAAGGTTTTAGCTGCATGGGGTAATCGGAGTGATGCGGTACATCTCTTGAACCGTGCCTTGGAGCGTTATCGTCACACAGCGATTCACATGCGAATCCAGAAAAACATTCACCTCCTGAGCCTTGTTCGTTCACGGGCGCCTGATCTTGACACGGCAGAAGTCTTGGGCAATCGCAAGGCGCTACCAGTGCTTGATGGTCATCCAGCTTTGTTGTTTTTTTGGGCGCATTGGTGTTCTGACTGCAAGGCTCAAGTGCCGAGTTTAGAAAAAATTCATAATGAGTTTAGTAACGATCAAGGCCTATTGTTTATTGCGCCGACACAGCGCTATGGGTACACAATGAATGCTGGTGAGGTTTCAAGTCAGGAACAAGAACGCGACTATATTGAGGATGTTTACCAGCAGGATTATCAATTTTTATCTGAAACCCCAGCGCCTCTGAGTAGGCGTAATTTTGAGAATTACGGTGTTAGCACTACGCCAACCTTGGTTCTTGTTGATGCCGATGGCATTGTGCAGCTTTATCACCCAGGAATGATGTCAGAAACGGAGTTGCATAACGCCGTAAGAAAGTTGATGATGTCACCGTCAGCGCCGTAATGTAGGCAGTTTGGATGGTTTTCCTGTCTACCATTGGTGCTGAGAGTAGCAATAAAATAGATTGTTAGTTGTTCCAATCGGAGGAGAGCACATCATGATAAAACGTTCGGTTCTTGTAGCCCTTCTTGTCGTGCTACTAGTTCCAGCCGCTTCCTTAGTAGGCATCGGGCAGACTCTCAGGAATCCAGGAACATTGAGAGAACAGGCACCTGCGACTTATCAAGTACGGTTTGAGACAAGTGGCGGGGATTTTGTAGTTGAGGTGACACGTGACTGGGCGCCACTTGGCGCTGATCGGTTTTACAATCTTGTAAAGCATGGGTTCTACGATGATGCTCGCTTCTTCCGTGTCATTTCTAATTTCATGATTCAATTTGGCATAAACGGAAACCCAAATTTATCGGCCCTGTGGCGGAATGCAATGATTCAAGATGATCCCGTCAAAGAAAGTAATAGACGTGGCTATATTACGTATGCGATGGCTGGGCCTAATACGCGTACAACGCAAGTGTTTATTAACTTTCAAAATAATTCAGGCCTAGATCGCCAAGGCTTTGCACCATTTGGAAAAGTGACTTCTGGTATGGATGTGGTTGACAAATTGTACAGCGGTTACGGTGAGGGAGCTCCAAGCGGTAAAGGTCCCGCACAAGGTCGAATTCAGATGGAAGGCAATGCATATTTAAAGAAAGAGTTTCCAAGGCTTGATTACATTGAGCAGGCTACGATCGAGGAATAACAAGGAGAAATAGTATGAACGTCCGCGCATTGATCTTAGGCGTCTTATTAGCAACTGTTGGTTCATGGGCTTGTAATCAGCCACAACCAGCTGAAGAAGCTTCAGAGGCAGCAGATGTTGCCAAGGAGGAGACTCTCCAGGCTAGCAGCAGTGAGCCAGAGAGTGAACTTACGAAGCAAGTTGTTGAAGTTGAACAGGCCTGGGCCGTTGCTCTTGAAGCTTGTGATACTGACGCACTGGCTTCTCTCATAACCGATGACTTTTCATTCACTGATTACAACGGGATGACCTATTCTCGCCATTGGTTCCTGGAGACATCCGTGCCGGAGTGTGCCAGAAATGTCGTTCGTATTGAACCAATGCAGATTACATTTAACGATGGCGATAACGCGGCTATCGTGATGTCAAAATATCACCAGTTCATTAACGATACCCCAGAGCCTGTACATCAATTACAGCATGTGCTTGTACGACACGGAGGCACTTGGAAGGTCGCACATCACCACTCGGCAGTAATGCAAGATATTGGTCCAGAGGTCGGAAAAGCCTTTGCTCAATTAGGCGAGGGTGCCTCTACACGGAACGCACCGGTATTCGAACCACAGATTGCTAGATATTCAGGCGATGTTACGAAGAATCCACCAGCTAATCGCGTGGCCAGCGAAAAGGAGGCTGTCTATACGGCTCTCAAATACGTCAACCTCTTTCAAAATTGCCGCACAGCTCATCTTGAGGACGTCATGAGTGAGGACTATTTAATTAGCGGCTATAACGGGATGACTTATACGCGTCAATGGATGGTTGATGCCAGCGATGCTTGTTATCATGATCTTCAGCGGATTGAGCCGTTACAAATTAGACTCTACGGTGACAATACGGCCGTTCTACTTGGTCGCTACCATCAATACGTGGGCGGTCAACCCTACGACCTTCGTCATATTACGGTCACTCTTTTTCGTGAAGAGGGGGGCGCTTGGCGGGTTGCTCATCATTATTCAACAACGTTTAATGAATATGCCGGAAGCGACGAAGGCAAACTTTTCTTCTCTGTAGCAGACAATTCAACAATAGTTTCATTACCCACCCCGAACTGGGTGGTTCATCGTCCATTGCTAGCTCCCGAGGAGCAACCATGGATGTTTGCTGGTGATGGCATTCCGGACGAGTAAGTATTAGTTGCTAGAGAGGTAAAGTTCAGAGTACGAGTTGTTGCCTAGATGTAAATATTTTACAGGCATCTCATAGCAGGAGGAGTGGTTGTCTCACGTGAGCGAGGTCCCATGTGACCGAGCGTAGAAAAAATAAACTTGGGCAACTTGCTGCCACAGCTATTAGCGGCAACGACATCACATCCTCCTGTCTTTACGTTTCTGCGCTGGCGATTGTTTACGCTGGCGCTCTTGCTCCGATCGCTT
>DDZV01000014.1 GCA_002346475.1 Acidobacteria bacterium UBA2999 | reverse complement strand
TGTCGTTGACCTCCCGATAGTCTAATGCCCTGTTCTCCCAGGTGAGTATCCCCTCCATTTGTGAGCTCAGCTACAAGTTCAGAAAGTCGCGCTTGTAGGATTGCATTCTTTAAACGGTCACTCTTTTCATCAGCGTCTGCACTCCCGAGGCTAATGTTATTATGAAGGCTATCATCAATCAGGAATACTTCCTGAGGAATGTAGGCAACGTTACGCCTCCAAGACGCTAGGTTTGAGTGTAGAGCAGAACCATTGTAGAAGAGTGCTCCCGACTGGCAGACCAACAAGCCAAGAATTACGTCTACTAGCGTTGTCTTTCCAGAGCCAGATGGACCAACCAGACCGATACTTTCTCCCGCGACTAGTGACAACGTAATATCATGTAGAGCGGCTGTCGTGGCGTTATCGTAAGTAAAGGACACATTTTTTAATTCAAGTGATTCAAATGGTACAATTTTTGGCGTTAGATTAGGTTTTTCCTCACGTGGCACCCTTCCTAAATAATCGAATTCTCGTTTCAGAAGTTTAATCCCCGGTCGATTAGAACGAAGAGCCGCAACGCTAGTCATGATCAGTTTTGTGATTGGGCCAAGACGTAGTAACGCTACTGCCAACATACCGATTACTGGGTACGTGGATTCTATCGACTGACCCTGAACTACCATAATCCCTACTAAAAAAACCACGAAGGCAATTATGGCAACCTCAACCATATATCGGGGAATCGTCTGAACGACAAGAACAAAGATATTTTGCTTTGCAACTAACCAAGATCCCGTTCTAACTTGTTCGAGGAAATATGATTCTTGGCCCAGAATTCGAATCTCCTTAAACCCAGCTGCTCCCTCTTGAATTCCCTTGATTGACATTTGATTGCCTAAATTTAAAAGACGGGCAGATCGGGTAATTCTTTCACGAAACAGTCTATCGTAGCCAACAACCATTACGGTACCTATAGCAATGACGAGGGACAGAGCAAATCCACTTACCCACGACAAAAGAATAAAGAGAACGACTGCTACGGTTCCTTCGCTGATCAGGGTCAATATATATCTGAGGCTGCCCGTATACTGTCCAACGTAGTTAATGACAGTCTGAACATACTCTGAACTGTTTCTCTGAATAAAACTTGCGTAAGGCATATGTTGGATCGCATCAATTACGCTCGTACGCAAGTACGCCATTCGTCGAAAACAAAAGCGAAAAATTGTCCGTTGAACCAGCAAACCCACGAAAGCCTTTAATAGAAATACAAACACAAGAATCATACCCAAGACCAGCATTGTTTTACCTTCGTTGTCGTCAAAAACAACGTTAAGACGATCAAAAATAGGCCGTAGGAAAGAAAGCTCTGAGTTTGTTGGCTGAGTAAACAGTGTAATGTAACCGCCAACAAGACCAACACCGACGAGGTCCAACAAAGATACCACGAAAAAAGTGGCTAGAATAAATGGCAGTTTGCGTCGTTCGTCCCCCAAGAGAAACAACATGTCTTTCATGTTTCGGCTGACACTGTGAATATTCATTTACTTTTTAACTCGTTGCACAATTTTTTTCTAACTTAACCACCCAACACAATTACCCGAGGGTCTGTTTATGACTCTACAATCTAGCCACCTGACTTAGGTAATCTGATTTTCATATATGCCAACTATTTTTTCTTAGTAAGAATCTAAAA
Organism: Acidobacteria bacterium UBA2999; assembly: GCA_002346475.1. Taxonomy (GTDB): domain Bacteria; phylum Acidobacteriota; class Vicinamibacteria; order Vicinamibacterales; family UBA2999; genus UBA2999. The sequence goes on along the minus strand of DDZV01000014.1, from coordinate 942 downwards.
AAAGTCGCAATTTAAGTGCGTTCTAGTATTTGGGCAAGTGTGGATTTCAGTTTCAGTACCTCTTCTTTCGTATTGTAGTGGACCATACTTACTCGAACGATGCCGTCTTGAGGGTCTATTCCAAGTGACTCAACACAGCGAAGCGCGTAGAAATTACCGCTACCGACTCCAATTTTATGCTTTGCCAACTCCTGAGCAACATGTTTAGACGACATCGTTCGGACCTGAAAAGAGATTGTTGGTACCCGCTTGCCGAGTTGTGCTTTTTCCTGACCAAGCAAGCGTACATCGTCTCGCTCACTCAAAAACTTCAATAAAATATTTGCAAGCTCACATTCGTGTCGAGCCACGAGATCAAATACTTTTCTTGCTCTATTGTGTCTGTTGTAGTCTGAGCCTTGGAAATGATGGTCATAAAGATCGTCAATGTACTCGGCTACACCGGCCAGTGCTGCAATTTGTGCATGTTGAGGTCCCGTCGGGTTTAAACGGCACCGAGCATCTTCTTCATTAAAGAAATGTCCCTGCCCCTCTACATTTTTCAGCGCCTCTGGAGAGCCCCACAATACTCCTTGATGGGTCCCAAATGTCTTATAAGTACTGTATACGTAAAAATCTACACCTAAGTTATCGATATCCGGGATGACGTGTGGTGCATACGACACACCATCTGCCACCAGAAGTGCACCCACACTGTGGGTAATCTCGGATATAGCCGAAATATCATTGTGGGTCCCAACAAGATTTGAACAAAGCGTGCAACAAACCATGCGAGTCTTTTCGTTAACAAGTTCCTCAAGATCAGCAAGGTCAAGCTCTCCATCAGCCTTACTAACCCGCCACTCTCGCATGATAACGCCGTGTTCCGAAAGGCGTCTCCAACAGCCAACGTTAGCCTCATGATCCTGGTTCGTTACGACGATCTCGTCACCCGGCCTCAAG
>DDZV01000058.1:16009-16240 GCA_002346475.1 Acidobacteria bacterium UBA2999 | reverse complement strand
AACGTCCTCTGTACCCAGAAGTGCGACGTACTGTTTGGTCAAGGCACCTTTAGGTTCCGTTAAGATACGAACAAAATCCTGTTTCGTCAGTGGTTCAAGTTCAACCCTAATTGGAAAACGTCCCTGCAATTCTGGAATTAAATCGGAAGGCTTCGATACGTGAAAAGCGCCAGCTGCAATAAACAGAATATGGTCCGTCTTTACCATGCCGTGTTTAGTATTAACTGTAGT
>DDZV01000058.1:15588-15714 GCA_002346475.1 Acidobacteria bacterium UBA2999 | reverse complement strand
GCCGTGTTTAGTATTAACTGTAGTCCCTTCAATAATCGGTAGGATATCTCGTTGTACACCCTCACGGCTAACATCAGGACCATGGCCAGATGCGCTGTCTCGACTGGCAATTTTATCAATTTCATC
>DDZV01000058.1:0-15295 GCA_002346475.1 Acidobacteria bacterium UBA2999 | reverse complement strand
AATTTTATCAATTTCATCAATGAACACGATGCCCGATTGTTCAACGCGTTGGACAGCCGTACTACGCACGGATTCCATATCTACTAGTTTTTGTTGTTCTTCTTCTGCAAGGTAACGTAGCGCGTCTGGCACAGACATCTTCCGACTCTTGGCACGTCCTTGAAGAAAATTTCCCATCATATCCTTAAGATTCGAACCAATTTCCTCTGCTGATGAACCCGTGACTAGCTCAAATGCCGGCATTCCTGTATCTCGCACGTCAATCTCTACCACACGTTCATCAAGCCGACCCTGATGTAGCTGCTCGCGAAAACGTTCACGTGTAGGTGAAGGAGTCTGCTCTCCTTGAATAGAAGGTTCTCCAGGCATTGGTGGCCGCGGTGGTGGTAACAATAAATCCAGCAAGCGTTCCTCAGCTACCTCTCTCGCTCGCTGCTCCACTTCTCTAGCCTTTCCCTGACGAATCATCTCAACAGCAATTTCTACTAAATCGCGCACCATTGATTCAACATCACGACCTACATAACCAACTTCTGTAAACTTTGACGCTTCAACCTTCAAGAATGGTGATTGAGTTAAACGGGCAAGACGACGAGCAATCTCAGTTTTGCCTACACCAGTTGGGCCGATCATAAGAATATTCTTTGGAGTAACCTCCTCAGCCATCTCTAATGGTAATTTCTGACGGCGAAATCTATCACGCAATGCAATCGCAACAGCACGTTTAGCCTTTGACTGACCTACCACGTACTTATCGAGCTCCGCTACTACGTCACGAGGAGTAAGCAAATCTACGGATGAAGGGGCTTTTTCTGGGAGATAAATAGGCATTGCGCAACTATATAATTACAGTTCCTCAATCGTAAGACTTGAATTTGTGTAAACACAAATATCTGCAGCAATGACCATTGCCTCTTTTGCAATATTCTTTGCATCTAAATCACTGTGGCGAGCAAGTGCACGGGCTGCAGCCATTGCATAAGGTCCGCCAGATCCGACAGCGACAATTCCATCGTCAGGCTCAATTAGATCGCCTGTGCCAGACAATAAGAATGTTGATTGAGTGTCTGACACAATCATCATGGCTTCTAAGCGCCGCAACATCCGATCAGTGCGCCAATCTCGTGCAAGCTCAACAGATGCACGCTCAAGATTGCCACGATACTCCTCAAGCTTTGATTCAAAACGTGAGAATAGCGCAAAAGAATCCGCTGCCGAACCTGCAAACCCAGCAAGGATCGTGTCATTATAAAGACGTCTAATTTTCCGAGCCCCATGCTTGACTATCGTACTGCCTAGGGTCACCTGGCCATCGCCAGCTAGCACTGCTCGGCCTTTGTGTCGCACAGCAAGAATAGTAGTAGCTTGCATCACTTCAGAAGTCTCTCCTATTTTCACCTTATACCTCGATGAGCATTGGAGCTAATTAATAGACACCAGGACCAGCTCAACCTCATTCTTTTACCAAAAGTTACCATCGTCTTCTCTAAAAAATTATTACCTGCTACAAAACACTTATTTAAGAAACAACCACTGCGGCTACTTAGTCAGTACTCACAGCAGGCCTATTGCGTCTGAACAAGAAATACAATGGAACACCCGCCAGTATTACAAGTATGCCAGCACCAGTTGGTCCAGGATTATTAATTAATCCATTCAATACAATAAGAGCACTGACAAACACATAAAGAGCCGTAAGAAAAGGATGGCCTAAGGCAAGGAATGGCCGCTCCGCTTTAGGTTCACGTGCACGCAATACAAAAACTGCCACAACTGCGATACCAGAAAAAAGCACGATGGAAAATCCTGTATAGGTAACAAGAGTATCTGCCTGCGCTGACATTATCAAAAATGAACTCCAAACGGCCTGAGCAATGATCGCAACAGCTGGGGTACGATATCGGGAGTGAACCCTGGATGCAGACCGTAGAAAAGCGTTATCGCGTGCCATCGCGAAGTAAACACGTGGCCCAGCAAACGTCATAGCGCTAATGCTCGCAGATAAACTAATTAGCGCAATAACTGCCATCACGTTGCCTGCTGCTGAACCCAGCATTCGATCTGCAATAAAGTCTAAAACGCTTACGTCGACTGTTGCTAGCTGTTCTACAGGCACGACATAAATGTAGAGTGCGTTTAAAGTAAGGTAGATAGCAATAACCAGCCCTGTACCAAATGCCAAGGCACGTGGAACATTACGCCCAGGGTCTCTAATTTCCTCAGCCACGTAAGCCGCAGCATTCCATCCTGAATACGTAAACATCACGGGAATCAAAGCTACGAACCAATTCACAGGCCTTACTGGTGTCGTTGCAGTGAAGTGCTCAATATTTCCCATCCCAAAAGAAAAACCAAGCGCAATAAAAATTATAAAAGAAGCAACCTTAAGTGCAGCAAGCAAATTACCTACAAGCCGACCAGGCCCAACACCACGGATGTGAATCCATGCCATTCCAATAACAAGTGCGATCGAAACGATGACTTGTGGCGAAACACTGACGCAGAAAACTCCAGGTATAAGGATTAAGGAAACCAATGGATCAGTATTTCCAGCAAAGGGAATAAACCGACCTAGATAAGATGAAAAAATAACAGCACCCGTCGCAATTGCCCCAGAAAACCCTGCAACAAAAGAAGTCCAGCCTGTTAGAAAACCGGCAAGTGGTCCGTACGCTTCACGTAAGTAAACATACTCACCACCAGCTCGTGGACGCAAAGCAGCTAACTCTGCATAAGCCATCGCGCCAGCAAATGCCAACAAACCACCAACTAGCCAAGTTAGGAGAAACAGCCAGGCATTTGGCACTGCCGCTGCTACTTGGGGGGGAGTAAAAAGAATGCCACCGCCGATTACATTCGCAACAATAATAGCCGCAGCATCAATAGGACCTAAGCGCCGTTCAAGTATGGATCCCGTGGCCTGAGTATCCGCGTCTTTACTTTGCACCCAACGGAGCCTGTCGAGTCAGCAGTTGGCGATCAATCTGATAGTCGCCAACTTTGATCCAAGATCTAGGACCTTGCTTTCCAAAAATCTCAACTCTTGCGTCAACAAACTCCCGATTCTGGAGCATCTGGGATCGCGACTGTGTGCCGGTATAACCTAAATTTGAACGAAGGACAATATCACCACCAGTTGCCCCTGGCTCTAAGCCATCAGATCCAATGCCACGTACAAAGTGCTCACCCCATGTAGTATCTTCTTCACCAATGCGCCTGAAAACAGCATTGAACTGTACTCTTGATACTTTCTTGTCAGAGATATTTGTAACTCGAAACAAAATGCTTGGCACAAGCTTATTCTTCCCGTCAGCCATAATGCCAGCATCGTACCAACCAGTCTGGACGTCAGTAATCTGAATTGCTTTTTCAACTTCGATACCCCTGGCACAACTCGTAACAAAGAAAAATAGGCCCGCTAGTAAAAAGAGACTGTGTCGCATATAAATATTCCAAGTTCCGATTAGTATTCTAAATTACAAACTAATAAAGTGTCACAGGCATTATTGTGATCCAACTATCTGAACTCACCAAATCCTTTGGAGATCGTATTCTCCTTGAAAATGTGACCTGGAACATTGGTGACCGTGAACGAGTCGGTCTTTGTGGTCCAAATGGCGCAGGAAAAACAACCCTTCTTAGGATCCTTGCACGTCTTGAAGAAGCGGACAGCGGAAATGTCATACTTCCAACGTCACTCACGGTTGGGTACCTTCCACAAGACGGACTTACACATTCAGGCCGTACTCTTTTTGAAGAAACCAGCACAGCCTTCCAGCACCTTCTCGACATCAAAACAGAAATGCACAAAATTGAGCATGAGCTAGGTAACGTCTCGTCACTAAAGCTTGAACACGAGGCAATGCTAGAACGGTACAGCGAACTCCAAGATCGTTTCAGAATTGCAGATGGCTACAGTATCGACCTTCGCATTGCAACAGTGCTCCATGGACTTGGCTTTACAGATAAAGATCTAAATCGTCGAACAGAAAATTTCTCTGGTGGCTGGCAAATGCGCATTGCTCTCGCAAAATTACTTTTACGTCAACCAAACCTTCTTCTACTTGATGAACCGACAAACCACCTTGATCTTGATGCAAGAAACTGGCTAGAACACTTTCTTACAGAATACCCGTATGCTGTCTTATTAATTTCTCACGACCGTTACTTCCTTGACACAGTTGTTACAAGGATCACGGATCTGAATCTTCGTCGCTTAACTGACTATCCAGGCAACTACACAAGATTTGTAGTTGCACGAGAGGCAATGCTAGATCGACTTCGGAAGGAAAAATATGAGCAAGACGAGGAAGTTTCTCGCATAAAAACATTTATCGATCGTTTTCGTTATCAAGCAACTAAAGCATCTCAAGTGCAAAGTCGAGTCAAGCTACTTGAAAAACTTGTTCCGATTGAAGTGCCTCCAGAGAGAAAACGAATCCACTTCAACTTTCCCAACTGTGCTAGAAGTGGTCGCACCATCCTTGAACTATCACGTGTCCGAAAAAAATATTCTGAGCTCACTGTTTTTAAAGACATTCAATTACACATAGAGCGTGGCGACCGGGTTGCATTGGTCGGACCAAATGGCGCAGGAAAATCAACTCTGATGCGCATGCTATCTGGGAATGAATCCCCAGACTCCGGGACTCGCACTCTTGGCCATAACGTCATCATAGAATACTTCGCCCAGGATGAAGCCAGCCGTCTGGACCCTTCACTCACAGTACATGAAACATTACAGGCAACCTCGATAACTGAAATGGTACCCATGATTCGAACTATTCTTGGAGGTTTCTTGTTCTCAGGAGATGACATCCACAAAAAGGTTAGAGTACTTTCTGGAGGAGAACGGACTAGACTAGCCGTTGCGCGCATGCTACTACGTCCCTCAAATACTCTGTTGCTTGATGAACCAACAAACCACCTTGATCTTGAATCAAAAGATGTTCTACTTGAAGCACTTGAAGATTACGGAGGAACGTTAATTTTTGTATCACACGACCGTTACTTTGTTGAAAAACTCGCTACAAAAATCGTCGAGATCGGAAAAGGACAAGCAATTTCGTATCCAGGTACTTATAACGATTTTTTGTGGCACAAAGAACATGGAGTAACAGTTCCTGGACACTCTCTAACAACTAAGAGTCCAGAAACCTCGCTAAAAAAAGAACGCTCTAAATTCAGGGACCCTAAGAATAAAAAGTCAACACAAACTGGACAAAAACGATTACAAAATAGTTGGAAAACCCAAAAAAAACTTGATTCAGACTCTCGAAAAAAAGAACGTGCTCAAAAAGCGCTCTTGGCACGCATTGCCGATCTCGAGTCTCGCATCGCTGTACGGGAAGCTGAAGTCAAAACCATTGAAGTGACTATGTCAGTTGACGGTTTTTATGATGATCTTGAATCAGCTAAACCAATCTTGGAACGACACCAAACCCTCATGTGGGAAGTAGGCGACCTCTTAGCACAGTGGGAAGCGCTACATAATCATGCAACAAGAGATAAAGATGACTGAGAGCAGTTAGCCATCTTTCTCCCGAGGATGAGACTTGCGATACACATCTAGTAACTGACCAACATTAATATGGGTATAACGCTGTGTCGTTGAAAGTTTTGCGTGACCAAGCAGCTCCTGAATGGCACGCAGGTCTGCGCCACGTTCAAGTAAATGGGTAGCAAAAGAATGACGTAGTGCATGTGGGCTAATGCCAAGGCGGGTACTACAACTTGCCACATACTTTGCCACTAGGCGCTGCACACTACGCCCCGTAAAACGTCCTCCTCTAGCATTAACAAATAACGGCTCAGAAACACTCCCCCTTTTAGTGCGTTTCTGTTGCGTCTTAGAACGACCACTTCGAACTTGGCGACTATTAGTTGCCTTCGATTTTCTAAACTTCGCTCGATCGTTCAACCATATACGTAGTGCCTCTACTGTAGTTGTATTGAATGGAACAAGTCGCTCTTTCCCACCCTTGCCCATCACACGTACCATCCGAGCATTGAGATTAATGTCCTCTAGATCAAGATCTACTAACTCGCTTAATCGAAGGCCGGAGGCATACAACAATTCAAGAATGGCATGATCTCTGCGTCCAAGTGGCACTGATTTATCTGGAGTTTCAAGTAAGCGTGACATTTCATCAACTGAGAGGTGAGCAGGTACTTTCTGCTCACGCTTTGGAGAAACAGCCAATATTGCAGGATCCCGTTCAATCCAGCCTTCACGTCGAAGAAACCGTGTAAAAGCTCTGAGAGCTGAGAGCTTTCGAGCTACTGAAGACCGTGCCTGTCCATCACGGAATAAGTAAGCCATAAAGGCACGAACGGCCTGCGCATCAAGGTCTGACGGCTTAAGCTTCGATTGACTCTTTCCAACAACATCGGTGACTACCCCTAAAAATTGATTTAAATCTCTTCGATAAGCATCCATTGTATGCACTGACACATTTCTATTAAGACGTAGGTAGTCGAGAAAATCATCTAGTTGATGCATACGCAGCACTAAAAAGAAAAGGTCATGAATTATCGACAGTATTCATTAAGTATTGGCCATGGCCTGCCACTCATTGAGAGCAGCAAGTGCCCGGGCTGATAGTGCCATCTTTCGCTCCTGCCGTCGACGTGGTGCTTTCGATAGAGGGGGCAAGATACCAAATGTAATGTTAGTTGGTTGATAATTTTGAGCCTCAGCATTAGCAACATAGTAAGACAATGCACCAATTGCTGTCTCACGCGGTAGTGTACAAGGCGCTTGGCCAAGGACTAGTCCAGCTGCATTCCGACCTGCAACAAGACCAGAAGCTGCAGACTCCACATATCCTTCGACGCCTGATATCTGACCAGCAAAAAACAGATCTGGAAACTCTTTCATCTGCCAAGTTTCACGTAGTACTGTTGGACCATTGATATATGTGTTGCGATGTACCATGCCCAATCGCACAAACTCTACAGATTCTAGTCCAGGAATCATTTTTAAAATTCTCGCTTGTTCACTCCATTTGAGCTGTGTCTGGAAACCTACGAGACTGTAGTGATCTCCCGCTAAGTTGTCTTGTCGAAGCTGAACTACTGCGTAAGGTTTTAGCCCTGTATGTGGATCGATAAGACCAACTGGTTTCATTGGACCAAATCGTAATGTGTCTCTTCCACGGTGTGCCATAACCTCAATCGGCAAACACCCTTCAAAAAAAATTTCCTTGTCAAAATCATGCACAGTTGCAGATTCTGCTTTTATTAAAGCGTCATAGAATAAGTCGTACTCTTCTTTTGTGAGGGGACAATTAAGATAGTCCCCCTGGCCATCATCCACACCACAACTCACGGCTGTCGTAGAAGAAGCTAGCGAATTAACTGTTTCTCCATTCTCGATCATCTGAGGTTGGGAATTTTTGTTCCAACGCGATGCTCTAAAAACTCTCGACTGATTAATTGTGTCAGCCAATACAATTGGGCTAATCGCATCGTAAAAGTACAACTGCTTGCCTCCGATAAGCGTAGAAATCTCTTGAAAGAACGCCCCGGTAGTAAGTGGACCCGTCGCAATAATTAAAGGACGTACCTTCGGCACACGTAACACTTCTTCTCGTAATAAAGTGATCAATGGATGCCCCTCAATTGCCTCGGTAATAACTTGTGCAAAGTGTTCCCGATCGACCGCCAGGGCTGTCCCGGCCGGAACTCTACTAACATCAGCAGCTCTCATGATGAGAGAATTCAAGTTTCTCATCTCTTCTTTTAGCAAGCCAACTGCATTATCAAGCTTGTCTCCACGGAAAGAATTTGAACAAACCAGTTCCGCAAGCCGATCGGTTTTATGTACTGCTGTGGGACGCTGCGGACGCATCTCATGCAAGGTGACTGGGACGCCAAGCAATGTTGACTGCCAGGCAGCTTCACAACCCGCGAGACCACCGCCGATAATATGAATCATAAGAATCTTAGGTCAGGGGTTTCCAGTGGGTCACCAGATGCCTGTTATCAGGGACTAAGTAGACGCAGGTTTTTTTAAGCTAGCAGTCTTTTTCTTTGTGGTCTTAGTCTTTTTAGTTTTTTTCTTAGTGGCTTTAGACTTTCTTTTCACTCGCCGTTTAGCTGGACCTGCTTCCCTGCGCGCCTCTAATAATGCTTCGGCCTGCTCAAAAGTGATAGTGGCTGGGTCTAGTCCTTTCGAAATTGAAGCATTCGTTGTCCCATCCGTTACATAAGGCCCATAACGGCCAGCGAGAACTTTCAGAGAAGGGCTGCCCGTTTTATCCAGTTCTCGTAATACCTTTTTTGGGACGGATCGACGCCTGGATTGTTTCGGTGCATTGAGCAACGCAAGCGCTGCATCAAAATTAATCGAAAAAACATCATTATCTGACTGCAGTGATCTGAACTCGTCATTATGCTTAACATATGGCCCAAAACGACCAAAGTTTGTTACTACTTGCTGGTTATCTTCTGGGTGTAACCCTACAACACGTGGAAGCGATAAAAGCTTGATAGCCTCATCGAGCGTAACGCTCGTTTCAGTCATACCAGCCTGCAAAGAAGCCCTCTTCGGTTTATCTGACTTGGCTACTTTTCCTTCAGGCGTTTCACCGAGTTGTACATACGCACCATACCGACCCACCATTATGTAGATATTCAATCCGGTATCAGGATCACTGCCAAGAACTCGTGGACCCTCTGCTTTAGCACGCACAAACTCTAACGCTTTCTCAACTGACAAATCAGCAGGAGGCATATCTGGAGGCAATGAGGCAGTTCGACCAGGCCCCCCTTCTCCTACTTGCACAAATGGACCAAACCTTCCGACCCGCACTCGCACGGGATCGTTACTGGCAGGATCAGTGCCAAGATCTAGGATGGGATAGTTAATGTCTTCACCCTTTTCTACTGCAGTCAATAAGCCTGGACGCTTTTCATCACCTAAATAAAACTCCCGAATAAAATGTAGCCACTCACGCTCACCTCGTGAAATCTCGTCCAAGTCTTCTTCCATCTCTGCAGTAAAACCAACATCGACAAAATCTCCAAAATGTTCACGTAGCAACTTAGTAACAGCAAAAGCAGTAAAGCTTGGTATTAGCGCTCTTCCTTGTCGAAAAACGTACTGCCTTCTCACAATAGTGGCAATTGTTGGAGCATAGGTTGACGGTCGACCGATACCTAATCTCTCTAGCTCTTTAATCAGGGAGGCTTCAGTAAAACGCGCCGGGGGATTTGTCTCGTGGCGCTTAGGCTCAATACCAAGAAGCAGAATAGATGTCCCTTCTGTAGCTATATGGTCCCCTACTTGAGAAGGTGGCAATAGCGCTTCTTGCTCCTCAATTTCCATTGCAGGATCATCGCTGCCCTCTACGTAGGCTCGGCGAAACCCTGGAAATTCTATGGACTTTCCACTTGCAGACAACACGGCTTCGTCACTATCTGGCCCAGTAGCAGTAATTTCATAAGTTGTTCGCAACACCCGTGCATCTGTCATCTGCGACGCCATTGTCCGCTTCCAAACCAACTCATAGATCTTTAGTTCATCTACACCAAGCTCATTTTCAAGCTGGCTCGGTGTCAAATTAAAATGAGTCGGACGAATGGCTTCGTGTGCTTCCTGTGCATTCTTAACCTTCGTTTGATAATGACGAGGAGTCTCATAAAATTCGTTCCCAAACATCGCTCGGATAGCTTCCCCGGACTCTGCTAATGCCTTATCACTTAGCGTTGTCGAATCAGTACGATGGTAAGTAATAAGACCTTCAATCTCTCTATTTGGAAGTTCGATGCCCTGAAATAAGCGTTGCGCAACCTGCATTGTCCGCTCAGTGGAGAACCCGAGCTTACGACTTGCCTCTTGCGTCAATGTAGAAGTTGTAAACGGAGGAGCTGGATGTTCAAGGCCTGGTTTCTGTTCAACCGACGATACCACCCATGGCACGTTAGCTTGAATGGCAACATGAATCTTATTGACAGTCTTTTCATCAAGAAGCCGAACTTTTTTATTTTTAAGTACGCCTGACTGTGGATCAAAATCCTTTCCCAACGCAATACGCTCGTCGTTTAAACGAGTTAATTTTGCCGTAAACTCAGACCCCGCACCCTTGAGTTGCGCCTGTAGACCCCAATAAACACCAGGCCGAAAAGCACGTCGCCTTTCCTCACGTTCAACAACTAACCGTACTGCAACACTTTGTACACGACCCGCACTCAGACCCGTCCGAACCTTCTTCCATAAAACGGGCGACAAGGTGTAACCATAAAGCCGATCCAAAATTCGACGACTTTCCTGAGCCCTAAATAAATTTTCATTTACTTGTGTTGGATTCGCCAGCGCTTCTTTAACAGCATCTTCTGTAATCTCATGAAACACGATTCGACTAACAGGTCCATTTGGAGAAAGAATTTCCGATAAATGCCAGCTAATTGCTTCGCCTTCTCGATCAGGGTCAGTCGCTAGCAAAAGCGCAGATGCTTCTTTTGCCAATGACTTCAGATGGGCAACTTGTTTTTTCTTTTCACTTGGAATAACGTATAAAGGCTCAAAGTCATTTTCGACATTCACACCTAACCGTCCCCATTCCTCCTGCTTCTGCTTCTTCGGTACGTCTGCTGCTGATTCAGGTAAATCACGGATATGGCCGTAACTAGCCTCTACTCGATAGTCTTTTCCAAGGAAACGACCTAAAGTCTTGGCTTTCGCAGGCGACTCAACAATCACTAGTGGCTTTGCCATTAGAAGCTCTTTATCTATAACACGTTCACGCTACCTGTATAAACTTGTTCTCAATTGAGCATGCCCTGAAATGGCATAATTTATGCTTTAATCGTTAATAGAAATACACTTATTGACAAAACCTGAAAAAAACGTAACTGTTTTTTATTGTTCAACTTAGATGTTTCTTTTCTCAGAAAAACAACACGTAAAAAAACTGTCGCGTAAACTTCTTGCCTCGCTTCACAAGGGATGACTATAGTTCCCAAAGCTTCGATATGAGTACTCTTATAAAAATTCTGGCTACGACACTTATCACTGTAGTGAGTTCTACGTACTTATTAGCAGACGACCTACGTGATGATGCTCGCGAACAAGTGGAGTTCGGCATAGCGGTTGCCCAAAAGGGACTCTGGAAAGAAGCTATTTACCGTTGGAAACGTGCAACAGAAATAGACCCAACCTATGCTGAGGCATACAACGACCTAGCTATAGCTTACGAGTACGAGGGTAATTTCGACCAGGCCCGTGAAGCGTATGAAAAAGCATTGTCGCTTGATCCAAACAATGCAACGATTCAAGAAAACTACGATCTCTTCAGAGAAACTTATGACCGTGCGAATCTTAGTAATCAGTAACTGCCTAGCGGTACTACTGACTGTAGCTTGCTCAAACATCTACGAGATCCCAATCGAAACACCGATCCAACCAAAAATAGACATAGCACCTTTTAAGCAGGTTCTTGTGGCTGGTTTTCTTTCTGGCGGTAGCGATGATATAGACGCCAATCTTGAAACTGTCCGTTTATTGCGAAGTGAACTCCGTAACCAAGGCGAGCTCAGTGTAATCGATGCCGAAGTAATTCCATTAAACGAAACCGCTTCGTCTCAATTGCCAGACAATCCAATAACTGCAGAATCCAGTGAGCCTGGCGCGTTACAAGATCAAGAAACGCTGGCAATAATTGAAAACGAAGAAATGCTTGAACTCTACGAATATATCTTTGCAGATGTCGAATACTGGAAACGCCTCGGGGAAGAATATCAAGGCCCCTTGATTGTAACTGGCACTGTAATGTTTATGCCACATGCACGTGCTGGATTTGTTCAACGCGAAGAAGAAATATTCGACTCGTTCGGTCAACGCCTGGTAGTGCCAGTTCGAACCTACGAAGAAAGAGAGGGATTTGTTTTAGAGCCTCAATTTGTGTTTATCGACGGTCGCACTGGCACCACAATATACTCGGAAACCTTCCGGGAAGAGGTCCTTTATAGCGCTGACCGCGCTACTTCTGAACTATCTTCATATTTTGAGTTAATGGAACGTCTTGTCCCGAGCTTCTTGAGCAGTCTGAGTAATCAAAGCGTTCGTGGAACCCGGATCCTTCTTAAGTAACCTCCACTGCATTGTTAAGTTGAACACCTTAAAAATTACTACGTAGGCCTGAAAATCTCTGTTAATCTATAGGTTCGTTGTATTTCAAGAGACCTTAATCGGTACAACCGTAGAAGTTTAAACAACCTCGGTTAAGTAGCAAATGGGTCCCGTCGAGAAACCAACGAATTTTCATATCATTACTGGAAAGGCATGAAACTGTGTTAGCCATCATTCAAACTGGAGGACGCCAAGTTACTGTTTCACCTGGTGCTATTGTCGAAGTGGACGGCCTCGCCGGAAACCTGGGGAAAGAACTAACATTCGATCAGGTTCTTCTGGTATCAAAAGACAAAGACCAAGTAGTATCTGGCACACCTTATGTGACTAACGCTCAAGTGGTTGGTGTCGTGGATGGACAATCACGTGGCCCAAAACTCCGCGTCTTTAAAAAAAAGCGACGAAAAGGTTTTCGCAAGGTACGTGGTCATCGAAGCGTTTTTACACGTGTCAGGATTACTGATATCAAGATTTAGCAACTGTCTACTCCAATCTGGATAGTAGCCAGGAATACGTGAGGCAATTTTGTTATGGCACATAAAAAGGGACAAGGGAGTTCTAGGAACGGACGTGACAGTAATGCACAGCGCCTAGGCGTTAAAAGGTTCGACGGTAACCTTGTCACTGGTGGTTCCATCCTAGTCCGTCAACGAGGTCGTCGCTTCAGACCAGGAATAAATGTCGGCCTTGGTAAAGACGATACTCTATTTGCAAAACTTTCGGGCATCGTGAAATTTGAAGATCATGGTGCTCGTGGCCGTCGTATCAGCGTTATCCCAGTCGAATAACGAGTCTCGACTGGGAATCGAACGCCCGCATACTTTATAAATGTTTGTCGACGAAGTCGGCATCCAAGTTTTTGCCGGAGATGGTGGTCGTGGCTGTCTTAGCTTCCGGAGGGAGAAGTTTATTCCGAGAGGTGGTCCAGATGGTGGTGACGGTGGTAGCGGTGGTTCAATTTTTATCATTGCAACACATTCTAAAAACACGCTAGTTGACTTCAGGTTTCATCCTGAATTTCATGCAACTCGTGGCCAGCATGGACAAGGATCTAATAAAACTGGTCGTAGTGGAAATGAGCTTGAGATAAGCGTACCTATAGGCACGCTTATCTACGTTAAATCATTAGAAACTGGAAAACTCGAACAACTAGCTGACCTCACTGAAGATGGGCAACGCGTGCTTGTAGCTCGTGGAGGAAGAGGGGGACGTGGCAATGCACGATTTGCTACATCTACCAATAGGGCTCCACGTCGAATTGAAGCAGGTGAACCTGGTGAGGAATGTCTACTTCAATTGCAATTAAAACTAGTTGCAGACCTTGGAATAGTAGGACTCCCAAATGCTGGTAAATCTACACTGATCGCTCACGTCTCCGCGGCTAGACCAAAGATTGACAGCTACCCGTTCACAACATTGACACCAAATCTCGGCGTAGTTCGTTTAAGCGATGATCGAAGTTTTGTTGTAGCCGATGTTCCTGGGTTAATCAAAGGCGCACACTCGGGACATGGGCTTGGCCATCAATTCCTTCGTCATCTTGAACGAACTAAGGCACTCCTACATCTAGTTGATGTTTCCAGCACTTCTGATCAAAATCTTGTTAACGACTTTGACACGATTATGAGCGAACTACGTCTGTTTGATGAGAATCTTGTAACGAAACCTCACCTCGTTGCGGCAAATAAGATTGATACTATTCATGACTTTTCAAACTTAATAAAGCTTGAAACACATGTGCAATCACTTGGGCTAACCTGTTATCGTATTTCTTCAGTGACTGGAGAAGGCATCCAAGGTCTATTAGAAGCAATTTGGGAGAGACTCTCTCTGTTAAGTACAACTAAGACGATAACTCAAGATAAAGCTGCCATCTCTCCTTTGCTCAACAATGACTGAACAAAACAGTCATCGTATTGGGATACTTGGAGGAACATTCGATCCAATTCATATTGGACATCTAGATGCTGCTGCCGCAGCAAAACAAGCCTTGGATCTAGATGAGATCCTCTTTGTCCCAGCAAACAAACCACCACACCGTCAGATACATCCTCAAGCCTCAAGTTCCCACAGAACTACACTTGTAGAGTTAGCTATCAATGAACATAAGGACTACCGAATTTCAGATGTAGAACTTCGCCGGGAAACCCCCTCTTATACAGCACTCACTCTTCAGTCTCTTCATTCCAGTGGATGGAAAGCTGAGCAGCTATTTTTTATTCTTGGCGCTGATGCTTTTTCTCAGATTACGACTTGGCATGATTACCCACGCGTACTGTCTGATTCAAATTTTGTTGTTATCGAGAGGCATGGAATCACGCTTGATCCAATTATTAAATGTCATCCTGAGCTTAGCGCACGTGTAAGTTCTTTGCCTTGCAAAACGAACGACCTGAATGAAACCCAAATCTTTCTTGTCAAAGCAACTACTAAATCTGTCTCTTCAACAGAGATCCGAAACCTTCTTACAAAAGGTCTCTCTATTGACGGGCTGGTTCCAGAACCAGTAGCACAACATATTTATGCCTATTCTTTATATAAAAAAGTAGACCGGCTACATGCAAAAAAAGGAAAGGAGGGGAAAAATCACTAACCTACCCAAACAAGTTATAACAGCGATCCAAAGCGCTAGCGATAAAAAGGCTACTGATATTACCGTGCTTGATCTTCGAAACGCTGGCGGTTTTACAGATTATTTCATTATCTGCACTGGACAAAATACGAGACAAATTAAAGCTATTGCTGACGCTGTTGAACAGTCCTTGCGCAAGGAACTTGATGAAAAACCTGTAATAGCAGAAGGAACAGAAAAATCTGGATGGCTCTTACTCGACTACTTCAGTTTTGTAGTCCATATTTTCAGCCATGATTTCAGAGTCTACTATGACCTAGAGCGCTTGTGGGGAACGGCAACAAAATATGAATTCACTGATACAGCATTGAATCAATACAGAAAATAACAAACAACTGAATATTTATTTTTGCTCGAAGCGCAACGATACAGCCTCATAAATATCTTCTGTTACCTCATCTACGGGACGTTCTCCATTGATTTCAATCCAACTATCAGTGACCTGTCTTTTATAACTCTCGCGCACATGACTGAGCAGCGTTAGATCTCGCTCATATTTATCTCGTTCTGTTGATTTTCGTTGCACAGCC
>DDZV01000052.1 GCA_002346475.1 Acidobacteria bacterium UBA2999 | reverse complement strand
CCAGGGCCAGGCCCGTAATCGTGCTGATAACCATGCCGGCCATCTGCCACGGAAAGAGACGCTTCTGCAACTGTCGAAACGGAGTCCCCCGGTTGCCGATCCCGACCAACCGGAGATCCATCATGAGCACCAGCCCAGCAAAGAGGCACATGGAAATCACATGCACTGAAAGCAGGGCTGGATAACCGTATAGAGATTCGCTGATAGCTCGGCTACTCGGCAAAGCCTCGACCCACTGCAACCAGCTGGTGATCGAAGCCCACACGGTTTCCATGCCGTCAGCAGTTTCTGGCACAGCGAGCGCCTAGAGTGGGGGGGCCGGCACGCAGCGTTCGGGACTGCCTGCAGCCCCCGCATCCCGATAGACCTCGTGACACACATAGCACGCATCGGCCACGTTACCGGTGATTTCGATCACCTGATCCTGGTCCTTCGCCTGCGCCGCCGCCAACGTCGCTTGTCCGGCAGCCCGTAGCCCTTCCGCGAACTTGATCCAGTCCTCTGACTCGACTGGTACCGGTGTGCCGTTCGAGCAGACACGGTCCGGCTTCATGATCAAGTCGGCAGCCTCAGCCAACGCGATCCCAGCGTTCTCCACACCTACCCACCCGGAATACATTCCTTCGGCAGCGCCGGGATCAGCCTCCTGGGCGTCGAAAATCACATTCGAGTTTGGATAGAGGATTCCCTGCATCACCTGCTGCAGGGTTCCGGTGGGCTCCGAGGCCACGGGCGATGCTGACTGGGCATGCCCCATAGCCATGGTGCAGGAAAGAGCAATGACTGTGAAGGCGGCTCGCATGACCACATCCTTTCTCTGGGCCGTTCTCGAGGAAGACTCGTCAAACGACGGGCTGAAAATTAAACGTCTGCTACAAAATTCAACTGCCCGTTACTGTCTCCAAAGTTCTCCATGTGCACGCCCATTTTCTCCATCAGTGTTAACTGAAGATTGGTCAGTGGCGTACCCTTAGGCTTCCGTATATGTCGTCCACCCTCAATACCAAATGTTTTCTTCGAACCGACCACAAGTGTCGGAACGTCATACATAAGGTGAACATTGCCGTCACTCATACCGGATCCATAAAGCAGTAGGGTGTTGTCTAGCAACGTTCCGTCACCATCTTGCGTTTCTTTCAACCGCTCAAGGTAGTACGCAAAGAGTGAGATGTGAAACACGTTCAGTTTCGACAACCGCTCAAGTTTTTCAGGATCGTTACCATGGTGTGATGCAGGGTGGTGTGGCTCAGGAGCACCAATCTCTGGATACGTGCGCGCACTAAGTTCTCGTGCCTCGAGATAAGTTCCCACGCGTGTTAAATCTGTCTGGAACGCCAGCACTTGAAGATCAAACATCAATTTTGCATGCTCTTCAAAGGTCCCTGGAACACCTGCTGGCCGAATGACTTCTGGCAGTTCACGTTCAACCTGTTTCTCAGCCAACTGAATACGTCTTTCGACATCTCGCACGGCTTCAAGATACTGATTGACCTTAACGCGATCGCCAGCGCCGACGCGCATTTTTAAGCCTTCAATTTTTCCCATGACCGAATCAAGGACGCTGCGATCACTCTGAATATCAACCAGGCGAACTTTTGGGTCAGTGCTATCACTGGCGCCAAATAATCGTTCGAATACTGCCCTCGGATTCATTTCCATCGGTAACGGAGTAGTTGCATTTTTCCATGCCAAGGTGTTCAGGTATGTACAGCTATACCCAAAGGCACAGTTCCCAGAAAGGCCGGCTGGTTCTAACGCCAACTCAAGAGATGGCAGTTGCGTCTCATTGCCTATCTCGCTGGCAATCACCTGATCCAACGAAACTCCAGCCCTAATGTCTGGACCTTCTGTCTTCTTCGCGCTGACACCTGTATTCCAAGACGTCTGCGTACGAGGATGAATACCACCATCTCGTCCTTCAGCTGCCTTGCTATCAAGGCCACTCAGTACCAGCATCTGATCTTTAAATTGCTCCACAGGAGACAAAATACGTGTTATCTCAAGTGGGCCCTCGCTTGGCGGTGTCCAGTGGGCCATATTCATACCCATTGAGACGTACACCTCACTAAAGCGACGCACTGGCTTCGGTGCAGCCGCAAAGGCTGGGACCATCCCGTCGAGCAGTGGAAGTGCAAGAGTAGCACCAAGGCCACGAAGTATTGTTCGACGTGGTAAGGACTTTCCAGTAATGATCATTGTGTCGACCTCATCCTCATCTGGAAGGGAGAACTGTTTACTACGCCTAGTATAAGCGCTGACCAACGATTTTCCTCATCAGAAATATCACGAATAATCTTACGAACAGCAGGTAAATCATAATATTCAACGCCACGGCCCAATGCATAAGTCAACAACTTTTCAGTAACGGTCCCCAGAAAAAGCTCCTGCTGTTGCATCAATCCTGCACGAAACTTGGCTGGCCCATCAAACTTTGTCCCATCAGGAAAGGCTCCGGACGGATTCACTGTAGTGGGGCCATCCTTCTCACGCCATGCACCAATCCCATCAAAATTTTCAAGCGCAAACCCGAGTGGGTCAAGATTGGCATGACACGCTGCGCAAACAGGATTTTTTCGATGCTGCTCCATCCGCTCGCGGACAGAGACTATCGTCTTACCCTCACTCTCTGGAAACGGCGGCACATCCGGTGGTGGAACGGGCGGTGGTGTATTGAGGAGGTTCTCAAGAACCCATTTACCACGCACGACAGGCGACGTTCGGTTCGCGTAGGACGTCACCGTCAAAACGCTCCCGTGGCCAAGCAACCCAGCTCTTCGATCACCTTCAAGCGAAACTCGCCGGAAGTGATTCCCATAAATGTCTGGAATACCATAGTGTTCTGCAAGTCGTTCGTTAAGGAACGTGTAGTTAGCAGTCAATAGATCAGTGACAGGCCGGTCTTCTTGAATTTGACTCGTGAGAAATAATTCCGTTTCCCGCTGAAAAGCATCTCGAAGGTTTTCGTCAAAATTGGGGAACTGATAACGATCTGGTCTAATCGTGGCCATGTTTCGCACCCAGAGCCACTGGCCGAAGAAATTCAGTAACGCCTGTGAACGATCATCCGCAAGCATTCTTCGAACTTGACCTTCAAAAACTGCAGGGTCGTGAAGCTGGCCAGCAATTGCAACGTTTAGCAATTCGTCGTCAGGAATACTGCTCCACAAAAAGAACGACAGCCTCGACGCAAGTTCAAGGCCGCTAATACGAAACACCTCAGATGCATCAACTGGATCATGCTCAATACGTACCAAGAACTCCGGGTCCGTCAAAAGCCGCTTCAGTGCCCATTGAATACCCGTATCGAAATCTTTGTGACGACGTCCATCCTGATAAAAGTCAAAGAGAGTTGCCACATCATCTTGTGTGGCTGGGCGTCTATACGCTCGACGTGCAAGATTCAAAAGAATGTCACGAGCACAGGCATCTTCCTCGTTAGCATTTTCTGGATAACAAGTAAAAATCTTTTGGCGTGCCGGGGTATCAAACGGACGGACACCGTTAATTGGGCCAACAATCTGAATATGATCTAACCCCGCATCCATTCTTCCGTAATCACCACCACCAAATACTTTTCCAGCAGTGTGTCCGTAACTCCACACTGGTAATTTTGCTGGCCCCACACCCTCAATTTCCCAGTTGTTCTCAGCAAATGTAACTGCTACCTCTCGTGGACCTGCTTTCACTGAAATCAGAAAATCCATGTCGTTATCTACATCGCGTTCATAGTCACTGCCAAACTCAGTCCCATCCGAAAAATTCATGATTGGTCCTAGGCCACCAAGAGGAAATGTGTGAACCCGAACACCATCAACCCTTACATCAGCCACGCTTGTAACATCGAGACCCCGAACCATCGCACCAAGAGAGAGCGCGTTACGCTGAAGACGCACTTTAATAATGTAATCTCCGTCAACAGGAAAAGTGTGACTCGCAACAAGCCCTCCGCGAGACCCGAATGGCAAATCTTCACTCATGCGCTTATCTTGCCGTAGAGATAGATAGGGAATCGAGTACTGATCGGCAGACTGAGGAATTGTTGGGTCGCCAACAGCCAGGCGACTAATCTTCTGCGCAGCGATCAAGTATCGCTCCAATAATGATGCTGAAATTGTCAAGACATCCCCAATGTTGTCAAACCCAAACCCTGCATCATCAGCAGGCAATAGATCTTCACTGGGAATGTCTAAGCCGAGAAGATCTCGAATCGCATTGGTATACTCGATACGATTCAAGCGGTGGGCCACTGGCCTCCCTGGGTTAGGTGAAGCTACCGCCGCACTATCAATAGAAGTCTTTAACGAGTCTACAAAACCCCTAAGCGCGTCTCGGTCCGGACGTCGGACACCCGCAGGTGGCATCAACCCGCCGCTCACCTTCCGGATTACTTTTTCCCAAGTCTCAGTGTTGGCAGCAAGATCGTCCGCATCAATCTGATCTAAGGTTAGATCACCTGTTTTTAATCTTTGGTTATGACAAGTAACACAATAGGTATCAATAAGTACACGGCGACTAGTGGCATCTGTCTCTGCCGACTTCTGCTGGACAACTGTCACATTAGGTGACAAAGCAGAAACGTTACTTTTGTGGTCTACAGCCAGACCGGTAGAACTTGAAATCAGTGTGACTATCCCGATAATCCCGACTAACCCGACCAATCGCCACATAGCCCCTCCGACAGTATTCTCGCGAGCCAATAACAATTCATGCTTTCAGATAAAAGCATAATACACCTGGGCTAAATACAGCAAAATAACAGCTTCTAGGTTCCTAATCCCACACCCATCAGGCCCGTACGCTCAACTAGACAAAACACCACAGAAACTGCTGTATGCCAGACTTTTGAACTGAACAAGCAGTTAGGCTTGCACGGGCCGATTAGTCACCTATATAGTCGCGAGATGCAACGCATCTTCATCACGCTTATTGTCTACTTATTAGCCTCCGTCCACGCATCTGCTGACAACTGGCCAGATTTTCGTGGTGAGGGACGTGCTGGCGTATGGAATGAAACCGGCATTCTTGAAAAATTCCCAGCTGATGGCCTTAAAATTCTCTGGCGAGCACCAATCAACTCGGGTTACAGCAGCCCTACCGTGTCTGATGGACGTGTCTTCATTACAGACTTCAATGCCACCTCTGGATATAGCGGCACAGAACGTGCCCTAGCCCTAGACGAAAAAACTGGCCGCCTCCTTTGGACCGTTGAATGGGAAGCAAGCTACGGTGGCATCATGTGGGCCAATGGCCCTCGAGCCACACCCGTTGTTGATGGCGATCGTGTTTATGTTCTCGGCGTACAAGGGAACCTGCAATGTATCAACGTAAGAACCGGTCGTGTGCTCTGGGCTAGAGACTACCAAACTGAGTACAACGCACCCTTCTCAGGAACGGGTTTCTCTAGTGCACCCGTTGTTGATGGCTCACGATTAATTGCAATGGTCGGTGGAGGTGATGCACTTGTTGTCGCGTTTGACAAACTAACAGGCGAGGAACTGTGGCGATCACTAGAATCGTCGTCTGACCCAGGAGTATCCCAACCAATCCTTGTTAATGCCGGAGGAGTACGCCAACTTATTATTTGGAACGGCGCAGATGGCGTGTACTCGCTTGACCCCGTAACTGGCAATCTGTACTGGGAACTCCCATTTAAAGTACCCGCAGCAATGAACATTCCCGTCCCAGTCTTCACTGATTCGAAACTACTGCTCACTAATTTCTACAACGGATCCATGATGGCAACACTGGACACCCAAAAACCAACAGCAACGATGCTCTGGCGAAGCAAAAGTGACAGCGAGATTGACACTGACACTTTACACTCTGTAATTGGAACGCCTATCGTCATCGGCGATCACGTCTATGGGTTTTGTAGCTATGGACAACTACGAGCCCTGAAAGTTTCCACCGGTGAACGTGTCTGGGAAACTCAAGCCGTTACAAAGGAACGGGCCCGCTGGGCCTCTGCGTACATTGTACGTAATGGCAACAGAGTCTTTATCACTAATGATCGCGGCGAACTGATCATCGCCCGTCTTACCCCAGAAGGCTACGAAGAAATTGACCGCACAAAAGTCATTGATCCAACGTCCCCCGCTGGAGTTCGTCGACAACTAGGTGCCGTTATCGTTGCACACCCAGCGTACGCGAATCGCAATATCTATATGCGAAACGATGAAGAACTTGTCGCAGCTTCACTCGCGATTGAAGATGGGGGCGGATCCAGTCGAACTCCTGGAACACTCTCAGCAAGCACTAGCGAAAGCTTTCTCCCCAACCAAAATAAAGTGCTTGAAATCCAGTACATTCCAGCCTTATCTGGAGCGAGAAAACTTGCTGACAAGTTTGCTGACTACAGCACGCTCTATCTACTGCTAGGTGAAGGCGGCAATGCTACGGCGTTCGTCTCTGATAGTGCACTAGTCCTGATTAACACTATGGCACCTGGTTGGGGCGAAGCCATCATTGAAAAACTTAAGCTAGTTTCCGAACAACCCGTCTCCACCATCATTAATACCCAGCCAGGAACAAACTACACGGGCAGTAATGGAGCCTTTCCTGCTGCAACGATTGTGGCGCATGCAAATGCTAAAGCAGCCATGGAAAAGATGTCTGATTTTAATAAGACTAACGCAGATGCACTGCCTTCAAAAGTTTTCAAAGAGCGACTCTCTCTCTTTGAGGGCGATGATCGGGTAGATCTACATTATTTTGGCTCTGCACATACAGATGGTGATGTCGTGGTTACAATTCCTGCGCACTACGCAGCCTATCTCGGTGAACTCTTTCCACATAAAGGTGTTCCACGAATAGACAGTTCGAGCGGTGGCAGTGCGTTGCAATTCTCAGAAACACTTGATCGCGCAGTTGCTGCACTCAGAGCCCTCGACATTGAATTTGCGATTCCTGGACGGGCAGAACCAAAGCGGGGCGGACCGCAAATTGACGTAATGACAATGCGTGAAGTGGAAGAATACGCGGACTTCGTCCGTGATTTTACCAAAACGGTTAAAACGGCTTTTGAAACTGGCAAAACTGCGAACGAGGCCACCGCATCGCTCGCCACTTTATCTGACCGGTATGAAAACTATGACATGGAAGATGCCCCCGCCATGATCACAGAAATCTACCGCGAGCTAAACCAGTAAGATTTTCTGTTTAGATGCTAGTCCTGTTGAACGTAATGACTAGCGCAGAATGGAGTACACAATGAACCTGATTCGAACGCTACGTGTTGCAGGCCTAGTAGCCATATTTCTAACAGGCCTATTAGTTGGCACCGTAATTTCTGACGCTGATAACACCAGCCAGGGCGAATCACCAGAAGCACCCGCAGACACCCTGACAATGCTGCTAGCAAAAGATGCGATCACAGAACAAATTTACAACTATTCACGTGGCCTCGATCGAATGGACAAAGAATTGGCATTATCCGTTTGGCATGCTGAAGCTACCGTTGATATCGGTGGCAACGCGAAGATGACTGGCCCTGAATGGATTGAATCAGCCTGGCGGACGCATGAAAAAATCACCTCTCATGCCCATACCATGGCAAACATTCAGATAAAGGTCACCGGTGACACGGCGGTCAGTGAGAGCTACTTTATTGCATCTCTGCACGCAGAACCCACCCAGGAGTCAGCAAACACGTCTCTTATTCGTGGCCGCTATATAGATCGCTGGTCACAAAAAAATAGCCGGTGGGCTATGGACCACCGCCGGATTATTGTTGACTTTCAAACAGAGCATGTTGCAAAAGGAAAAAATCGTCCGTCCGCTGGCAAGCGTGATAAGACGGACCCCTCATACGCTATCTTTCATTAACTACAGCACAACCTTGCTAGAGGTTCACATTAAGACGCTACTGCAGTTACACTGCAGTGTGTCGCACAGTGCTGTGCTTGATAGTTAATCATTTGTCGTCGGTCACCCACTCAACCTCTTAACTGCTAACAGTCTATGTCGCTCCAAACTGGCCCGCGCACCACTGACGTAGATTTGCTAACACGTGAAATCATGCGTCGGCGCACATTTGCCATTATTTCGCACCCAGACGCTGGCAAAACTACGTTAACGGAGAAGCTACTCCTTTACGCTGGCGCCATTGAATTAGCAGGTGCCGTCCGCGGAAGCAAGTCGCAGCGACATGCCGTGTCTGACTGGATGCAAATAGAACAACAACGAGGCATTTCGATCAGTGCTGCTGCTGTAGAGTTTGAACTCAACGGTCATCACATTACGCTTCTCGATACACCTGGTCACCAAGACTTCAGTGAAGATACCTACCGTACACTCTTAGCAGTCGACAGTGTCGTAATGGTGTTAGATGCTGCAAAGGGTGTTGAGCCACAGACGATGAAATTATTTGACGTCTGTCGGAAACGTGATCTCCCAGTTCTGACCTTTATCAACAAACTTGATCAGCCAGCTCGCGATCCCTTTGAACTGCTAGACCAAATCGAAAACGTCCTTGGTATTGCTGCCGCTCCAATGAACTGGCCACTTGGTGATGGCCCAGACTTTCGTGGGGTATATGACCTTGAGGCCAACGAAGTCAGTTTGTACGAACGGCAGAAACGCGGACGTCGTACGCATCCGATAGTAGTCACCGACCCTGCTGACTCCACCTTTGAGAATCTTGTAGGCACTCGCCAACAGACCGCCCTCATTGAAGCTGTAGAGATGATCTCCGGTGCTGGCACACGCTTTAGTGCAGAAGCATATAGCCATGCTCGACAAACACCGGTTTTCTTTGGCAGCGCCTTAAACGATTTCGCAGTAGAACCATTCCTGCATGCCCTGCTCACGCTCTCGCCAAGTCCACAACCACGTGAGTCTGACAGAGGGTTGCTACATCCAACCCAAGAAAACTTTTCTGGTTTTATATTTAAGATTCAGGCAAACATGAATCCTCGTCACCGCGATCGCGTTGCATTTTTACGCGTTTGTTCTGGTCGCCTCACCAAAGACATGGCAGTTGTCAACGCACGACTCGATACCAGCCTTCGCTTGTCACGTGTTTATCGCTTTTTTGGTCGCGACCGAGAAACAGTTCCTGAAGCCTATCCGGGAGACGTTGTCGGTATCGTCAATCCCGGCCGGATCGCCATTGGTGACACTCTGTATGCGGATTCTCCCGTTTGTTTTCCACCAGTCCCGCAATTTCCCCCAGAACAATTTGCATCCCTACGACCAGGCGACGTGCGCCATAAACGGTTCGATGAAGCTATTAATCAACTTGCCGAAGAAGGTCTGCTCCAAGTCTTTCTACCGCAGATGGGTCCACTCAACCCAATTGTTGGCGTTATTGGCCCCCTGCAACTCGATGTTATTGAAGCACGCTTGTTAAACGAATATGGCATTGAATCTAAAATCGAACAATTGCCTCATATAGGAGTTCGCTGGCCCCACACAAACGACTTGAACTCCCTTGCTTTACCGCTGTCAGGTGTGCTGAAAGCAACCGACCGACACGGGAAAAAAGTTCTAATTTTCCAGACTTCCTGGGAACTCCAGTACGCCATTGATAAAAACCCTGATATTGATTTTCAAGAATCTATGTAATCGGCTTTTATCTTTTAATTTGGTAATATTCATAGTCGAATCGCATAACAACAGACACTAGGATTGTACGTGGCCACCTATCGCGTCCCGTGGACCTGAGGATTACATAATGGCATTCAACTTAACTGTAAATGGTCGCTCAATGACCGCCGATGTCTCTGCTGACACACCCTTGCTCTGGGTACTGCGAGACGTTCTAAATCTAAAAGGTACTAAGTTTGGTTGTGGCATCGGTCAATGTGGCGCTTGCACTGTACACCTCAATGGCCAGGCTGTCCGTGCCTGTCAAACACCGGTGTCCACAGTGAACGCACCCATTACTACTATTGAAGGGCTTTCGACAAACGGTTCGCACCCTGTTCAGCAGGCCTGGCAGGAACTTGACGTACCGCAATGTGGCTACTGCCAGGTAGGTCAGATTATGTCTGCGACGGCACTTCTCTCCACTAATCCAACTCCAAACGATGCAGCTATTGACCGGGCAATGAGCGGTAATGTGTGTCGCTGTGGTACCTACGTACGCATTCGTGAAGCGATTAATCGCGCAGCAGAATTAACACGAAACAACAGTTCGAAGGAGTCGCTATGAATTCCACGCCTTCACTGCCCGATCGTCGTGCATTCCTGAAAGTCAGCGCCCTCGCTGGCGGTGGCCTACTTGTTGCCATGCACGTTGAGCCTGCTTTTGCACAGCTACCGTTCCCTCAAGGGGATCCTCAAACTCTCGCTTTCTTTAAAATCAATGCGGACGGCACCGTCGTGATCATGGCGAAAAATCCAGAAACTGGGCAGGGTGTCAAGACCATGCTACCAATGCTTGTTGCTGAAGAACTTGATGTTGACTGGAACGACGTACAAGTAGAACAAGCTGATGCAGATGCATCGAAGTATGGCTTTCAGATCGCAGGGGGAAGCCTGTCAACACCACTGAATTGGCAACCGCTTCGGCAAATAGGTGCGGCGGGCCGTCATATGGTTGTGACAGCAGCGGCTAATCAATGGAAAGTTCCTGTCGGAGAATGTACCGCAACTAAGAGTCTTGTTAGTCACGCAGCAACCGGACAATCGGCAACCTATGGCGAGCTTGCTGCTGCTGCGGCTGCAATCCCACCGCCCGCACTTGACTCCGTCCGACTGAAAGATCCAAAAGACTTCACAATCATTGGCACCTCACGAACGGGGGTCGACACTAATGCCATCGTCACAGGAGCACCTGTTTTCAGTATCGACTTCACTGTTCCAGAAATGCTCTACGCGGTCTTCCAGAAATGTCCAGTGTTTGGTGGCAAAGTTGTAAGCGCTAACCTTGATGAAATTCGCCAACTGCCAGGCGTCCAACAAGCCTTTATCGTCAAAGGTACTGACAATCTCGAAGGCCTCCTGCCAGGTGTAGCAATTCTCGCTGACACCTGGTGGCAAGCCCAAACGGCTCGACTTACGTTAAACGTCGTATGGGATGAAGGCCCCACTGCAAACGAGAGCAGTGCTGGATATGCCCGCCGAGCAGACGAACTTTCAACGCAACCACCAGCCTTTACCTTGCGTGAAGACGGTGATGTAAATGCCGCCTTAGATTCAGGAATTAAAATACTGGAAGCGGCTTACGCTTATCCGTTTTTTGGTCACGCTCCACTCGAACCACAAAACTGCGTTGCCCACTTCTCAAACGGCAAACTTGAACTCTGGGCACCAACACAGACACCTGCATGGGCTCTTCCGTTAGTCGCTGAAACCCTTGGAATTCAAGAAAGCGATATCACTCTTCATCTAATGCGCGCTGGCGGAGGCTTTGGAAGACGACTCTCA
>DDZV01000026.1 GCA_002346475.1 Acidobacteria bacterium UBA2999 | reverse complement strand
TCTAGTCGAGCCGCTCCAAGTAACAACGCACAGATCCAACGGCTACCGAATTACGTGCTCGTTTACAAACAGTTTAGCGATCTTGAAAAAGTGGAACTTATTGTATTGCCTATCGAAGGCATGGGTTTATGGGGAACCCTGTACGGTTTTCTTGCACTTGATAGTGATTTCACGACGATTCAGGGGTTAACCTATTACGAGCATAAAGAAACACCGGGCTTGGGTGGAGAGGTTGACAATCTCAAGTGGCAAGCACTTTGGCCAGGCCGAAAAGCCTTTGATGCACAAGGAACTCCGATTATTGCTGTAGCACGAGGTCTCGCTGGTACGCCTCAGGAGGATCCACATAGAGTCGACGGACTCTCAGGTGCCACAATAACCAGTCGAGGCATAACAAATATGCTGCAATTTTGGCTCGGTGAACATGGTTATGGGTTATACCTTAAACAACTAAAAGAGGGGACAAATGGCTAAAACCCGTGAGGTGCTTCTCGATCCCCTATTTAACAATAATCCAATCGCACTACAAGTACTTGGCATCTGCTCAGCTCTAGCAGTCACAACTAAGATGGAGACCGCTGTTGTCATGGCAGCGGCCGTGGTGTTCGTTATAACATTCGCAAATTTATTTGTCAGTATCTTGCGAAATTTGATCCCAACAAATATCCGTATCATCGTACAACTTACAATCATTGCATCGCTGGTAATTGTGGTTGACCAGTTTCTCAAAGCATTTCTGTTTGACGTCTCAAAACAACTGTCCGTATTTGTAGGATTGATTATTACCAACTGCATCGTTATGGGAAGAGCTGAAGCATTCGCAATGCAGAACAAACCCTCACTCAGTTTTATAGATGGTGTCGGCAACGGATTAGGGTACGGCTTTGTTCTACTTTTAGTAGGAGCGCTCAGAGAGATTTTCGGTGCAGGAACATTCTTTGGACAACCAGTATTTACATTAGTCACTGAAGGTGGTTGGTACACACCAAACGGACTCATGGTTCTTTCTCCAGGAGCTTTTTTTCTAATCGGTTTATTTATATGGATACTGCGTACCTGGAAACCAGCACAAATCGAGAAGCCAGAGGCCTAGGATGACCGAGCATTATCTCAGCCTGGCAGTCAAAGCTATCTTCGTTGAAAATATGGCCCTTGCCTTCTTTCTAGGTATGTGTTCATTTCTTGCTGTTTCAAAAAAAGTTGAAACAGCCGTAGGGCTGGGGTTTGCCGTTATTGTTGTGCAGACTATAACTGTACCAATGAACAACTTGATTTATCACCATCTACTCAAAGAAGGTGGTTTGGCTTGGCTTCACCCATCCCTTGCACAGTACAACATTGATTTCTTAGGTTATCTCACTTACATCGGAACCATCGCTGCAATGGTACAAATTGTAGAAATGACTCTCGATCGTTACGTACCAAAGCTATATGCCACGCTAGGGATCTTTCTCCCACTCATTACTGTCAATTGCGCGATTCTTGGGGGGTCACTGTTTATGGTTGAGCGTGCATACACGTTCGATGAAAGTATCGTGTTCGGAATAGGATCAGGTACTGGATTTTTCCTCGCAATTGTCGCGCTCGCAGCTATTCGCGAACGTCTGCGCTATAGTAACGTCCCTGCTGGACTCCGCGGACTTGGTATTACTTTTATTATCACTGGCTTGATGGCAATTGGCTTCATGGCCTTTGCCGGTATTCAGCTATAGCTATGATAACCATCTTGCTAGGAGTAGGAATGTTCACGAGTGTCATTGTTGCACTCGTGGTCATTGTGCTCGTGGCACGAAGCCGATTGGTCGCTAGTGGCAAGGTCACTATCGTTATCAACGACGACAACTCAAAAGCAATCTCAACACCAGCTGGGAGTACTCTGCTTAGCACACTTGCTGCCAATAAAATTTTTATCCCATCTGCCTGCGGTGGTAAGGGTACCTGTGGAGTATGCAAAGCAAATGTCTTAGAAGGTGGTGGCATTTTACTTCCAACCGAACGTAGCCACGTTACACGGGGTGAAGAACGGAATGGCGTCCGTCTGACGTGTCAGGTTAAGGTGAAAAACGACATGTGTATCGAACTGCCACCAGAAATTTTCTCAGTCCGAGAGTGGGAATGCACTGTCCGTTCAAATAAAAATGTCGCAACGTTTATCAAAGAACTGGTGCTGGAGCTTCCGCCTGGTGAATCTGTGCCATTTCGTGCCGGAGGATACATTCAAATTACATGTCCACCACACAAAGTTAAGTACAGTAGCTTTGATGTTGATAGCGCCTACAGAAATGACTGGGACAAGTTCAATATGTGGCGGTACGAGTCAAAAGTAGAGGAACCTGTTTCACGTGCTTATTCAATGGCAAACTATCCAGAAGAAAAAGGTGTTATTTTACTTAACGTCCGGATCGCATCTCCCCCACCAAAAAGTCCAGAAAATGTTCCGCCTGGGAAGATGACATCGTACCTTTTCAATCTTAAACAAGACGATAAAGTCATAATCTCAGGACCATTCGGGGAGTTTTATGCAAAAGATACTGACGCAGAAATGCTCTTTATTGGTGGCGGTGCAGGGATGGCACCTATGCGATCCCATATCTTTGATCAGGTTAAACGTTTAAAAACTAAACGGAAGCTGACATTTTGGTACGGGGCACGAAGCTTGCAAGAAGCTTTTTACATCAGTGACTTCAATGAAATCCAAGCTACACATGAAAATATGAGTTGGCACCTGGCACTGTCAGAACCACTCCCAGAAGATCAATGGACTGGTCACACAGGCTTTATCCACCAAGTTGTGCTCGACAACTATCTGAACACGCATCCGTCCCCTGAGGATATTGAATACTATCTCTGTGGCCCACCACAAATGCTAAACGCTTGCATGAAAATGCTTCACGACCTCGGTGTCGAACCAGAAAATATTCTCTACGACGATTTCGGTTAACAAATTGCTCATGCAATCTGCCCCAACCCAGCATTATCGTACGGTTAAAACCTTCGCGATAATTCTGATACTCACAGCTGCTTGTGTCGGAAAGCACCAAAGACCTCAAATAGTCGAATTTTCAGGACCTACGATGGGAACGATGTTCTCCATTAAAGTTGTCATCAAACCAAGCAACCTAGAAAAGGTCTCCATTCAAGCACTTGATCTTGAGATCCATGCTGAACTCGAAAAAATCAATATGCTGATGTCAACATGGGATCCCAACTCAGAACTATCTCGCTTCAACCGTTCAACGAGCCTAGAACCGTTTCCCGTTTCACCAATAACATTTGAGGTGTTTCAATGGGCAGTAAAACTCGACCAAGAAACAAATGGGACACTCGATGTTACGTCGGCACCACTCCTCGAACTTTGGGGCCTAGGACCTTATGAGCAGCGTAACCATATGCCTAAGAGTGAAGTCATTACACGTACGTTAGAAGCAACAGGCATCGAGAACCTTGAACTGGATTCAACAGCAATAACAGTTCGAAAAATCCGTCCAGATATTCAATGTGAATTTTCAGCGTTAGCACCAGGATACACAGCCGATAGGTTAGCTACCTTGCTTGAATCTCACGGTTTTAATAATTTTCTTGTAGATATCGGTGGAGAATTTCGTGGGAGTGGTCACAATGCTAGTGGTCTACCGTGGCAAATTGCCATAGAACTACCCGATGCAAGTGGCGAGACAATTAGTCGTATCCTCTCCGTCTCGAATAGTGCAATTGCAACATCGGGAGACTACAGAAACTATTATGAAGTGAATGGAGAGCGTATTACCCATATACTTGACCCACGCACCGGGTGGCCTATCAAGCACCAATTGGCATCCGTGACAGTTCTCGATACGCTAGCAGTTAGAGCTGACGGTCTCTCGACTGCATTCATGGTCCTAGGACTGGAGAAGAGCCTTGAACAGGCCGAAGAGCTTGGGTTAGCAGCACTTTTTATTATGCGGAATGACGACGGTGGATTTACTGAACACACCACATCACATTTCGACGCAATGATGTACCCCTAAGAGGAGCCTTCTACTATGGGTCTTCTTATTCTAACTTTTTTCGTTGTAGTGGCCGTCATGGCTATCATGGCTATTGGGCAACGCTTCACAAATCGATGCCTTAGAGGTTCCTGTGGAGGACCTGACGTACTCGATGCCCAAGGTGAAGTAGTGTCTTGCGATACTTGTCCGTTACGGCAATCGGACAAAAAACCCGTGCCTGCTGAAAATTCCTAAAGTTCAGCACACAAAAAGAAGAGCCTCCAAACTAACTGTCTCAAGGTTTTGTAAAAATTAATACGTGTTGCCACGGTAGGTCGTGGGATTTAACGGTTGTCAATTCAAAACCCTCGTGTTCAACCTCAAGCTTGGCATCTGCCACAGTCATTTTATGAAGAGGAAGAATTGGAATCGCCGGATCCTCTGCTCGGTACTCTAGCAGTGCGAGTCGCCCACCAGGCTTCAGTGCTAAGTAAAGTTGCTGAAGCAGCATTTGCGGCTGGGCCAACTCGTGATAAACGTCTACCATGAGCGCCAGATCAAGAGAAGCTTCTGCTAACCCTGAGCTTTCCTGAGAACCAAGCACAAGCGATACGTTGCTAATCTGATTCCGTTCAAGTTTTCGCTGAATGATTCTAAGCATGCCTTCCTGAATATCAACAGCATAAACATGCCCAGTTGGTCCGACTAAATTAGATAGGCGCAAGGTAAAGTATCCCGACCCCGCGCCGATATCTGCAACTACAGCACCAGAGGGAACGCCAATAATTTCAAGAGCTTTGTCTGGCCTCTCTTCTTCTTCACGCTCTGCACGATCAAGCCAAGCAGCGCCTGCAACACTCATCGTGCCTGAATAAGGACGGCCACTAAGTGGATGGACGCTCTCCTGCTGGCTTGTCGCCCATGCATATGTACTGAAGAACAAAATTATTAGAACTGAGAACAAAAATGTGCGCTGAAAAAAACTTTTTATAGACATGGACAATCTCAAACGTGGTTAAGTTTTTGACGGTAAGTCTCTAGGGTCACCGAGCCCATTCACTGCAGTTGCTGAAAGTTGGTTCTCGCTAGCTGCAATCACAGACGCTACAGTGGCATCGCCAGTAACATTCGCTGCCGTGCGAACCATATCAAGAATGCGATCGACTCCAAGGATAAGCGCAATGCCAGCAATCGGCACCCCGACCGCCTCAAGAATAATGACCAGCATCACAACGCCAGCACTAGGGACTGCTGCTGTCCCAATTGATGCTAACAGTGCCATAAAAATGATTGTTAGTTGAGCTGAAAGATCAAGCGCAATACCTAATGTCTGCGCGATGAACACAGCCGCAACCGCTTGGTATAAAGCCGTTCCATCCATGTTAATAGTTGCGCCAAGGGGTAATACGAAAGAGGCGACTTCCTCAGACACGCCAAGATTTCGCTGGGTGTTTTTCATCGTTACCGGCAGCGTAGCTGCACTCGATGACGTAGAAAATGCAACGAGTTGGGCTGGAACAATGCCACGAAAAAAGTGCCGCAACTTGAGTGGGGTAAACAATCGTAAAAGTAACGTGTATGTCAGGAAGACCTGCATAGCCATGCCTAGAATGACTACTAAACAGTAGAATCCTAGTGCTCCTAACAATTGGATTACATCGGCTGAGCTGTCACCAGAAAGCTCAGTAATTGTTCCAGCAATCAAAGCGAACACGCCAAAGGGAGCAAAAGCAATCACCATTTCGACCACTTTAATAATGACAGCGTCAATACTTTCAAAAAAATCAAGTAACGGTTTAGCTTTATCTCTCTGTACAAGCATGAGAGCAATCCCAAAGAGAGAAGCTATGAACACGACATTCAACATGTTTCGATTATCGCTAGTTGCACCGATGAGATTCTCAGGAACCATGTCAACTAATGGTTGCAAAGGTCCACGTTGTGTTGCCTCCTGTGCATCTAGCTCACGATCAGCAGCATCGCTCTGATATGTCAATTGAAGTCGTGTACGGAGGTTCTCTGGAATGGTCTCTCCTGGGCGCAGTAAATTCACAATGCTCAGGCCAATGATCAACGCAACGAGTGTTGTGCTGAGATAGAGAGCTATCGTCTTTCCGCCAATACGCGAAAGTTTCCGGAGATCCGCCAACGATGCAATTCCAGTAATCAGCGAAGCCAGCACCAAGGGAACTGCGACAAGCAATAAAAGACGGAGGAAAATAGTGCCAAATGGAGTGATCCAATCCTCGGTAAAACTCCCCCACCCGGCAATCGCTGCCACCACGCCATAGAGCAAGCCAAGCCCAAGAGCAAGAAGAATGCGCCAGTGTGTTTGTTGATACCAGGTCACAACCTAAATGTACATCCTTTTGAAGATAAGGTGTGACGATAAAGAATCAAGAACCTAAAGAATTGATCTCATCCAATGGCATAGATACAGCATGATATTATTCAAAATTATGCGCCCGTAGCTCAGCTGGATAGAGCGCCGGACTTCGAATCCGTAGGTCGCAGGTTCGAGTCCTGCCGGGCGCGCCACGTATGTCCCTGTAGCTTGCATTAAATGTAATTCTTGAAATAGCTCCATGCGCCCGTAGCTCAGCTGGATAGAGCGTTCGCCTCCGGAGCGAAAGGTCGCAGGT
This sequence comes from Acidobacteria bacterium UBA2999, assembly GCA_002346475.1. Lineage (GTDB taxonomy): Bacteria > Acidobacteriota > Vicinamibacteria > Vicinamibacterales > UBA2999 > UBA2999. The sequence continues at coordinate 57,596 of DDZV01000026.1, read as the reverse complement.
TCGAATCCTGCCGGGCGCGCCATCTTATTTAACCTTGTTTTAACAATTTCGAGAACTCTCTCGCCTATCATCTGTCCACCTGTGTTTATTCCTAATAAACCTGACAAAGTTTCTTTGGGCACGTTTATTTTTAGTCGTGCGACAGCAGCACTCTTTCTACTTTTTATCTTCCTACTAGGCGTCAAAGGACTTGGCGATGGGTTCAAACTTCTCGGTCAAGATGTCGTTGAAGGTTTCTTTCGCGCCACAGCAGACCCATTTGTAGGTTTAATTGTTGGCCTGTTAGCTACCACTCTCGTCCAGAGTTCCTCAGTATCAACTGCAATGATCGTCGGTTTGGTTGCTGCCCCAGAAAACCCGCTTCCGCTCAGTAATGCTGTACCGATGATTATGGGAGCGAATATTGGCACGACAGTAACAAATACGATTGTGTCGCTTGCTCACATGGGACGCCGAGAAGAATTTGAGAAAGCGTTCCCAGTCGCAATCTGCCACGATATTTTTAACTACATCTGTGTAGTGTTGCTATTGCCCTTAGAGGTCTACACTGGTTTTCTTCAAAAAACTGCGACTACCCTAGGAACACTCATTCAAGGCTTCAGTGGGTATCAGTATGAGAGCCCACTGAAGACTTTATTAAGTGCAGGCATGGAACCCATTACACTAGCAGTGGAATCTATTTTTCTTAATGCTGGCCCGCAAGCAATCGTGCTTATCGGTCTAAGCGTCACATTGATCTTTACAGCCCTGTACTTACTTGTAAAAGTTTTGCGTAGCCTGGTGAATACAAAAGTTGAAGGTATCGTGGATAAGTCACTTGGCTCCAGCCCACTTCTCGCGATCCTTGTTGGGATTACCATCACGGTCATGGTGCAATCTAGCTCAATTACAACCTCGGTACTTGTACCTCTCGCAGCAGCTGGACTCCTGAGTTTAGAACGAGCGTTTCCCATTACCATTGGGGCAAATGTTGGTACCACAATCACAGCCCTATTGGCGGCTCTCGGCGTGGCTGGAGCAAATGCAATGGCTGGCCTTGAGATTGCCTTAGTACATCTGTTTTTTAATATCAGTGGAACGTTGTTAATTTATCCCATCAAGGCTATTAGAAGGGTCCCACTCAGGGCAGCACAGGCATTAACACAAATTGCCATTCGATCACGTCGATTGACAGTAGTGGTCGTTGCAACCCTCTTCTACGGAGTACCTACGTTGATTTTATTCTTAACACGAGTACTATGAGGTACATCTATGTTGCTTGAACTCCTTAGCATATTTCGCACGAATAACCCATTAAGAGCGATTGGCGACAGCTTCGCTAAGATGTTCACGATCACTAATGAAATGACAATTTCTGCAGGCAATATGCTGTTCGAAGGCCACGCTAATCCTGAATTACGAACGCTGCTCTATCAAAAAGACCGAGAGGTCAATAAGCTGCAACGCACCATTCGAAAAAAGGTAGTTGCCCATATGTCAGTGGCTGGACATCGCGCGGATGTCCCTTATTGCTTACTTCTGATGTCATTAGTTAAAGATGTCGAGCGCCTCGGGGACTACGCAAAAAATTTGTCAGAAGTCATTGACTTGCGCCATTCCGTCCTTCCAGATGATGAGATTACAAGTGAGCTTGGTGAAATTCGTTCTGGAGTTGAAAGTGCCTACCAGCTTGCCCTTGATGTCTTTACGACATCGAATAGCGAACGCGCAATCGAGCTTATTGCTCAGGGTCGCGATCTTGCTCATCGTTGTGATGCACTCCTAGGAAAAATTAGCCGAAGTAAGTACGATGCCGCCTCCACAACCGCTGCCGTTCTTGCCACGCGCTACTACAAACGAATTGATAGCCACGTGTTAAATATCTTGTCTGCAGTAGTCATGCCACTCCATAAAGTTGATTACTTCGACGAAAAAGAGATCACTACAGAAACAAAACCGAAGTAACATCAAGGCACGCTGGAACCAAAAACCTCTTCCTCCTTCTGGAGCAGTTTCGGCCCAGGGCTACTTTGGGCAGCAACGGCCGTGGGCGTTTCACACCTCGTGCAGTCCACTCGTGCTGGTGCGGACGCGGGTTTTGCACTGAGCGGTGTCATTATTCTTGCCCTTATTCTGAAATACCCATTCTTCGAGTACGGACCCCGTTATACAGTCGCCACTGGTGAAAGTTTGATCGATGGCTATGGACGTATTGGTATCTGGGCCGTCTGGCTCTACCTAGCAATTACGCTCTCAACCGCACTTATCGTACAAACAGCCGTGATCCTATTCACGTCATTTTTAATTCAGGTTGCTTTTGGATTGTCACTCCCTTTGCCAGTTATTGCAGCACTCTTACTGATTGTTTGTGCAACGATTCTGAGAATTGGGAAATTTAAAATTCTTGATCGAACAATTAAAATTATTTTGGTCATTCTAGCTATCTCCACAGCCTGTGCAGCGACATTGACGCTTCCTCGTGTGGACTTTCAGACGATAGCTCTCTGGCCACCAGTATCAGCCGCGGTACCATTTGCATTCATCATTGCGCTTGCAGGCTGGATGCCCTCAGCTATTGATATTGCGGCCTGGAGTTCTGTGTGGACTGTGGCCAAAGACCAAGAACGCGGGACACGCACGAGCATGGCACATGCCTTGCTAGATTTCCGTATTGGCTATATCGCCACTGGAGGGTTGGCTTTCGCGTTCCTTCTCCTTGGTGCAGGTGTTATGTACCAATCAGGAACTGCTTTTAACAATGCTGGACCCCAGTTTTCTCTGCAACTCATCGATCTCTACAGCCAAACATTAGGCGAATGGACTAGGCCCATTGTTTTTGCGGCTGTTGTCACAACAATGTTTTCGACCGCACTAACAGTTGTAGATGGATTTCCTCGAGTCATCGCAAGAACGGTAGATGTCATCCGCACTGCTGAAACGCAGGGTATGCACTACGGTGACACCGGAACTGTCTATCAAATTGCTAGCCTTGTACTTGGTGTGCTAACGGTCATTGTGGTAGCTCTCTTCGCGGGCAGTCTGACTGTGATGATTGATTTTGCAACAATTGTTTCATTTATGACAGGACCCATCTTAGGCTACTTGAATCTTCGTGCGGTCACCGGACCTAACGTTGCAACGCAATACCAACCCGGACGAACATTGATGATTTTGTCGTACTCTGGAATTGTCCTCCTCGGTGGCACAGCTATTTTCTATCTAGTCACACTGTGGTAGCGTTACCTCAACGGGCCGGTAGCTCAATTGGCAGAGCAGCAGACTCTTAATCTGCGGGTTGGGGGTTCGATTCCCCCCCGGCTCACCACGTTAATATTCGATAGTTAATCACCAGGTGTCCACACTGTGCGGAAGTGGCGAAATTGGCAGACGCGCTAGCTTCAGGAGCTAGTGGCCGCAAGGTCATCGGGGTTCGAGTCCCCGCTTCCGCACCACCCTAGCAGGGATTGCCTACTATTCGCCCGTGTCACCCATCGGGCCTAAACCCTTATAGATCCAACGCTGTACACGTCGCCCATGCAAGGTCTCCCCTGTATAGAGATTCCCTTGGGAATCAGTAGCGAGGCTGTGGAGTGCATACATCCCTCCGGGATAGGGCCCTCCGTGACCAAACCTGGAAACAACTTCCATCGTGTCACGTCGCACAACGACAACACGCGAATTCATCCCATCCGCGACGTACAGAAACCGTTGCTCAGGATCGGACGACAAAGCCACATCAAACGCAGATCCAAATCCGCGCGAATGCCTATCAATGAAGACTTCTTTTAAAAATGTCCCGTCAGCTGAAAAAGACTGAACGCGGTTATTCGTGCGATCAGCAAGGTAGACGATACTGTCTAGAGACACGGTGATACCGTGTGTGGCCCGACCAAACTGTTTTGACGCAATATCGGGATCATAGGTCTCGTCAACACCTCCACGTGTTGCATTGTAGGGATCGTCATCGTCTGGAACTCCACCGTATGCACCCCAATGGCGCTTATACTCGCCAGTGTCAGCATCAAACACAACCACACGACGGTTTCCGTATCCATCAGAGATATATACTTCGTCGGTTGCAGGATCTACCCATGCCTTTGTTGGTTTATTAAGATTTTCAGTATCGTCACTGCTAGGTCCCCCATCATGACCAGGACCATCAGTACCATACGGCGCATAATTACCAATCGCCATCACGAACTCGCCATCCAGAGTAAATTTCAGGACGCGACTGTCTTTCTGTCCATTGCCACCAGTCCAGAGAAACCCTTTGTAATCAATAGTCAATCCATGTTCTGACTGAGCCCATTGTTCCCATCCTGGCACCACTTCCACATCGCCAGTCGCAATGGCCCCAGCCGTGCCGGAGGCCTGTCGTTGAGGCCCCCAACTCTTGATGAGATCTCCAGCCTGATTAAAAACAAGAATCGGAGGAGCGGAAACACAGCAAATTGAAGAAACCCCATTGTCTGCTGAACGGTCATTGGCTGCAATAAAAGTGGACCGATGCGCAATCCAAATGTTCTCATCTTTATCTACCGCAACTCCAACTACCCCGCCAGTTACCCAATTATTGGGGAGTGGTTTCGGCCACAGTGGATCAACTTCAAAGATTGGAACTTGGTTATCGTCTTGTTCTTGGGAAACAGGCGCATTGTCTAATTCGCCTCCACCACAACCAGTGACAACCAACATCAAAGAACCCAGTAGACTAATAAAAAGACGGTGCGTGCCTTTCATACCAATTCCCCTTATCTTTCAGTTTATCTGCGAAAAAGTTTTACAAAACACCTAATCACAATTCGATAATAGGATTCTCTAATTCGCTTTCAGAATTGGGAGCTCCCCTATCTCTCGGTTGCGGTGATCTCGGTTGTGGCAATCTTGGCTGCTCTCCCTGATAGGAAGCGGGCAATTTTGTCAAAGTCTCTTTGAAAATCACCCCATCAGCACCTACAACGGTCCACTCACCGACGAGTTCTTTTGATTCGTTAATGTCGTACACCACAATACCGTTAGATCTTCCACTGTGATAACTCACCGAGAGAGTATTGCCATGGACAATACCTATTCCGATGTTGCCTCGTTCCCCTGCAAAGGTCCAACGTAAACGATAAACATTACCTTGACCAACAATTGTGACAATAGCCCGATAAGATCGACCCCCTGGACTAGTACCAGTACAAGCATACACACCAGATAAGTCATGTTTCTTTTCCGAGCCAGAAATCGAAACTATCAAGCCAATTGAAAGTACTGCGAAGAACGGAATAGCTAAGATTCGGCTCATTTAGAAAACCTCATTTTCCACCAGGATACGATACGTTGCTATGTTATCCGCAACCACTCAAGTATTTGAAAACAATCTTAATCTTTTACTGAACAATGCTGGCTTCAGTCAAAAAACGTCTGTATCTACTAAAAGATTGCAACATGAGCATTCGAGGAACGCCAGCATTTTTGACAATAGTGAGACGATCAATGGATGCTGGAAGCAAGAGGGTTTCGGCAGGATCGGTGAATTGAACAGGTTTATAGCGTATTGACGTATCTACTCTTTCAACGACAAGCCTGAGTGGACTGCCAAGCCGCTGCTGATCGAAAGGCACAGGTACCGTAAAGGGACCCGTAAGAGCCTCTTCAAATCGTAAAACTTGTCCAGTAGCCTTCTCAGCCCAAATACGCCCTCGCGTACGCCCCTCAAGTTCAATAGTTATACACTCATCAGACCATTCCACCTCAGCAGAAGCTTTGGCAATAGACCTATATTCGATCAAAACTGCAAGTTGACCATCTACCTCACGTTCCCCAGCCAATACAAACTCATAATCATTTTGTGTCTCTGGTAACAACATTGCCAAAAGTTCTGATGCCATGGCTTTTGGGTCAGTACAACTAGGGGTATCGCTTGGACGAGGATCACGACCATTTACGGAAAGCAACTCCCGCACAGCCTTAGCCCGTTGGCCAATCTCTGCTACTGGGTCCCATTCAATCCTGAGTTCGTAAACTAACTGTCGAGATGGGAATAACGGTCGTGCATCATGGCTCATCGAATGGAGAATAACGGTTTCTTGGCTTATGACACTCTGCATCTGAGCGTAATAGCGTTGAACATACCCACCAATACGTCCAAGCACTTCGGTCTTTTGAACACTGTCATCCTCGGTAGTGCCAAGTACCAGCACTGGCACAACGAACATAAAATACGTGAATAGAACAAGCCAACCCGCCAGCAACCGTACCTTAAACACGTCTTAGCCGTGCAGCTGCCTGTTCCAAAGTATCATCTCGTTTTGCAAAGCAAAATCGAAGTACTGGATCTGGTGCAGAGGCATATAAAAATGGGGACAAAGGAATTGACGCAACACCCTGTTCCTGAAGTAACTGAAGAGCAACATTTGTATCCGGCTCATTTGTGATGGAAGAATAATCTAATAATTGAAAGTAGGTTCCAGCACATGGAAGAGGCCGAAATCGCGTCTCTTGGAGTACTGATAGAAAAAGGTCACGCTTCTGCTGATAGAAAACTGAAACTCCAGAAGCTAGTGGATCACGCACTAAAAAATCTGCATAAGCGTTCTGAACAGCGTTATTCACAGAGAATGTTACAAACTGGTGAATACGCTGAATCTCAGCACTCACCTCTTTAGGTGCTAGACAGTAACCAACCTTCCAGCCTGTAGTGTGATAAGTCTTTCCAAACGAACTAATAACAATAGCTCTCTCTGCAAGAATAGGATCTCGTGCAAGACTGAGGTGCTCAGCTTCGTCAAACACTACGTGTTCGTACACCTCATCGCTGATTACTAACGCTGAAGTTTTTTCGAGAACTCGCTTGAGTTCAAGAATATCCTTTTCCTTGAGAATAGTACCAGTTGGATTGTGAGGTGAGTTAATAATAAGTAGTCGAGTTTTTGGACTAAGGGCACGACGGACCTCATCCCAGTCAATTCTATAATCAGGGAACCGGAGCGTTACAAAAACTGGATCTCCGCCACTAAGCCTCACCACAGGAACGTATGAATCGTACGCTGGTTCAAATAAAATAACCTCGTCTCCAGGATGAACAAGGGCTGTAATCGCACTAAACAAGCCCTCCGTCGCACCGGCAGTAACAGTAATCTCTGTCTCTGGATCGTACTTTCTTTTGTAAAGTCGATAAACTTTATCTGCCAGCGCCTCACGTAAAGTTGCTGCACCTTGTGTCATTGCATACTGGTTCTCGCCTTTACGCATGTAACTGGCGACAGCTTCAACAAGTTCTGGCGCACAGTCAAAGTCTGGAAATCCTTGTGAAAGATTAATCGCATGATGCTCATTAGCAAGCTTCGTCATCACCGTAAAAATGCTAGTCCCAGAACTCGGCAATTTAGATGGGAATGACATGGCGCTCATATCTTGACGTTATCACGAACAACTTTAGATAGTTGTTTGCGACACAAGAAAGAATCAGTTTGGCAGAAGCCATTCTTGAGGTTTTGCAGAGAGAAGTGGATACCGACACCTAATCTCAACCACCCGATCGTAGTAACCGGTCTTTGGGATCTCGCGACGCACGAGACAATCGCGAAGCTTACGCAATTCATACCTGTAAAGGTCACTCACAAATTCGTGGACAAGCTCTGGCTGGGTATTAGTAGTCGGCTGGACACCATGCTTCCAGAGTTGTTCTAGCACATCAGAGCGGTAGCAATGCATTATCGAACCTAGAAGCATCTCCGGAGAAGATTCAATCCTTGATACGCCTAGTCCTTACCAACCTTCGATATTATTGAATTCATATCGAACTCTATCAGTAAACGATAGATGCTAATCAGATTAGTACCGATAGTGTCCTGGCTTGTAAGGTCCATCAGTTGGCACACCGATATACTCGGCCTGCGAGGATGTTAGAGTCGTAAGCTCTACACCTAAGTGTTCAAGGTGTAGGCGTGCCACCTCTTCATCAAGGGTCTTCGGTAGCATTGTTACTTCTTTTCCATATTTTTCAGCCTGTTTATGAAGCTCAAGCTGCGCAAGTACCTGGTTCGTAAACGAGGCCGACATTACAAAACTAGGATGGCCTGTCGCACACCCAAGATTTAATAAACGTCCCTCAGCCAGAATCAACACACTGTGACCGTCTGGAAAACGCCACTCATCGTACTGTGGCTTAATGTTAATGTGTTCCACGCCTGGAAATTTCTTGAGCCCAGCCATGTCAATCTCGTTATCAAAATGTCCAATATTCCCAATAATTGATTTGTCTTGCATACGCTGCATGTGGGCAACGGTCACTACATTTAAATTTCCAGTGGCCGTAATGAGGATGTCCGCAACATCAATAACTTTTTCTAGCGTTGTCACCTCAAAGCCTTCCATCGCAGCCTGAAGAGCACAAATGGGATCAATCTCTGTAACAATCACTCGACAGCCCTGTCCACGCAGTGCCTGAGCGCAACCCTTACCAACCTCCCCATAACCACATACAACAGCTACCTTTCCTCCGAGCATCACATCAGTCGCGCGTGCAAGGCCATCAGGCAGTGAGTGACGACACCCATAAATATTGTCAAACTTACTCTTTGTAACAGAATCATTGACATTGATTGCTGGGAACAACAAGGTTTCAGCTTCCATCATTTGATATAAGCGATGGACACCAGTGGTTGTTTCCTCACTAACACCCCGAATACCAGAAGCTACTTGAGTCCAAAGCCCAGGATTCTCTTTTAACTCTTGAGCTATTCTCTTGAGTATTACACCCCACTCTTCTGAATCCTTTTCAGGATCGAATGCAGGGACAGTGCTAGTCCGTTCGAATTCCTCAGCCTTATGGACAAACATGGTGGCATCACCACCATCATCAACAATAAGTGTCGGCCCCTTACCATCAGGCCAAACAAGTGCCTCTTTCGTACACCACCAGTATTCGTCGAGCGATTCACCTTTCCACGCAAAAACTGGTGTGCCCCTTGGATCTTCTGCTGAACCACCTGTCTCAGGTTGGCCGACCACAACTGCTGCAGCTGCGTGATCTTGCGTTGAGAAAATATTGCACGACACCCATCGCACATCAGCACCAAGTTCACATAAAGTTTCAATTAGTACAGCGGTTTGAACAGTCATATGAAGACTGCCCATAATCCTGGCTCCCGCTAGTGGCTTTTGATCCCGATACCGGAGACGTAGAGCCATGAGTCCAGGCATCTCGTGCTCAGCCAGACGGATCTCTTTACGACCCCATTCCGCAAGGGTCATGTCAGCAACCTTATAAGGGGTTCGGCCAGCTTTCTTGGCTAATTCGAATCCATGGGTTTTCTCGAGCACAGTTGCCATAGTTTTCCTCTCTCTTGGCTCACGATATGTGTCTGTACAATTATCGACAAAATTGCCGATGTACAAAACCTTCAACTTTATAGCTGCAGTTCATTTTCAAGTCTAGTCACTAGCCCATCCAACTCAGACATCACAGCCCGCACAGTGTTTGGTTTTGTAAGATCTATACCTGCTTTTTGCAATAACTGGATAGGATAATCACTCCCACCAGCTCTGAGAAGTCCAAGATAACGTGCAACTCCATCACTCTGTTGTTTTAAATCAACGGCCCTAAAATCCTGCATAAGTCTCGCCGTTGACGCAAAACACGTAGCGTACTGATACACATAGTACGGCGTACTGAAAAAATGCGGAATGCGAGCCCAGGTTACTTGGGATAGTTCCTCCTCATCAAACACATTATCGTAATAATCGCTAAGAAGTCCTGTATAAATATCATTGAGTGCGCTTGCCGTTACAGGTTTGTCCTGCTCAACAAGTCGATGTGCCTGCAACTCAAAATCTGCAAATAGCACCTGAGTAAAAAAAGTACTCGCAATGCTATCTATCGCATGCTGCAGTAACACAATCCGTCCTTCTTTAGATGAGGCACGCGAAAGCATGAAATCAAGAAATAGCGCCTCGCTAAGTGTCGACGGCACTTCTGCAACAAAAATTTCATAGTCCGCATATCGAAAGGGCTGTGCCTGCTCAGCAAGCAGCGTGTGCATCGAATGGCCCATTTCATGTGCGAGAGTAAAAACAGCATCCAGTGTTTCGTTATAGTTCAATAACATGTAAGGATGTGCGCCATATACTGGTGCAGAGTAAGCTCCACTGCGTTTTCCTGTATTTTCAAAAACATCAATCCAGCCTTCCTCAAAAGCACTACGTACGTGGCGCTGGTAATCTGAACCCAACAGAGAAACAGACGAGACAACCCAATCAACCACTTCATCATATGGGTAGCGTTTGTCATACTCTACGAGTGGCACTGAGACATCGCACAGTCGGTAAGTATCAAGTCCTAGCACACGTCGCCGTAGACGATGGTACCGCTGCAATGCTGAGGCACCAGATCGTGTTTCCTGAATTAGATTTTCAACTACTGAAGTTGGAATATTATTTCCGTGCAACGCAGCCTCAAGCGTTGTCTTATAACCACGAGCTCGCGCATGAAACCAATCTCGCTGCAGGACACCATTGTACAAAGCAGCATGAGTGTTCAAATTTTCAGCATATAAATTATGAAAAGCTCGGTAGGCCGAAACCCTATCTTCCTGATTTCTATTAGTTTCGAGCAATGCTCGATACTGACCGTAAGATAGCAACACGCTCTCACCAGTAGACAGTGTGAGTGACGGAAAACTAATATCTGCAGTCGTCAATGCTGAGTACGCATCATGAGGAGCCTCAGTAAACCGACCGGCATAAGAAAGAAGTCGCTCGCCCTGGGCATCAAGAACGTGCTCTTGCTCATGATAGAGACTGTCAATAGCAAATCGGTAAACCGCAAGATCGGACGTTGTCTCCATCCACGTATGAACTTTTTTAATAGGAATTTTGAGTAATTCTGGGTTAAACCAAGAAGTGGCCTGTTGGTGTTGGGCAAATAATATCTGCACATTCTGACGCTTAGCATTAATACTGTTATCACGTTGATCTTGATCGTAATGTAATGAAGCAAAGTACCAAACTCGATACATCAACTGCTCTACACGATCAAATTCTTGCAACGCTACAAGAAGTGCTTCCCCACTGCCTGCTAAAGTCCCCTCTAGTCCCTTAAGTCGTTCGATGCCTTTTTCAATATCTGCAAAACACTGATCCCAAGCTGCCCAATCCAGACAGATTGCAGTTAGGTCCCACTGATAACGCGCAGGGATTTGATTCCGGTCAGGCAACTGACCAGTCGAAGGACGGTAGGATTCCATTTACAGTATCTTATTATCTTAAAGCAGACTAAAAACTGTGTTTTAAACTACTGATGCCCTTCTGAGTAAAGATTAATGAGAGTCGGAACGAATTGGCACAGGCTGACCATCCTCATCTACTGCAACGAGGACAACTTCAGCTTCCGTCACTTTAACGCGCTCACCATGACCAGCACCCCACCGTTCTGCTTCAACTGAAACGCGAACAACCACGGATGTTTTCCCAATACGGACAGTTTCAGTGAAAAAATTAACTACATCACCAAGGAAAACTGGCTCATGAAACTCAACTTCCCGCATCGCCCTTGTCAAATAACGATGCGCGCCACACTTACGTGCTTCTACCGCAGATGCCAAGTCAATATGCGAAAGAATCACACCACCAAAGATCGTTCCCATTGGATTAGTGTCCTTGGGCAACAAAAGGACTTTAATAGCTGGAACACGCTCGCTCATACATACAGCATACCAGTCGTTATCTTTTTTGTGACAGCCTGAAATTCAGGGCGTCACCGAAACAAAAACCGTTTATCATAAATCTCCAGATGAAAACGATGAAAACTAAGCAATGGAGCGTGAAAACCGCCAGTGCACTATATGAAATTCCTCGCTGGGGCAATGATTACTTCTCCATTAACAATTCTGGACACGTACAGGTTCATCCAACCAAGGAGCCCGACAAAGCTATCGATCTAAAGAAACTCATTGATCTCCTCCAGTTGCGTGGTATTGGATTGCCTGTATTAGTCCGCTTTACTGATATTCTGAAACACCGCCTCGGGGATATTTACACCGCATTTCAATCAGCGATCACAGAACATCAATATAAAGGTCGTTATTGCTGCGTATATCCAATTAAAGTCAATCAACAACGACAAGTTGTCGAAGAAGTCCTTAACTTCGGAAAACCTTATCAATTTGGACTTGAGGCTGGTTCTAAACCTGAACTTCTAGCAGTCATGGCTCTCGCTGACAATAAAACTCCTATTATTTGCAATGGGTTCAAGGATGCAGAATTTATCGAAGCAGCCATGCTGGCTCAAAAGATCGGTCGAAATATCATTCCTGTAGTTGAAAAATACACCGAACTCGGTCTAATTCTCGAACACGCCGACAAGATTGGTGTAAGGCCACAAATTGGGATGCGCGTCAAATTAGCCTCTCGCGGCAGTGGGCGTTGGCATTCCTCAGGAGGATTTCGATCAAAATTTGGCCTGACAGTCACAGAAATTATGCGTGGTCTTGAGGAATTAAAAACACGAGACATGGAAGATTGTCTCAAGCTTCTACACTTTCACCTTGGAAGCCAAATTACTAGCATTCGAATCATCAAGGGTGCACTCCATGAGGCAGCTAGAGTTTACAGTGAGCTCGCTAGGATGGGTGCTGGCCTGGAATATATCGACGTCGGGGGCGGGCTTGGCGTTGATTATGACGGATCACGTACTAATTTCGATTCGAGTATGAATTACTCCCTCGAAGAGTACGCCAATGACGTCGTCTACCATATACAAACAGTCTGTGACGAAACGAACCTTGCACATCCAACCATCATTTCTGAAAGCGGAAGAGCTGTTGTTGCTTACCACAGCGTCCTCGTTTTTAACGTACTTGGAGTATCAGGATTTGGTGCTGAAAGTGTCCCAACAGCTGAAACTTCTGACATGGAGCAACCAGTAGTAGATCTGATAGAGACCTACAATAGTCTTAACGCAGGGAATGCTCTTGAAGCATTTCATGACGCTCAACAAGCACTTGACATGTCCCTCAGTCTATTCACAGGAGGCTATCTTCCCCTTGAACAACGTAGCATGGCTGAAAATTTATTCTGGGCTATCTGCACAAAACTACAGAAGCTCCTTCCCACGATGAACGAAGTACCTGAAGACCTTCAAAACCTTGACGAACAACTCGCAGATACATGTTTCTGTAATTTTTCATTGTTCCAGTCAATCCCAGACAGTTGGGCCATTGATCAGATCTTTCCTATAATTCCAATTCATCGCCTCAATGAACAACCAACAATGCATGCAGTGCTTGGGGATATAACTTGTGATTCTGACGGAAAACTAGACCGATTTGTTGACCGGCGTGACGTTAAAAGAACACTTCCTCTACATACTTTCACAGGTAAACCCTACTATCTTGGCGTGTTTCTTGTCGGTGCTTATCAAGAAATCCTTGGGGACCTCCACAACCTCTTCGGTGATACTCACGCAGTCCACGTTAGTCTGGACGAAACAGGAGAGGTCAGACTCAACGCACTTGTCAAAGGCGACACAGTCCGGGAGGTGCTTAATTATGTAGAGTTCGATGCCGACATGCTCCTTGGAAAGATACGCACAGATGTAGAAACCGCCGTACGTTCAGGACAGATTGATTACGAAGGAGCTGGTCAACTATTACGCTTCTATGAAGAAGGCCTTGAAGGATACACCTATCTTGAAGGTTAGTTTCTAAAAAACAGCGGGTCCCAAAACAATCGCATCAAGAGATTCGTTTGTACTGAGAAACAACCTGTTGGCAAACATACTGAAAACGATCGATAAATGGAGCGCTTAATTCAGCTGGCACTGGATCCAAGCGATCCCATTGCTGTTGTGCATTCTTAACTTCCTTCTCTATAGAACGCCACTTAGAAACATGGTTTTTCTGCTTATGGCCTGTAGAAATTGTATTAGCGGCGAGTCTTTCACGCCACTGCTTCGCAAGTAACTCAGTTGGCGACAATGTTTCTTCAGATTCTTCCTGGTCTGATATCAATTTTTCTAAGCGTGCAATAAGTTTCTTCATCCGATTAACAGTCAATGCAGGATCAAGTTCAGTGCCATCAAAAGCATTTGGAAATTTTGACATCAAAGAAACAAGTGCCTGCTTATAACGGTCTGTTAAAGATTGTTGTACAGTGCGGGGTAAATCTGGCGCCTGCTGCCACTGCCGACAAGATTCCTGAACACGTGCAATCAAAATCTCTGACGTTTCAAACGAAAAGTCATCCTGACAGAATCCTTCTAACTCATTTATTATGACTTCCTTTTGGGTTACTTTGAGATCTAAATCAACTTGATCGCGGTGCTTGTACCGTTCAAAAAACCGTTCGCAAGCGTTATTAAAACGCTTCCACACAACATCTGCTTTTGACTTGCGAACCTGCCCTACAGTTTTCCATTCAGCTTGTAGCTTCTTTAAAGTAGCAGCATTAGATTCCCAGTCTGTCTTCTCAGACAGTGCCTCAGCTTTTTGGCAAAGTGCTTCTTTTAGAACAAGATTAGTTGCCCATTCTTCTTTCCGATGTTTTTGAGCTTCATTTCTACGTGTAAAAAACTTATCGCAACTTCGACGGAACCGCTCCCAAACTGCTCTCTCACTGCCTCTAGGTCCGGAACCAACTTTTTTCCACTCATCCTGAAGCGCTTTAATAGAATTCGCTGTTTTAACCCAATTAGAAGATCCTGCTAGTGCCTCAGCTTTATCACAGAGCTCCTGTTTACGAACCAGATTTTTTTTACGTTCAGCAGTCTGAGCAGACAGATAAACCTCACATTGACCATATACAACATCTTGAGCTCGCTTAAATCTCCGCCAAAGAGCTTGTCCTTGCAAACGTGGAGCAACTGCTACTTGCTTCCATTGGTTCTGAAGCAAACGCATCTTTCGAGAAGACTCCTTTGGATCCTTAGAAGAAGAAAGCCTCTCCATTTCTACACAAAGCGATTCCTGCACCTGAAGATTAGCCCACCGCTTCCAATCATCAATATCCCGAAGTTCCTGTACACGGGGTGAAAGTTTGTTTTTAATGGCTTCGACTCTAGCAATAATTTCCTGGTGGTCCTTCTTAGATGGCAGGGGCAAATGCTGCTTAAGGATGTCTTGCATCTCCCTGAGCGCGCGATCGCCGGCTTTAAGTGTTAATCGCTCAGATACGCAGATCGCTTCTAACTGGCGGCATGATTGATGAAGACGTTTAAGATTTTCTTCCCGACTTTTTGTTTGTAACTGCTTAAATTTTTTCTCACGTTCTTCGAGCTTTGCAATCGAAAGCACCAGGCTTTCTGAAGCAACTGGGTTTGCTTCCTGGTGTTCACGTAATGCATCAGCGTCAGCTCGAAGTCCATGCCACCGAGTTATAATTTCTTCATCGGTATGAGTGCTTGACAACAACTGCTCAAGCTCAGATGCCAATGACCCAAGTCGACTGACTGCTGTTTCAGCAAGGAGTCTCCGACGCTCGCCATCTTCATATTTGTGGCAACCATCCTGAAACCGCCGCACCAATGAATCAACATCCCCTTCTGCCATCGGTGGCAGAGCATCCCATAAGGCTTTTAGTTCAGCTACGCGATCGGCTGACTCTTTACCAGAGCTTTTCTCAATTTCTACACAGATTCTCACGCGCTCAGCCTTCGCTAAGGCAAATTCCTCAGCTTGCTTGGCTTCAGCTTCGAGCTCCCGTGGTTTTTCAAGCAGTCCCATTGTTTGATTGAAAATGGGGTTATATCAAAAAAATAGGACGGAACCAACTAAAGACCAACCCTGTCCCACTGATAGCCTAACTACCAACCATCCAAGGAGCCTTAGTTGGTTAAGGATCTTAGAGAAGTAAATATGCTTAGTTTTTAGTTTTATTTATAGGAGAAACAAAAAAGCAGGCCCAAGAGATCAACTCAGAGACCTGCTAAACACTTAACTACCAAAGAGAAAGTAAAACTCAGAAGTATTTTTATTAGCTGAGCATGCTTTCCTCGGTTTCTACTAAGATTTTCTGACTAACCTAAAAACCAGCCTCCTTGACCGTTTTGATTATGGCGGAAGCAACCTTATATGGATCAGCGTTCGATGCTGGTCGGCGATCTTCAAGCCGTCCCTTCCAACCATCGTCAATGGTTCCAACAGGAATTCGAATAGAAGCACCACGATCGGAGATGCCATAACTGAATTTGTCAAGTGCTTCTGTTTCATGAGCACCAGTTAATCGCTGATCGTTGTCGGCACCGTAGACATCAATATGTCGAGGTATCTGTTTTCCAAAGGCCTCGCAAATTTTTGTGAAAGTGGCTTCCTTCCCCGTACTCCGCATTGCTCCATTAGAGAAATTAGCGTGCATGCCAGAACCATTCCAGTCTGTCGCTCCAAGTGGTTTGGGATGCCATTCAATCGCGTAGCCATATTTTTCACCACAGCGTTCTAGAATATAGCGAGCGATCCAAGTTTCATCACCAGCACGTTTTGCGCCTTTACCAAATACTTGAAACTCCCACTGACCAGAAGCAACTTCAGCATTGATTCCTTCTACATTGATGCCAGCCTCTAAGCACGCGTCTAGATGCTCGTCAACACACGGACGACCATAGGCATTCTTTGCACCAACAGAACAATAATAAGGGCCTTGCGGTCCTGGGTATCCGCGCTCTGGAAAACCTGGCGGTAGTTGAGTATTCACATCCCACAAGAAGTATTCCTGTTCAAAACCAAACCAAAAATCATCATCATCATCATCGATAGTGGCACGGCCGTTTGATACGTGAGGTGTCCCGTCTGCATTCAATACTTCGGTCATAACCAAGTAACCGTTCTTTCGGCACGGGTCAGGAAAAATTTCGACCGGTTTCAATAAACAATCTGAATCGTTGCCAGCAGCTTGTTCAGTGGAACTGCCATCGAATGACCACATAGGACATTCTTCCAACGTGCCGCTAAAATCTTTTGCAATTCTTGTTTTTGAACGGAGGCTCTGTGTTGGTTTGTAACCATCCAACCAGATGTACTCTAGCTTTTTAGTCATCTTACGGTTAACTCCTTGTGTGACTTTCCATTATCAAGCAGTCACATTCATGGCGACAGCCTACTTTTAACTTCTCGTGAGTGAACGGTAAAAATCCCCGGCTACGAGAACGAGTATCCGACACCCAGGACACTCGAGTCTGAGGTCCGTTTAGACGAAACGGGATGTTAATAGATTTTCAGAGCTTGACACAACTTAGCTATTCCATAAATCGAACAAAACTTGAAAATATATATCTATATATGTAGATTTATAGATATATGAAACAAGCTTCTACTCTTTTTAGGCTTCTGGGAAATTCTACGCGCCTGCGACTGCTTAGAGTGCTTATGCATGATCGTTTCAACGTTACTGAATTAACGGGGATTCTTGATCTTGCTCAGTCTGGAGTGTCACGACACCTTGGGTTACTAAAAGATGCTGGCCTAGTTGTCGAAGAACCTGAAGCTGGCTATGTCTACTACGGGCTTGCAGAAAATGATCGCAACGGAAATGCCACTCTATGGCCAGCACTAAAGGCTGAATTAGCTACCGTGAACAAGGACCGTAGCACTAGTGCAGACGATGCTCGCTTACAAGAAGTACTTAGGATTCGCCAGGAAAACTTTGAAACTCATGGGGACGCAAAGCAACTTGTACCGGGCCGAAGCTGGGCTGCCTGGGCACGCATCCTCGGGCACTTATTACCACCACTTGATGTTGTAGATATCGGTTGTGGAGAAGGTTACCTCGCACTTGAAGCATCTCGCTGGGCAAAAACGGTTATTGGTATCGATCGATCTGACGAAGTGCTCAGACGGGCACGTGCACTAATGACAAGGCGTAATGTTTCAAATATTCTTTGGAAAAAAGGGGACCTAGCACAGCTCCCTCTTCCAAACGAAAGCGTTGACGTAGCACTGCTGTCACAAGCGTTACATCATACTGATAACCCAGGCCAGGCATTGCAGGAAGCATATCGAGTGCTTCGACCTACCGGGCGTGTCTTAATTCTAGACCTGCGTGAACACGAGGAAACCTGGGTGCGCGACAGATTTGGGGACGCACAAATGGGATTTTCTAATCGAAACCTTGAGAAACTACTTCGATCTTCTGGTTATTCAAAAGTGAAAGTTGGTGTTGGCGCTAAACGTACAGGGGATCCATTTACTGTATTAATCGCATCAGGTGTACGTCCAGGCAACTCCTCTGTCAGACATAAGAGAAAGCGCTCGTAAAAGTTGTCATCAAGTAAGGGAGCATCTCATCGTGAACGTCACTGACCAGTTGCATTCACTCTTAGCGAAGCGAATTCTTGTACTCGATGGTGCAATGGGGACAATGATTCAGCGTTGCCAACTAAACGAAGCTGACTTCCGAGGCGAGCGTTTCCGTAACCATACATGCAATCTCAAAGGCAACAACGACCTGCTGGTACTTACTCGCCCTTCAACTATCGAAAAAATTCATGACGAATATTTTGAAGCGGGAGCAGACATTGTTGAAACAAACACATTCAACTCTAATGCTATTTCACAATCCGACTACCAACTTGAGCAATTCTCGTACGAACTTAATGTTGCAGGGGCACAACTTGCTAAAACTGCTGCAAAAACCTGGACACTTCGCACACCAGAACAGCCTCGCTTTGTCGCTGGATCAATTGGACCAACCAATCGCTCGCTTTCAATTTCTCCTGATATTAATAACCCGTCCTTACGATCAACAACGTTCGACGAAGTGAAGCTAGCGTACTACGACCAAATTCTCGGACTTATCCATGGTGGCTGCGATCTTCTACTCATTGAAACAATATTTGACACCCTAAATGCGAAGGCTGCTTTTCTAGCTACACAAGAAGCATTTGATAAAACTGGTACAAAACTTCCACTGATGGTATCGGTAACGATCACAGATCGTAGTGGTCGCACACTCTCTGGACAGACTCTAGATGCATTTTATGAGTCAGTGCGACACGTTAAGCCATTCAGCATTGGCTTAAATTGCGCCCTTGGTGCCAATGAAATGCGCCCTTGGTTGAGTGAGCTTGCTCGGATCAGTGAAAGTTACGTAACTTGCTATCCGAATGCTGGCCTTCCAAATGCCTTTGGGGAATACGATGAACTTCCAGAAAAAACTTCACAACTATTGCAAGGCTTCGGGGAAAGCGGCTTGGTCAATATCCTTGGTGGTTGCTGCGGAACAACACCAGAACATATTAGAGCTCTTGGAAAAGCCTTAACTAATGTGAATCCTAGGCCACGCCAGATACCAAACGGATTAACTGCGAACAGGACATCTCAACACAAAAAAATAGTAGCAAGTGACTTGCGTTTAACGAAGTTCTCAGGCCTAGAAACTCTCGCAATCAGACCAGATAGCAATTTCATCATGATTGGTGAACGGACCAACGTTACTGGATCTAAACGTTTCGCACGCCTGATAAGTGCTGGAGACTATACGGAGGCAACGAACATTGCATTAGAACAAGTTCGAGGAGGTGCCAATATCTTAGACGTTAATATGGATGAAGGCATGCTTGATTCTGAGCATGCTATGACAACCTTCCTCAACTTAATCTCAACGGAACCAGAGATTTCTCGCATTCCTATAATGATCGACAGTTCAAAATGGTCTGTCCTCGAAGCTGGTCTCAAGTGTGTTCAAGGTAAGGCGATTGTCAATTCAATTAGTCTAAAGGAAGGCGAAGAGGACTTCCTTCGAAAAGCATCCATAATCCAACGTTACGGTGCTGGCACTGTAGTCATGGCCTTCGACGAACAAGGACAAGCAGACACAGTCAAACGAAAAGTAGAAATCTGCCAAAGAGCCTATAAATTATTAACGAAAGAAGCTAATTTTGAACCAACAGACATTATCTTCGACCCTAACATCTTAGCGATTGCTACTGGACTAGAGGAACACCAGGACTACGCCGTGAACTTTATTGAGGCGACACGCATCCTTAAGAAAACATGCCCAGGCATAAAGATTAGTGGTGGTATTAGCAATCTTTCTTTCTCCTTCCGTGGAAACAATATTGTTCGAGAGGCTATCCATTCCGCATTTCTCTATCACGCTATTAAGGCAGGTCTAGATATGGGGATCGTCAACGCTGGCCAACTTGTTGTGTACGAAGATATTCAAAAAGAACTACTTACACATGTTGAAGACATTATTTTCAATAGACGTCCCGATGCAACTGAACGTCTTGTGCAATTCGCTGACACAGTGAAAGGTGATGGAACTAAGCAAGTAGCTGACCTCACGTGGCGTAAAGGCACAGTAAGTGAGCGCCTATCCCATGCCCTAATTCATGGAATTGTAGACTTCGTTGAAGATGACGTAGAAGAAGCCAGACAAACACTGTCGCGCCCTCTGGATGTAATCGAAGGGCCTCTAATGGACGGAATGAAAATCGTTGGAGACCTCTTTGGTGCCGGTAAGATGTTCCTTCCACAAGTTGTAAAAAGTGCCAGAGTAATGAAAAAAGGTGTCGCGTACCTCCTGCCATACATGGAAAGAGAGAAACAACACTCAAAAGAAGCTGAAAAAAAACCTACAATTCTGATGGCTACGGTCAAAGGAGATGTGCATGACATCGGAAAAAATATTGTAGGTGTTGTACTTGGCTGCAATAACTATCAAGTCATTGACCTCGGTGTAATGGTGCCAGCCGATACAATTCTGCAGAAGGCTATCGAAGAAAACGTCGACCTAATAGGACTCAGCGGTTTGATCACGCCATCGCTTGATGAGATGGTATTTGTTGCTCGTGAGATGAAACGTCGTGGCTTTCGCACTCCACTCTTAATTGGTGGTGCGACAACTAGCCCTTTGCATACAGCAGTTAAAATTGCTCCAGAATACGATCTCCCTGTTGTACATGTCCTGGATGCATCACGCGCTGTTGATGTAGTATCGGGCCTCCTAACTCAAACACGAAAGAAATCTTTTGAAGCAAAAAACGAGGCTAAGCATGCACGCCTTCGAAACCAGCACAGTGCACTAAAACAGAACCCCTTACTACCCTATGCCGATACGCTGAAAAAGCGTTTAGACCTGCAATGGCAACCAGAAGTTATTGCCACTCCATCATTCACTGGACCAAGGCCTGTAAAAGTCTCTCTAGAAAAGCTCGTGCCCTTCATAGACTGGACACTATTCTTTGCCGCATGGGAATTGAAAGGTCGGTTCCCAGCTATTCTAAAACACCAAAAGTATGGAACTGCCGCACAAGAACTTTATAAAAATGGACAACAGTTACTTGAAAAGATTATTCGCGAAGACTTAATCACGGCTCGTGGCGTTTACGGTTTCTGGCCAGCAAATAGTGACGGTGAAGACATCCTGCTTTATCAAGTGCCAAAGGACGCAAAGCTAAATAAAACTGGATCATCTCTAAACACAAAGCTGTCGCAAGAATTAACAAGATTTCATATGCTCCGACAACAGCAAAGCCAGGGTAAGAATCAATCAAATCGCTCATTGGTTGACTTTGTTGCGCCACTGGATAGTGGACTTACTGACTATGTGGGCGCCTTCGCAGTCACTGCTGGTATCGGTGTTGAAGACCTTGTAGAACAGTTCGAACTTGAGAATGATGACTACAATGCTATTCTCGTAAAAGCCTTGGCTGATCGTATGGCAGAAGCCTTCGCAGAATACCTGCATCAGTCTGCTCGCCAGTCATGGGGATACGAAACTGGAAAAGAATCAACACCAGAAGATCTCATCGAAGAACGTTATCGAGGTATACGCCCAGCTTTTGGTTATCCAGCTTGTCCAGACCACAGTGAGAAACAAACACTTTTTTCGCTTCTAAATGCTGAGCAGTTTGGCATTACCCTTACAGAGTCCTGTGCGATGTCTCCAGCGGCATCAGTAAGTGGACTCTATCTTTCTCATCCAGAAGCCAAATATTTTACAGTTGGTCGAATCGGCCGAGATCAGGTGGAAAATTATGCAAAACGAAAGGGCTGGTCTATAACTAAAACTGAAAAGTGGCTAACACCAAACTTAAGCTACGAACCATAGGTTGTAGTAACTCAGCGAAAGCTCTATAACTATTGTCTAACTATTTAATTCTTTAAAAAGTGGAATACCTCATTAAACAGTATTCGCTCGAAAGTGGAGCCCTCGAAATCCAATATATAGAGGAATACTTCGGCGAGTTCCCTCTTAAGAAAACTGCAGCTGAAATTATTGATCGCCTGAAAAACCGAGAGTTTCTTATTTTGATGGCTGAGTCAAATCTCACTACTGATACAACAGAAACTGTCGTGCCTGTCTCTTATAAAGTCGTGCACGAATTACATGCCAAAGAAAAAGACCCTAAGCTCATAGACCTAGTAGAGCGTGTGCAGGATGTTGTGTCCTTTGATGAACGTAGAGTTCTTTATAATTGGCTCGGAGGCACGCGCACAGATTGGAGGGGGCAAGGACATTTTCGAGCGCTAACTGAACAATCAGAAGAATGGGCTCATGCAGTTGGTTTTCATGAAGTTCTAGTCAAAACCAAAAACCACTCTTACGATATGCGTGGAACACTCGACCAGCTTGAATTTAACGTCATCAAATACGAACGACATCCTGTTGACAACAGAAACTCAAAAGTCTATCTAAGTAAACATTTAACAGTCGATGTACTCCGATCCCACACTAGTCGAAGGAATGTGACCCAGGCCTAGATCGTATGAACCCAAAATTACTCGGATCAACAGGCTGGCTTTAGCGAGGCAATCCAGCTCTCATGCCGACAACAGCATGTGGCTGATACTTTTCTTCTAAGAACTTACATTCAGTTTCGTCAAGCTGAATATCAAGAGCACCGGCCATTTCCTTAATTTGTCCCGGTTGCGTTGCACCAACAATAGGAGCAGTAACACCTGGCTGGCAAAGCAACCATGCAAGAGCAATTTGCGCTGATGCCACACCTCGTTGTTCGGCTACTTGATGACACCGTGCAACAATCTCAAAATCGCTGCTCTGAGTGTAAAACTTCTGAGCTAGATCGTCTGTTTTTGAACGTAAGGTGTCGACAGTAGCACTTTGTTTTTGGGGCCTGGCTAGTAAGCCTCTTGCTAATGGACTCCAGGGAATAATGGCTATTTCTTCAGCACGACAAAGCGGAATCATTTCTCGTTCTTCCTCGCGATATACAAGGTTGTAATGATTCTGCATTGAATCAAACCGAGCCCAGCCACGTTGATCTGCCATAGCAAGAGCTTGAGCAAACTGCCACGAATAGCAACTTGATGCTCCAACATACCGAGCTTTTCCACTGCTAACAATATCGTCAAGAGCCCGTAAAGTTTCCTCTATCGGTGTTTCTGAATCCCAACGATGTATCTGAAATAAATCGATGTAATCAGTTCCAAGACGACGGAGGGAGCTATCTATCGCATCAAATAAATGTTTGCGAGAAAGCCCTCGATCGTTAGGGCCATCACCCGTAGGATAGTAGGCCTTTGTAGCAATAATCGTTTGATCGCGAGATGAATATTCTCTAACTGCTCGACCAGTCACTTCTTCACTCACGCCACGTGAGTACATATCTGCTGTGTCAAAAAAGTTAAAACCTAACTCAAAGGCAGTCTGAAAACATTTATAACTTTGAGCTTCATCAAGAACCCAAGGCCTCCACGCTGATGTTCCATAGCTCATACATCCCAAACAAAGTCTGGACACTTTTAAGCCAGTCCTTCCAAATTTCACGTATTCCATATCAGATCAATCAATAGCTACAAAATAGACATCTAAACTTCGTCGCGTTAGATATCAGGAGTAGACAGCAACCTTTCTACTTCTGAGAAAGCTCTCACAGAGCATTATTCGTACGAGTAGTAACTGCAACCTTTGTTTGTTCTTGAGTAAAATCCTCACCAGGATTGATGAATTGGTTCGTTTCGAAGCGATACTGTTTGTCGTACAACTGGCGATACCGACCACCAAGAGCAAGCAAGGCTTCATGGTTTCCACTTTCAATAATTTTCCCTTCCTCAAGTACAAGAATCTGATCCGCACTGCGAATGGTAGAAAGACGGTGTGCAATTACGAAGGTCGTGCGGCCAGAACGGAGTTGCCGGAGGCCATCTTGAATCATTTGCTCGCTTTCGCTGTCTAGACTGGATGTAGCTTCGTCTAGAATCAAAATACGAGGGTCAGACAAAACAGCTCGTGCAATTGAAACGCGTTGGCGCTGTCCTCCAGACAACTTAATGCCACGCTCTCCAACAATAGTGCTGTACTCGTTTGGAAATTGAAGAATAAACTCCTCACAGTGTGCAATCTGGCAAGCTTGTCGAATTTGATCCATTGAAGCATTAGGCCGTGCATAAGCAATATTTTCAGCAATGGTTCCATCAAAAAGAAAATTTTCTTGTAATACGGAGGCTGTCTGTTCCCGATAATCACCCAATTGGACAGAGGCAAGGTCGTTTCCATCAATAAGCACGCGCCCACGACCAGGACGATTAAAAGCCATAACAAGACTTATAAGAGTGCTCTTTCCGGAACCGCTTGAACCAACCAAGGCCGTTGTTGTTCCAGCAGGCGCATGGAATGAAACCTCCTTCAGGACCGGTTGTCCAGGGTTGTACTCGAACCAGACATGGTCAAATTCAACATTCCCTTCTAATCTTCCGATCGGAGTACGGCCAACATCATCATCCATTTCCGTACGCATATCTAAAATTTCACGAATGCGGTCAAGTCCAGCAAACGCCTCAGTGATCTGAGTGCCAATTTGAGCAATTCCAATCAGCGGTGCAGAAACAAGACCGATGAAAAATATGTACATGACAAGATCGCCTAACGTCATCTCACCATTAATAATGGCTTGCCCGCCAAATACAAGCATCAGCATCCCGATGAGACCCACGATAGCCGTACCGCCTGCAGTTGTAGCCGAGACTCCAGTCATAGATTTCGCAATGTTTCTTAATAGACGATGGGCCCCTTTAGCAAAGATAATCTCTTCACGCTTTTCAGCCGTATAAGATTTAACAACGCGGATACCACCTAGCGCTTCAGTGAGCCGTCCAGTCACATCAGCTGTAATCTTTCCCCGTTCACGAAACAATGGCCGTAGTGTGTTAAACGCATAAGCCATTCCTGCACCAAATACACCAAGTACAACAATTGTGATAGTGGTAAGTTCCCAATTAAGCCAAAACAATACGCCAAGACCTAGCACCGCTGTCACTAGGCCCCCAACTAGTTGCACAAGACCAGTGCCGACGAGGTTCCGAATTCCTTCAGCGTCCGTCATAATTCGAGAAATCAGTACACCAGTCTGTGTTGAATCAAAGTACCGTACTGGAAGTCGCATAACCCGTGCCTGCACGTGTTTGCGCATGTCAGTAATTGCCCGCTGCGCTGCAACACCAAGAATCTGAGAAAGCGCAAAAGCTGTTATCGCTTGTACAATGGTTGCTGCACCAGCAGCAATTGCGAGCGGTACAAGCAACTCTGTTCGGTTGTTACCTATAACATCATCAATTAAATACTTAGATGTCCCAGGCAACACGAGGCCGGAAACTCGACCTATCAGCATCAGAATAAGACCAAGCATGAGACGCCGTCGATATACCCAGACAAGGTTTCTGGCCTCACTCCAAACAGCTGAAAGAGTTACTTTCTTTTTCTTTTTCATGGGAATGTAATCACTGTACTACAAACAACCTAGCCAAACTCTGACTAGATGCCACACCTTCTAGGCAGGAGCACAAATCAATTCAGAGAATTTGGAGTTGCTAATGTGAAAGGAGCAATAGAAGCATCAAACTTTTCTCCATCAGATGTCACCATCTGATAGGTTCCATGCATTGTTCCAACAGCTGTTTTTAAAGGGCAGAAGCTAGAGTATTCAAAAGCACTTCCAGGTGAAAGCACTGGTTGCTCCCCTACCACACCTGGACCCTTAACATGCTCCACTTCCCCTTCGGCATTGGTAATAGTCCACTCTCGAGAAATTAGCTGTGCTGTCTCTGTGCCCTCATTGGAAATGCTCACGTGATAAGTAAACAAATACTGACTGTCACGAGGTGAACTTTGCTCTGGGAGGTACGTACTCACCACTTTCACACGTATACCACGGGTTGTTATATCACTCACGTCTTTCACCATTATAAATGCTGCTTGGAAACTTATGAACCATCAAGAAAATTATTAATGACTTAATCCAAATGACCACGCTCCGCATCACCCATTTCAACTCTTCCATCAGGAAAATATTCCTTCCAGCGTGTACTGACCCGAGAAGAAATGTCATCCTGACATGTCAACTCGCCAGGAAACCCTGGCTTCAAACGAGCATCAAGGACAATTGGTCCATGGTACGTAATGTGATTGCGAACAATCTTTCGACTCCCAGCATGTAAGTCAGCCGCTGGTTCAAATCTAGTAAATGTTGTCCACAAGAAGTTCATCTCACTAGCCGAAGCACGCAGTGGCTCATCACTAATAACCACAAGCGGCCATTCTGAAAATACTTGTTCCGTGGCAACTCTAGAAGCTAGATCAGGTTCTTTTTCGTACGCTGGTCCACCAATGACTAAACAACCACCGCAGAAAACTTGAATATCAAAAATTCCTAGTGGAACACTGGAAGCAGAAAATACACGCGGCAACTCTCGAACCGGATCACCAAGACCGAGCCAGATTCCTTTTGAACCTTCGTTTACTCGTGGACCCGTGTAATCAAGTGTATCCATTGACATATTACCTAGGACGTATAGATCTGTCTCAGGTTGTGTACGCGCAAGAATATGCTCAAGTGTAGATTTAAAATTATTTAAATCTACGTCATGATCGGTTACTAAAAGAAACTTAGTAAGAGCGAGCTGGCCCTCTCCAAGGATACGTAATGCGCTCGCCATTGCTTCTCGACGATAACGCTCCTTCACAACAGCGGCTGCTAAGGAATGATATCCAGTTTCTCCATAAGACCATAATCGCTTCACGCCTGGCATGACCAGTGGAAATAGCGGTGAAAGTAACTCTTGCAGCAAGTTACCAATATAGAAATCCTCCTGTCGAGGCTTTCCTACTACAGTCGCAGGGTACAGAGGGTCAGAACGGTGTGTAATTTGTTTAACCTGAAACACTGGATAGTCATGCTTAAGTGAATAGTACCCATAGTGATCACCAAACGGACCCTCTGACTTTCGTAGGTAGGGTGGAACTTCTCCCGTTAACGAAAATTCTGCAGTGGCAACTATTGGGTGCGCTCCGTATCCTTTAACACAAGATAATCGTTCACCGGCGATCAATGACGCTAGTAATAACTCAGGGATATTCTCTGGAAGTGGCGCAACTCCGGCAAGCATAAGAGCAGGTGGTCCCCCAAGAAACACGGTTACCGGCAAGTCCTCACCCAGCCTTTCAGCTGCAGCGTAATGAAAGCCACCCCCTTTACCAATCTGCCAATGCATCCCAGTTGTTTGACGATCGTGCACTTGAAGGCGATAAATACCTAAATTATGGCCACCACGCCGTTTAGGATGCGCCGTGTAAACAAGGGGTAGAGTAATAAAGGGTCCACCATCCTCTGGCCAACACGTCAACACAGGCAATTGGTTGAGTCGTATATCTGTCGTTATCTGATCTAATACTGGTCCTTTATTGACGTAGCGCGTCCCTATCTTCATTAAGTCAAAAGCAATATCCCTAGCACCCCAAAGAGCTGCTGGTGATGGTGGAAGTAAGGTCTCAATTAATTCAACCGCACGTCTTACGAGACGGTGTGGACGTTCCCCAAAAGCAAGTTCTGCACGTTTTGCTGTGCCAAAAAGATTTGTTACCAAACGAGAAGTTGCACGCTCTCCGTTAGTGGTCCGGACATTAGTGAATAATAAAGCTGGGCCTCCAGCTGCGATCACTCGACGGTGAATTTCAGCTACCTCAAGATAAGCATCAACTGGAACATCAACAGTAACTAAGTCCCGGTCATGCTCAAGATGACTGACAAACTGTCGCAGATCAGAAAACGACACGAACACCACCCAGAAATCTGTTCATAGTAGTAAGAAGTTAACGAGTCAACTTTCGGTATTTAATACGGTGTGGACTATCTGCATCGTTACCCAAACGCCGATGCCGATCGGCCTCATAATCTGCATAGTTCCCTTCAAACCAAACCGCTGAACTATTTCCCTCAAAAGCTAAAATGTGAGTAGCAATTCGATCGAGAAACCAACGATCATGACTAATTACAACTGCACAACCAGCAAAATTAAGAAGCGCTTCTTCAAGAGCGCGAAGAGTATCAACATCTAAATCATTCGTTGGCTCGTCAAGTAAAAGTAAATTTGAACCACGTCGAAGTAGCTTCGCAATATGCACACGGTTCCGCTCGCCCCCAGATAAGAACCCAACCTTACGTTGTTGCTGGGCACCTTTGAAGTTGAACCAAGAAACATACGCGCGCGACGCAACCATATTCTTTCCGACTTGCAGTTCATCTTTACCACCAGAGATTTCTTCCCAAACAGTTTTTTCTGAATCGAGGGCCTCGCGAGATTGATCAACATAGCCAAGTTCAACTGTCTCGCCTAACCGTAATGTCCCCGCATCTGGCTTTTCCTGGCCAGTTAGCAGGTGAAACAACGTAGTTTTACCTGCACCGTTTGGACCTATCACGCCAACGATCCCACCTCTCGGCAAGGTAAAACTTAGGTCGTCAAAAAGCAATAGATCACCATACGCCTTTTTAATACCACGAGCTTCAACAACCATGGTACCTAACCGTGGGCCTGGGGGGATGTATATTTCAACACGATCGATCTGTTGAGCCGTGTCTTCACTAACTAATTGTTCATAGGCTCTTAAACGGGCCTTCCCTTTAGCTTGACGAGCCCGCGGAGCCATTCTGATCCATTCCAACTCACGTTTGAGTGTTTTCTGACGCTTAGTCTCAGTCTTTTCTTCATTAGAAAGACGCTGCTGCTTCTGATCAAGCCAGGATGAATAGTTACCTTCCCAAGGAATACCAGAACCACGATCAAGCTCAAGTATCCATCCAGCTACATTATCGAGAAAATATCTATCATGAGTTACCGCAACCACAGTGCCCTTGTACTCCTTAAGAAATCGCTCCAACCAAGCTACTGATTCAGCATCAAGATGATTTGTTGGCTCATCCAATAGCAACAAATCAGGAGACTTTAACAGTAGGCGACAGAGCGCTACACGGCGCCTCTCTCCTCCAGAAAGATTGGATACTGTAGCATCAGGTGGCGGACATCTTAGCGCTTCCATCGCCAACTCAAGTTTTGAATCAATATCCCATGCATTGACTGCATCAATCTGATCCTGAAGCTCTCCTTGTTTCTCAAGCACTTGATTCATCTCTTGAGTTGAAAGCTGCTCACCAAGTTTGTTGTTGAGTTCATCGTACTGTGTAAGGAGGTTCTTCACATCTGCAACGCCCTCTTCAATATTTTCGATTACAGACTTCTTTGAATTAAGTTGAGGTTCTTGATGTAGAAAACCAACTGAAACACTCTCTGCTGGAAAAGCTTCACCTATAAACTCTTGATCCTCGCCAGCCATAATACGCAACAACGAGCTTTTTCCAGCCCCGTTCAATCCGAGCACTCCAATTTTTGCGCCGGGAAGAAATGAAAGCCAAATATCTTTCAACACTTCGGCATCTGGCGGATGTATTTTCCCCAGGCCTTTCATGGTGTAGATGTACT
The DNA here is from genome assembly GCA_002346475.1 of Acidobacteria bacterium UBA2999. Taxonomy (GTDB): domain Bacteria; phylum Acidobacteriota; class Vicinamibacteria; order Vicinamibacterales; family UBA2999; genus UBA2999. Next base: position 27,921 of record DDZV01000026.1, on the reverse strand, counting down.
GCATTGTCTCGATAGGTAGAATTAGGTTAACCCAATAGCTTCTTCTCGACTGAAAGAACTGTAACGTTAGTCAATTTCTGATGGCGCAGAACTAAGCTCTGGCAAGAGCGTAACAATCGTATAACGATCTAATGACAAGTATCGTTTAGCAGCAACCTGTACATTCTCTAACGAAAGGCTCTTTGTGCGCGCTGGCCTTCCAAGAATACTCAAAGGATCCCACCCAAGAATGTGTACTGTCTGAAGAGAACCTGACCAATAAGCATTATTCTTAGAAGCTGTTTCAAGATCACGGCGCTCAATCTCTTTAATTTTCTGTATCTCTTCGTTTGTTGGACCTGTAGTACGTAATTGTTCAACCTGCTCAAGTACAGCATTTGTTAAGAGGTCAACATTCTCTGGCGAGCTTCCAAAAATAACTGAAACGGTACCGTAACCTGGTTGGGGTTGTGTATTCGAATAATTTACTCCCACTCCATAGGTTCCACCCAACTCTTCTCTGAGAAGATCACGTAGACGCATCTCAAGAACATTAGACACCGCACGTAGCCGATGCATTTCCATTTCATCAAGACCTGTGTCAGCAAAGAATGAAATCACAGTCTGGCTCTTTGGCTCCTGACCCTTTCGTACTACAATCCGCTGAATCTCAGACGGGAATTGCAAGTGCAAGTCACTCAATACACTAGTTGCTGTGCCTGTGGATGGTAACGACGCAATGTAACGGATTAACAACGGTGTAATTTGTTCAGTAGTAAATGCCCCAGTGAAAAAGAATGTAAAGTCAGCAGCGTTACTAAACCGGGCTCGATAGTAATCCAACATTGTGTCAGGTCGAAGGCTGGGAACCACGCTCAGTCGTAGTGGTTGGCTGCTGTAGTGCCCTAGGGTATTAACTTCTTGTAATCGCTCTGAGAATACTGCACCTGGACTCTCTGCCTGGTTAGCTAGCACTGCCAGAAGCTGCGTACGTAACAACTCAAAAGATTTTGAATCTTTGTTGGGAGATGTGAAATTAAGATACACAAGTTTCAGTGCTGTTTCTAAATCCCGTGGAGTTGATGAACCTGAAATACCATGGACATACTGAGAAATATAAGGTGAGGCTCCTACAAGTTGCCCAGAGAGCAACTTATTAATTTCAATGGGTGTAAAGCCCCCAATCCCACTAATTCCCACAAGTGCTGTCCCAAGCCTTGCTTCTTGGTAATCCTCCTGAGATGACAAGGACAAACCACCCTTGGCGTATGAAGTAAAAAGTATCTGATCATTTTTAAAATCTGTTGGTTTGAGCCACACCTTCACTCCATTTGAGAGTGAAAGAATGGTTAGGCCAAGGTCAGGTATTGAACGCGTGTCTATGACTGAGCCTGACTCTAACGTAGTAGTTAAAAGTTCCTGTCCAGAAATATCATCACTCCACGGTGACATTGTTGTACTGGTACCAGCTATAAGTGCTTTTTGTAGTGCTGGCTCGGCAAGAGCTGTAGAGTCTGAATCTTCCGGTGCCGCCACTAATACCACATGGACTTGATTGCCAATAATTTCATTTGCACGTGCTGCCACGACACGGGAATTTATATCCGGAAGAAATTGCTTCGCAAACTCAAACTCAGCGGTGATTCCTGGTACCGGCTCAGCTTCGAGAAAATGGCGTACCAATTCGCCAGCTATAGATGCATGCTCAGATGTATTGCGTTCGTTGTACAGCCGTTCGTACATCGCAAGAGTTGATTTTTTTGCACGTTCGAGTTCAGCTTCTCCAAACCCATGCTGACGAATACGAGTAACTTCCTGAGCTAGGGCCATAAGTCCTGTTGGAATTTCACCATTTGAAACTTGTGCTGTCATAACAAATGCTTCCGTTGTCTGACCGAGCATGCTGGCACCTACCGAAGCCCCTAAAAATGGCGCTTCCGGCTGTTGCGAAATTTCACTGAAACGTGCATTGATGATTTGGTGAACAAGGCTATTAATCAGAAGAGTTCTATAATCTTCCACTGTCTGCATCAATTTAAACGGACGTTTTACGAGAAGAGTTACGGAAGAACTCTGAGCTTCACTATCCAACGCTACAGCATATCGAGTGTCTTCATGTACCGGAACGTCATAAATAGATTGCACATTTTCATCAGTCGAAGGAGGTACGGTTCCAAAATGTTTCCTAATGAGTTGCTCGGCTTCAATAGGATCAACATCCCCAACAGCAATTACCGCCATGCGTTCAGGCCTATACCAACGTTGATAAAAATCTCGAAGCGTTTCAGGCTGAAATGTCTTAAGAACGTCAGGTAACCCAATTGGATTTCGATCGGCATACTTGGAATCAGCATAAATAAGCGGCAAATGGATTTCCTGTACTCGCGCGCCTGAACCTCGACGTTGACGCCACTCTTCAATCACGACGCCACGTTCACGATCGATTTCTATTGGATCAAGTGTTAATCCAAAAGCAAAATCTGACAAAGCAAGAAAGCCCCTATCGAGAAAACCCGTACGATCAGTTGGAACGTTGAGCATGTAAACCGTTTCGTCAAAGCTAGTATAAGCATTGACATGAGGACCGAAACGGGCACCAATCGACTCTAAGTACGCTACAAGCTCACCTGGTTTAAAGTTCGTGCTTCCGTTAAACGCCATATGCTCAAGAAAGTGTGCTAGCCCGCGCTGATGCTCACTTTCATTAACAGAGCCCGCTTTGACTGCCAGCCGAAGAGCAACACGATCCGCTGGCTTAGCGTTCTGTCGAATAAAGTACTGTAGTCCGTTTGGCAGTGTGCCTGTCACAACAGCTGGATCTAAGCTAAGCGTTATATCAAGGTCTCTTTGTACTGCCGGTGCTACTACACTAGAAAAAAGAATAAGCAGCGCAACAATAGTAAGACCGCCCTTTGACCAGAGATTCAGGTATGCTCCGTACATGCGCTTAAAAATTACTCGTCTTGATTCCACTCTGAAACTCCCCTCTTACAGTACCGACGAAGCTGCTGGCTTCGATCTAGCCGCAGCACATAAATTAACAGTTCAACCACACACGATTGCTCTAGTACGAACTGGCCTCGTGGTGGAGGTTCCAACCGGACATTTTCTGGCGATCTTTGCCCGAAGTAGTATGCCACTCAAGCGCGGACTCATGGTCGCAAATGGGGTTGGAGTTATCGATCCAGACTACTCAGGCCCAACTGACGAAATCATGATACAAGTCATAAACATTACAGATCAGGAAGTCACGATTCAACACGGCGATCGCCTTGCACAAGGCATTGTCTTACCAGCACCACGAGTGGACTGGGAAGAAGTCACACAAATACGACCAGCGGACCGAGGAGGCTTTGGAACCACTGGTAAATAAATATCGTACATTCGCCACTTACGGAGAAATTACTACAACGCGTCTTACTGCCACTCGTTCGACAGGCGTTTCTCCATTTACTGGAACGTTTTCAATACGTTTGACAACATCAAGACCCTCAACAACACGACCAAAAACGGTGTAGAGACCATCTAAACCTTGCGATTTACCGGTCACTATAAAAAAAGAGGTAGTTGCACTTGCTGGATCTTCAAGTCGCGCCATCGAAAGAATACCCATATCGTGAGGTGTCTCGTTGAATTCAGGTTCTAGTGACTGAATCAGCCGTTCCTGTGGTACCTCGAGTGGTTCTAACCTGCTGGGCATATGTCCAGCCTGAATCACAAAACTTTTTGCGACACGATGAAAAGCTGTGCCGTTATAGATACCTGCTGATGATAAACGGAGAAAATTTCGAACGTGATTTGGTGCACGATCCGGGAATAATTCTAGGATAATTGCTCCCATAGACGTTTCAATTCTTACACGGTACTCCTGGAGCATTGCAACTGTTTCAGTGACGAACAACTTAGGCCTAACTGACGAAGCCTCTCGAATTGTTACTTTGTTGATTTCAAGACGTTTAATAGGTGCACCATTGGAATCAGCAGGCGATGTTGATAATTTTTGTACCGTCGCAATCCCTTCTACAACTCTTCCAAAAACCGTATATTGCCCATCAAGTGCAATCTGATCGGTGACACAGATAAAAAACTGTGAACCTGCACTGTCTCGATCGTTTGGAACCAGGACCGCTGAAACTGCGCCACGTGTATGCGACTCGCTGTTAGGCTCAAATTGTAGAACCCCTAAACCTCCAGTACCATAATCAGCCTGTTGCTGAGGATTTTTTGAAATTGGATCTCCTCCTTGAATAATACCCATCGAAATTATTCTGTGAAAAACAGTGCCGTCATAGGCTCCTTCACGTGCCTTGAAGATAAAATGCTCTACATGATTCGGTGCAGCCTCTGCCAGTAAATCTACAACGATAGGTCCAGCAACAGTCTCTATTACAGCCTGCTTACCTTGTAATTCTTCAATTGTGGATGAGCTTGTGAAAAACTCTTGCGCCTGTGGAGACGCTAAGGTCCCATTCATGGCTAACTGAATAAGAACAAACTGTATAACTATTACTAATGTCCATCTCATGAGACACTTCCCTGCTTGTTCAACTTCGATACAACAACTAATAATACGCCCAGTAAACTAAAATAGTGGCCATGCCAAAACTAACTGTTGAAGGATTTCCTACGGTAGATATAGAACCTGGAAAACGCCTTGTCCTTGCTATCAAAGAAGACTCCGGAGTAGATATCTTACATGCCTGCGGTGGTAATGCACGCTGTACAACATGTCGTGTTGAATTTCTTGCTGGCGAACCTTCGTCGATGACACCTGCTGAAAAAACAAAACTTGAAGAACGCAACCTATCTGGGGTTCGTCTATCATGCCAGATTACATGCGACCAAGACATGACAGTACGTGCAATTAGCCGACTCGCTGGAAGTGGACGGCCCGACCCAGGTAAAACCCCAGAGCCCACTATCCAGCCATAAATGTGAACTGTTTATATTGATCGATTCAGTCGTAATTCTTCATTCTTCCTTAATCGTCAAACCGCTTAGGGCGTTGATTTGCTATCAGAATTTTTTTTCGTAATCGAAGGCTCTTTGGTGTTATTTCAAGTAACTCATCATCATTAATAAAACTAATGGACTGCTCAAGACTCATTGTGACTGGAGGGATAAGACGAATTGCGTCATCAGCAGTTGAGGCTCGCATGTTTGTCTGCTTCTTTTCTTTGGTAATGTTAACGTCGATATCTTTATCACGCGTGTTCTCACCAATGATCATGCCCTCATATACAAGGGTCCCAGGATCGAGGAAAAGATCTCCGCGGTCCTGTAAATTATAAATAGCATAAGCTGTTGCACTGCCAGTTCGATCGGCTACAAGGGCTCCTGTGGCACGTGGTTCAATCGTACCGTGCCAAGGCTCCCAGCCCGCGAAGAGATGATTCATAATTCCAGTACCTTTAGTATCAGTTAAGAATTGGGACCGAAACCCTATAAGGCCACGTGCTGGAATACGGAATTCTAAAAGCACTCGCCCATTGCCATCATTAATTGCCTTACTAAGAACACCCCGACGAGTACCTACTTGAGCAATAACAACCCCTTGATAATCCTCTGGCACGTCGATTATAAGATCTTCTACAGGCTCAAATCTTTCACCGCCAGTATCTTTAGTCACAATATGAGGCCTTGACACTTGTAGTTCGTACCCCTCACGCCTCATGGTTTCAATAAGAATTGACAGTTGCAATTCACCCCGACCAATCACGCGAAGCTGCTCTGGCTCGCCTGTATCCTCAACACGAATTGAAACATTACCAATCAACTCCCGTTGGAGACGCTCTCTGATGTTTCGAGATGTTACATATTGTCCTTCCCGACCAGCCATCGGAGAAGTATTCACACCAAAAACTATTGAGACAGTAGGTTCGTCAATAGCTATCGGTGGGATTGCCACGGGGGTATTTTGACTAGCAATGGTCTCCCCAATGCTGGTCTCCCCCATGCCAGCCAGGCAAACAATATCTCCAGCTGACGCTTGAGTAATATCAATTCTTTTGAGACCTTCAAACGCAAACAATTTAGTGACACGGGTATGCTCAACCCTTCCATCCAACCGAAGGACAGCAACAAGATCATTTAACCGTACACTCCCATTAAATATACGCCCTACCACAATTCTTCCAAGGTAATCATTAGAGTCGATGTTTGCGACAAGCATCTGAAAAGGCGCATCTGGATCGCCGTGTGGTGGAGGGACATGGGAACCTATTGCTTCAAATAACGGACGTAAGTCAGCACTCGTCGTGTCAAGCTCAGTCGAAGCAGTTCCATCACGTGCATTGGTGTACAGTACTGGAAATTCAATTTGGTGTTCCGTCGCATTTAAATCAATAAACAGATCGTACACCTCGTTCAGTACTTCCCTTGGACGCGCATCAGCACGGTCAATCTTATTTAGAACAACAATTGGTGGCAGCCCATGTTCAAGTGCTTTGCGTAATACAAAACGTGTTTGAGGAAGCGGACCTTCAGATGCATCAACGAGAAGTATTACTCCATCAACCATGGAGAGGGTCCGTTCAACCTCTCCACCAAAATCTGCATGGCCGGGCGTGTCAACAATATTGATTAATAAATCTTCATACCGTACAGCAGTATTCTTAGCCATGATCGTGATACCACGCTCACGTTCCAAATCAATATTATCCATAACCCGATCGATCACTAGTTGGTTGCTTCGAAAAACTCCACTCTGTCGTAATAAAGCATCCACTAGTGTTGTCTTGCCATGATCAACATGTGCAATGATGGCAACGTTTCGAAGTTTTGAATTGGCGACAGACTTAGACTGCAAAGTCACTGGTATCTACTCAACATGGATGACTAACTGATGGATATCAGTTTGGAGTGCCTTTAGTAATCAGAACGCTTATTCTTTTGACCAAGGACCTGCTTTCTATTTTTGAATGGTACTGCCAAGTTTGAGTTCTTGAGCTGTTAGTGGCTCCTTACCGTTGCCAACATCCACAACCACCCGAGCGTCTTTGACAATATCATCGAAGCTCAACTTCTTGGTACCTTCATATTCCACTCGAAAAATTTTTGTTTTGTCAGTTAGGACAATCGTCACAACCTTTCCTTCTTTGGTTTTGACCTTGAGCTTATTATCCTTTTGCTCAACTACGACTCCCATAACTGAGTGCTTGTGACCATCATGTGCTTGCACAATATTAATTAGTATTAAAAACAAGAACGCCGTCATTGCTGCTAATAAAAGTCTGATCATTTGTTCGCTCCGTGAGCGTGCTCTATATTCGATTCAAAAGTCTAATCATCGAGTCCTAATAAAAAACGTTCCTCTTCAATTTCCTGTCGCACCTCAGCAGGTGGTCTTGGGTTGAGTTCTTCCATACTTGCAAGCTCATCCTCAGTTAAGTCAGGAAGGTGGCGCATAAAGTGTACCAGATGCCAACTTGAATGAACCCCTTCCTCAGTCCCATCTCCAAATCCAGGCATCCCTGTAAAACGGATTCCCTGCTCAATGATATGAAATAATTCTCCATCTGTGAGGTCCTGTGTCTCCGGTAACCGTAAATCTGGGGAACGAGGAAAGAGTCGCTTCCCATAATTAGTGTTACCAGCACCATCATTTCCGTGACAGGTAGCACAATGGTCGGCAAAATGTGCAAGTCCGTCGGCAATTACCTCTTTTGATATCGGTACTGGATTTTGTTTCTCTCGGATACCAGCAGGAAAAGCAACCTGTCGAAATATACGAGCAATTCGTGTCTCAATCCATCCTGGATTAGATCGTGTACTTAGTTCAGTTAACCGAACATAACTCAGCGCAAGCAATATTAATAACGCCGGAGGTAGCAACACTAGTCCAATAACTTTCAAGCTATTACTCATAAGTATCAGTAAGTTAAGGATTCAATGTCTCATTGCCTTTATGACTATCTGACATTACCCACTATCTTAGAATGGTATATAAATCCTCTTAAATTATTTATCAGCAATCACATGATAGAATAAATATCTCCAGGAGGAAGTGTGGCAATCTTTACAGTTGGAAATCGCGTCGTCCAAGCACGCTACGGAACTGGCACTGTCATATCTTCTAATGAATATCACACAGTTATTGAATTTGACGAACACGGTGTTCGTAATTTCTCGACAGCTATTGTGAAACTCGAGAAATCGGCAACAATGGCGCCTCGGCGAAAAAAAACTACCAAACGGAAGAAGGCCGCGAAAAAAGCCGCAGCGCCAAAATAAATTTCTAAAGTACTAATGCACGCCTGGACTCATTTGAAAAGATAATGGATTCTTACCAAGACGGAGAATAGCTACCTCCCACATCTTCTCTGGAGGAACTCCAAAAATAAGTTCGGGATCCACCTTAAGCATTAACCATCCTGAAGCTGCTAATTCCTGATCAAGCTGCCCTTGCCCCCATCCTGCGCACCCAACCAACACACGAGCCTTGCTACTTGGCGGAGACTGTAACAACTGTAACGTTAGTTCTTCAGATACTGAAAGAAGCACCCCAGGAACAATTTCTTTTGGCTCATCGTTAGGATCTTGAGATTCTGACATCAGCACCCAGGTGCTTTCTTGTTGTGCAGGACCACCTATCCAAAGCCTTACTTTTGGATTAATTTTTATGGAGGAGTCTGTTTTTACAAATGTAGAGGCTGGCTCGTCCATAGGACGATTTACGATAAATCCAAACGCGCCCTCCTCTGTATATTCACACAACAGCACAACCGTACGAGAAAAGTTTGGATCGACCATCTGAGGCATTGACAATAGCAAGACGGGAGCGGCAGGAATGTTAGCCATAAAAACTCTACTCTTCTACAAGCCAGCGAACATGGCGTTGAACCATCTCGTCGTTCACAGATATACGTTGATCAGTTGCATCCTTCGATTTTACAAGTGTATCGACCTCTCCAGCATTCCCCATTGCAACAGCGATATTTCGTCTGAGTCCGCTTAATTTTGCACGAGTTATCGCACTCCCCTTCAAGAGATTTCCAACGGCATCATCAGACATAAGCCATAATTCGCTAAGAGTTGGCTGATCCAAACCATGTCTTGGCTGCCAAGAAGAATCTTTACTGATAGCAGCTGGTTGATTATACGGACAGACTTCTTGACAAATATCACAACCGTAAATGCGTGTTCCAAGTTCAGATCGATAGTCTGTTGGAATATCTCCCCGCTTTTCAATTGTTAAATAAGAAAGACAACGTGTTGAGTCTAGCTCATAAGGTGCAGCAATAGCACCGGTTGGGCAAGCCTCAATACACAGGTTACATGTTCCGCATTGATTCAACGCTGGCGGGTCTGGCTCAAGTAGCAACGTGCAAACAACTTCAGCTAGAAACAACCATGAACCAAGTATTGGATTAATTATGCAAGTATTCTTCCCAATCCAACCAATCCCAGCATGTTGCGCGTACACCCGTTCTTGTATTGGACCTGTGTCGACATATGCCTTTGCTTCAAACAACCCTTCCGAAGCTTTATGCATCCATGTAACAAGCTTATCAAGACGACTTTGCAGCACATCGTGATAATCATCACCCCAAGCGTACCGAGAAATTAAAGCTGCTGAAGACTCAGTATTCTCCGTAGAGTATGGCCGATCAACGTTGTAGATAGTGGCAGTCGAAATAACACTCGTAGCCCCTGGAAGGATCTTTCGAACGTCGCTACGACGACTAACAGATCTGGCCATCCAATCCATTTCACCTGCATAGCCACGATTAATCCAAGTTGAAAGAAAAGATAACTCTGAAAAATCTTCAACAGGCGAAATGCCACACAGGTCAAACCCCAGTTCGATCGCCTTCTGTTTAACTTGCAATGAAGTCAAAACCAACGTCTAAAACCTAAAACTCAGTAGCTTATGGTTACTCTTTGCAGACACAAAACACAGGGTTAACTAAGAGAGACCAATTGTCTGACAACATAGGGAAGGATTCCACCATGTCGAAATGCCGTTAATTCCTCTGGTGTATCAATACGAGCTATGACACGAAACTCTTGAGTGGAACCATCATCACCTATCGCACGTACTTGGATCTCAGACCTCGGCTTAGAAAGATCTGAAACACCTGTAAGTGAATATTGCTCCATTCCAGTAAGACCTAGTGAAGCCATGGTAGTGCCAGCAGAGAACTGCAGTGGCAACACTCCCATATTAACAAGATTACTACGGTGAATACGTTCAAATGACTCAGCAATAACGGCCTTCACACCAAGGAGGAGCGTACCTTTAGCAGCCCAGTCTCGAGAAGAACCAGACCCATATTCTTTGCCTGCAATCACAACCAATGGTACGTCAGCTGATCGGTAACTTACTGAAGCATCATAGATAGTCATCAATTCACCATCGGGCAGATATCGAGTCCAACCACCTTCAGTGCCAGGTGCGATCTGATTGCGTAAACGTACATTGGCAAAAGTTCCCCGCATCATTACCTCATGATTACCTCGACGTGCCCCATAAGAATTAAAATCAGTTGGCGCCACTCCTTGCTTAATTAAATATTCTCCAGCAGGGGTATCTGCTTTGATTGCTCCTGCTGGGGAAATATGATCAGTTGTAACGCTGTCACCAAGCAATGCAAGCACGCGCGCATCTAGAATATCGGCTGGGGGCTCAGCTTCCATCGTCATATCTTCTAGAAATGTAGGTCGTCTAATATATGTTGAATTTGCATCCCACTCGAACCTGTTACCTGTTGGCACATCAAGCTTGGACCACCGCTCATCTCCTTCAAATACATCCGCATATGATTTTCGAAACATATCAGCATTAACAGCGCGCGTTAAAATATCTTGAATCTCTTGTTCGGTAGGCCAAAGATCTTGCAAATATACAGGATCTCCTTCAGCGTCCTTACCAATCGGTTCTGTCGTCAGATCCGTAGTCATCCACCCATTAAGAGCATAGGCAACTACCAGCGGTGGTGACGCAAGATAATTAGCTTTCACCTCTTGTTGAATACGACCCTCGAAGTTTCTATTCCCACTCAAAACAGAACAAACAACTAGTTCTTGTTCCCGAATTTTTGAAGAGACCTCTACTGGCAGGGGACCACTATTACCAATACAAGTTGTACATCCGTAACCAACCAGATTGAAGCCAAGTTGGTCCAAGAACGGAGTAAGTCCAGCTGACTTCAGATACTCAGTCACAACTTTAGAACCAGGCGCCAAACTTGCCTTGACCCATGGCTTGCGCTTCAAACCTCTTTCAACAGCCTTCTTAGCTAATAGGCCCGCTCCGATCATGACACTCGGGTTAGAAGTATTTGTGCAACTTGTAATTGCTGCAATAACAACTGCGCCGTGATCTAACACGTCTAGTTGCGAGTTTGCAGCTATACTCGATTGATTACTAACAGTCCCGTGACGAGTGCCATTCGGGGTTTGCATAGAAGGTAATACTTCTAAAAAGCATTTCTTTGCCTGACGTAATGGAACTCGATCTTGCGGACGCCGGGGACCTGCAAGACTTGGTTCAACAGTGGCCAGATCAAGTTCAACAGTACTAGAATAAGAAGCTACGTGACTATCAGAATCTTGGAATAAACCCTGGGCACGTGCATAGGTATCAACCAGCTGTACGTGCGATTCATCCCGACCTGTAAGACGTAGATAGTCAATCGTCATCTGGTCAATAGGAAAAATCGCAATCGTAGAACCATACTCTGGACACATATTGCCAAGAGTTGCACGATCAGCAATTGTTAGATGTTTGAGGCCCTCTCCAAAAAACTCCACAAAAGTACCCACCACGCCACGTTTCCGAAGTAGCTCTGTAATAGTTAGTACTAAATCAGTTGCCGTGGCCCCTGGAGGCAACTCCCCTTTCAGACAAAAACCGATAACTTTTGGAATAAGCATCGAAACTGGTTGGCCGAGCATGGCAGCCTCAGCTTCAATTCCACCCACACCCCATCCAACTACCCCGAGACCATTGACCATCGTTGTGTGTGAATCAGTCCCGACCAGCGTGTCTGGATAAGCAAGGGTCTTACCATTAAGGTCACGAGAACAAACAACTCTCGCAAGGTGTTCAATGTTGACCTGATGCACAATACCGGTATCCGGAGGTACAACTTTAAAGTTTTGAAATGCACCCTGCCCCCATCTGAGAAATGAATACCGTTCTCGATTACGTGAAAACTCAAGATCCGCATTCAGCGAAAAAGCATCTGGTCGCGCAAAATGATCGACTTGAACAGAGTGATCAATGACAAGTTCAACAGGTTCTCTAGGATCAACATGAACAGGATTTCCGCCAAGTGAAATTACGGCATCACGTATTGCGGCCAAATCAACAACACATGGAACACCTGTGAAATCCTGCAAAAGAACCCTTGCGGGCATAAAAGAAATCTCTTTTGCAACTAAACCGGTAGCGTCCCACTCCGCCAGAATATTAATGTCATCTGACTTAACGAAAGCGTTGTCTTCTCGGCGCAACAGGTTTTCGAGAAGTATTTTTATTGAGTAAGGTAGCTGAGAAATATTTGAAAAGCCACGTTTCTCTAGCGCTGGAAGGCTATAAATTTGTATGTTTTCTTTAGAAACTTGAAGCTCAGTTTTGGTCCCAAAGCTGTTCAGTGTAGACATTGAAGTGGAAATATCTCCGATGTAAGTTTAGTTAATAGTTCCATTTAAATATTGATAACTACTGATCATACTCCGTGAGGCAGAATAGTGTCCTATTGCAAATACCCAAGATAGAACTATCTGCATACTCCTGCGCTAGGACAACATTCTCTGATTAGCAATCTCAAGAATCGCATCTGCTGCACGAGTGCTAGCACCAGGAGACCCAAGCCTGTAACGAACATTCTTTAACTCATGCGCCATGTTTCCGTACTGACTAGCATCAGTGAGAAGGGTAACAGCCTCGCTAGCAACGTTCCTTGGAGTAAAATTACCTTGGATTAATTCTGGCACGATCTTTCTACCGGCTATAAGATTAACCATCGCGTAAGTATCCACGCTTACAAAGGGCTTTCCTATTCTATAAGTCATAGAGGAAAGCCTATAAACAACAATCATTGGACGCTCGTGTAATGCAGCTTGAACCGTAGCTGTGCCAGAAGCAGTAATCACAATATTTGAAGCTGCCAATACATCGTCACTTTGCCCAGCAACTAATACAGGCGGTTCAACTTCGCTAAAAAAATCAGAAAAAAGATCTCTTTGTAGCCCTGTAGCACAGGCTACGACAAATTGTATTTGAGGAACTTGTGCACGGATCAATGGAATCGCAGCAGCCATTACTGGACTAATACGCTTAATCTCGTTAACGCGACTTCCAGGTAATAATGCAATCGTCGGTCGACTTGGGTCTAATCCCTCCTTAGTCAAGAACTGCTCCCTTGTAACAGTCGGTTGTGCAAGATCAATAAGTGGATGGCCAACAAATTTCACATCAATGCCTTCCCGTTGGTAAAAAGGTTCCTCAAAGGGAAAGATCACTAAAACTCGATCAACGAATTTCTTAATTGTTCGTATGCGACCTTTACGCCATGCCCAAATCTGTGGACTAACGTAATACACAATTGGAATATCAAGTTTTTTTAAAGCCTTCCCAAGACGAAAATTAAAATCTGGAAAATCAATGGCAACAAACACGTCCGGCCGACAGGCACGAGCCTCCGCAACAAGTCGCCGAAATAAGGTGTAGGAACGTGGCAAAATGCGTAGCGCCTCGGTTAGACCAGTAACTGATATCTCAGAAAAATCTCCGATGAGACGAGCATTCGCCGCACGTAAAAAATCCCCGCCCATGCCAACTAGATCTACATTCGGCAAGCGTGTTTTAAGTGCACGAGCCAACTCCCCAGCATAAAGATCGCCTGAAGGCTCACCGCACGAAATCATGATTCGCATTGGAAAAGAGATTGTTTTAATTCGAAGTTAATCTCAGTGATGCCGATGAAAAATCTAGTTCGTCAATAGGAATCACTTCATATTCTCCAAGTCCAACTTTTGAAAGTTGTGCTAAAAACCCAGAAGCGCGACCAACAAGCACTATTGATAACTGCCTAGGGAAAATATAAGTACGCGCTGCCCTCTGAATATCATCCGCAGTGACAGCCCTGATACGTTGAGGGAAAGTGCTAATCTCTTTTACAGGCAATTCATAAAAAAGCGCATTAAGGACCCTCGTTGCTATCGCGTCTGGTGTTTCAAGGGTTAGCGGAAAGTGTCCAGCTAAATAAGCCTGCGCGTCAGCTAATTCACGCACGCCAACAAATTCTCTTCGTAGAGTATTAATTTCATCAAGAATAAGCCCAAGCACCTCTCCAGTCGCTTCTGTCCGTGTGTCAGTCTCTGCCATAAATAGACCGGCGTGCTTTAACGCCTGGATGTCAGCTGAAGCACCGTAGGTAAGACCGCGCTCTGATCGTAAAACACGATGAAGTCGATTAGCACCTTCTCCCCCCAGGATCTTAAATGCCATATCGACAGCCATATAATCAGAATGCTTTCGCATAATCCCAAGCTGACCAACTCGAATTTCAGTTTGCACGGCGTCAGGTTTATCAATCACAACAACACGCCCGACAGGCGGTGGAGTCTGAGTCGAAACTTGTGTGGGCAGGGTACCCTCTGGCCAACTACCAAAAACTTTTTCCGTTGCAGCAAATGCTTCTTGATGGGTCAGATCGCCAACGAGGGCAAGAATCATATTATTTGGCATGAAGTGTCGACGGTGAAAGTTTTCTAAATCCTTATGCGTGATTGCATGCAGTGAGTTTGGAGTCCCTCGATTTGGTAACCCGTAAGGATGAAAACCGTAGACAAGGCGACCGAACACTACATTAGCCACATACTCTGGAGAAGTCTGACTTACCTGAAGTTCTGAAAGCACTTGTTGTCGCTGGCGCTCTATTTCCTCTTGAGCAAATGCTGGGTTGCGAACTAGATCACCCATTAACTCCATGACAAGACCAAAAGAGTCCTTCATGACAACTGCATTTACAAAGGTTAAGTCGCTACCTGAACCAGTACCAAGTGCCCCACCGATTGTGTCAATAGTATCGGCAATCTCCTGAGCAGAACGGGTATTCGTACCTCGATCGAGTAACGATGCAACAAACGAAGCAACCCCTGGCCTGTCAGGTGGATTGTCAACACTCCCTGCACGTACAAGCAGTCGAATACTAACGGCTGGCTGCTCATGCTGTAGAACTGTAACTACCTGCAATCCATTGGATAAAGTTCTTACATCATAAGGAGGGAAAGTCATCTCACGCGCTGGCAACGGTTTCGGTGGTAATTCGCTAGGCCATTGCCATACCTGTGCATCAACACTTATTGATAACAACAGCACTCCACTTAGCCATACAAATAAAGCAAGTATTCGAGTCATGTTTTGTGAATCTTCGTTACTGCTCAAGCAACTCATCCACCGCCTCCATAACCCAGTGGAAAAATTGTGAGGACCAGACGATTAGTTGACGTGAAATATTTTTGAGCAACTCGCTGAACGTCATCAGGTTGAATATTCATAAAGATGTCGAATTCACCATCTGCTGTCGTAATGTCGTTATGGAGAACAGCGGCATGGGCTAGGTGCGTTGCTTTCTGTTGAATTGATTCACGACCAATGATGTAATCCCTGGCAAACTGATTTTTAGTACGTTGCAATTCTTTATCAGTAATTTTTTCAAGTTTTAAACGTTCAAGTTCAGCTATTAGTGCCTCCTCGACTTCAGCTGGGGATTTACCTGGCTGAACCACAGCTACTGCGTAGAAGAGATTTGGGTGCTCAACAATATTTCCACTACCAAATGCTGTCAGTGCCAACCCTTTTTTGTAGACAAGTTCACTCGTAATCCTAGAACTCTGCCCATCAGAAAGCACTTTAGAAACAATATGAAGCGGGTACGAATCAGGGTGACCATCATAAGTAATGTGGTGAGCAACAACCACAACTGGGAGTGGCCAAGCAGTTTCTTCAAGTGTCACACGTTTCTCACCGTCCATCGCCGGTTCCATAGGAATATCTCGAGGAACTGACTGCTTTGCCTTCGGGACACGGCCCAAATACTTATTTACCAGGACTGTAGCGAGCTCAGGGTCAAAATCTCCAACAATTGTTACCGTAGCATTCTCAGGCACGTAGTAGGTGTTATGAAACTCACGTACGTCCTCTATAGAAGCAGCTTCAAGATCTTCAATGCTTCCAATGGTTGGATGCTTATAAGGGTGTTTCGTGAATGCATTCTCATAAATAATTTCATTAAGACGTCCATAGGGTTGATTTTCCACGCGCATACGACGTTCTTCTTTAACAACCTCTCGCTCACGTCGAAATGCTTCTTCGTCGACCCGCAAGGTTGCCATACGATCTGCCTCAAGCCAGAGTACTAGCGGTAAGTACTGAGACGGAAAGGTCTGCCAAAACACTGTCGTGTCCTCGTTCGTGTAGGCATTCGCCTCTCCACCAATACCAGCCAGTATCGAGGGATGACTATCCGGCATGACATTCTTTGAACCTTTGAACATCATGTGTTCAAAAAGATGAGCAAATCCTGTGCGTCCTGGTTTTTCATTTTTAGACCCTACGTGATACCAAACTGAGACATGTACAATTGGTGTCGAGTGGTCCTCAGAAAGAATTACTCTGAGACCGTTTGAAAGCGTCATCATCTTGTACTGAAGTTTTGGTGGTCTTACCGCTGTCTGAACAGGTATAAAAGTTAGTATTAAGAACGTGGCTGTAGCAAATACGAGCGCCCCTTGCTTAACTAATCCTGGCATAAAAAACTTATAGAAAAGAACCTTCCAGCAGCGACAAGACAATGTCACTTTAGAGTTCCTCCAGACGAACTATCTGTTCGGCTACGCAATTTCTCCAGCTTAGACTCAAGCTCTTCAATTCGCCGCTTGAGCTCAGGCAACCTTCTAAAAATAGTCACTGCACGGCGCCACTCTTTACTCTCAATCGCCGGATAACCTGCTACCTCTGAATTGGAATCAATAGAATGAGTTACTCCACTCTGTCCAACTGCTACTGAACTATCTCCTATTTTGAGATGACCACCAACACCAACTTGTCCACCAAACATTACGTCATCCCCGATTGTTGTACTTCCTGCTATCCCGACCTGTGCAGCCATTAGCACGTTATGTCCAATTGTTACACCATGACCAATTTGAACAAGGTTGTCTATTTTAGTGCCAGCCTTGATACGAGTCTCTCCTAACGAAGGTCTGTCTACAGTCGTATTAGCACCTAGCTCTACATCGTCTTCAATAAATACCTTGGCAACCTGAGGGATCTTTTCGTGAGTTCCATCATCGCGTCGAACAAACCCATACCCATCACTGCCTATGATTGCGCCGTTTTGAACAACCACTCGATCACCAATTGTTACACTTTCACGAACTGCAACATTTGAATGAATTAAGCAATCATTTCCAATCACTACGCCAGGGCCTATAGTCGTGTTCGGTCCAATAGTTGTTCGATCGCCAACACAACTACCTTCGCCAATAACCACAAAGGCACCAACAGAAACATCTTTACCTAACTTTGCATTGGCAGCCACTTCGGAAAATTCGTGCACACCAGGCACAGGTTGCAATGTTGGAATAAACAAACGAAGTGCTCTAGCAAAAGCAAGGTAAGGATTCTCTGCACGCAACGCAGCGCATGGCGGATCGGGCGCATCCGGACGAAGAATAACAGCTGAGGCTCGTGTCTGAGTTAGCAATGATAAGTACTTTGGATTAGCAAAAAACGTAATATCCCCGGTAGTGGCACCATCCAGAGGGGCTACTCGTTTTATCTCAATATCTCCATCGCCCTCTAGGCGACAAGATAGTCTCTCCGCAAGATCTCCCAACTTTATCATCTATTGTTTGGGCACAGAATATCACGCGCGAGGAGCTGAGACGCGCTTAAAGAAAGATGGTAAATTGGGCAATTTTAAACGTGCAGCAATGGCCTGAATCTTCTGCTGGCGGTTTTCCGGATTAAGATTCGCCACCACTTGAAGCTCTGCCAGAGGTGGACACGGCATACCACTCCACTTAATACTCTTCATACCTTGTACAGCTCCTCGCATCGATAACCAGTGGCCAACCACACGAAAGGCAAAATAATAAGCAAGTAAATTTGGACCTGGAATGACAGCAAACAAACCGGAAACCACCAAC
Source organism: Acidobacteria bacterium UBA2999 (assembly GCA_002346475.1). Lineage (GTDB taxonomy): Bacteria > Acidobacteriota > Vicinamibacteria > Vicinamibacterales > UBA2999 > UBA2999. Next base: position 9,777 of record DDZV01000026.1, on the reverse strand, counting down.
CCACTGGCGTCCACAACAAGCCATACCCTATGCCTGCCGTATTCCTGAGTTAGCTTCAGGGTAATAATAGCCGTCACTTGATCAAACGAGAGACCTTCGGGGTACATCACACAAGCATTAGTTTGTCGACGTAGATTCCAAAGCAACCGCTGATCAGCAATGCGCTCTACTAGCCAGCCAAGAATCCAGCCTTCTAGCCGTCCGAACCAGTGAGGTGCTGGTGCTGCAGCTAATCCACCAGGAACGATGGGCTCAGTTGCTTGTAGAACTCTACGAAACCGTGCACGTAGCCAACCAAACAAGCCAGATTTACGTCCATCCCCTCCATCGTCTAGATCTTCAATATTCTCGCAATAGAGTTCGTACTGATCACGGCCAAGGGGAATAACAAATACTTCCATGGAGTTTGACGATAGCACGACACGCTAGCAAAATAGATTAAGGAAACGCGTCGAAGTTATATGCCCAAGTATAATCGACCAATGGATTTTGCACTGATTTCTGTAAAGCTTTTTGACGAAGCCACTATCCGTGTCTCCTGGCTCGAAAAAGTACCATGCCTGTTTTCCACCAGAAACTATTCATGCTATTACGAACTGGCAACTAAATAATGCGGATTGGTGCTCACATGTCAATCGCTGGAGGAATCTCAAAATCTGTTGATCGTGCTGTGCTTCACAACTGTGAGGCTCTTCAGATCTTTACTAAGAACGCCAGCCAGTGGCATGCAGCACCACTTGCGCCAGACGAAGTACGTGCGTTTAGACTTGGAGTCGAGAAGGCTGAGCTCACACCTGTTGTATCTCACGCTAGTTATTTAATTAATCTTGCTACAGCAGTGCCAAAACTTCGAGCACAATCCATCAATACTTTTATTGATGAGCTTGACCGCGCAGATAGCTTAGGGCTGTTAGGAGTTGTGATTCACCCTGGAACATGCACCTCTGGAACTGAAGATGAAGGCCTCCACCGAATCGCTCAAGCAATTCGTCAGGCACTTCAAAAACGTCCGAATTTGAACACAATGGTACTACTCGAACACACAGCTGGTCAGGGTCGAACACTCGGGTACAAATTTGAACACTTAGCTACAATTCTCAAGGAACTCAATGGTTCTCCTAAAATTGGTATTTGCCTTGATACTTGCCACCTATTAGCTGCAGGCTACGACATCGCAAGCGCAAGTGGTTACAAAAAAACATTTAGCTCTTTTAAAAAACTGATCGGAATTGATCGGCTTCGAATTTTTCACGGCAATGACTCGAAAAAGCCATGCGGGAGCCGAGTAGATCGTCATCAGCACATCGGTGATGGATTCCTCGGACTTGAACCGTTTAAGCGCTTTCTCACAGATCAGGATTTTTCCCATTTGGCAATGGTCATTGAAACAGAAAAAACTAAAAATTGGGAACGTGGAAAAATAAGCAACCCAGACCCACTAGACGTACGTAACTTAAACACACTGAAAAGTCTGCGAGATACTTAAAAAGGTTTGCCTGTCCCTAAACTCTTCTTGCTTGGCTAGCAAGAAGCACCCTCCCTAAGATCCAAAGAACCATGTTCCACCCATAACATAAAAAACAACGACTGGGATTTCACCAAGCATCACACCCAGTAAGAATTTCCCTATGTGCATCCGAAAAGTCCCTGCGACATAGCAAATAGCGTCGGTCGGAACAAAAGGAAACATAGACCACCCAACGACAATCCAAAAACCTTTTAAAGCTAGTTGTTTCTCGAGCCACCGTAAGCGAGCCGGATGCTTATGTTCAAACAACTTGTCAATTCCGAGAAAATTGAAAAAATAGTATATGAGCGCAGCTGAAAACACTATTGCTGACAGTGAAATTGCAAATACCAAAAAGGGCCAGTCTGGGAAGAGCAATGTGCCAACGATAATAAGTACTGTGCTTGGAACTAGTATGACTGGTCGAAACACGCTCAATAAAAAATAACCAACTAAAACAAGCGGTCCTAACTGTCTTAAGAAATTGACGAGCTGGCCTGGGTTGATCAACTCTGGCCTGCTTAGATAGAGCATGGTAAGGCTGAGGGTTATCACGAGCCAGAAACCAAATGTGATGCGTCGAGCAAGAGTCATAATTAATCGTATAACGTCTAGGAACCCTTAAGAATAAGAGAATCCAAGAACCATGAAGCAACTCGTGGTACGATTCTAATCATGTCAGAACTCACCAGAAACGAAGTTGAACGTATAGCAAAACTGGCGCACTTAGACCTCACAGAAAATGAAAAGGAACTTTTCGTACGCCAACTCGCTAATATTCTTAATTATTTTGAAGAATTGCAGCAACTTGATACGAGTGGCGTTCTAGCCACTGCCCACGTCCATAATGACTTCGGGACAGAGCGTGAGGATAAATCTGGAATATCTCTTCCGATCACAGATGCACTTGCAAACGCGCCAGACCCTGATCCAGAGGCAGGGTTATTCAAAGTGCCAAGAGTTATCTAAAGAATGAAAAACGCTATACCTCAGGCTCGAACTATACAGAAAGAAGTAACTACTGGACATGTATCCGCAGTTGAAATTTGCAGAGAGTATTTATCAAAAATTGACTCTTTAAATCCAAACCTCAATGCTTTTAATACCGTCGCAACTGAACACGCTCTTGTCGCCGCAAAAGATATTGACATTAAGCGTAATACTGGAAAGTCTGTCGGTCCATTAGCTGGTGTACCTATCGCTGTCAAAGACAACCTGTGTGTGCGCGGTCTTAGAACTACTGCTTCATCTAAAGTTCTAAGTCAGTACGTTCCTCCCTACAACGCAACAGTAATCGAACGACTCGAAGCAGCAGGTGCCGTGATCATTGGTAAAACTAATTGTGATGAGTTTGCGATGGGTTCATCGAATGAAAATTCTGCTTTTGGTGCTGTGATGAATCCCTGGGATACAACACGGGCTCCAGGTGGGTCTAGTGGTGGATCGGCAGCAGCTGTTGCTGCCAACCTTGTTCCAGTTGCTTTAGGCTCTGACACCGGTGGCTCCATTCGTCAACCAGCCGCTCTGTGCGGTATTGTTGGCTTGAAGCCGACCTATGGTCGTGTATCTCGTTACGGGCTACTTGCATTTGCTTCTTCCCTTGATCAAATTGGACCAATGGCCCGTTCAGCCGCAGATGCAGCCCTCGTGCTTTCTGTTATAGCCGGCTCTGACTCTCAGGATTCGACTACAAGCTCTGAACCAGTGCCTGATTTCCTTTCAGAACTTACAGGAAATGTTCAAGGTATCCGTATTGGTATTCCAAAATCATTTATCAATAGCGGTATAGATGAAGAGGTAGGAAAGGCTTTTGAGTTAGCACTAAATACTTTGCAAAATGAAGGTGCACTGCTTGTAGAAGTTGATCTTCCACATGCCCGTTACGCAATCCCCGCGTATTACCTTGTAGCCACTGCTGAAGCTAGTTCTAATCTAGCCCGCTATGACGGGGTCCGTTACGGACATCGCACCAGTGCGAAAGAGATTGAAACTCTAAAAGAAATGTACGAAAGTACTCGTGATGAAGGGTTTGGTGCCGAAGTAAAGCGCCGAATTATGCTTGGAACTTACGTGCTGAGTGCGGGTTACTACGATGCTTATTATCGAAAAGCTCAGCAAGTCAGAACTCTGCTCCGTAAAGATTACGAAAAAACCTTCCAGAGTGTAGACGTTATAGCAATGCCAACCACACCAACTCCGGCATTCTCACTGGGATCAAAGATTGATGACCCGCTCCAAATGTATTTGGGTGACATTTTCACAGTTAGCGCGAACCTAGTAGGTCTTCCAGCTATCAGTATTCCCTGTGGTTTCGTGCAAGCAACCGAATCCAACAACACTCAAAAAATACTACCGATTGGCCTTCAACTAACAGGACGAATGTTTGATGAAGCAACAATCCTAAGAGTCGCTGATGCGTATGAACAACTTACTCCGTGGGCACAGAAGACTCCTGATACTGTAGCTATCTAAAAGTATTGTTCATAACGACCTTACGATACTGGCTCTTCGACGACATCATTAATTAGATGGCCCACTTCCTCTACAATTACCTCTACTGTATCCCCAGATTTCATAAATACCGGAGGCTCCCTTTTAACACCTACACCTCCAGGTGTTCCGGTAGCAATAACATCGCCAGGGTCTAACGTGATGAAAGTAGAGATATATTCAATAATTTCAGCTACGGGAAAAATCATCTCGCCGAGCAAAGCCGACTGCATTACTACTCCATTAAGCCGTGTTTCTATTTGAAGTGACTCCAAGGGACCAAGCTCCTCTGGTGTAACTAACTCTGGACCAAATGGCGCAGTCGCTGAAAAGTTTTTTCCTGGTAGAAACTGATGGGTATGCCGTTGCCAATCCCGGATAGACCCATCGTTAAAGCACGAATAACCCGCAATAAATGAAAGAGCTTTTTGGGATGGAATTCGACGTCCAGACCGACCGATAACTACTGCGAGTTCCCCTTCAAAATCAAGTTCAGTTGAAACACGAGGTCGCACAATAGAAGATCGGTGACCAATGAGGGTCTCAGGAAAACGACTGAATAACGTTGGGTATTCTGTTTTGTTACGGCCAGTCTCTTGTCTATGTTTTTCATAGTTCATCCCAACACAGATAATCTTGTTAGGACTACACACAGGCTCATAAATAATGTCATTCACTGTGCAGTCTCTTAAGGATGATGGAAACCTTGGAAGACTAAAGCCAGAAGCTAAAGCTTGTAAGTAACTATTAAGATCTGGGAGAGACGCTTTAAAACGATCCCCCAAGTCAATAATTCCGCCCTCATGCATAATCCCGTAAGTGCGTCGATCGCCAAGTTTGAACGAAATATATCTCATGAGTTTTTAAGACACATAGATGTGTAAAGGCAACGTCGCACTAATGCTACCCATGCGACTATTACATAAAAATTCTAAGCTTGAAAAATTGACCAGTTAGTCTTTAGTGTCAGCTTCTAGTAATTCAGGTGAATTTAACTGGTCAGCTGGACCGCGCGGGACTGTAGGTGGGAAAAATTCTGCGCTTCCGCCAACCATCTCATCAAGACTTCGTACAATTTTTGTTTTTCCGCCAGATTTTCTGAGCTTAGTCAGCCCAACCAAAAGTGCAAACCCTACTAACAAGATGATAATAAAAACTGTACTGGCAACGATCCCTTCTAGTACTCCGAATATAAGTTCAAATTCCATACTACATCCCCTCGGATACGTTAGGGCAACAAAAACATGGCTAGTTAGATAACCGGCAAGACTGGCTTCCAGTAGCTACGACAAGCTAACTCTCTTCAGCACTTTCTGCAGGCTCAAGGAGCTCATAATCAATAAGACCTTGTCTGACCTCTTCCATAGCAATACGTTCTAGTTTTTTTGATTCCTTAGATTGGTCGCTATTTACAAGACGCGACAATGCACCACGACGAAGTTGTTTCGTTCGCATTGCTGAAACGTCTACAAAAAGAAACCGACTCTTAATTAGATGTATCGGTGCCTTAGGAGCCTCATCGGTAGAAGGTTCTTGAACTGGGTCCGTTGTCTGATCAGTTGTTTCCATAAGAGCTACAAAGTCCTTGGTAAAATCATCTAATAAGATATTAATTATTAATAATACCTAAATATAGTTTACTCGAAAAATGGAAATACTTTCGACTTGTAATGATTACCCAAACTAATAATCCCTCTGGCCAAGAACAGCCTGTAATAACCTTCGGACTACAGACAATTAGAGATGTATGAGAACATGACATCCTGTGATCAAACTTATCTTCACCGAAATAGCAAACACGACACACTATTGGCACGGTCTCGCAATTAAAGACCTTGCTAACCGAAACTAATGAATATTCTCTTTATTGGCGACATTATGGGACGTCCAGGACGCACTCTTCTGAACCGTTACCTACATGTTATTAGCCATGAATATAAACCAGACATTATTATTGCCAACGCCGAAAATGCTGCCGGGGGATTTGGTATCACGCGTGACATTGGCGAAGAGTTATTGGAACTTGGTATTGATGTAATGACTTCAGGGAATCATATCTGGGACAAGAAAGAAGTACTTAATTACATTGAAACTGAACCCAGGCTCCTACGACCGTCAAACTTTCCAACTAATGTTCCAGGTCGAGGAACTTATGCAGCGCGCACCAGCAAAGGTCAAGCCGTCGGTGTTATTAACGCTATGGGTCGTATATTCATGCTTCCGCTTGACAATCCATTCGTCGGGGTACTTGAAGAAATTGAAAAAATTCGTCATCAAACTAGGATCATAATTGTTGATTTCCACGCTGAGGCTACAAGCGAAAAAATGGCTATGGGTTGGCACTTAGATGGCAAAGTCACCGCAGTAGTTGGTACCCATACACACGTACAGACTGCTGATGAACGTATCCTGCCAAAAGGAACTGCCTACATCACTGACGTAGGTATGACGGGTCCACACGATTCCATTATAGGAATGGAGCGTGATGGAGTAATGTCGCGTTTCCTGACTGGTATGCCATCCCGGTTCGAAGCTGCGACAGAAAACCCTAGATTTCATGGTGTCCTTATCTCAGTAGATGAAAAAACTGGACACTCAACTGCTATCAAACGCATCAGCGCATCGGTGAATGACTTGGAAGAATTAAACACTAAGAACAGTTAGTGCTCCTTAGTAGTAAGGATGGGCAAATATGAACTCCTCCTTCAATTTACCCTTCGGTGATCTTGAGCCAGAAACTCAAGACACGATACCTTCATCTCAAAAGCGAGTAATGACGGTTGCAGAGCTTACTGCAAATATTTGTTCTCAGCTTGAATCAACATTCCCAGATGAACTAACGGTCGAAGGTGAACTTGTAAACTGCAAAACCTACAGCAGTGGCCACCTATATTTCACGCTTAGAGACAGCAGTGCAAAGAACGCTGCCCAAATAAAGTGCATTATGTGGAAGTCAGACCGTCGAACCTTACGCTTCAAACCAGAAGACGGGTTACGGGTTGTAACACATGGCCAACTTAATGTTTACGCTCCGACCGGAAACTATCAAATCATTTGCAAGCATCTAGAGCCTGAGGGACTCGGAGCATTACAGCTAGCCTTTGATCAACTTAAACAACGCCTAACAACTGAAGGATTGTTTGATCAGAATCGCAAGCGCTCCCTTCCAGCATTACCGAGAATAATTGGAGTTGTCACTTCCCTCGATGGAGCAGTCATTCGAGACATTGTCCAAGTATTAGACCGGCGTTACCCAAATAGACACATTGTCATTTGTCCAACACGTGTTCAGGGTGATGGTGCTGCACTCGAAATCGCAAAAGCCATTAAAACCGTCGGAAAGGTCCCTGGTGTAGATGTTGTTATTGTCGGGCGTGGTGGTGGATCTATCCAAGACTTATGGGCTTTTAATGAAGAAGTAGTAGCTAGGGCCCTGGCAGCTAGTCCTGTACCCACCATTTCAGCTGTCGGACATGAAACTGACATCACAATTGCTGATTTTGTAGCAGATTATCGAGCTCCTACCCCATCAGCGGCAGCAGAAATAGTCGTTAAGCGCAAAGATGCTCTTGTAACAGAGGTCAGCACTTTAACTAGTCGTATTCAGTCCTCTAGTACTCTACTTCTACGTCTGCTTGAATCTAAGGTCAGAAAAGTTGAATCGAATCCGGGTTACGCAAGGTTTCCAGATCGCTGCTCCCTTCGAAGTCAACACGTATCAGAACTCGCACATCAACTCCAAGACTCGGCACGAACAGCCCTGAAACAGCGTGAGCAAAGCTATCAGAAACTCAGATTAAAACTCGAAGCTCTAGATGTGCGTCACAGAATTAGTAACTTCCGAACACGACTTGTTGCTGCTAATAATCAAATCTCTCCCGCCATAGGAGCCTGTTATCACACAGCAGAAGCACAACTAAGGAGCCTTGCTGGACAAATCCATAGCTTAAGCCCACTCGCAGTTCTTGGACGCGGATATGCAGTCTGTTGGAATAACAATCGTACAAAAATCATTCGGGATACAAATGCTACACACGTGGGCGATAAGGTTAGAGTAACCCTGGCCAAGGGCGAATTGTCGTGCGAAGTGCAAAAGTTAACGCAAAAGAAAAACGACCAATAACCCAGCAGTCACGATTGAGATGGCAGTGCCTGACTGGAGACTGGACAAATCGATGGCTAAAAAAAACATAACTACTCAGGATTTTAAAGATTTTGAATCAGCGCTCAAAGCACTTGAAGCAATTGTGAAAGACCTTGAGAAAGGAGACTTAAAACTTGAGGAGTCTTTAAGTTATTACGAAAAAGGCGTCAAACTTTCAAACTATTGCCATGACCGCCTCAAGGACGCCGAACGTCGCATCGACATTGTCAACAAAGATGGCAACTTAGAACCAGCCAAAACCATATTTGATACTGACCATAACAAAGAATCTAAATAGCCCTAATGACACGCAATACATCAACACTAAAGAACTATCTCGACGCTAGACGTGAAGATATCAACAAAGCACTCAAATTATTTCTACCAGCACCTCCTTATTGTCCACCTTCACTTGCCACGGCAATGAGCTACAGCTTGGAGTCTGGAGGAAAACGTTTACGCCCAATTCTCTGCCTTGCAAGCGCTGAAGCCGTTGCAGAAAGAGAAACCCCTGGCAGTAGAAAAAACGCACGTGCCCTTGCACTCCCAGCTGCGTGCGCTATTGAACTAATTCACACTTACTCATTAATTCACGATGACCTCCCTGCTATGGATAATGACACCCTCCGGCGAGGACGGCCAACTCTGCACGTGGTAACTAGCGAAGGAATGGCAATCCTTGCCGGTGACGGCTTATTAACAGAAGCATTCGGATTAATAACACGCGAGCCACAATCATCAGATTCGGTGATTGTAAATCGAAAACTTCTTACGATCGGTGTAATCGCTAAAGCGGCTGGCGCAACGGGTATGGTTGGTGGACAGGCAATGGATCTTGCCTCAGTCACATCTGAAACAAATGAGTTGCCTCAACCAAAGTTAGATTCTGATGAACTTCAAAAGATGCACGAACAAAAAACGGGTGCGCTCATCAGTGGAGCTGCATCAGCTGGGGCTATCATGGCTGGTGCTGACGAGGAAACAACCTCTGCGATCAAAACTGCTGCTACACAAATGGGTTTAGCGTTTCAAATTGTTGATGACATTCTTGATGTTGAAGGTTCGTCAGAGAATCTTGGAAAAACCGCAGGCAAAGATGCCGTCACCGGCAAACCTACCTATCCTGCACTTTACGGCGTTAAAACATCTAGGCAAATGGCTAATCACTGTATCGAACACGCTGAAGCTACGCTACAATCAATCAATCTTTCGGATGCACGTCTTCTGGAAATTGGTCATTGGATCATCGAAAGAACTCTCTAGACTGCATCTCCGACATGTTTGAAAAGTATAGTAACTACCACTGATATTGAACAGTGAGCCTATTGAAGGATTTGAAAAATGTATAGACACATTACTTCTTTTATTTTCTTGGTCATGATGCTTTTGCTATCTGTCAACACTAGCAATGCACAACAAAGTTCATTATCACTTACAGAGGCTAAAAGAGTACTGGCAGCAGCAGAGACTGAAGCAACAAGAATTGGTGTTGCATTAACATGCGCTGTCGTTGACCTTCGTGGTGACTTAATTGCACTATCTCGCATGGACCAGGCACGCTTTTTCACCGTGAAAATCGCTCAGGGTAAAGCACGAGCTTCGGCAGCCTTTGGTGCACCTAGCGGAAATCTCAGTG
>DDZV01000043.1:567-18469 GCA_002346475.1 Acidobacteria bacterium UBA2999 | reverse complement strand
CCATCTTATTAACAAAACAAATCCGTGGAACCCGATATTTATCTGCCTGTCGCCAAACTGTTTCAGACTGCGGCTCAACGCCACCCACCGCATCAAATACTGCACAAGCACCATCAAGCACACGTAGAGACCGCTCGACTTCAGCTGTGAAATCTACATGGCCTGGTGTATCGATAATATTGATCCGATAGTCGCGCCAAAAACAGGTGGTCGCAGCAGAAGTAATCGTAATTCCACGCTCCTGCTCTTGCTCCATCCAGTCCATGACAGCTGTTCCCTCGTGCACTTCACCAATCTTGTAAGTAATACCGGTATAAAAGAGGACCCGCTCGGTAGTGGTCGTCTTTCCGGCATCTATGTGCGCCATGATGCCAATATTACGAATTCGATTTAGCGGTACTTGGCGCGACATTGCTATCTTTCACTACGGGTTCACAAAGTGACCCAGGTAATCTCAACAGACTAAACAACCAGTACTATCCCAGGATCGGCTAAAAATTTACTGCCCTCTAATTACTCGCTGTGATTGCTCAAACAACCAACACAACTACCAGCGATAATGTGCAAAAGCTTTATTAGCTTCTGCCATGCGGTGAGTATCCTCACGCTTCTTAACAGCACCCCCACGCAAGTTTGAGGCATCGAGAAATTCGTTAGCTAGCTTCTCTTCCATTGTCTTCCCGTCACCACGTGCCCGTGCATAACTCACCAACCACCGAATACTTAAAGACAAACGACGAGTTGGATTAAGCTCAATTGGCACTTGATAATTTGAACCGCCGACACGCCTCGACTTCACTTCAAGAGTTGGTCGAACATTATCAAGTGCCTTCTTGAATACTTTTATTGGGTCATCACCCGTGCGTTCTTTAATGATGTCAAAACTCTTGTACAAAATTTTTCCAGCAGTGCTTCGCTTACCGTCGAGCATCACCGTGTTGATAAACTTACTAACCAAAGTACTCCCATACATCGGATCGGCGATTGGTTCACGTTTCAGAATTTCACGTCTACGAGGCATCAACTCTTCCTAACGATAGTTAATAAAATCTGTCTACGATTTCTGACGTTTCGCACCGTACTTCGATCGACCTTGCTTGCGACCCTCGACGCCTTGTGTGTCAAGTGTTCCTCTGACTACGTGATAGCGAACACCAGGCAAATCTTTGATACGCCCACCACGAATCAGAACTAGAGAATGTTCCTGAAGATTGTGTCCAACACCTGGGATATAAGTCGTAACTTCAATTCCATTAGTCAAACGAACACGTGCCACTTTCCTCAGTGCAGAGTTCGGTTTCTTTGGTGTCTGGGTAAACACTCTTATACAGACACCACGCTTCTGCGGACTCACTTGGAGCGCTGGACTCTTAGACTTTGTTTTTATTCTCTTTCGCCCCTGGCGAACCAGCTGAGTAATCGTCGGCATATTTCCTCAGAACAACTATAGAAAGCTCCCGTAGGCTTCCCAAAGTATTCAGCAAGAGCAACAACCGCAAGACAGCAAAAAGGCTGCGTCAAGACTGCTGCGCCAAATTTGTTTCAGGCCTGAAGACAATTCAGTCTGGCACCCGAAACGACTGACCCTATCTGTGTGAACGGATTCACTGGCCTCGTTAACCAGCTTCTCCTAAGGAACAGCGCCAAAAACTCCTCAGACCTATAATGAGGAGGCTGGCATTTTATGCTCCAGTGTGGTGGGATTAGATAGGGTGTCCTAACCCCAATATAACCTTGCGAATATAGCATGAGCACCCGCCTACTGCAACAATTTCAACTAATAATTAAGAGTATGACGAGGAGCCTAGGATAATAACTGACCCTTTGTTTTGCACTGGTATTTCAGTACTGCTACGAGTTTACAATTAAGCAGTACTGTTCGTATTGCAAGAAGGTTTTCATTGAATTTTTCTGTAGGAGGATTGATCATGCGCCGGTCCGTTGTTTTGGCGCTTGTCATATTACTTATCTCTTCCCTCAGCTATTCTCAGCGCCGGTACGGTGAGGGGCAATATCCACCACGCTATCCGACCGAAGGTGTTCCCTCGTCTTCATTTGCTTTCTGTAGACTCCAATATCGTCAAGTACGTTCTGAAATGATGGGTATGGGTTGGGTTACCGACTATCCCTTTGCCGAGATCAATATGATGACGCGGCTTGGAGAATTAACAAAAGCTCCTGTAAGTTTTCAGAAACAAGGTAGGCCTAACCATTTTGTGGTGAAAACAATGGACGATGCATTATTTGAATGTCCATTTGTGATGGCTTCTGATGTGGGAACAATTGGAATCAATCCTTCAGAAGCGGAGCGTCTACGCACATATCTCCTTAAGGGTGGATTTTTATGGGTAGATGATTTTTGGGGAACTGCTGCTTGGGCAAATTGGACTCGTCAGATTGGCCGAGTTTTACCCCCAGCCGAGTATCCCATTACAGATATCGCAATGGATGATCCCTTATTGAAAAGCATGTTTGAATTAACAAGTGTCCCGCAAATTACAAATATTCAGTTTTGGCGACAGGTAGGAGGAAGTACAACCTCTGAACGTGGATCTGATAGTGATGAGGCCCACCTGCGAGCGATTCGAGACAAGCATGGTCGCATTCTAGTACTTATGACTCACAACACAGATATTGCAGATGCATGGGAACGAGAAAATGAAGATGAGGGGTTTTTCTATCAATTCTCACCAGATGGGTACGCATTTGGTATTAATGTTCTGTTGCATGCGATGACCCATTAGAAAAGGTATCACTTTCAAATAGGTAAGAACCTGAATTAGGAAGGAGACCCACTTCATGCAAATCAATGTCCCAGACGATGTCTACCATGACATCGCAAAACTTATCAGTAGCGAAAACAGTCCCGTTGGCATCGATGCGAAAAAAACTCACATCATTATTCTCCACAAACTTATTGAGATAGAACGTCGTCTTGAAAGACTTGAAGGAAAAGACGCCAGTTGAAACACTGGCTGCTCATTTCAGTGAATTTTGTTACACGAGTTAGCGATTCGTCGACACAATCGTTCGATTGGCTACTACTAATAACGTGAATAGAATCAATCCTGAAACGTCGAGTACCGGAAGGCTAATTCCAAAAACCATTACTTCAGGCCCTGGGGCCAGAAGTAGTCCAGCAGCGAGAAAGGACAGTCCGCGCATCTGAAACGAGAGTCGATTTACGAGAAAACCAGCAAGCGCTGCCGCAAAAGCCACGACACCGAGTACGCCAGCAACAAGAGGTCCTACAATACTTATCGCCGAAGCTGTTTCGCCTGTTACAGGATCTAACATGAGTAGTTGTGGTCGGTACACAAACATAAACGGGAGCGTGAAACCAACCAGTGCAACTTTAAATGCTTCCCAGCTAGTTTTCATCACTGGCGTCCCAGCAATTGAAGCAGCAGCATATCCAGCCAGCGCTACAGGTGGCGTCACCATCGACATCATTCCGAAATAGAAGATGAAAAAATGTGCGGCTAGTGGTATGACGCCAAGCTGGCTCAGCACCGGGCCAATAAGTGTAGCAAGAAGTAGATAACACACCGTTGAAGGCAAACCCATACCAAGCACAATGGATGTGATCATAATGATTACAAGAGCCAAAAACAGACTCTCTTGTGCTAGAGGCAGAAGTGTTGCAGGGAAACGTGTGCCGACACCAGTTAACGTTACGATTCCAATAATGATCCCTACGCAAGCAGAAGCAGCTATTAGTGGAACTGCGTCACGCGCAGACTTGACAAGTGCCCGCTCTAGACCAGTGAAGCTGACACGCGTGCGAGGACTCAGCAAACTTAGGCCAATGATTGCCACAAGTGAAACTGTGACTGCCCTGAATGGCGTGTAACCAAACACAAGTAGAAGCATGAGTACAGTTAATGCCCCAAAAAAAATAATTCCTTCGAGATACCTTGGTGGTTCATCAGTTGCTACTGGATCTACTTGTTTTTCATCTGAGTTAATTGCAGAACGTCGTGCATAGAAGTGTACAAAGAGAAATAGCGAAAGATAGTACAGCGCAGCTGGCAATAAAGCAGCACGAATGATTTCGAAATATAGAACGGGAGGATCGACAATCTCGAGCATCATGTATGCAGCAGCTCCCATTACTGGCGGTACTAAAGCACCACCAGAACTTGCAGCAGCTTGCACACCCGCTGCGGTATGAGGCTTAAAACCAGCACTTCTCATAAGCGGGATTGTGAAGGCCCCGCAGGCTGCTGTGTTTGCCACTGCACTTCCAGAAAGTGTGCCCATTAAACCTGCACTTAGAACGCCTACTTTTGCTGGGCCACCAGCAGTTTTTCTGAAAGTTCGGGTTGCAAAATCAATGATAAATTCTGTTGCACCAGTCATTTGAAGTAGCGCACCAAGAATAACGAAGAGAAATACGTATGTGAACATTACGTTCAAAGCCACACCGAAAACACCCTGTGCTTGCAGGAATGCTTGCGCAACGATGCGTTCAATCGAATAACCTCTGTGAGGGAACAACCAATCTGGGAATAACTGTCCCCAGTAAGCGTAAGATAGAAAAAGTAGCGACAAGAGTGGTAAGGCCAGACCAATTGATCGTCGTGTCGCTTCCAGAACCACAAGAGTCCCAAGGAAGCCAATAACTATATCCGAGGTTGTTTCAAAGCCTGCTCGATTGCCAAGGGAACGGCCCGTAAGCCACCATGATTCGAAGAACGGTTCAGTTTGCACCACAACGTACAAACATATGAATGCAGCAACAGCGGCGAGCAACCAATCTAACCATATTGCAGGATTCTCGGACTTCCACCCTCGCTTAGCGGGCATGGTTAGGAAGGCCGTGACGAGGCCGAACATTGCAAAAATAGCTAACTGCGACTGAGGTGTTAGATTGGGGTAATTAACTTCAAGAATAGTGAACCCACACAGCAAAAGACCGATGGTGCGTACTAGTAATGAAACCATCGGACTGCCACCTAGTCTGTCCAGATACCTATTTCACGGTAGAACCGAATTGCTCCAGGATGGAACTCTGTTCCCGTATCTCGAACTACGTTAACAGCGTTGATAGCTGCACCTGCTGCATGACGTTGGACTACTTGTTCACGATTTTCGTAAAGTGTTTTCGTGACACGGTAGACCACATCTTCATCAAGGTTTGCGGATGTTATGAGGTGCATAGAACCCACGTTCAGACCATCGAAAGCAGTGCCTTGACCACGGTACGTATTTTCAGGGATTGTAGCTGGGTCAAAAAATACATACTCATTTATGAGTTCTTCAACGGACTCACGTTCGTAAGGGATAAAGTAAACATCCATTGACGCCGACGCCTGCGTGATAGAAGCCGTGGGAACTGCACCGCCAAGCAGTACTGCATCTGCTGCTCCATCAGTCAATAAATCGACAGCACCTGACTGTGTCGCATTGAGTGGCGTGAAATCGGTAAGTTGTACACCGTGTGCTGCGAGGAGTGGACGCACAAAATATTCAAATCCTGCACCTGCAGGTCCAATGCTGACCCGATGACCTTTTAAATCACTCAGCGTTTTAATATCTGAATTAGCTAGAGTTAAAAAAGCTGTGACGTTAGGTGCTAACGTCATTACAGCTCTTGCGGGATAGGCACGATCCCAACCCTCAGTCCCCCGTACTGCAAAATATGTGATTGCAGCGTTAGAGACAGCAAAGTCAAGTTCTCCCGTTGCAAGTCTTCTAATATTTTCTTGGGAACCACTCGTAGCTTCAGCAGTCACATTCCAAGTTTCTTGTGATTGGGCATTAAGCACTTCAGCTAAAGCTCCACCTACAACGAAAAATGCTCCACCTGGAGGTGCTGTTCCTATACTTAAGTACTCCCGCTGGCTTGAGTCTTCATCACTGTTAGACCCCCCGCCACTGCAAGCAGTAAAAAACAAGAGAAGCACTGGTAAAAACAGGTAGCGAAACTTGTTTACATTCGAAAGGGACATGAATACTCCTAGAGTGCGGTCAGTGTGGAACTCCATTCACTCCACTTCACTACTTTCTTTTTCGTTAGCAACAGGACCTTGGTTTTCTTGTTGGCTAGCAGTAGGAATCTTCGGATCAAATGCGTATTCGAGATCTTGATCAAGCTCATCGTCAGAATCTTCAAAATCTGGGAGTGGAGGTGGCTCATCAGGTGGAATCTGCACATGACGGTATGGCTCAAATCCTGTTCCAGCAGGGATCAAACGTCCCATTGTAACATTCTCTTTGAGTCCGCGTAGATGATCCACACGTCCAGATATAGACGCTTCGGTGAGCACTCGCGTTGTTTCTTGAAATGAAGCCGCTGATATGAAAGATTCCGTTGATAATGATGCCTTTGTAATTCCAAGGAGAAGAGGTTGCGCCGTTGCTGGACGGCCTCCTTCTGCAATAACTCGTTCGTTTTCTTGCAGAAAGCTAAACTTGTCAACCTGTTCATCAATTAAGAACTCAGTATCTCCAACATCTTCAATCTTTACCCATCGCATCATCTGCCTAGCAACAACTTCAATATGCTTATCGTTAATATTGACTCCCTGAAGTCTATAAACCTCTTGAATTTCATTGACTAAATATCTTTGAAGTTCTTTTTCACCAAGCACGCGGAGAATATCATGCGGATTACTTGGTCCTCCCATCAACTGTTCACCAGCCCGAACACGCTCACCCTCATGGACATTTATATGTACACCTCGAGGCAATGCATACTCTCTGGGTTCACCACCATCTTCTGGAACAATAAGAATCTTTCTCTGTCCCTTAACAATGCCACCATCTTTAACTAAACCGTCAATTTCAGAAATGATAGCTGGGGATCTCGGCTTTCGAGCCTCAAACAACTCTTGGACACGAGGTAAACCACCAGTAATGTCTTTTGTCTTTGTTGTCTCGCGAGGAATCTTAGCTAAAACATCACCAGCCTCAATTGGCTCTTGATCAATGACCATCAAATGAGCATGCGATGGCATATGATACTTCCGTACGACCTTGCCGCCTTCACCTATCACTTCGATTCCAGGCTGCTTTTTCTCATCTGTGGAGTCAACGATAATGTAGCGTGACAAGCCAGTTACTTCATCCACTTCCTCATGTACAGTGACACCCTCAATAATATCTTTGAATCTCACCTTGCCTGCATGTTCAGTAAGGATTGAAAAAGTATAGGGGTCCCATTCGACAAGGACCTCTTCGGGTTCAACATGTTGGTTGTCTTTGACCTTGACCCGTGCACCATAAACAACAGGATATCTCTCACGATCACGGCCTTTCTCATCCTGGACAATGATGTAACCATTTCTGTTCATCACAATTAATGCATCGCCAGCATCCTTATGGCCCTCAACGACCTGGAGGTTCTCAAACTTAACTGTGCCAGAGTGCCTTGCCTCGAGAGTGCTCTGATCTGATATCCGAGAGGCTGTTCCACCAATATGAAAAGTCCTCATCGTAAGCTGGGTCCCTGGCTCACCAATTGACTGGGCTGCGATAACACCAACTGCCATTCCGAGTTCAACTAACTGTCCAGTCGAAAGATCTCGGCCGTAGCACCGAGCACACACACCGCGTCTCGCCGCACAGGTAAGCACCGATCGAATTTTTACTTTATCAATACCCCCGTCTTGAACAGCAGATGCTTTTTCTTCATCGATTTCTTGGTTGACATCAACTATGACCTCACCAGTGAATGGATCGGTAATCTTGTCAAGCGTCACGCGTCCAACAATGCGATCGCGAAGCGGTTCAATAATTTCTCCACTTTCGATAATGGCACGCGCCTCAATACCATCAAGTGTCCCGCAATCACGCTCTGAAATTATTACGTCTTGACCAACGTCTACGAGTCTTCGAGTTAAGTAGCCAGAATCAGCAGTCTTAAGAGCTGTATCGGCAAGACCCTTACGAGCACCATGCGTTGAAATAAAATATTGCAACACGGTTAAACCCTCACGGAAGTTTGATGTGATAGGCGTTTCAATAATCTCACCAGAAGGTTTGGCCATGAGTCCACGCATCCCGGCGAGTTGTCTAATCTGCTGCTTGGAACCACGTGCCCCAGAATCAGCCATAATATAAACAGGGTTGAAACTGCGACCAGTCTGATCAAGTTGAGCCATCTCTCCAAACATCTCATCAGCAATTTTTTCAGTCACTTCTGACCACAAAGCGATGATTTTGTTGTAACGTTCCCCGTTTGTTATCGCACCCTCTAAATATTGCTGCTCAACTTTTATTACCTCATTACGGGCACCTTCCACGAGATCAGTCTTATTTGAAGGAATAACTAAATCATCAATGCCAATAGATAAGCCTGAACGCGTTGCATAGGTAAAACCTAAATTCTTCATGTTATCGAGCATGATCACGGTAGCCTCAAGTCCAAAATCGAGATAACACCTTTGAACTAACTGCTGTAAACCTTTCTTCTTCAATAGGCCATTCACATAAGGCATCCCATCTGGAAGCTGCTCATTTAAAATCACACGCCCAACAGTTGTATTAACAATCTTCTTATTTACTTCCTGCACTTCTGTATGAAGAACATCCTGGTCATCTCGAGCTGTTGTAAGATCCTGGAAAGCACCTGAATGACGAAGACGAATTGGAGTTAACGTTTCAAGCTCGCCAGCATCAAGTGCCAGCAACACATCGTCCGCATTGCTAAATGCGCGACCTTCTCCTCGAGCCCCGGTCTTTGGCTTAGTTAAGTAGTAACAACCCAAAACAATGTCCTGTGAGGGCACGGTAATTGGTGCACCATTACCTGGCGAGAGAACATTTTTTGATGACATCATTAAAACCGAAGCTTCGATTTGTGACTCTGGTGATAGCGGAATGTGGACAGCCATTTGGTCACCGTCAAAATCAGCATTGAATGCTGTACAGACAAGAGGATGAATTCTAATTGCCTTGCCCTCCACAAGCACTGGCTCGAATGCCTGAATGCCTAGGCGATGAAGAGTAGGTGCCCGATTCAGTAAAACCGGATGCTCTCTGATTACCTCTTCAAGGATGTCCCAAACTTCAGGTCGCTGGTGCTCAACCATTTCTTTTGCCTGTTTGATGGTTGTTACCAACTCTCGTTCCTCAAGCTTGTTATAGATAAACGGCTTAAATAATTCGAGTGCCATTTTCTTTGGCAATCCGCATTGATGCAGCTTTAATTCAGGCCCTACAACGATCACCGAACGACCAGAATAATCTACACGCTTACCAAGCAAGTTCTGACGGAAACGACCCTGTTTACCCTTAAGTGTGTCTGACAACGACTTCAGCGGTCGATTATTTGCTCCACGTAATACCCTCCCACGACGACCATTGTCAAAGAGTGCATCAACAGCCTCTTGAAGCATTCTCTTCTCATTCCGAATAATCACATCAGGCGCGTGAAGCTCCATTAGCTTCTTCAAACGGTTATTACGATTAATCACACGCCGATAGAGATCGTTAAGATCGGAGGTTGCAAATCGACCACCATCGAGTGGTACTAATGGACGAAGTTCGGGTGGGATAACTGGGATAACATCTAAGATCATCCACTCTGGACGATTGTTTGATTTTCTAAAACTATCTACAACTTTTAAACGCTTCGCATACTTCAATTTTTTCTGAACAGACGACTCCTCGCGCATCTTCACTCGTAAAGAAACTGCAAGTTCTTCAACGTCTACACGTTTTAGAAGTTCTTTGATAGCCTCAGCTCCCATCTCTGCCCGGAAAGAACCCCCGTATTCATCTTGTGCTTTTCTGAACTGCTCTTCGTTTAAAAGTTGATTTTGTTTTAGTTCAGTTTGGCCAGGATCAATAACAACGTATGCCTCGAAATACAGTACTCGCTCTAAGTCGCGCAGTGTAATGTCAAGCAAATGACCAATTCGGCTAGGAAGGCCTTTAAAAAACCAGACGTGGCTGACAGGAGTAGCCAACGTGATATGACCAAGTCGTTCACGTCTGACCTTAGCTTGTGTGACTTCGACGCCACATTTATCACAGACCACTCCTCTATGCTTCATGCGTTTGTATTTCCCGCAGACACACTCCCAGTCTGTAATCGGCCCGAATATTTTGGCGCAAAACAAACCATCCCGCTCAGGTTTAAAAGTGCGGTAATTGATAGTCTCAGGCTTCAAAACCTCTCCAAATGACCAAGAAAGGATTTTGCTTGGAGATGCCAGACTGATGCGGATGGCATCAAAATCAATACGTAAAGCTGCTTTGCTCTCGTGGAAGCTTTGTCTCATATCAATGCTTGGCCTTTAAGGATGCTGGGTACCAACACCGAAAATACTTACACCTGTTCCAATACCGGTTCATCTTCGTCCTGTGACACTGGTAATTCCACTGGCCGCTTCTTTGTAGAAATCAATTCAACATCTAAACAGAGGGACTGAAGCTCGCGCACTAAAACATTGAACGATTCAGGAAGGCCAGGCGAGAAAGACGCATCACCCTTTACAACAGCCTCGTAAATTTTTGCACGACCAGTCACATCATCTGACTTCGCAGTAAGTAACTCTTGCAAGATATGAGCTGAGCCATACGCCTCTAATGCCCAGACTTCCATTTCTCCAAAACGTTGGCCACCAAATTGGGCCTTCCCGCCTAGTGGTTGCTGAGTAATTAATGAGTAAGGTCCAATTGAACGTGCGTGAATTTTGTCATCGACAAGATGAGAAAGCTTAAGCATGTAGATATACCCGGCAGTCACATCTTGTTCAAAAGGTTGTCCATTCATGCCATCGTAAAGTGTGGTCTTTCCACTTGTTGGCAATCCTGCCTGATCGAGCCACTTCTTAATTTCATTCTCCGTTGCACCATCAAAGACTGGAGTAGCAAAATAAAGACCAAGCGCATGCGCTGCCCATCCAAGGTGAGTTTCAAGTACCTGCCCTACATTCATACGGGAAGGTACGCCGAGAGGATTGAGCACAATTTCCACTGGTGTACCATCAGGCAGATAAGGCATGTCCTCCTCAGGGAGAATTCTTGCAATAACACCCTTATTCCCGTGGCGACCCGCCATCTTATCGCCAACGGATAATTTCCGCTTCATAGCTACGTAAACCTTCACAAGCTTGATAACCCCAGGAGGCAATTCGTCGCCACGCCGAATCTTGTCTTTCTTCTCTTCAAATAGTTGGCGAATTACATCTACTTGCCGTGCGGTACGCTCTTCTAGCAATCTTAGATCGCCTTCGAGTTTTGGGCTGTCAGCCTGAATCTTCAAGCGCACCATTAACTCGTAAGGTAATTCCTCCAGAACATCCGTGGTAAGAACCGTTCCTTTCGCAAGGACCTGTTCGCGACCGTGCTCATCAAAAGCATCTGCACGGAGTGTTTGATTCTGAAGCATCTGCATTACTCGCTTCTTTACCTCATCATGAAGAATACGAATCTCATCCTGCAGGTTCTTCTCCATCAGCTCAAGCTCTTCCTCTTCAATAGCCTTTGCTCGATCGTCTTTATCTATACCTTTCCTTGAAAATATCTTTACACCAACAATGATCCCTTCAATACCAGGAGGACAAATGAGAGATGCATCTCGAACATCACCAGCTTTCTCTCCAAAGATTGCCCGCAGAAGCTTCTCCTCAGGTGTTAACTGAGTTTCACCTTTTGGCGTTACCTTGCCTGCCAGTATGTCTCCGGGTTTAACGTAAGCTCCAATACGTATAATTCCACTATCGTCAAGGTTGCGTAGATAGGTCTCAGAAACATTTGGAATATCACGTGTAACCTCTTCTGGGCCAAGCTTCGTATCCCTTGACTCAATCTCAAACTCTTCAATATGAATTGAGGTGTAGTAGTCATCCTTGACCATCTTTTCTGAAACAAGGATGGCGTCTTCAAAGTTGTAACCACGCCAAGGCATAAACGCAACGAGCACATTCCGCCCCAGTGCAAGCTCGCCGAGTTCAGTGCTTGGACCATCAGCTAACACTTGCCCCTTATCAATTTGCTGCCCAACACTCACAATAGGTTTTTGGCTTATACAAGTATTCTGGTTTGACCGCATAAATTTGGTCAAAGGGTAGATATCTGCACCCATCTCCGTACCAAATTCTTCTCCCTCAAGTCGAACAACGATACGCTGGCTATCCACATAATCAATTGTGCCTGGCCGGCGGGCCACAACTACAGCCCCAGAATCACGGGCAGTAATATGCTCCATGCCAGTACCTACGTATGGAGATCGAGCACGGAGCAAAGGCACAGCTTGACGTTGCATATTAGATCCCATCAGTGCACGATTAGCGTCGTCGTTCTCAAGAAACGGCACGAGAGAGGCAGCTACTGACACGAGTTGTTTTGGCGAAACATCAATGAACTCAACTTTTTCACGTGGCGCCAAAATAAAATCACCAGCCTGACGTGCATTCACACGATCATTAACGAAGAGGCCTTCCTCGTTAACTTGAGAATTAGCCTGAGCAATTACGTACTGATCCTCTTCCCAAGCAGATAGATAAAATGAATAGGGCTCACACTCTATTCCCTTTTTTTTAGGATTCCCGTCAGCATCTAGAAGTTCTGCTGTCTCGACAATATCACCAACCTTGTACTTAGACTTAGCCCCAGTATTAGTGACGATGACGTAGTCGACAATCTGACCCTCTTTAACCTTTCGATAAGGTGATTCTATAAATCCAAACTCGTTAATGCGCGCATAGCAAGAAAGTGAAGATATCAAACCAATGTTAGGACCCTCTGGAGTTTCAATAGGACAAATACGACCGTAGTGTGTTGGATGCACATCGCGAACTTCAAAACCAGCACGCTCCCGAGATAAACCTCCTGGTCCAAGGGCAGACAGTCGTCGTTTGTGCGTAATCTCAGATAGTGGATTCGTCTGATCCATAAACTGTGAAAGTTGCGATGAACCAAAAAACTCTCGAATCGCAGCCATCACTGGCTTCGCATTGATAAGGTCATGGGGCATTGCTGTTGCGATCTCTTGATAGACAGACATTTTTTCCTTGATCGCACGCTCCATTCGAACAAGACCAATTCGGAACTGGTTTTCTAGCAACTCGCCAACCGAGCGAACACGTCGATTACCTAAATGATCGATATCATCGACATTCTGTGGATTCTTTCGAAGCCTTAAGTGATAGTTAATAACCTCATAAAAATCCTGTGGATGCAAAACTTTCTCTTCGAGTGGAGTGTCTAACCCCAACTTCGTATTCAATTTGAGGCGACCAACTTTTGAAAAATCGTACTTTTGAGCATTGAAAAACATGTTCTCAAAAAGTGAGCGAGAGCTTTCAAGGGTCGGTGGGTCGCCTGGACGTAAGCGACGATAGATTTCAATCAACGCCTCTTCGTGGGTTCTAATCGGATCTTTTCTAAGGGTTTGACTAATGACTTGCCCTGCTTCGTCACGTTCAGGAAAGAATAGCTCGATTGAATCTACGTTTTTTTCCTGTGCCATTGAAATAACCCGAGGCGTTAGTTCCTCGTTGGCCTCAAGAATCACTTCGCCAGTTTCTGGATCAATGACATCAGCAGCCGCGAAGGCACCTTCCAGGGCCTCTTCCACTACTGGGACAGTGTCAATGCGTGCCTTACGTAAAGCTTCGATAGAACTAGAAGTAATCTTCTTTCCAGATTCAATAGTTGCTTTTCCAGCTTTAACTTTCACTGCTACACGAAGACCAATTAGGCTGTCGTTGACAGTCCACATTAATGAAGGTCCTTTGTTTAATAAAATTTGACTAACCGTATAGAAAGTCTTGATTATTTCATCCACGCTACGCAGGCCAAGGGCGCGAAGGAAAACAGT
The DNA here is from genome assembly GCA_002346475.1 of Acidobacteria bacterium UBA2999. Classification (GTDB taxonomy): domain Bacteria; phylum Acidobacteriota; class Vicinamibacteria; order Vicinamibacterales; family UBA2999; genus UBA2999. Next base: position 4,692 of record DDZV01000043.1, on the reverse strand, counting down.
TGCTAAAAATTTTCTCTTTCGATCAATACGGACGTACAAAAGATTTTTGTGGTCAAACTCAAACTCAACCCAAGAACCTCGGTACGGAATAATTTGGGCTAAGTACATCGACTTGTCTTCCGAGTGGAAAACAGCACCAGGGGAACGATGGAGCTGACTAACAATAACCCTTTCGGTGCCATTAATAATAAACGTGCCATTTTGCGTCATTAATGGAATATCACCGAAGTAGACCTCTTGTTCTTTGATGTCACGGATAGTCTTAACTTCTGTTTCAGGATCCTTATTCCAAACAACTAAGCGAATCGTCACTTTCAGTGGAACTGCATATGTCATTCCACGTTCTTGACACTCGTCCACATCGTACTTAAGCTTCATGCCAACTGTCGTGGCACAGATATCGCAAATCTCAGGACGTGCCTTGTTTGACTTGTTGCATTGGGGACACAATACGTCCTGGCTAGCATAGGGGTCAGTAATAATTGAAGCTCCACACCCTGTGCAAGGTGTCCGAAGTTGCTGTAAACCTGAAAGCTTTCCGCACTTGCACTCCCAGTTCCCGATGGAATAATCAATAAACTCTAACGATGAATTGTCACGGAAATCGCTGACCGGGAAAACTGACTTAAACACAGACTGCAAGCCATGATCCTCCCGCTCAGAAGGCAACCGGTTCATTTGCAAGAAACGTTCATAAGATTTTCGTTGAATCTCGATTAAATTTGGAATTGGAACTGTTGTCTTGATTCTCGAAAAATCTTGACGTTCGCGATGGGTATTCTTGGAAAGACTATTCATCTATGAATGACCTTACTAATTCGTGGATTGAAGTCCGTAAATTAAACCACCAACAGAATGAACACAATCCATTCCGTTGACACACCAATATTGCCGTGAGCCTACAAAAAGGTTAACTAAACTCACCATTCCAACTAGATTTAAGTTACTTAACCTCGACCTTCGCACCGACTTCTTCAAACTTCTTTTTAATCGATTCAGCTTCGTCTTTAGGTGCAGCTTCTTTAATTACTTTTGGGGCACTTTCAACAAGATCTTTGGCTTCCTTTAGTCCAAGACTTGTAACGTCTCGAACAGCCTTAATGACCTTAATCTTTTCCTTGCCTACCTCAATCAACGTAACGTCAAATTCAGTTTTTTCTTCGGCGGGTGCTGCTGCACCTCCGCCAGGCGCTGCTCCAGGAACAGCCATCGGCATGGCGGCCGCAGCGGACACACCTAGTTCCTCTTCAAGTGCTTTCACGAGTTGCGACAACTCAAGAACACTGATGCCCTTGATGTAGTCAATCACCTGCTGCTGATTTAATTCGGCCATAATTACCTATCTCCTACATACCGGGTCTAAAGACCCACCGGATTCAAGCGACTCTGAGTTCCTGACCCACGGTCACGGCCTCAACGCTCGCCCTACGATTACTTCTTCTTCTGCTCCACCTGCGTCAGCACCGCTACAAGATCGCGCGGTGCGGCGGCTAACACTGAAACGAATTGCTGCATTGGTGCCTGCAACAGGAACAATAACTTCGCATATAGCTCTGACTTGCCTGGAATATTTGCGAGATCAGCAACCTCAGTTGGCGTGATCGTCTTACCGTCTACAACGGCTGCCTTAACAGCTAAGCTCGGTGCACGCTTCATAAAAGTTGCAAGAGCCTTGGCTAATGCCACAGCATCATCATCTGTGTAGGCAACAGCAGTTGTACCTTCAAAAGACTGGACTAGCGATTCAAGCGGTGTATCAGAGGCCGCACGCTTAGCAAGTGTATTTTTAACAACTCGGTACTGCGCATGTGCAGCACGAACCTGTCGACGAAGTTCAGTTACTTGCGGCACATTAAGACCACGGTAATCCACAAGAATTGCCGTTTCCGTTGCACGAAACACTTCAGATAAACTCTGAAGCTCTTGTTCTTTTTCAGCTCTAGTAACAGCCATGCTTAATCAGCCTATTCCCTCTACTGCTTACTCATTAACTCGGCTTGAACAGTGTCAATACTGACACCTGGACCCATAGTTGAAGACACCGTTATGGACTTAAGGTATCTACCTTTAGCCGTTGATGGCTTAGCTCGCACTACACTTTCCACAAGAGCTTTAGCATTCTCAATGAGATTCTGAGCCGAGAACGACAGCTTCCCTAACGGGACATGAATAATCCCAGTTTTATCTACGCGAAACTCAACCTTGCCTGCTTTAATCTCACCAACTGCCTTTGCAATATCTGTAGTTACGGTGCCTGTTTTTGGATTTGGCATGAGGCCACGAGGACCAAGAACTTTACCGAGGCGTCCTACCACCCGCATCATATCTGGCGTGGCAACCACAGCATCAAAGTCCATCCATCCACCAGTAATTTTTTCAACAACTTCCTCGCCAGACACAACATCTGCACCAGCTTCTTCCGCTTCCTTCTGCTTATCTGATCCAGCAATCACTAGCACTCGTTTACTTTTTCCCAAACCGTGTGGCAACACCACAGTGCCACGAACCATTTGATCAGCGTGTTTTGGATCCACTCCTAACCGAAGAGCCATTTCGACTGTTTCGTCAAACTTGGCACACTTCAGTTTCTGCACAAGTGGAATGGCTTCTGTAAGGGAGTACGGCCGCACCTCAACTTGTGCAGCGGCAGCCGTATATTTTTTACCGTGTCTGGACATATATTTCCTCGTGGTACCAACGAACCACTTAAGCGGCTCTCCCACAAACTGCTAGCATCTTAACCTCGCACCCTCAACATGCTCAGGGTGACAAGTAAAAAATCTGAAACAGATCTCAGTCAACAACATCTATACCCATAGAACGCGCAGTTCCACGGACAGTCTGTTCCGCTGCATCTAACGTATCACAGTTAAAATCTGGCATTTTGGTCTTTGCAATATCCTGGACCTGCTTCTTAGTCACAGTGCCAACCTTAGTACGATTAGGCTCACCAGAACCTTTTGCCAGATTCGCAAATTTTTTCAGTAGCACTGATGCGGGTGGCGTCTTAGTGATAAAGCTATAGCTACGGTCAACATATACCGAAACGACAACAGGAATAATAAGTCCATCATCTTTAGACGTCTTCGCATTAAAGTTCTTACAAAAATCCATAATGTTTACGCCATGGGGACCTAGTGCAGTACCAACTGGCGGTGCGGGTGTAGCTTTACCCGCAGGAATTTGAAGTTTTACCATTGCTTGAATTTTCTTCGCCATTGCAACTATCCAACTAAATCTTTTCTACCTGTAAAAAATCTAACTCGACTGGCGTTGACCGACCAAAAATAGTCACCATTACTTTCAAAGTATTCTTATCAAAATTAACTTCGTCCACGACTCCATTGAAACTAGTAAATGGCCCTTCGTTAATCCGTACAAGATCTCCTTTATCAAAGGAGTACTTTGGTTTCGGTTTCTCTGCTGCCACCCGAACTTGCTGAAGAATCTGCTCAACCTCTTCTTTGCTTAACGGAGTTGGCTTGCTTCCTGCACCTACGAATCCAGTCACTTTCGGCGTGTTCTTAACAATATGCCAAGTATGATCGGACATGTTCATCTCAACCAAAATGTAACCTGGAAAGAATCGCTTCGGCGTCACCACTTTCCGACCACCGCGCATCTCAACAACATTTTCTGTTGGGATTAACACCTCACTAATTTCGTCTTGCAACCCGTACGCTTGGACTCTTTGAGAAAGTGCCTGGGCAACTTTTTTTTCGAATCCTGAATAAGTATGAACGATATACCAGTGCTTAGTCGCAACATCTGTCATGATGCCCACCGGAATATCCAATTCACCATCCGATCAAATGCCAGGTCAAGTCCCCATAGATACAATCCAAAAAACGATGAAACCAGGATCACGACAAAGGTTGTTGCGTAAACCTCACGACGTGTAGGCCAAGTAACGCGCTTCATTTCATTACGAACTTCCGCCATGAAATTACGGCTATTACCCCACCAACCTTTAACACCTTCAGTTGCTTTAACAGGTGAGCCTTTAACGTTTTCAATCATCGTACTCATGTAGCTACTGTCACACCCTTTGTTTCACCACTTGTTCTGGCAGGTCAGGAGGGACTCGAACCCCCAGCCCCCGGTTTTGGAGACCGGTGCTCTACC
>DDZV01000043.1:0-255 GCA_002346475.1 Acidobacteria bacterium UBA2999 | reverse complement strand
CTACCAATTGAGCTACTGACCTACTTCCAGCCTCCACCTAGGTATCTATCCCTACACGCACCTTGTTACGATCTTTGTGTCTTATCTAGTTTCCTTATGAGCCGTATGCTTTCGACAGAACCGACAGTACTTATTAAACTCAAGCCGATCAGTTGTTTTCTTTTTATTCTTTGTCGTACTGTAGTTTCTCCGCTTGCAATTGCCACACGCTAATTGAATGATGTCCCTCATAGTAGTTACTCAATAATGTCCGTA
>DDZV01000019.1:7281-7527 GCA_002346475.1 Acidobacteria bacterium UBA2999 | reverse complement strand
GGAATGAAACAGGAATTCTGGAGAAATTTCCTGAGGAGGGATTAACCATTAAGTGGCGCACTCCACTTAAGCGAGGGTACACAGGGCCTGCAGTTGTTAATGGCCGTATTTTCGTAATGGACTTTGATACTCAGGAAGCAGCCGGTATACGTGGGAAGGAGCGCGTCCTGGCGCTTGACGAGGAAACGGGACGTGTTCTTTGGACTCAGGAGTGGGAGGCACATTATGGCGGGGTTCCTTGGCCAA
>DDZV01000019.1:0-6983 GCA_002346475.1 Acidobacteria bacterium UBA2999 | reverse complement strand
CGGGGTTCCTTGGCCAAATGGTCCCCGTGCTACACCTACCGTTGACGGTGACCGAGTGTATGTCCAAGGCACTCGTGGAGTTCTGGTTGCGTTAAACGTTCAGAATGGTGAGGTTCTCTGGAGACGAGACTATAAGGAAGAGTTTGACGCTGACGGCCATAGCTATGGCGCGTCGGCAGCGCCTCTTGTTGACGGTGATCTTGTGATTGCTTTGGTTGGTGGAGCACCAGATGCCAAGGTAGTGGCATTCGATAAATGGACAGGGAAGGAAATCTGGCGTGCACTCGGGTCCAACGAACAGAGAGGCGTATCACCGCCGATCATCATCAACCGTGGTGGAAAGCGACAGCTTATTATTTGGCACCCTGAGGCTGTTGTGTCATTGAATCCAGCAACAGGAGAGGTGTACTGGGAGCAACCGTTTCATGCGCAGGACGGTATGAATCCAACGGTGCCTGCGGTTGATGGAGAGCACTTGATGGTGTCAACCTTTTACAGTGGTTCGATCATGCTCTCACTGGATGACACTAAGCCGGATATGACACTGAGATGGAAATCGACAAGTGACAGTGAAATTGAAACAGACACACTTCATGCGGTCCTGGCATCACCTATTATTAGGGATGGGTATATTTACGGGATTTGCACATACGGTCAGTTGCGTTGTCTGCGAGTAGAAACTGGTGAACGTGTCTGGGAGTCTCAAGATCTTACTCAGGAGTTTGCTCGTTGGTCGACGGGGTTCATCGTTCAAAATGGTGATCGGTTTTTTGTTAATACAGATCGTGGCGACCTAGTGATCGCACGATTTACCCCAGAGGGATATGACGAAATCGATCGGACATTTCTTATTAAACCTACCACGCCGCCAGGTAATCGCCGGAGACTAAAGTATGTCAATTGGTCTCATCCAGCCTACGCCAATAAACATATCTACGCTCGCAATGATGAGGAGATTATCGCGATCTCTTTAGCTGCAGAGGATAATTAACTCAGAGAATATTCTGATTAATGATGGATCTGATGAGACAAAGCAATAGGTCAAAATTAGCCGTAACAATGCTTTCAGCGTTGCTATTGTTTTTCGCAGCAAGTTCTGTATGGGCACAAGAGCGTCCTGACCCTGATGAGCTAAAGATTGTCTACATTGCTGGAGCTCGGAATAATGCGAATGATCCACTTCGGTTGCAGACATTTTTTAGCAACTTGTACCTAGTAGCTTATGCGGGGAGTCACTCCGTGGCACTGGTTGCCGATGATGGCATTGTGCTTGTTGATACGAAAGGTCAAGGATTAGGCAAAGCTGTACAAAACAAATTACGACTGGCTGGCGACGTGCCTGTATCCATAATTATTAATACGAGCGCACGTGGTGGTGTTGCTAATGATGAATTTCCAAGTGCGGTACAAGTCATTGCACATGAAAATACAAAAACTGCACTCACAAAACTCAACCCGGCGTCTGTACCAACCAAAACCTTTACTGATACTTTCTCATTGACTGTTCCAGTAGCAGGTGAGCCTGAAGGGACCGATCGTATTGACCTGTACCATTTTGGTCCGGGTCACAGTGGTGGTGACACAATTGCTGTGTTCCCATCGTACGGTGTGGCTGTTTTTGGCGATCTCTTCCCAGGCAAGGCTATTCCTGTGATTGACGCTAGTAATGGTGGTAGTGCCCTTGCCCTACCAGAGACGCTTCAAAAGGCCTGGGAAGGCCTCCAGGATAAGCGTGTTGATGTCATTATTCCTGGGCGGGGCGAAGCCCCCTACAAGGTCGTTTTGAGTTGGATTACGATACGTGATCTAAAGGAATACGCTGATTTTATGAGTGATTTTGTCGATATTGCCAAGGACGCACAGTCTGCTGGACAGAGCATCGATGAAGCAGTTTCCAGCGTGACCACCACTATTAAAGCGAAGTACAGTGGGTACGATTTTTTACAGGCACGTGGGTATGTGGAATCCATCTATGCGGAACTTGTACAATAAATGCATTGGTATAGTGACTTTCGAGGGCTAGGAGGATAGTCGAATGAAGGTAGTACTCTTAACAATTACGGCTGCGGTAGGCATGGTAGTGATGGTTGCATTGACATCGGTGTCAGCACACCATTCATTTACTGCGGAATTTGATATTAACAAGCCTGTCACTTTGGAAGGCACCGTTGACCATATGCGATGGGTCAATCCACACTCATGGTTACACATTAATGTGGAAGAAGCAGATGGCACGCTGACGGAATGGAAAGTTGAGTTTGGGTTACCTCAAGGTCTTTATCGGCGCGGCTGGCGTAAGAGTGACTTGCCAGTTGGTGAAGGCGTCACGGTTGAAGGCTATCTAGCCAAAGACGGAACGAATACAGCCAATGCACGGGCAGTGACGCTTTCTGACGGTCGTCGCTTATTTGCTGGCACATCTGCACCAGGCGGAGACCAGTAATTTTTGTGACGGCGAGCTTCCCTATATGTATTGAGGCAGGGAGCTCGTCAACTGCTTGCTGAGTAGTCAGTCTGGTTATATTGCGTACTGGTGTGCGCAGTGAACCCTTTTTAAGGGACGTTTGTACTCAGTGTGTGCACGGCAGAATTCACCGGGGGAGGTTGAAATATGAAGTCTCGATTTGTCAGCCTGATCGTAGGTCTTGTAGGTTGCACGTTATTGATAACGGCACCTGCTACTGGGCAGTCACGATACTCTTGGCACAATGATCAAGAGCGAACGTGTCCCATGGTGCGAGATTTTGCTGCGTTTCATGCGTGCGCTTTGGAAAATATGGGGTCGTTTGAGCCACCTCGAACTCCGGACGGCAAGCCAGATTTTAATGGTATCTGGCGTCCAACACGCAGTGCGCAGGACATTGAAGATATTCCGGAAGGTAAATACGGAAGTTTCCCTGCTTCGAAAAGTCTGCTTGTAGCTCCATCTGACGGTAAGTTTCCTTATAAACCGTGGGCCATGAAGGAACGGTTTAATAACGAGAAAGTATATTTATCACCAACCGCCGTTTGTCTCCCTGTTGCACAACCGCGTTGGAGCTATTCTCCAGTCTCAGTTACTGGCCACCGAGTCATACAGCAAGAAGATCTGATTATCTTTTCCATGGAACGTCTTCACACGTATCGCATGATTCATATGGACGATCGGCCACGCCTGCCCGAAGATCTCCATCTGTGGCAAGGTGATTCGCGTGGGCATTGGGACGGCAATACGTTGGTAATCAAAACCACGAATCTAAATGATCTGATGTGGATGGATCACATCGGAACTTTTATGAGTCCAGATGTTGTGACTGAAGAGCGTATTACGTATGTGGATCAGGACACCCTCCACTATGAGCAGACTGTAACTGATCCAAATACCTTTACGCAGCCATGGACAATTTCACTGGCATTCCTTCGGCAATACCCAAGCAATCCTGTAGACACCATGGATCTCGAAGACACTAGTGTTGAAAATTGCGAAGAAGAATTAATTCATATGATGAATGTTGGACAGGTGCCGTTCCCAGGTTTTGAGGCGATTGCGCCGAAATAATCATTTCTGTTTAGAGACAACTGCGATACTGCAGGTTAGACCGAAATTCTATTAGCAATTATTAATAGGTTTTTACGGAGAATTAAAATGAGTACTTCTAACCGACAAACATGGCTACGTTCCGGGATTGGTCTTGTTGTTGTGTCTTGTGTTGCCGTATTGGCCACACATCCCAGTGCACAACAGCTTTCACGTAATGATGGTTACATCGACGGAACGGTTGCAAGTAGCCAAGGGCCTGAAGCAGGTGTTTGGGTTATTGCAGAAACAAAAGATCTTCCAACCCCATTCATTAAAATTGTAGTCACAGATGACCAGGGTCGCTTCATGGTGCCTGAACTTCCGAATGCGGATTATTCCGTTTGGGTACGGGGTTATGGCCTTCTCGACTCAACACCGGTGAACGCTTCCCCAGGAGCAACTCTAGCATTAAAGGCTCAGGTCGCCGGAAGTCCTCAGGAGGCTGCAAAGGTCTATCCAGCGAACTATTGGTATTCACTTATAGAGGTGCCTGGTGTGGATCAATTTCCTGGCACCGGCCCTGAGGGCAATGGGATCTCTCCGCAAATGCGAACACAGAATCAATTTGTTGATCAGTTAAAACAAGGTTGCCAACTGTGTCACCAACTGGGCAACGAGGCGACGCGTACGTGGAACCACTTAGAGGGAATCGAAGGTCTAAATTCCCATCGTGATGCGTGGGACTACCGTATCCAGATTGGCCAGCGCGGTGCGCAGATGAATAGTTTTGCCATGCGGATGGGCCGTTCAGCCATCGTCAATATGTATGCAGATTGGACCGAGCGTATTGCTAATGGCGAAGTGCCACCAGCTCCTCCACGCCCAAGTGGTGTTGAGCGCAATGTTGTTGTCACGTTATGGGACTGGGGCGTAGATCATACTTACTCCCACGACGAGATCACGACTGCGAAGGCTAAGCCAACAGTCAATTCCGAGGGCAAGGTCTACGGGGTTTCTTCGTCACACGGCAAGATCATGGTGGTCGATCCGCTTGAGAATTCATCGGTGGAAATTGATATTCCAACGCGTGATGATCCTGCAACGATGCGGTCTCGTTTCTCACCGAAGTACCAAAAGCCTTCCCCCTACTGGGGTGAAGAAGTCAAACACTCTGGCGTGGCCGATCCCCATAATCCTATGATGGATTTACAAGGGCGACTCTGGATGACATCGACCGTGAGCCAAGCCGGACAGCCTGATTGGTGTTCGCAAGGCGAGTTGAATAAATATGCTGAGTATTATCCGCTCCCAAATCGAAGCTCCAGACATGCGTCTTATTACGATCCAAGTACCGGGGAGTTTGCTCTAATTTATACATGTTTCGGAACGCATCATCTGCAGTTCGGCGAAGATGAGAACCAATTGCTGTATTTCAGTGGCGCTGGTCCAGTGATTCCATGGGTGAATACAAAACTCTACGACGAAACAGGAGACGAACAAGCGTCTCAGGGCTGGTGTCCCACGGTGCTTGACACCAATGGTGACGGCGTTATTACGAAGCCTTGGAATGAGCCAGCTGGTGGAGGACGACGATCGCAAGACGAAGGCGGTGGCGGTGGCAATGTAGGGGACTTTGATCCTAAGTTAGACACGCGGGTAAATGCTGGCAGTTACGGCGTTATTGTAAGTCCGACGGATCAGTCAGCCTGGGCGGCTTCAACTGCCTATCCTGGTCGCATTGTTCGTCTTGAACTTGGCGACAACCCGCCAGAGACTTGTAAGGGCGAACTCTATACGTTGCCAGATCCGAATGCGTTTGGCCCACGTGGTATTGATGTCGATCGCAACGGCGTGATCTGGACAGCCCTTTCTGGCAGCGGTGGCTTTGCGAGTCTTGATCGCCGCAAGTGCAAAGTTTTTAGTGGGCCAGAGATGGTTGATGGCCAGCAGTGCGCAGAGGGATGGACGATTTATCCTCTGACCGTTGGTCCTAAGATGCGCGGGACGGACTACAACGCAGATTTTCACTATTACAACTGGGTTGATCAGTTCAATACTTCTGGGCTCGGGCCAAATTTACCGGTTCTCACTGGATCGGGGTCAGATTCTCTCCGTGTGTTGAAACCAGAGACCAAAGAGTGGATCACGTTGCGGGTGCCCTATCCCATGGGCTTCTTCTCACGCGGCAATGACGGTCGCATTGATGATCCAGATGCAGGATGGAAAGGTCGCGGTCTCTGGTCTAATTACGCGACTAACTTTGTTTGGCACACGGAAGGCGGGAAGGGAACAACCAGTAAAATGGTGCACTTCCAAGTTCGGCCTGACCCGCTTGCTAGGTAAAATCAATTTCTAGGTAATTAAAAAATATACCCAGGCTGTCTATGACGGCCCGGGTATATTTATTTTGTGGTGGCTATGCTTTGAGCAATAGCTATTTCTAGTTGTTAGCGTTTGAGTTCGCTATAGGCTGCTTCAACAAATGTTCGCGCGTGTTCCATGTCATGATCTTTATACTGGTCTGGCAACGTTAGCCCGTCGACCGCTTCGTCAACACTTTTCCCTTTTGCAAAAGCGTCCTTGACGGCTATTACTAATTCATTGATGAAACTTGCATACTCGTCCAGTACGCTAGGGAACAGCCACATGGGCACATAAGGTCCTGGAGGTGCTGGTTCACGGCCAGGCATTACAATTTTCAACCCAGGTTTCGATGCGTCAGCGACAGCCAGACCTGCGTCCTCTCCAAGAAAGCCATACTCAGCTCTCAGCGTTGCGATGGCTTTGGATAATGTCTCATGAAATTTTAGAGCACTTCCCCCGTTTGCAGTGTCGATAGGGGGTACTGCTCTTCCTGGAAATAAATCACTCATATAGACAGTGTTTAAAGACGGGAAAACCACGACAGTGTCACCGTTTGTATGGCCAGGGCCAAAATGGTGCAGATCGATACGGTTAGTGCCTTCACCTGCACCTACTGTTTCTACTGTCATTGACAGGGTATCTGTGAATGTTTTGTTAGGTAAGAATTTAGCATTAGTACCCTTGAACGCTTCCAGTTTAGCCATTGCAGCTTTGGTGTTTTCGTGTGCAATGATAGTTGTTACATCTGGAAATTCAGCATTGCTGCCAGCTCGATGCGGGCCTGTATTAATAATTGTGGTTACGGGGCCATCAGCAGCATTATGGACTTTATCGTCGATAATTTTTCCTAATCCAGGTCCCCTGGGATCGATAACTGTAATATCTGGTGTTTCCGATCCAAATGCGACAACGTGTGGTCCTTCGCCTTCGAATAGGAACAGCAGGCCAACATTGTCACCAACTGCTCGAATTTTAAGGGCACCGAAGTCTGATACTTGTTTTTGAGAATAGCCAGTACTACTTAGTAAGAGCACGCTGAGCACTAGTAGCATGCTGAAGATAAATCTTCGCTTCATAATCGATCTCCCATGTGTTACTTCTTCAACGAGACGGCAATAAT
>DDZV01000045.1 GCA_002346475.1 Acidobacteria bacterium UBA2999 | reverse complement strand
TTGCCAAGCAGAGCGAAGATTTTGACGAGGACTGGGAACTGGCCCTCTACCGGATCTGCTATGGACGCCCGCGCCTCAAACCCCGTGTGGGAGATATCTCAAAATTCTTCAGTCATATCAAGGATGACTTAATCGGCGAAGACAAATCGGACATTATAGGAAATACGATAGCCAAGCTCATGACGCAGACATCTGTCACCAGCGTGACCAGTACGGATCAGGGGCAGGCAGCTCTCCCCGAGCGTGAAGGTGCCTATAAGCGCCGATATCTCGATGGAAGTGACTCCTTTATCTTGGATGGTAAGGAAAACAAGAAGGCAAGTGATGAAGCTGTTGAGTTCATGACGGTCTTTCACCGGGACCTTAAAGAACACTTTACGGACGCCGAATTTAAATTTGCCGGAGGAATGTCACTCTATCTCTCAAAACACAAATTTCTTCTTGCAGGATTCCAATCAAAAAAAGCCGTCAAAAATGGTACATTGGTTCAGGTCTTAAGACATTTCGATCATGACTACCGCATGCCGAAAATTTCTGGCTTGCCGGATCCAAGTCCTGCAAGAAAATTCACCTCGGGAAAATTTTCAACAGCACACAATTCAGATAGATATTACATTTGGATACCTGATCTCGCCTCCTATCAGGAACACAAAGATACTTTATTTAAAATTTTTGATGAGTCGGCCGAGATGGTAACAACAGGTTGGGATAAGAGGCTTAAAATAGCCTATTGGCAAGGCACTCTGTCCTCAGTCAATGAAACAGTCGATGAAAGTCATGATGCAGATAAAAATTATCGGCAAGTAGCCGAGCTTGCCGAGAAATACCTTGACCCTGATTACAGTTATGATTTTTCATAATTCTTTGGCACTTGAGGAATAATTTGAGAATTTGATTCATTATAACCAACTAACTTGATTGCTTTTTTATTGAATTATGTTCTTCTTTTGACCTCAGATGGTCGTTTTTTCACAGGATATAAAAAATAGTTGTATAAGGCTCGGATCTTTTTACTAATTGTGGCATAAGCACTGTAACCGCATCTTATTTTATTGATAAAAACATATTTTTCGGACCTATGCTCTCGTTTATTAGCTAATTCTGGACCCGGTATTTGGAAATGAACAAAACGTCATAAGTCTAAGAGCTTTGAATGGAATTAACGATTGAACAAGCGCTTCGGCAGGGGATAGCAGCACATAAAGAAGGTAAGATTCAAGAAGCCGAACGGCTGTATCGTGCTATCTTACAGTCCCAGCCAACGCATCCAGATGCTAACCATAACTTAGGGGTGCTAGCAGTCTCTGTTAATAAAGCCGAGGCGGCATTACCATTCTTTAAAACCGCTCTCGAAGCCAATCCAAAGATAGAACAGTTTTGGCTAAGTTACATTGATGCTCTGATTAAAGAAAAGCAGTTTGATAATGCGAAGGAAGTGCTTGAACAGGGAAAGAAGCACGGAGTCGATGGAAAGAGGTTAAGTGTGTTGGAGGCGCAACTCTCCCCTATAACTCAAAAAACGAATCCTAGCAGTTCAAGCCCATCTCAAGAGCAACTCAGCAGTCTCTTGGAATACTACCAGAAGGGTAGACACGACGATGCAGAGAAGTTGGCAATATCCATTACTGAACAATTTCCTGAGCATCAGTTTGGATGGAAAGTTCTGGGCTCTGTATTTAAACAAACAGGCAGAATTAGTGAGGCATTAGCATCAAGTCAAAGATCTCTCCACTTAGCCCCTCTAGATGCTGAAGCGCATAGTAACCTGGGTAACACACTTAATGAACTGGGTAGGTTAGAGGAGGCAGAGGCAAGCTATTCCCAAGCAATAGCGTTAAAACCAGACTATGCCGAAGCCCATAGTAATTTGGGTAACACGCTCCAGGCACTGGGTAGGTTAGAGGAGGCAGAGGCAAGTTTGAGACGAGCGATAGCGTTGAAACCTGATTATCCTGATGCACACAACAACTTGGGAGTCACGTTCCTAGAACTGAGCAGGTCGGGAGAGGCAATAGCCAGTTATAGTCGAGCATTAGCGTTACAACCAGACTATGCCCTAGCCAATTCAAATCTGGGTAAAGCCTTAATAGTCGCTAAGTTCCATTCATCGGATCGCAGTCTTTATCCTGTTTTAATCAATTTGCTGACGGCTGGAGATTTCATTCGCCCAATAGCTGTAGTCAGGAGTATTTTAAGTCTACTGAGGCACGACTCACTACTGAAGAACTTGCTGGCTAGGCAAGATGTTATTGGTGACTTGGATGGGGTGCTGTCTTCAATAGTAACGCTGGAAAAACTCCCTCTCTTACATCACCTAATGAGGATTTGCGTACTACCCGATTTACAGTTGGAGGCTCTTTTCGTAACTATGCGTAGAGTGCTTTTAACGTACATAGATGAGATTGAGGAGACTCCAGCACTCTTATCTTTTTTCTCGACACTTTCGCTACATTGTTTTACCAACGAATATATTTATTTTGAAAGCGACGAAGAGACAAAAAGGGTTGAAGATTTAGAAACCAAGATTACACAGACTCTTACACAAGCAGAACAGCCAAGGCTAATCGACGCATTGTGTTGTGCCACTTACCGTCCACTTCATCGATACGACTGGTGTGAAAAGCTGAAGGTTCTTGACCAACTTTCAGAGGTGAAGACGCGACTTATTGAGCAACCTCTCACAGAAAGAGTGATAGCTAAAGACATTCCGGCTTTGGGAGTTATTTCTGACGAGATTTCCGTGAAAGTTAGAGTGCAATATGAAGAAAATCCTTATCCACGATGGGTGAAACTCGGAATTACTCCTAAAAAAATTGTTTTAGCCAAATTCGTTGATCAAGCCGGCCTTCAGCTCCATTCCGATAAGATAAGAAATATCTCTTCCCCGGAAATACTTGTTGCAGGTTGTGGCACTGGTCAACATTCGATAGAAACCGCCTCTCTCTTTTTTAACTGCCAAGTTACAGCGGTGGATTTAAGTGTTGCAAGCCTTGCCTATGCCCAAAGAAGAACGAATGAACTTGCTATCAAAAACGTTAACTATCTGCACGCCGACATCCTGGATCTCGGACGACTGGACACTGAGTTTGATATCGTGCAAACCTCAGGTGTTCTCCACCACATGGCTGACCCAATGGCGGGGTGGAGAGTACTTGTCAACCTTTTAAAGCCCGGTGGATTGATGAAGATTGGTCTATATAGCGAGTTGGCTAGGGTCTCTGTTGTAAAGACCCGAGAAGAAATAGCTTCTCTCAAGTTGGGTACATCTGCGGGTGAAATCAGGGAATTTAGAGAGGCACTGGTTAAGTCACGGGATGACCATCATCAAGAATTAACCACGTTCCCTGATTTTTTTGGTCTAAGTGATCTTAGGGACCTAATATTTCATATTCAAGAACATCGATTCACGATCCCCAAGATCGAGGGTTGCCTCACGGAGTTGGGGCTAAAGTTCTGTGGATTTGTTGATGAAGATATCGTGGCAAGGTTCAGAGACTTCTATGGCGATTCCTCGGATGTTTATGACCTAGCGTTATGGCATCGGTTCGAAGAATGTGTGCCTGACACTTTTATAGGCATGTACCAATTCTGGTGTCAAAAGAAGTAACCTGAGGTTGGATATTTTAAATATCTTTTAGCTGTTGTCCAGGAGAGAACTTAAACCTCCACGCCCTTTCGTGCACTAGCACATGCCTTTTAA
>DDZV01000057.1 GCA_002346475.1 Acidobacteria bacterium UBA2999 | reverse complement strand
GGACTATGCGGCTTGTGAAATGACTCATCTTGCCCATGTTGTGCACATACGCTTGGAACGGTTGATAGACGTTCACCTAGATTGGCAACCAGTTCCTGTATGGCTGTATCAACTCTTGTGGACTGTTTCTCCATGAAATGCTCCGTAATTTCGTCCAGTCCTCAAACTACGACTCAATGTATACTTCATCAACCTTACCCACGAAACTATCCTAACAAGTACTATAGATTGCCTCTACATCCTATAGTTACTAACTGACCGAAAAAGGATTAATGTGACATGCAATTAAGTGGCTCGTGTCATTGCCAGAAAATACAATTCTCAGTCACCTCTCGCACTCCATATCCCTTTATGCTCTGCTATTGCACCTTATGCAGAAAAACTGCTGGAAGTGGCGGTTACGCAATTAACCTTTTGGGATATAACAGGACACTATTTGTCAATGGGCGAAAACACATTCGTATATATCAGGCGACCATTAATGGTTCTACTAGCGAGGCACATCGTCATTTCTGTGGATTCTGCGGCAGTGGACTTTGGATTTGGGATTCACGTTGGCCGGAACTTGTCCACCCATTTGCCTCTGCGATCGATACCAAACTACCAAGAACACCAGCCTATGTGCACATAATGCTTCAATTTGCCCCTGAGTGGGTCGAACGACCGCAACAAAATTCGACCAACCAACTCTTTAATGGTTATCCTGACACAAGCATAGAGAATTGGCATCAGGCCCATGGCCTGTATGAGGAATGATTATGAGTTTTGCGTCAAATAAGTTTGAGGCTCCCCTTGACCTCGGTGTCGATAAGGTTCGTCCCGAGTGGATCGATTACAATGGGCACATGAATGTGGCGTATTACGTTCTAGCTTTCGACTACGCTACGGACAGGTTATACACACGCATTGGTCTAGGGAAAGAGTATATGGAGAGTACCCAGTGCTCGACATTCACCTTGGAAAGTCACATCAATTATTTGCGTGAAGTCCGGCAAGGTGATCCAATCAGGTTTTCCGGCCAGTTGCTTGACTTCGATACCAAGCGTATTCACTGGTATTGCGAGATGCACCAAACGGATGAGGAATATCATGCCGCATCAATTGAATTCATCACGCTTCATGTCAACATGCAGATTCGACGCTCGACACCTTTCTCGCATGGTACTCTGGAGACCCTTAAGAACCTACAAAGCATGCACAAATACCTAACGAATCCAGAGTTTTCAGGTCGAAAAATATCAATAAAGAAAGGATAGAGTAACCAGTGATCAGAACCGCACTAATAACAGTGTTGCTTGTACTGTTTCTCGTTCCCACGTACCAAAACGGGATTGCTAATGCCGCTTGTTCAGATCCAGCACGACCCGGTGTTGATTGGTCTCGCTGCTATTTTGAGGAACGAAACCTGTCCGGCGTCGATATATCAGGAAGCCGACTACGTGATGCGCGATTTAACCGTGCTGATCTCTCAAACAGTAATTTATCTCGAATCGAAGGTCGCCGCACAAAATTTATAACTGCGCATCTTGTTGGAACACGTTTCGATAATGCCAGTTTAACGGAGGCCGATTTTACCAAAGCAAACCTTACTGGTGCATCTTTTCGAGGCGCGAATCTAGAACGAGCTCGATTATTCCGAACAATCCTGCGTGATGCTGACTTTACAAATGCAGTCATGTCAGGGGTTGATCTGCTGAATGCTGACCTTTCAGGAGCAATTTGGAGTGATGGAGTCACGGTCTGCGCTGAATCATCATTAGGTCAATGCAAATGACACACGCACAAAACGAATCTACTGCAACAGTACCGCCGAATAGAGAACTTTTTGTTGTTCACTACTCATGGTGAATTCGTCTACTTCGCGGTGCATTTTTCACAAACGTAAAACTCAGTCGCCGCCTGTAATCAGAAATAAACGCCGTAGGCCCTGAACTTAGCCACGTACAACATGTTATAAGAATATCGTGAATAAAACTGCACCCAATGATAGCCACGCAAGTCGTCTCAACCTCCCAGAGGCTGAGACCAAACCCCTTTATCTGAAACACCTAAACGAAGCTCAGCAAGAAGCCGTTCTAACCACCGAAGGACCTTTACTTGTGCTCGCTGGGGCAGGCACTGGCAAGACGCGTGTATTAACCACCCGAATCGCTCACATACTACAGGAACGACTCGCGTGGCCAAGCCAAATTCTTGCTGTCACATTTACCAACAAAGCGGCGAGAGAGATGGCCGATCGGGTAGAGACCCTCGCACGCGGAAGTGTTGAGAGCATGTGGCTTGGCACATTTCATGCCAACGGACTTCGGATTCTGCGGCGACATTCTGAGCTTGTAGGCCTTAAACCCGGCTTTACAATAATCGACCCTGATGACCAACTGCGGCTTTTAAAACAGATTTTGCGAGACGCTAATCTTGATGATAAACGATGGCCACCTCGCGGTCTTGCTAACGTAATAGACCGCTGGAAAGACAAAGGCTTATCCGCTGATCAAATTGAGCCCGAAGACGGTGGAGAATTCGCTATGGGGAAAGCGTCTACACTTTATAAAACCTACCAAAAACGCCTAACGGACTTAAACGCTGTAGACTTCGGTGACCTGTTATTGCATTGCCTGACATTATTCTCCAAGCACCCAGATCTTCTAAAAGATTATCATAACCGCTTCAAATATCTTCTGGTAGATGAATACCAAGACACAAACGTCGCACAGTACCTATGGCTTCGCCTACTTGCCCAAGGAGAAAATAACCTTTGCTGCGTAGGAGATGATGATCAGTCGATTTATGGCTGGCGCGGTGCGGAAGTTGACAACATTCTGCGCTTTGAACACGATTTTTCTGGCGCACACATCATTCGTTTAGAGCGCAACTACCGATCATCAGCTCATATACTATCCTGTGCGTCAGATTTGATTTCACACAATAAGAGTCGTCTTGGAAAAACTCTATGGACTGAAAGTAATGAAGGAGAAATGGTTTCAGTTCGTGGTTTTTGGGATGGAGAGGAGGAAGCTCGTGTTATCGCTGAGGAAATTGAAAGTCTCCACAGAAGTGGGGTAAACCTAGATGAAATCGCAATATTGGTGCGCGCTAGCTTCCAAACACGGGAGTTTGAAGACCGCTTTCTAACGTATGACATTCCTTATCGGATAGTAGGTGGAGTTGGCTTCTATGAACGCCAAGAAATTCGAGATGCGATAGCTTATCTGCGCTTAATCCATTCTTCAGACGATGATCTAGCATTTGAGCGTATCATTAACGTGCCAAAACGTGGAATTGGCAACGCCACCATACAAACTATGTATCGCCTAGGCCGGGCCGAACAAAAATCACTTTACGATTCGGCCCTTTTTCTACTAGAAACAGACGAAATTCGGCCGCAGGCACGCCGTGCCCTCAGAGACTTTCTGGATTTAGTGGTACGGTGGCGAGAACTCTTAACATGTACAGAGCTTGCACGACTTGTCGAACTAGTACTTGACGGATCTGGATACACAGAAATGTGGAAAAGAGCTGGCAGCCTGGATGCTCCAGGTAGGCTAGAAAACCTTAAAGAGCTTGTGTCAGTAACGGAAGAGTTTGATTCACTAACCTCTTTTCATGATCACGTTAGTCTCATAATGGACAACGAAACAAACTCAAAAAATGATGCTGTCAACTTGGTTACACTCCATGGAGCTAAAGGGCTCGAATTTGATGTAGTTTTTCTGCCAGGTTGGGAAGAGGGCTTGTTTCCTCATCAACGTGCACTAGACCAAGGCGGCATAGAAGCACTAGAGGAAGAACGCCGACTTGCTCACGTTGGGGTTACTCGTGCGCGTAAAAGGCTCGACATTTCGTTTGCATCTAGCCGACGTATCTATAATTCGTGGCAATCTAGTAACCCCTCTCGCTTCGTCCGAGAACTTCCTGATAACCATATCCATTACGTCTCCGACCTTGGAGGATATGGGAGCTTTTCCGATTCATCTTCGAAGGGAAGCGAAAATAAGAGCGCACCTGAGGTTGGATTATCTTCATCTCGCCAAAAACAGGCTGACAAAGGAGCGACTGACTCCACGCCAGAATTGACTATCGGCACCCGCGTTTTTCACCAAAAATTTGGTTACGGACCCATTGTGTCTATCGATGGAAACCGACTAAGAATTGAGTTTGAAAAGGCAGGCCCAAAGACAGTCGTACAATCTTTCGTTGAACGTGCCTGACATAGATAACCTTCCTGGTATCTGGCGAATCGAAGTCATGGCACCCTGCTGCGCGGTACCTCTAATTGAAAGATTATTTGAGAACAATGTCCTCTCGATTTCAATTTTCACAAATCAAATTTCATCGCAGACGGAACGCATAATCAGCATTTTAACCAAGCACCGTCCCAACCTTCATACATTAAAGCGACAGCTACTTGACATTTCTTCTGCTGCAGAACTTGAACCATTCACAACTAGATTGGACTGGCTGCCGTCAGAGAATTGGGTGCATCGATCATTAACTTTCCATCAGCCAGTTCGTATTAATAGGCTCTTGATCCACGGTACACATGATACGGCACGTGGTGCTCCTATCCGCCTATGCATTGATGCTGGTGAAGCGTTTGGAACAGGTCGACACGACAGCACAAGGGGCTGTCTTGAAGCAATCCAACAATTGGCACTCAAACGTACATTCCTCCATCCCCTCGATGTAGGGACTGGAACCGGAATCCTTGCAATGACAATGGCACATCTATTCCAAAGACAAGTAATCGCTACCGACAACGATCCAAAATCCGTTAAGATTGCTCGCCAAAATATTGCAATGAACGGATTATCGAGAACTGTGCAAGTGCTTCTTGCAAACGGAGCAAGTGAGTCAGTAGTTCTTCGTAAAGGTCCATATGATCTAATTGTAATGAATCTACTGTTCCGTCCTATTTTCTCTATGGCGCCAGTTATCATTAACCGGCTTACTCACGGGGGCAATTTGATACTATCTGGGTTGCTCCATTCACAAGCTCGTACTTTAATTGCACGTTATGTCTCCCTAGGATGTAGATTAGAGTACAGAACAGCGTACTCTGAATGGGAGACCTTGATCTTTCGTCGCTAGCGTCATGTAGTTGCAGGCCTATAATTCTTTGCTTAAGTGCTAATATATAAATATGAATTGGATACCAATGCCATCAAACGTGCCCTAAACGGTATATGCACTAACAAAAAACCTAAAAGTCTAGAAAGACGAACTCAAATAAGCGTTGATAAAAATGATTACTGCCACCCTTGACCATATCATTATTTCACAGCGTATAACGTCATTGCGAACTGAGCTAGTGCAAAGGGGCCTTAATGGTCTTATTGTCCCAAGAGCAGACGAACATCAAAGTGAGTACGTCGCCGAACAGTCCGAACGTCTAGCATGGCTGACTGGTTTTACTGGATCGGCTGGGTCAGCTGTAGTGCTTCTAGATACGGCAGCCATCTTTGTTGACGGACGTTACACTATTCAAGTCCAAAAACAGACTAATACCGAGTTTCTTATACCTCATCACGTGTCCAAGACACCACCATGGCGTTGGGTGTCTGAAAATCTTCAGACAGAGGATAAACTTGGTTATGATCCGTGGCTTCATACTGAACAAGAGATTGAACACTTTCGACTAGTTTGCAAACGAATTGGAGCATATTTGGTTTGCTGCACAGACAATCCTATCGACAAGGTGTGGCACGATCGCCCGCCCCCACC
>DDZV01000003.1:24825-25120 GCA_002346475.1 Acidobacteria bacterium UBA2999 | reverse complement strand
CGCGTGATGGTTCAAACTGGTATTTCAGATGGGTCTTACACATCTATTCTCGATGGTGCCGTTGTAGCAGGTGTCCAGGTCGCAACCGGTGTGCGGTCCACGGAAGTTTCCACAGGCAGTGGACTATCTCCATTTATGCCTTTTGGCCGTCGCTCTAGTCGTGGCTCAAGTAATCGGGACCGGGGTGGCCCGCCTCGTTAAGTGCAGGGCACATGACACAACAGCCACTTATTGCCATTCGCGATCTGACCAAGACTTATCACTTGGGTGACGTAGATGTTCGTGCACTTCGGGG
>DDZV01000003.1:24116-24503 GCA_002346475.1 Acidobacteria bacterium UBA2999 | reverse complement strand
GTGACACTCGACGTCCATCCAGGTGAATTTGTGGCACTGACAGGACCGTCTGGATCTGGAAAATCGACGTTCATGCATTTGGTTGGATGTCTTGACCAGCCAACGAGCGGGAACTATCTGCTTAATGGAAGTGTGGTCTCGGAATTTTCTTCCAGAGAATTATCACAGATACGGAACCATCAAATTGGGTTTGTGTTCCAGGGATTCAATTTACTAGCGAGGACTTCAGCACTCGAGAATGTCGAATTACCGTTACTTTATGCAGGGACGCGCGCACGGGAACGACGTGCGCTTGCCAAGGCCGCGCTCGAACTCGTGGGTCTTGGGAACCGCTTAGCCCATCATCCTAACCAGCTTTCTGGGGGCCAGCAGCAGCGTGTAGCAATT
>DDZV01000003.1:0-23823 GCA_002346475.1 Acidobacteria bacterium UBA2999 | reverse complement strand
CCAGCAGCAGCGTGTAGCAATTGCCCGTGCGCTTGTGAATGAGCCGTCAATTTTGCTAGCTGACGAACCGACTGGCAATGTCGACTCGCGTACGAGCATTGAACTTATGGGTGTTTTTCAAAAGCTGAACGAAGAACGTGGTCTCACTATTTTACTGGTAACGCATGAGCCGGATATTGCTGAGTACGCGACTCGGCGCATCGTATTCCGAGACGGTCACGTACGGAGCGATCAACCAGTGGAGCAGCGACGAAACGCTGAGGTCGAAATTGAGGCGTTGGCATTAGAAATTGATACTGAGGAAAGGACAGCTTGAGATGTCTATCCTGATGACTATTGTCGTTGCCATTCGTGCGCTGAGGCGAAATGTCATGCGCACGACTCTTACCATGCTCGGTCTCGTGATCGGCGTGTCGGCAGTGATCATTATGGTGGCGATTGGCACTGGCGCACAAATGTCAATCGAAAATAGTATCCGAAGCACAGGCACGAATGTTGTGTATGTGAATGCTGGTTCTGGCGGATTCGGTCCCGTGCGGATGGGGGCTGGTAATAGAACCACGCTGCTACCGTCAGATGCGACGGCTATTCGCAATGAAGTACCTGGGATTCGTTATCTTTCCCCTGGGGTGAACACTGGCGCACAAATTATCTCGGATCAGTCAAACTGGGGCACTCAGATTCAGGGAGCCAGCCAGGATCTTCTCGCAATTCGGTCGTGGGCAATTGAATTTGGCAGTTTCTTCGGGGAGTACGAAGTGCGGACTGCTGCGAAGGTGGCGGTTTTGGGATCCGTTGCTCGCGATGAGCTGTTTGGTCCTGGTGTTGATCCAGTTGGATCACTTATCCGTATCAAAAACCAACCGTTTCGTGTCATTGGTGTCCTGACAAAGAAGGGCCAGGTTGGTTTTGGTGGTGACCAGGACGACGTAGTCGTTGTGCCGTACACAACGGTGCAAAAGAAGCTTCTCGGTATTGTCCATGTCCAAAACATCATGATTTCAGCAGAGGATGATGTGCCGCTTGATTTTGTGCAGGCCGATGTCACTGAACTGCTCAGGATTCGCCACAACATCATCGGCGAAGACGATGACTTTATGATTCGTACGCAGGATGAGATGAGCAACGTGCTTAGCTCGACGATGGGTACTATGACGACGTTGCTAGCTGGGATCGCGGCAGTGTCACTGCTTGTGGGAGGCATTGGTATTATGAATATCATGCTGGTTTCAGTGACTGAACGAACCCGGGAGATTGGCTTACGACTTGCGGTGGGCGCTCGTGATATCGATGTTTTACTACAGTTTCTCGTAGAAGCCGTAGTACTTAGTCTTGCTGGGGGGGCTATCGGAATTGCTGCTGGCATGAGTGCAGCGTACGGCATAGCTCAAGTCACACCGTTAGCCACACAGGTTTCTCTCAATTCGGTGTTGCTGGCTTTCGGGTTTTCCGCGGCGATTGGTGTTTTCTTTGGGTTCTATCCTGCGCGAAAAGCAGCCAGGCTGGATCCTATCGATGCCTTAAGGTTTGAGTAATTTAGGAAATTCATAGATTTGTCATAGTTGTGTCCTTGTTGTGTCATATTTTTCTCGTCTAAGAAAGATGAACACAGTGTTGAGATTGGTTGGTACTGAAGATTACTGGAGGTAGTGATGGTTCTGATGGGGTTTGCAATCATAGCTTCATACTTTATCTTTGCATCTAAGCGTTCGAGTATTAGACGAATAACTGTTAGGACAGGACTAGCAGTAGGGATCGTAGTTCTGTTGTGTCAGATTCCGACTAATGCACAAGGTCGACCTGGCCCAGGTGGCCCAGGCGGTCCAAGAAAAGCAGGATTTGCAGTGCTTGCCTGGTTAGTACCTCTTGATCTTACCGAAGGGCAACGTGTGCAGGTGAAGGATGTTATGGAACTTCACCGTGCCGGGACTGAAACAATGGGCAAGCAACTTCGTACGTTGCAGGGTGCACTCAAAAAGGCAGTTGACACATATCCATTGAATGAGACGCTCGTACGGAATGCAGCCAATGCGTTAAATGCGGCCCAGACTGAAATGGTACTCCTGCGTGCACGTATACGTAGTGACGTGTATGGGATTCTAACCCCCGAACAGCAGCGGAGAGACCAGGAGCTTCGCAGTCGGCGCGAAGCACTATTGAAGCAAGGTAAAGATCGCGGCCGAGAAAGAGGTCGGCGTCCAAAACGGTAGGTAGTGGTTCCTATAGTGACTGATGGTTGAGTTCCTAACTCTCAGGGAGACGGTCTCTGTGAGTTAGGAGTTGGCCAGTATTTAGCAGGCTCCTTCCTCGTTAGCCTCGATAGTTTCCAAATTGCAGTGCTATACCAAAGTCTTGTTCACGTAATAGTTGTATGACTTCTTGCAAGTCATTACGGGATGATGAAGAAACTCGCAGTTGATCGCCTTGGATAGCAATCTGAACTTTTTTAATCTTTCGATTTTTAATGAACTTGACGATTTCTTTCGAGGTCTCTGAAGGAATCCCTTGTTGGAGGACAATGGCTTGCTGTACTGTGCCGTTGGCTGCTGGTTCGATAGCTCCCCGTGTTAAATTTTTCACTGGGACACTTCGCTTTATGAGTCGTCCTTGCACAATTTCCCAGAGTGCGTTTAGTTTGAAATTATCGTCAGCAATCAGTGTGAGGATAGAGCCATCAGTATCAAATTCAATTGAGGCTTTTGAGCCTTTGAAATCGTAACGTTGTCCAACTTCTTTCCGCGATTGATTGAGAGCGTTATCGACTTCTTGAAGGTTAACGTTTGACGTTACATCAAAGGAAGCTTGTGATGCCATTAATGGTAATGCTACTCAACGAGATGAAGATTGTTCAAGTAGATCAATAGAGCAATCAAGCTCTGCCAGGATGCTTTTTGCATGTTCAGTGCTGTCTGACGTTAGATGGGCCGGCCAGTCCGCCGGTCTTATCGGTAGTGGTTTTGTCCGTGCTTCTTCTAATAGTGTCTCTAATGCTTTTGTAGATGTATCAAGTGTGAAGTATTTTTTCCACCACTGTTGTGCGGCTTGTGCAAGGTTTTTCCCTAGATGAGGGTCTTGACAAAGTCGACACATGACTAGTGCTAGGGAATGTATTTCGTCACGTGGATCAAGGCTAATGCAGATTGGAGGCCTTGTTCCGAGGATGTCGCGTGTTTTCCATGTGTGCGGATCGAGAGAAGGCCAGTCGGCAGTCTCAATTGTATCGAGTACGACAAGTATCTTTGAGGCTGCCATTGCAGCGATTGCATCAGTGGGTGGTCGACCATTCGGGGTTGGGTGCAGTGCCAGCACAACGTTTGTTTGTGCTAGCACTGCTTCTGGAGTTTGTTCGTTCGTAAGAGTTGTGACTGGAAACCCCGCAGCAGTGGAATGTTTTTCCGCTGTTTTCATTAAATTGTACTGACGTGGAGTTGGTGCGAGACACCCAAAAGTAATACTGGTCGCATCATGTTGCTCAGATGATGTTATTGGATTTAGCAATGTGAGGCCTAGTGGCAGATAACGTGCACGAACATTGGGGTCATTAGCGTTGAGTGAGTCAGCAAGTCCTGGAGAACCCACGGCTACGAGTTTTGATGCCATCAAAACTGCACGGAGCATTAATCCGCTTGTTTCTGCATCAAAGACAGTTTCATGATCTAGTGCCTCAAGTCGCCGTTCACGACGCAAGGTTGCACGGCGACTTGCTGTAAGTGTTGCGCTACGAAGCAGTGTCAGTCCTGGGAAGCGGAGCAGATAAGGCCAGATGAAACTAGCGTCTAAGGTGTCTTCTAGCTCATAAACACAGACATCATATGGTTGTTTTGCATGAAGCCAGACAAACTCGTGTGCTCGATGCAAGTCGAAGTTATGAATTTCATGTTGGTGTTGCAGTCTTTCGATAACTTGGGCTGTTTCGTTCAAGAGGAAGCTGCGATCAAGTTTTGGGCGAAACCAGGCGATTCTCATACACATGTTTGGTTGTTAGGAAACTGTCAAGATTCTATTGGTAGACA
Organism: Acidobacteria bacterium UBA2999; assembly: GCA_002346475.1. Lineage (GTDB taxonomy): Bacteria > Acidobacteriota > Vicinamibacteria > Vicinamibacterales > UBA2999 > UBA2999. The sequence goes on along the minus strand of DDZV01000003.1, from coordinate 19,810 downwards.
TTTTTATCAACTCAGCTAACTAATGCCGGAAATGCCGACGTGCTGTGAAGACCATGGCTATCTCATGTTCATCAGCCGCAGCAATTACCTCAGCATCTCGCACAGAACCACCCGGCTGAATAACCGCTGTCGCTCCTGCAGCGTTAATAGCATCTAATCCGTCGCGAAATGGAAAGAACGCATCTGAAGCCGCGACTGAACCCTTGAGAACTTCTGAACTAACTTTCATCTTCGCAACATTAACAGCGTCCACCCGGCTCATTTGTCCTGCACCAATTGCCAGCGTTTGGTCTATTCCAGTAAAAATGACGGTGTTTGACTTCACGTGAGCACAGATGCGCCAGGCAAACCTTAGTGCACGCCATTCCTTTGGAGTCGGCTTGCGTTGTGTTACAACACGAAGGGCATCGTCTGGCCAAGACGATAAAGCCTCCGTTACTTGATCCCGAGCTTGAACAAGCGTAGCACCAAGAATGGAGCGGACTTCGACACCAGCATCTCCTGCGAATGCGCTAAAGTCTGCTGTAATAACACGCATCTTAGGTTTCTTTGCCAGAATAGGCCGTGCATCTTCGTCAATAACCGGTGCAATGACTGCCTCAATAAATGTGGATATAAGGGCTTCCGCTGTTTTTATATCCACAGCACGATTTAAACCTACGATTCCACCAAAAGCTGAGAGAGAGTCTGCTTCTCGAGCGTTTATGTACGCTGAAGCAATAGTCGAACCAGTCGAAACACCACAGGGATTAGTATGTTTGATCACAACAGCTGTTGGCTCATCAAATTCCAGGGCTATTCTGGCCGCTGCATCTAGATCAAGAAGATTTGTGTATGAGAGCTCCTTGCCCTGCAATACTGTTGCGCCGCCCAGACCAGCTTCTGTTTCGTCTGTGTACCACGCAGCCGTCTGGTGAGGATTCTCTCCGTACCGCAAATCTCGCAATTTACGCAATGCCAATGCCAGTGTCTTCGGAGCACCATCAACATTGCCTATCTTTACAACTCCACCTGAACTCATATCCACTTCAGCAAGTGTCGTTGCAATTGCAGTGTCATAAGCGCCTGTGTGTGCGAAGGCCTTTTGTGCAAGCGAGAATCGAAAGTCGGTAGCAGGACCACCGGAACTATCAAGTTGTTCAATTACAAGGGGATAATCCGTGGGTGAGACAACTACTAGAACATCTTTGAAATTCTTTGCTGCAGCACGAACTAAGCTAGGTCCACCAATGTCAATTTCCTCAATTAACGCGTCAAAAGGAATGTCCGGCTTAGCTGCAGTTTCAACAAACGGGTAAAGATTTACAACAACCAAATCAATAAGATGGATGCCATGTTCTGTCGCAGCAGTTAAATCGTTCGGTTTGGAACGACGCGCAAGGATACCGCCGTGTATCATCGGGTGTAGTGTTTTGACCCGACCATTCATCATTTCTGGAAATCCTGTAACATCGGATACCGATAACACCGAAAGGCCAGCTTGCATTAATACTTTAGCGGTGCCGCCAGTTGACACTAGTTCAAAACCACGTTCGCTGAGACTACGGGCAAACTCAACAAGGCCAGTTTTATCAGAGACGCTAATAAGAGCTCGTTTCATGTGGTAGACCAAGAATTAGTAGTAGTAAAGATAGCTAGCAAACAAGAAAAGTGGAGTACAGCTTGACACAATGCAAGCGGTTCCGTAGACTTTCTGGCTTTAGGGGTGTTTCCCGATTTTGAAAGTCGAGGCCACGCTAACATCTCGCGGTCTTTTTTTGTGCCCTGACAATTTTTATAGTTTGGGTACACACGATCCTGCGGCATACGTTGGTAATCAGCGTGTCGCATCAGTAAGTAGGAAGAAAAGGTATGAGTCGCATTACAGGTAAGGTCAAGTGGTTCAATAACGCCAAGGGTTATGGGTTCATTGAACGTGAAGGAGGCAGTGACGTTTTCGTACACTACTCCGCAATTAGTGGTAACGGTTTTCGATCTTTGGAAGAAGGACAAGAGGTCGAATTTGAGATCGTCGACGGTCCTAAGGGTCCACAGGCGGGAAACGTCAGTAATCCGTCGTAAAAACACGGAGATTTTCCCAGTACTGGCATTTTGTGCTGGGTAAATAAGAGCTCTCCTACTATTACCTACTTCAATCACAGATTGCTCCTGTGTCTAGGTGTATGTGACAGTAATCTCGAGCTTTATCTAATTTCAGTGTCACATTACCAATAACAAAAATCCGTTGATGCGGAAATGTGTTCATCAATTGATGAGCCCGCTCCGCCTGGAGGAATGGCAGAGAGCTTGTCGCGCTCATAGGGGTTGTGCAGGACCGTGTTCGCGTTCGTTGCTACTTGATTGAGCAGCAAAGGGTAGCGTCACAAGTACGAGGAACAGCATTAGAAACTCAGAGTCACCGAAGTTGTATTCAAATAATCCAGCAAAGAACATTGCAGCGATAGCAGCGAGACCAGCAGAAGCTAATGATTGCAAGTCTGATTGCCGAACTCTTTTTACAAGTTCAGAGGTGAGCAGTATAAGAAACCAGATCCAGATCGCCAAAGCTGGCAAGCCACGTTCTGCAGCGATTTGTAGAGGCACATTATGTAGATGCTGGTTGATCATATTGACGCCTCTAGGATCTCGGTAGGTGGGATAGAGTCGTTCTACCATGTCTGGCCCTACACCCGTTAATGGGTAATCGGTGATCATTGCTGTGCCTGTGTAAACCATAGCTAAGCGATCACGGTTAGTTGGGTCTGTTAGATCAAAAATTGATCTCATACGTTGATTAATGTCATTCGGTGCGAGCGTAAATAGAAGGATTATGCCAACCGGCAAAATAGCTACCAGGCGTAAGTTTTTAAGTGCCAACAGAACACTTATGCCAACGATTGCCCCTATCCAAGCACTGCGCGTGAAAGTTACTGCTAAAGCTACAGCAAGTGCAGGAAGTACTAGCGCAGGCCAAGTCCGTCCCTTTTTTCCAAACATGAGACGAGCTACGGCAGTGCAAATTACCAACATAATGATTCCAGAGTAGGTCATGTAGTGCGTCAGTGCACCCTGAGGTCGCTGACCAAGATTGTCATAATGCAAAACGGCATACTGAATAATGCCAAAAGTAGCACTAACGGCCCCTACAGAAACGATCACATCAATCACTGTTATTGCTTCACGTTTGCTTCGTACGATCTGATAAACAGCTGGAACAATTAGGAAGAGTAACAACTCTCGACTGTCACTCAGACTCGCCAGAGGGTCCGTTGAGAAAACACAAGAAAGTAAAGTTATTCCAGCGTACGCCACAAGAGGTATAAAAAAGGCCGGAGCTGTTGGTAGCTTACGTTCCTGTACAAGCGTAATGAACCAGCAGAGAAGCGTTGCAGTTAGTAAGATGCCAGCGAGAGCAATAGATACCTGCAGGGAGGCAACGAACCCTAGCAGTAGTACTAGCGACAATCGATTCAGTGTTGTCCCAGCTTGTGTCGAAGTAATGCTGAATTTAGTGTCCGTCATATCAATACATTGCTAATGCTTGTACTTAAGCAAGCCTCACTAAGTATAGGCGTGATTCTTGCTCTTGGTTTATGGTTCTATTGTGGCCTCATCAATTAGCATAATCGGGATATTATCTTTAACCGGATAGACTCGATTACAGTCACTACACTTCAACGCCTCCCCATTTTTCACTAACGTTACAGGTGTCTTGCAGCTTGGACAGGCAAGGATTTTCAGTAATTCAGTGTCGACTGGCATGTGCCCTCCATGGAACTGGGGAACTATAGCATTCTGGGGTACACTTTTAGATGTGTCTCAAATGCGTAAAGTAGGCCTAGTACCTTTAGTTGTATTGTTTCTAGCATTTATCTCCGCCCCTCTCTTTGCGCAAGCTAGTACTGACCCCTACTATGAATTTCTAATGGGTTGTCACCTTGAGGGGCAGGGTGACGCTCTGGCTGCGCTAGAAGCATTTGAGAGAGCAGTTAAATTAGCACCAACCTCCGCTACGTTACATGCAGAGATCTCTGCATTTTATCTTAGACAAAACCGTTCAGATGAAGCCAAAAAGTTTGCACGAAAAGCTTTAGATCTTGATAGCAAAAATATTGAAGCACAACGTGTTCTAGGACTAGCGCTTTCTGTTAATCCTACTCTCGTTGTTGCGTCAGAGGCAGTCAATTACCTCAAACAGGTTGTTACAAGTCCATCTGGCGCTACTGATTCCCAGGTTCAATTTAGTCTAGGGCGTCTCTATTTATTAACCGGTGATTTTACTGGAGCTATCGAAGTATTGCAGCAACTGATTGTTCAGCGACCATATTTTTCACAAGCACAGTTGATGTTAGCTCGAGCACAGAAAGCGGCCGGTCTTAATAATGCAGCCATAGCCACACTTGAGTCTGTGGAATATACGAATGCTCGTCCATATAACCAATTCCAACTCTATTCAACATTAGGACAATATTATGAGGATGTGAACCGTTGGGCCTCTGCTGCTGAAGCCTACGCACAAGCTCTAGCTATTAGTCCTGAGAACAGAGATCTGAGAATTCGGCGAGCTTCCATGCTTCTCGCTTTATCCGGACAAGACAATGCTTCTCAAGCTCTCAATGTGTTGCAGCCTCTCTTTGAGCGTAACCGGCTTGATACGAATGCTCTCTATCTTCAATCTCAGGCGTATCGTTCCATGGGGAATTTATTGCAAGCTGAGGAAGCCGCCAGAGAAATGTTGACGCTTGAACCCAACAGTCAACGAGGAGCGTACGCACTTTCTCAAGTGCTCAGTCAGGGACACCGTTATCAGGATGTCATAGATTATTTGGAAGAATTCCTTGCTTTACCATCTTCTGATGGTAAAGCAAGTATTACATTATTCAGCTATCTGGCTTATGCCTGTCAGGTACTTGGTAATTATGACAAGGCTATTGAAGTGCTTAGCCAAGCTAAAAAAATGACACCGGATAGTCCATCGTTCGATGTTGCAATTATTCAAGCTTCTCTTGCCGCGAAACGTTACGCTACTGCTTTAGATCAAGCGGTTAAAGCTCAGACACAATATCCACAGGATCAACGGTTTTTACATTTGCAAGCGCGTGCTCTTTTGTACTCGGGTGATTCTTCACGTGCTTTAACAATAGTAGAGGAGCTCGTTGAAGAGAACCCTAATAATGTGAGTTCAATTATTGTTCTGGCAGATTTGTATAGCGAAGCTGGCCATGTCGACAAAGGGGTAGTTTTGCTTGCGGATGCTTCGGCACGGTTTCCGACCGATGCATCGATTCTCTTCAGGCAAGGATCCATTTTGGCTAATGCTGACCGATATGATGACGCAGAGTTGGTCTTTCGGCAGGTTCTTAAACAAAAACCTGATCACGCGGAAGCGTTGAACTATCTTGGTTACATGTTTGCGGATCGTGGGCAACGCCTTGATGAAGCTATACGCTTGATTACGAAGGCCCTTGATTTGGATGTCCATAACCCAGCTTATCTGGATAGCCTTGGTTGGGCCTATTTCAAACAAGGAGATTTAGCAGAGGCAGAAAAGTATCTATCTCAGGCGGTTTCAGCGTTACCAGTGAACTCGGTTATTCAGAGTCATTTTGGTGATTTACTAGCCCTTTCTGGTAGGTATCGGGAGGCTGTTTTAGCATGGCTTCGTGCGCTTGAGGGTGACGGTGAAGGCATTGATCCGGTCAATATCGAAAGCAAGATCCGCGATGCGCGCGCTAAAGGAGACTAGCGCACTTTCGGGTTTAGTCATCGGGGTTTGGTTTCTGTTATCTGCAATACTACTTAGTGGTTGTGCGCCAAGAGTGATTCGCATTCCCACTGATCCAGGCTTACCTTCGATAGATGCCATTGAAGTGTACCAATCTGTTTCAAAAAATTGTAAGAGCGTGAAAACGCTAACAGCTGAGGTTGCTCTTTCAGGCACCGTTCGAGGCGAACGCATTCGCAGCAGGGTGCTGGCTGGTTTTGCCATGCCAGCTTCAATGAGACTTGAGGGTGTTGCTCCTTTTGGTGCTCCTGTATTTATCCTGACATCTAACCCTAGAGATGTAATCTTTCTTCTTCCTCGCGATGATCGTGTCGTCCGTCAATCAAGCACAGAAGAGATTCTGCATAGTTTGATGGGTTTAAATTTTACAGTTGATGACCTGCTTTCAATTTTGACTGGATGCATAGTATCAACCCCACATGTTGAACAGGGGTTTCGTCATGACAGAGATTGGATTTCAGTTATCCTTCGGGATAATGCTGCCACGGTGTATTTAAAACAAGTTGGGGCTTCTTGGGAGATTCGTGCTGCTGAGTGGCCAGGCTGGCGTGTTGAGTATTCCGAATGGAAAGGTGGTATTCCTCGTATAGTGAGATTGCGGTCAGATAGTACGCGGAACCCTGTCGCGTTATTAGCAGAACTTTCGCAGCTTGAGGTGAACGTTCCTCTTGAAGCTGAAGTTTTTTTATTGGATGTTCCACGTTCAGCAGTACCGTTGACACTTGATGAATTGTGGGACGTTACTCCACTCCGATGACTACCTCTATTGCGGTGCGGGCACACGCCAAGATCAATTTGGATCTACGTATCCTTGGATTATTTCCTGACGGCTTCCATAAACTCCGGACGGTTTTTCAATCATTGTCATTACACGACACGCTGACATTTTTCCCGAGACCTGGTCCATTTTCAATTGAATCCACCACAGCGGGTTTCCCTCTAGATCGTTCTAATTTGATTTGGCAAGCTGCAGATAAACTGTGGGAGTTTCTTGGTCGGTCTGGTACTGCTGCTGACATAATGATTCAAGTTGAAAAGCGAATCCCAACGAGAGCTGGTCTTGGTAGTGGAAGTACAAATGCAGCAGCAGCTCTGGTTGGCTTAGCGTACCTCTGGCAGGCTGAACTCAATCCTAAAAAACTTATAAGCTTGGCTGGAAAGCTTGGTGCGGACGTACCGTTTTTTCTATCTGGAGGGACAGCTCTTGGTCTTGGACGGGGAGATGCAGTGTCTCCACTCGAAGACTTACCGAAACACTGGGTTGTGCTAGTAATTCCAGGTTTTGGAATATCTTCAATTGATGCTTATAAGTGGTATGAGATAGATCGGAAACGAGGTCAAATTATTCAAACTAAACCCCAGCATATTGCTGGTCCTTGGTCATCGGATGCGCCACAGATGATTAATGAATTAGAAGGTTCAATTGCTCGTCGGTATCCAGATATTGATTATATGAAGACCGCTCTTCAGCAGGCTGGAGCTAGTGCTGTTTCAATGTCTGGGAGCGGTTCGACTGTTTTTGGCTTATTCCAAAACCATAGAGATGCTTTGACTGCTGTTAAGGATTTATCTGATTCCGGTTGGCAGGTCTTACTTACCGAGTCTCTACCTCAAACTGCTTATGCTAGGCTCTTTCAACCTCAGGTGTTCCGGAGTGGCTGCTAAGGGGCCTTCGCCTTGCCGGAGGAGCGCTCCTCGATTAGACTAGCCGTTTGGGCGATTGCTCTAGTTAGGAGGTACCCTATTACAATGTGGGGTGCTTAATTATCTGATCTGACGCACGCACCGAGTAATAGCAATGAACACTGAATGGGGCGTCGCCAAGTGGTAAGGCGCGGGACTTTGAATCCCGTATTCGAAGGTTCGAATCCTTCCGCCCCAACCAATCGGCGGATGGTTTTCTGGCAACTGTTAATTTTTGGTCCTCCTTTTTGGACCTGGTAGATGATTGATGAAGCGAGCCTTGACTGGTGATTCACTGAAGCCAACGGATTTTGGTCACTTGAAGGTCTTCTCGGGTAGTGCACATACCCATCTCGCGAATGAGATTGTCGAGTTTCTTGGTATTCCACTTGGGAAGGCGCGTCTTCGCCGTTTTCCAGATACTGAAGTTTCCTTTCAAATAGATGAAAACATACGTGGGGTTGACGTGTTTGTTGTACAGCCAACTTCAAATCCTGTTGATCAACATCTAATGGAACTGTTAGTTATGATTGATGCTTTTCGTCGATCATCTGCGGCTAGAATTACAGCCGTGCTGCCTTACTATGGCTATGCACGCCAGGATCGCAAAGACAAGCCACGGGTGCCAATTTCAGCTAAATTGGTTGCAAACCTTCTGAGCGCAGCAGGAACACACAGGGTTTTGACAATGGATCTGCATAAAGCTCAGATCCAGGGATTCTTTGACATTCCAGTGGATCATTTATTTGCTATTCCTGTAGTTATTGATTATCTGGCACGAATGAACCATTCAAATCTTACAATTGTGTCCCCAGATGCTGGTGGTGCTGAGCGAGCACGAGCTTATGCTAAGCGACTTGATGCTGAATTAGCTGTAATTGACAAGCGACGTTCTGAGAATGGGGTTGCTGAGGTAATGAATGTTATTGGTGATGTTAAAGGTCGCCTATGTATTATTCAAGATGACCTCATTGATACAGCTGGCACAATTACAAAAGCAGCAACTGCACTGAAAAAAGCCGGTGCAGAGAAAGTAATAGCTTGCGCTGTTCATGGTGTCCTGTCTGGTCCGGCGATTGAACGAATTGAAAAAGCTCCTCTTGATCAATTAATCGTAACTAACACGATCCCCTTGCGTGATGAGGTGGCACGTTGCAAGAAAATCGAGGTGCTTTCAGTGGCCAGATTGTTAGGACAAGCGATTCGGAGTATTCATGAAGAGACATCAGTGTCTTCGCTATTTGTGTAGGAAATGGCTACTTGTCACTTTAGCTCATCAGTGATCGGCCATCAGTCATAGGGGTTGGGGTATGGAAGCTACTCTAGAAGCTCAGAAGAGAGAAAGTCGTGGGAAGAATGAAGCGCGCCGATTGCGTGCTGCTGGAAGAGTTCCTGCTGTCATTTATGGTTCCCAGCAGAAAAAGAAAGTTCAAGAAAGCGTTTTGATTTCAGTGGATCCAAAATCACTGCTGCGAATCTTGCACTCAGACTCTGGTGCCAATACGCTGATTAATTTAAAACTTGAGGGTAAATCAGCTGGGGTCGTGATGGTTAAAGAGTACCAGCTTGACCCAGTAAATCGAGCACTCCTGCACACTGATTTTTACAGGCTAGCGCTTAATAAGGCTATAACTGTTATGGTTCCAGTTCAGGTCCATGGCGAAGCCGCCGGCATTAAATTGCAGGGCGGCATTCTAGATTTTGTTACCCGTGATATTGAAGTGGAATGCTTGCCAGTAGACATACCTGAGCATGTAGAGGTAGATGTTACGGAACTAATGATTGGACAAGGTGTGCGAGTTAAAGATCTTGCTGAGCATAAAAAATGGAAACCCATAAGCGATGGCGAGACGATGATTGTGCACGTTGTGGCACCTAAGGTAGAAGAGGAGCCGGAGCCAGAAGCTGTGGAAGAGACGCAAGAAGGAGTAGTTGCAGAAGGAGCAACTGCAGAGGGAGAATCGACAGAACCTGGTTCAGAGAAACCAGGCAAGGTAGAGAAGGAAGGCGAAGAGCCAATTAAGAAGTGAAGCTCATTGTCGGTCTCGGAAACCCTGGACGCGAATATCGTGATACGCGGCACAATATCGGTTTTCTGGTAGCCGATGAATTGGTTCGTCGTTGCAAGATAAAGTTTTCACTGGCACCATCGAAGGTGCCTGACGTGATGGTGGCTAAGCATCATGGTTCTTGGCCATGTTTAATAGCGAAGCCGTTGACTTTTATGAATAGTAGTGGCGAAGCGCTAAAAGCTTTAGCCAACTACTATGATGTAATGGTTAGTGAACTCTTAGTGATTGTTGATGAAGTAGCTCTTCCCTTTGGAAAGCTCAGGGCTAGAGCTAAGGGATCCGCTGGAGGTCATAATGGGCTCCAATCGATCATTGAGCATTTAGACACAAACGAGTTTGCTCGACTTCGATTGGGTGTGGGGCGTGGCGATACCAGGCGCGATCTTGCAGATCACGTGCTTTCAACTTTTGCGGCGGATGAACGTGTTGAGCTTGATTCATTTGTGACCTTGGCGGCGGACGCAGCCGAATTATTTGCTGTGCAAGGCATAGAAGTTGTTATGAATCGTTACAATCCAGCTGTAGTAGATTTGGAGATTGACTGACTCCTTGCCGTTTTGTGATTAAGCAGACGGCCGTTAGTCCAGAGGGAGAATTATGGATCGGAAATATGAGCTTGTTTATATTGTTTCCCCAGAAGGAAACGAAGACCAGGTTGCAGATCTGCATACACAGATCGAAACAATCGTACAAGACTTAGACGGAAAAATTGATAAAACCGAAAACTTAGGTCGTCGCAAGCTTGCCTATGAAATTGGTCCGCACAAAGAAGGTACTTACGTTATTGAAACAATTTTTGGTTCAGGTGAGCTTTTGAAGGAGATAGAAAGACGCCTGAAGGTTAACGATCTTGTCATAAGGTATTTAGCGGTTCGTATTGACGAGGAGGAACTCGTTATTGGACGCGCTCGTGAGAATCGCCTAGCAACATCACGACGACGGCGCACTGCTAGAGGGTTGTCGCCTGACCGCCAACCAGGCGAAGGCCAGCACGGTGAGAATGGCGAATCTCCCCCAGAAAAACCTGTAGAGACGGAGGAGAGATCATGAGCCCCGGTCGAAAAGATTCTTCACGTGGACGCGACAGAAAAAAAGATGGTGCGCAGCGCCGCCCAATGTTTCGCAGACGTAAGTTGTGTAAATTTTGTGTCGATAAGATTGATGACATCAATTACAAGGATGTAAAGTTGCTGCTACCGTTTGTGCCGGAGCGTGCAAAGATTCTTCCCAGGCGTATATCTGGTACTTGTGCTAAACATCAACGGAAGCTTCGAGTTGCTATCATGCGTGCGCGACAACTTGCGCTTATTCCTTATACTGTAGATTAAAAGCTAGAGGTAATAAGAGGGAAATACTTATGGAAGTTATTCTTCGGGAGTATGTAGATAACCTTGGCCAACGAGGTGACATTGTAAAAGTTTCCGATGGATATGGCAGGAATTATCTTCTTCCTAGAAAATTAGCCCTGCCTGTCACTGAAGGAAACAAGCGACACGTTGAACGGGAACGGCACATTGTCGAGGCACGCGAGGCTGAAGCGAAAAGTCAGGCTGAGGCGATAGCTTCAAAGCTTGCAGTTGTTGAGGTGGTTTTAGTACGACGTGTGGGTGATACTGAACAGCTCTATGGTTCTGTCACAGCTACCGATATTGCTGATGTGCTTAAAGATAAGGGTTTTGAAATCGACAAGCGAAAATTAGTCTTGCCTGAACCCCTTAAAACACTTGGGGAACATACCATCCGTTTAAGATTGCACCAGGAAGTTGACGTTTCACTTAAAGTGCAGATTAACAAAGAGGAGATCTAAACCTACCAGACTTATAATCGCGGTGTGTAAGGCATAGTTATTACCTGAGATTCAAAATTTCTGTTACACTCCGTTTCTTTGAAATCCACCAACGAATTTTCTAATGGTAGATGTCCCCGCCAGCACGGAGCGTACTCTTCCGCATAACCTCGACGCCGAAAGGTCTGTACTCGGCGCGATCCTTGTTAATAGCGAGGCCTTAGATCTTGCTTCTGAGGTTATCAATCCTAACGACTTTTTTCGTGATGCACATCGCCGTATTTTCGAATGCATGAGTGCTCTTCATGAGCGCAGTCAAGCAATCGACTTTATCATTCTAAAGGAAGAGTTGCAGCGTTCTGGAGAACTTGATGAAATTGGCGGGCCAGCGTACTTAGCTTCTCTTGCTGATGGCGTGCCTCGTGCGACGAATGTTGAATACTACGCAAAAATTGTTAAAGAAAAATCCACGCTTCGCAATCTAATTTTTGCAGCAAACAAAATCTTGACCAATGCTTACGAAGCCAGCCAGGAATCTGATCTAATCCTTGACGAAGCAGAAAGTGCAATTTTCGGGGTAGCAGATGAACGCTTGCGTGTTGGGTTTGTGCCAATGCGTGAATTGGTAAAAGAGACCTTCCCGAAGATTGAAGCACTGTTTGAACAAAAGCGCTTGGTTACGGGTGTTCCAACTGGCTTTGCTGATTTAGATGGAATGACTCGTGGATTCCAGAATGGCGAGTTGATCATTATTGCTGCGCGTCCATCGATGGGGAAGACAAGTCTTGCTTTAAACGTGTCGCAGTATGTTGCTTTGCAGTCAAATATGGCTGTTGGGTTCTTTAGTCTCGAAATGGCAAAAGAGAGTCTTTTTTTAAGACTTTTGACTGCAGAGGCACAGATCGATAGTCACGAACTGATGAGTGGAAATATTAAAAAGAAAGACTATGGTCGAATATCGCAGGCTATTGAGACTTTAAGTGCTATGCGTCTGTTTGTTGACGATACAGCAAATATTGGTGTCATGGAAATGAGGGCAAAGGCCAGAAGGTTGCAAGCGGAACATGGTTTAAGTCTCTTGGTAATTGACTATATTCAATTGATGACAGGGCGTGGGCGATTTGAGAACCGAACACTGGAGTTAGCGTCTATCTCAAGATCCCTAAAAGGTCTTGCGAAGGAACTTAATATACCTATCGTTGTCTTGTCACAACTGAGTCGTGCTCCAGAAGCCCGTTCTGATCGTCGTCCACAGCTTTCTGATCTTCGTGAATCTGGAGCGCTTGAGCAGGACGCAGACGTTGTGGCACTTATTTTCCGTGAAGATGCATATAAAAAGAATCTTGATAAACAGGATGAGAGTTCAGGGATCGCAGAGTTGATTTTAGCTAAACAACGGAACGGTCCAACTGGCACCGTCAAGCTAGTCTTTCTTGATAAGCAGACACGCTTTGCAAATTTTGCTCAGGGCTTAGAGGTTTGATTCGAAGTACCGTTGCACATGTCGACTTGGGTGCGCTACGAGATAACTTCTTAGCTGTTAGACAGTTTGTTGAGGGTAACAGCGGGCAGTCATTTCCACACCTAGTGGCAGTTGTAAAGGCAAATGCCTATGGGCATGGTGCCGAACAAGTAGCATTAGCGTTACAAGATGCCGGTGCAAGAATGTTGGCTTGTGCTGATATTGAAGAAGGTGTTGTATTACGACAAGCGGGTGTTACTGTCCCAATTTTAGTTTTTGGTGCCTTAAGTGTTAGCGATCTAGATGGTTTGTTTGAGTATTCGTTGACACCGACAATTTCTTCTCCGGCAGCAGCTGAAGCAGTTCAGTCGGCAGCATCACGATTACGTGTTGTAATCGGGTACCACCTGAAGGTTGATACCGGTATGCACCGTCTAGGATTCAGATATGACAACCTAGAGGAAACACTACCTTCACTTCTAGCCAGTCAAAATTTAAATCTTGAAGCTGTCTACACTCACTTTGCTACGGCTGATGATTCTCACACGGAATTATTCAACGAGCAGCGCTTGCGATTTGACCAAGCAGTTTCTATTGTCCGTAAACTTGGGGGAGCGCCAAAGATATGCCACGCGGCGAATAGTGCTGCATTGTTACGGGATTCACGTGTATGGTATGACGCGGTCAGACCTGGGTTGCTCTTATACGGTATTGTGCCACCCCTGAACTGGACAAGTCCTATGAGTCAACTTCAGGAGGAAGGCTTCCAAACCTTTTTTAAGAGTGCAACCAAGCTTCTGCGTCCAGTTCTGTCACTGACTAGTAGGGTTGTTGCGGTTAAAGGGCTCCGTTCTGGGGAAGGTACTGGTTACGGATGGGGCTATCGTGCAGATACACCTATGAGTATTGCCGTTATTCCAGCTGGTTACGCTGATGGTGTTGATACACGCCTGTCTGGACACGGGGATGTCTTGATCCGAGGCAATAGGGTGCGAATAGTTGGGGCTATCAGTATGGATATGATGATGGTAGACGTGACCAACTGCGGAGTGCAGCCAGGTGATGAAGTAGTAATTATCGGCCAGCAGGGACATGAAAGTTGGCAGACCATTGATGCTCGTGAGATGGCTGAAGCAATTGGCACCATTCCTTGGGAAATTCTTTGCCGTCTAGGTTCAAGAATCGAGCGACAATATTTACAGTCGTGAGGATCACTAATAAATCAGTCTTTGTTTGTCAGGCATGCGGTGCCCAGTCGCTAAAGATGATGGGTCGATGTACTGACTGTGGAGCTTGGAATACATTTGTAGAGGAACAGATTAAAGATTCATCGTTAGAATCAGTAGGGCATCAATACACAAGAAGTCTCGAGTCTTCCACACCACAGTTAATGGAAGAAGTTGAGGTAAACAGTGCGACCAGGCTTCCGACAGGTATAGATGAATTTGATCGTGTGCTTGGTGGAGGTGTTGTTCCTGGGTCACTGATTTTACTTGGCGGGGAACCGGGCATTGGAAAATCAACCCTTCTACTCCAAGCGGCAGCACATTTTTCAGAATCTGTAGGACCCGTACTTTATGCGTCTGGTGAGGAATCAGAGCATCAAATTAAGAGTCGTGGTGATCGCCTTGGTGTTGGTAAGACGCCTCTCTACTTACTATCAGAAACATGCATTGAAAGTATTGTGGAGCATATTGCACGTCTTAAGCCTTCGTTGGTTATCGTTGATTCAATTCAAACTGTTTTTTCAACGAAGTTCCAATCAGCACCTGGCAGTGTTGGGCAAGTCAGGGAAGCGGCTACACAGCTACTATTTGTTTCGAAAGCAAAGAATATTCCGACAATACTTGTTGGGCATGTCACAAAAGATGGAAGTCTGGCTGGCCCGAAAGTGCTTGAGCATGTTGTAGACACCGTGCTTTATTTCGAGGGTGATCGTGATCATACTTATCGTGTTGTTCGAGCTGTTAAGAATAGGTTTGGTCCAGTCAGTGAGTTAGGTATTTTTGAAATGACAGAGCGTGGTCTTCACGCTGTGCCAAATCCTTCAGCACTGTTTCTGTCAGAGCGGGCATTAGGTTCACCTGGGTCAGCAGTGCTTTGCTGTGTAGAGGGGTCTCGACCTATGTTGCTAGAGGTACAAGCGCTTGTCAGTACCAGTACTTTTGGGAATGCTCGCCGGACAGCTGTTGGGATCGATCAGAGTAGACTATCGATGCTTCTCGCGGTACTTGAGAAGAGAATCGGTTTAAATTTGATTGGTGAGGATGTCTATGTCAACGTTGCGGGTGGTATGAATGTCGATGAAACGGCAGCCGATCTCAGCGTGGTAGCTGCAGTTGTATCAAGTGTGCGTAATCGTGGTCTCAAGTCAGATATCGCTCTGTTCGGTGAAGTGGGATTAAGTGGAGAGATCCGTGGTGCTCCTCAGGCAGGATTACGTGTACGCGAGGCAATACAGATGGGTTTTGCTAGAATTGTAATGCCTGCTGTGAATACTGAACAAGCTTCTCGTAAGGAAGTATCCCAGGAATGTATTGGAGTACGAACACTTGAAGAGGCATTAGAGATTTTGTTTCCTTGATTTTTCTTTAAAGCAGTTCTAAGTTTCAAGTTCTGTATGTCATCTTTGCATTGGTGGCGGACCGTGTTTTTCCTGATTCCCGCTATCGGTTTGTACACAATTCTCCTTGGCACTTGCTCGCTTGGACTGAGCTTGTTTGATAAGCGTGGATACAGTGCGCATTGGTGTGCGCGTACATGGGCATGGTTAATTCTACGGACAACAGGTGTACAGGTTGATGTTGAAGGCCTTGAGCGACTCACGCCTGGACGAACCTATGTTTTTGTTTCGAATCATCAAAGTATTTACGACATCCCTGTCATTTTTTCTTCAATACCGTACCAACTACGGATTATTGCTAAACGTTCGCTCGGAAGGATACCTTTTCTTGGTTGGCACCTAAGACGCACTGGTCATATGTTGGTAGATCGTACTCGCCCAGGAAAAGCCGTGTTTGGTTGGGCATCGCGTCTGACGTCTGGCGGGTTGTCTTTAATCGTTTTTCCTGAGGGGACGCGGAGTCTTGATGGGAAAGTCGGGCGTTTTAAAGGAGGCAGTTTTCATTTAGCATTAGAAGCAGGAATTTCAGTTGTGCCGGTATCTATCATTGAGAGTCGTCATATTATGTTAAAGGGACGTTTGATGGTTCAGCCTGGAAAGGTCAAACTGCTTGTGCATGAACCAATTGAAACTGCTTCACTTGCCAATGTTGACCCACGTGAATTTGCGGAACAAGTGCGAGAGACTGTACGCAAGTATGTAGAGTTAGATTTTTAGGTTGTATAGAAGTGAGTTTCTTGTTCTGACTAGATATCATTGTGGCTGTTCATTCAATCGTTGAATAAATAATTAAGTTTACAAGTTCATTCTTAGGAACCCGTCACGTCGGGTAGAATTTATTTCAATTCTGACAAACTTACACGTTACTGCGATTATTGTTGCTGCTGGCCAAGGCAAACGCCTTGGCTTCATATACCCGAAGCAGATGTTGAAGCTGGCTGGCCAGTCTATTCTGCAGAGGAGTCTTCAGGCATTTTTGCGCTCACCGCATGTGACTGATGTGGTTGTAGCTCTACCAAGAGAGTTAGCTGAATCTCCTCCTGATTACATCGAAAACAATCCAAGTGTTTCCATCGTTACTGGTGGAGTTCGTCGCCAAGACTCGGTGCGCAATGCTTTCGAGCAGATAAATGAAAATTCAGAGGTAGTTGTAATTCACGACGCTGTACGGCCTTTTGTATCTGAGGAATTGATTGCCAGTACGATTAATGTTGCTAATAAAACTGGCGCAGCAATTGCGGGGTTGCCAGCTAATGACACAATTAAAAAGGTTAGAGCAGATGGTTTCATTGATGACACTTTACTCCGGGAGGAGATTGTCTTGGCTCAAACTCCTCAGGCTTTCCAGACTTCTGTTCTACGTACCGCACTTTCTTTGAACATCCGTGATTTAGAGATAACCGATGAAGCAGCTTTGGTTGAACGAGCAGGGCATCAGGTCCAGGTAGTTAAGGGGGATCCACGGAATATCAAAATTACAACACCTGAGGATTTGGTAATGGCAAAAGCAATTCTCGACAATCAGACTAATAGCTTTAGGGTTGGTCATGGCTACGATTTGCACCAACTTGTTCCAAAGCGACAATTAATTCTCGGAGGTGTCACGATCCCTTTTGATAAAGGACTGCAAGGGCATTCTGATGCTGATGTGGTTTGTCACGCTGTGACGGATGCTGTGCTTGGGGCAACCGGTCAGGGGGATATAGGACAGCATTTTCCAGATACTGACCCTGTTTGGAAGAATGCAAATAGCCTGGATTTATTAAGTCGTGTGTCATTACTTGTAAAGTCTGAAGGATTTGCTGTTTTTAACGTTGACGTCACAATAGTGGCAGAGCAGCCAAAGCTAAGCCCATTTGTCACAGGTATGTGCGCAAATGTAGCTAAAGCTCTGGGAGTTGAAGCGGGCCAAGTCAGTATTAAGGGCAAGACGAATGAAGGCATGGATTCTATGGGTCTTGGAAAATCAATTGCAGCTCATGCGGTCGTATTGATCGGCAATAGAGGCTTAGTGTGACATCTGTTGAGGCGACCTCGGTACGTGTCAGATTTGCACCGAGTCCTACTGGAAACCTCCACGTTGGTAATGCAAGGACCGCATTATTTAACTGGTTATGGGCCAAGAGGCACGGTGGGACTCTTGTTTTACGTATTGAGGATACAGATCGTGATCGTTCAACTAAAGAATCAGAGCTTGCAATCCTTGAAGATCTTCGCTGGTTGGGATTGACCTGGACTGAGGGTGTTGAGGTTGGAGGTGACAAGGGACCGTACCGTCAGTCTGAGCGTTTAGACCTCTATCGTGACTATGCTAAGAAATTGGTAGATCAGAAATTAGCGTACTACTGCTTTTGCTCAGAAGCGGTGCTTGAAACAAATCGCCGTGCTGCGCTTCAAGCAGGCCGTCCGCTCATGTATCCAGGGACTTGTCGACAATTACAGTCTCAGGATGTGCAGGCTAGACTTGACGCTGGTGCTCCTGCAGCGATTCGATTTCGAGTGCCTGCACACAAAGAGGTCAGTTTTTGTGATGCGGTTCGTGGAACAGTACATTTTGACACAGCAGTGATTGGCGATCCTGTGTTAATGCGGTCAGAGGGTGTTCCGGCGTACAACTTTGCAGTTGTTATTGACGATGCTTTAATGGAAATCACACATGTAATTCGTGGCGAGGATCATATTTCAAATACTCCACGACAACTTTTGCTGTACAAAGCTTTTGGTTGGACGCCACCTATTTTTTCACATGCTTCTCTTGTGATGGGTGCTGATCATAGTCCGCTTTCAAAACGCCATGGCACAGTTTCAGTTGCTGCTTTTCGGGCTCAAGGGTACATGCCTGAGGCTTTAACAAATTATCTCGCGCTCATTGGTTGGTCACCTGGGGAAGACAAAGAGCTTCTTCCGCTTGATGATTTAGCACAACGGTTTCAACTTGACGCTACTCGGCGGAGTGCCGGCGTCTTCGACATTGAAAAACTCGCGTGGGTTAATAGGCACTATCTGAAGGAGGCAGAACCGTCGTTAATTACTAGAAGTGCCGTGATTTATTTGCGAAGCAAGGATTGGCTCTCATCTGAATTGACGTCAAGTGATTTTTCATTTTTGGAGTGTTTCATACCTTCTGTGGCGTCTTCTGTTGACCGCTTGGAACAGATTCCCGATCGACTTACTTTCTTGTTTGACTACTCGGTAGAGCGTGCAATGCAAGATCAAGATATTCGGAGAGAAATAGAAGAGCCAGCGACACGCCAGGTCATTGATGTGTTAGTGGATGAATTATGTAAGCGTGGTCGATTACTTGATCGTGATGCTTTCCGTGAAGTTTCAGCCAGTATACGTAAGCGGACTGGCAATAAGGGACGAGCCTTGTTTCATCCTATTCGAATTGCGCTTACTGGTGAGACTTCTGGCATGGAGCTTGATGTTGCTGTGCCGGCGATGGAGCAGGGTGCTGAGTTGCCAGTGGAATCTGGGATTTGTCGGATCTCTGGAGCATGTGAACGTGCTGAGTCTTTTCTTGCCATGATGAAGAGTCTCTCGTGATTATTTACGGTTTCAATCCCGTTCTTGAAGCACTCCGGTCTGGTCGTGTACAAGAAGTGCACTTTGAATCTCATGGTGGGACTCGGATGAAGCAGTTGCTTGATTTAGCAACTGAGAGAGGAATTAGAGTTAAACATGTATCTGCTGGGGTACTCGATCGCGAATCTAAACAAGGTGTGCATCAGGGTGTGACAGCTGAGATCATTGCAGTCGACAACTACACTGTTTCAGATCTTCTTCAGGCTGCCGCAAGTCCAGCGCTCATTGTTGTACTTGATAATATTGAAGACCCACATAATGTTGGTGCTATCCTCAGAACAGCTGAGGCTGTTGGGGCTGACGGAATCATAATTCAAAAAAGACGTTCAGCATCTTTAACTGGGGTGGTCGGTAAAGCCTCTGCTGGTGCTATCTTACATCTTCGAATTGCAACTGTTGTAAACATTGCTCGAGCTATTGAGGAGCTAAAGACTGCCGGAGTTTGGACGGTCGGTCTTGCGTCTGACGCTTCGTTATCCTACAACTTAGTCGACTGGGGCTTGCCCTCGGCGATTGTCGTGGGGGCTGAGGGTCATGGTTTGAGACACCTTGTTCGTTCACGATGTGATCGGTTAGCAACGATTCCCATGAAAGGTCAGATTAACAGTCTAAATGTATCTGTTGCGGCTGGGATTGCTTTGTTTGAGGCGGTTCGACAACGCAGTTTAGGACAAAGCAGTGTCGAATAGTCGATAGGGGAACGTCTTAATAAGGGGCTTTTTGCTCAGTATTTACTATGGTTAGGTCTTGACGGAGTTGGCATAAAGCATGCTACCATAGTCCTTTTGTCTGGCTGGTGTAGCTCAGTCCGGTAGAGCAGCTGATTTGTAATCAG
>DDZV01000017.1 GCA_002346475.1 Acidobacteria bacterium UBA2999 | reverse complement strand
CAAACAGTACGTTGCACTTCTGGGTACAGAGGACGTTGAGTTGCAGTTTCTCCAGACAGCCGTCGATAAGATTGCTGATTTTGCTGTACAAGTGAATGACAAGACAGAGAATATAGGTGCGAGGAGGCTTCACACTGTTATGGAACGTCTCCTTGACGAGGTCTCTTTTGACGCTCCTGATCTTGAGAATAAATCAATTGTAATTGATGAGATCTATGTTGAACGCATGTTGGCAAACGTTATTAAAAACGAGGATCTATCCCGTTACATCCTGTAGGTACGAAATAAAGTTGTTGGGTGACTGCGCAGGGGAGCATGAAGTTCCATAGCAAGCTAAAAACACTAGTTGTGCACTTTTGCACTAGCTTATTGATAGTGCTTTCTTTCTTAATAATTGGATGTGGAAAGAAAGGCCCGCTACTTCCGCCCTTTGTCCAGATTCCTTCCAGCGTTACAGAAATTGTAGCCGAGCGAAAAGGCGATGATGTTTTTGTAACGCTAGTTGTGCCAAGTGAGAATATTGATGGTTCTGAACCAGTTTCGATTTCTCGAGTGGAAGTGTACAGTTTTACGGGTCGCACTGCGCCCCCGCGTAGGCGCTGGGGTGAGCTAGGAAAGCTTGTTCAAACTATCTCTGTGCAGGACACAACTATGAAAGACATATCTGGTGTTGGTCCTGAGCATGCAGAGATGGTTCCGGCTGGCTCGAGCGTTACAGTCCATGAAATTTTAACGGTTGATTCGTACAAACCATCTCAAACTTCGCTATTAAACATTGAGTTAGATGAAGTAGTTCCCCTCAATCGTTTTTATATGGCAGTAGGGTTTAGTTCTTTTGATGAGTCTGGCCCAGTAGGAACTGTAACTTCTGTATCTTTAGCGGCGCTGCCAGCTCCTCCAACTGAGTTACGCACGTCAGTGCGCGAAAACGAAATTAGAATTACCTGGGAACCTTCTGGTGGATTGATCGGTTTTCTGCTTGAGCGTGCGTTGCCTCAAGAATCTCTGCCTTTAGGTGTTTTAGCCAATTCCCCAGACAATCCATTGTTAGCTGAAGAGTTTGTTTTACCTAAACCAACTAGGTACAACATATATCGAGTGGTGGAGAATAATCCTTTAGCATTGTTGCCAATACCAGAAGCTCCATCTTGGCTAGCTGGGCCACCGGCTCCACTAAATTTGTTGCCAATTGTTGAGCTTGAATTTACGGATACGGTTATGTTTGACCGTAGGCATTGTTATTTTGTTCGTGCGGTTAGGGATTCAGAAGAGAGTTTAGTTGAAAGCAAACCTTCGACACCGGTGTGTATGACCCCTGTTGATATCTTTCCACCTGCTGCCCCGCAGTCTTTAGCTGCTATTGTATCTGGTGAAGGCATTGGTTTAATTTGGGAGTCGAATCAAGAATCTGACCTTGGAGGGTACTTGGTCTTGCGCAGAGAGTCATCTGATGCGACACTCCAAACACTCACGTCAGTACCAATTATTGAAGCACGCTATCAGGATAACGATGTTGTCCCCGGTGTTACGTACTCATACACCGTGGTAGCTGTTGACGAAAGGTTGCCGCTTCCAAACGTGAGTGAAGAGTCTAATAGCGTTGTCGAAACTGCACCTTAATGTCTGAAAGACTTGATGCTAGTGTAGTAAAAGAGAGCTCAGTGTAATGTTATCCCCAGTTACTTTAGGACAATTAGTAGCTGTTAGGAGTACAACATGAAGTTATTTGTCGATACGGGAAATGTAAAAGAAGTGGAACAACTGGCAGCGGTCGGTATTCTTGACGGTGTTACAACAAATCCGTCACTGTTGGCTAAGGAAGATAGTGACTATCGACAGATACTTAAACAAATTTGTCAGATTGTACAGGGGCCTGTGAGTGCTGAAGTTGTGGCGACTGATGCGCCTGGAATGATTCGTGAAGGACATGACCTCGCTTCAATTGACCCCCATATCGTCGTTAAAGTGCCATTCACACAGGAAGGAGTGAAGGCATGTAAGGTTTTAGCTTCAGAGGGTCATAGCGTTAATGTCACATTAATCTTTTCTGCACCTCAGGCGTGGTTGGCAGCAAAAGTTGGAGCTGCGTTTGTGAGTCCGTTTGTTGGTCGCCTTGACGACATTGGTGCTAATGGCATGGATTTAGTTCAACAGATTGTTGAGATTTTTGACAATTATGAATTTCCAACTGAGGTGCTTGTGGCAAGTATTCGTAATCCTAATCACGTGATTGAAGCAGCACGTATGGGTGCGGATGTTGTAACTGCACCTGCAGCGGTGATTAGTCAACTTTTCAAGCACCCACTTACTGATATAGGCCTTGAACGGTTCTTAAAGGATTGGGAGAAGGCACAGAAGATGACAGTGCAAGGCGGTTAAAATTTATGTTCAATGGTTCATGGTGATGGATACGAGAGATTCCCTAGACGATTTTGAGCGACGTGCTGAACTTGGGGGCGGCAAAACACGTTTACAGAAGCAACGTGATGCTGGCAAGTTAACCGCGCGTGAGCGCATCATGCTTCTATTTGATCCTGGCACGTTTGATGAGATTGACAAGTTTGTAACCCACCGTTGTCGTGATTTTGAGATGGAAAAGGAAATTATTCCTGGTGACGGCGTAGTTTGTGGTCGTGGTCAAGTCGATGGCAGGACCATCCTTGCCTTCGCACAAGACTTTACTGTTTTTGGTGGGTCCTTATCTGAAACGAATGCCCAAAAGATTTGTAAGGTTATGGATCAGGCGGTCAGAATAGGTGCGCCTATCGTTGGACTTAATGACTCTGGAGGTGCTCGCATACAGGAAGGCGTAGTGTCACTAGGTGGCTATGCTGATATTTTTCTTCAGAATACTCTCGCATCTGGAGTGGTACCACAAATTTCAGCCATTATGGGTCCTTGTGCCGGCGGGGCTGTTTATTCTCCTGCAATTACTGATTTCACAATTGTTGTTAAAAACACAGGCTACATGTTTGTGACTGGGCCAGATGTGATCCGTGCAGTGACTCACGAGAATGTTACGAAGGAGGAGCTGGGCGGTGCCATGACTCATAACGAAAAGAGTGGGGTGGCTCATTTTGCTGTTGAAAATGACCATGAGTGTATTTCGTTAATTCGTGAGCTGCTGGGATTCATACCCAGTAACAATATTGATGATGTTCCTTACTTGGAGACATCTGATCCACTTGATCGTTCCGATAAGGCTCTAGATCAAATTGTACCTAACGTTCCTAGTCAGCCTTACGACATGTTGAATGTGATTAGCAGCATTGTAGATGATCATAATTTCTGTGAAGTTCACCGTTATTATGCTCGTAATATTGTTGTTGGATTTGCTCGACTTGGAGGACAGTCAGTTGGCATTGTGGCAAATCAGCCAGCCCATTTAGCTGGCACATTAGACATTGATGCATCAG
>DDZV01000024.1:33744-52124 GCA_002346475.1 Acidobacteria bacterium UBA2999 | reverse complement strand
GGGCGTGCACAGGACTGGGGAGTACAAACCCTGTCAGTACAGCAGCAATCATAACAACGCATCTAAAATGTGGCATCGGGTTCCTCGCTTAAGGAGATTGTATGCTCCCGTGACCTAGGCTGTCATACCCGGCACCTAGACTGGGGTCAGTCACGAATGGAGGAACGTATGCCAGCAGAATCTCTGCAGTCGTCAGATACTCAGCAATTGTGGTTAGATAAACGATCCAGGCGATCTCAACCAGCGTGCCCTATGTGTCATGGATGTCGGGATAAAGAAGCTCGCTATGGGTTTCGGGCTGAGGAACAATTAGAACGGCCGCGCACACTTTGCTTTAACTGCTTCCGTATAGAACTTGACCGACGGCAAGCGGTTACTACGCAGTTGGCTCGTGGCTGGAATGCCTTTCAAGTCAGATTGCCACTCACCTCAACAATTGAAGCTACTGTTCGCCGTCGCCGTTTCGCCCAGATAGCAGCTCGCAAAGCTCTAGATGCCTAAATAAAGGGCACGATCGGTAGAACGAGTCAGGGCAATCTCGCCTCAGGGTTGCCTCGGGGATACGTAATACGAATTGATTGTGTTCGTTGGCAGACCCATGTATTGTCAGTCCAAACTTATCTGGAATGGACAGGAGATTGGCGATGAGGCAGAAGATTATAACCCTCGCTGTGATAGCGGTCGTGACGGCGGCATTGAGTTCATGCAGTGCACCTGCGGTAGACGAGAATGAAGCGCTTTCGGTGGCAATTACAGGAGCGGAAGAGGGAGTCCCGATCCTTGAGTACGATCCGACCTGGCCGAAGCGACCATTGCCAGATAACGGAATCTTCGGCGCCGTGCTGTCGGTGGCGGTTGATGATCGCGACCACGTTTGGGTCATGCATTGGCCGCATTGGATCGGGGATGGCGACGACGACGGCGCGCGTGGCGTGCGCGAGTGTTGCAACCCGATGCCGCCCGTGGTCGAGTTCGACGCGACTGGCGCAGTGGTGCAGGCGTGGGGGTCTGCCGACGATCCAGACCTGCCGGCCGGAGGTTTCCAGTGGGTGGAACTTCCCGGGCATCGCCTTGACCTCCTCGCGTCCCGGCGTACCCTGGCTGAAGTCGCGCATGGCGGGGCACATGGTCTCTCCATAGACCCGAAAGGAAATGTGTGGGCCGGAACCCATTCGACGGAGGGCGGGGGACGCACGAATATTTTCAGTAGCCTCGCCAAGTTCACGCGTGACGGAACGTTACTCATCCAGAAGGGGAAACACGGGCAAAGTAAAGGGAACGCCGATACCGACAACTTTGCTCAGCCGACGCAGGTGGCCTTCGATCCCGAGACGAATGAGGCGTTCGTATCCGACGGCTACGACAACCGTCGCGTGATTGTGCTCGATGCCGACACCATGGCGTTCAAGCGGATGTGGGGTGCCTACGGCAAGTCGCCGAGCGATGAGCCGATGGCGCAGCGCAAGCCTGGCGACCCGCCACCGTCGCAGTTCGGACTCGTCCACTGCATCAAGATGAGCCACGACGGGCTGTTGTACGTCTGTGACATGTCGAGCCGCCGCTTTCAGGTATTCCGCAAGGACGGCACCTTCGTGAAGGAGGCGTTCCCGGCAGGTATGGACGGCACGGGGTCGGTCGATGACGTGGCGTTCTCGTCAGATCCCGAACAGCGATTCGTGTACGTCGCCGACGGTCAAAACCGGAAAGTCTGGATTCTTCGGCGCGATACGCTGGAGACGATCGGCTCGTTTGGACACCGGGGCTACTACGGTGGTGAGTTTGCCGGATATATCCACGGCATCGCGACCGATTCGAAAGGAAATATCTACGTCGGCGAGTTCCCGGCTGGTAATCGGGTACAGCGATTTAAAGTGATCGGGTTTGAGGGAAATCCGTAGTTATGCCAGCTGAAGGCGCAAAAGTTTCACACTTTTGACATATTTAAAACATCTGGAATGTTGCTATCCTGTTATCGTAAACAATCTATATCTATTGATCTTCGGATTGGCCTGGAGGCTCTTGGTCTATGCGACAAACAATGAGAACGAAGCTCTTTTTTTTAGACATACGCACTGTAATGCGCTTTGTTGCGATTTTTACCTGTTGTCTGGGTGTGCTGATCGGGACGTCCGATACTGCTATTGCTGACGAAGGGCAATTCTTTGTGCTGGCACTGGATGAATCCGGCCAGCCAGTGCTGGATTTAGGCGAGGATGAAATACGTCTTTTTCAGGGCGACGAAGTATGTAGTACCAAAAGCATTCAGGTTGAAACCAACGGGATGAAGATCGCACTGCTTGTTGACAATAGTGGGCCCGCTTCTAATTCTCTGAATTCTTTGCGAGATGGATTACAAGGGTTTCTTGAAGCTCTTCCACTGGAGCACGAAGTCGGATTATTTACACTTGCAGGTTATGTACGGCAGCGTGTGGACTTCACTGCCGATCGGGAGGCGTTGATTAAAGACGCAACCAGTATATTTGCGGAGCAGAATGCGGGAGCTGTGATTATCGAAGGGCTGCTTGAAACTTGGGAGCGGCGTTTTAAGGACGAGGACCCGTGGCCGGTATTTGTGGTCGTGGCCTATGACGGGCCCGAAAATAGTCGCAGTGTGAGAGAACGCAAGATCAATGAATTTACAATAGAAACTATGCAACGCGGTGCAACAGTACATACTCTGCTTATCACAACTAGTGGTGGCGATAATTTCAATTCTGAAACTACACGTATCGTCACGCTCAACGTTACAAGAAATACTGGTGGCGTCTATCAGTCGATAGCAGCTGCATCTGGGATGGTGGGCGAATTGAAAAAACTAGCTGCAACAATGGCGTCAGACTACGAGTTACTCAAAAATCGGTACCGTGTCGGTTTCGAATGTCGAGGCGATTTAGTCGGACCATTTAAGGTCGAGGTAACACGTCCGGGTGTGGGTGTCCAAGCGTCCGCTACTAGACAAGTCTCCCGTTAACTTATAGCGGCTCGGGAGGATTTTGATTCTATGAGTATTCCTGATAGGTGTTTCACACGGTGACGGTAATCATGCCGAAGAAGGCAACGGTAACGCGCGTCAAAACTACGGCAGAAGACCCTGCAGCTGTCACCTCAGCGTTACGGGAGATGGCTTCCCTGTTTTATGAAAAACAGGGGAAGACTCCATTATTGAACGTGGCTGGTGAGGGCACGTGGGAAGATCCGTATATTGTGCAAGGTGTTACGGCAAACAGTGCCCTAGGAACATCAAACCCCGTGAAGCGTGCTAGTAAGGCGTCAAAGAAACGATAAGACGTAACGACGTTTAAGCCTCTAGTGAGCTGCCCATTCCTTAGGGTGCTCCCAGCCACCAGGCGTGTACTTGCGATACTTGAACCGCCAGCCGTCAGCTGTCTTCACTAACCGATCGTTGTAGATACCCCAGCTTGTACCGGTGGCTTCCTGCCCTTCTTCGTGAGGTCGTACTATGATGCCGTAATAGGCTGATCCAACCGCGCCTTCGGGTGAGGGATCAATCACGATGTTGAACGCGATGTGCGCGGGGCTTACTTTTGTCGACGAGCCGACTTGTCTCGCAAGTGCAGCGAGCTCGTCGTGGCCCCTACGAGTGCCAACAGCGATGTTAGTTTCGAAGACGCCATCCTCCGTGAACAGTCGTGCATACGCGTAGCCGTCATCTTTGGCATTATCGATATGGTGGTTATACCTGTTGTACAGCTGTCGAATTTCCACGTAGTCGGCCGTTGTTAGCGTTCCCTCGGCAGCACTACTCGGTTCTGACCGCATCGCTACAATTACCACCAGCAGTGCGACAATTCCCACCGCGCCGACTATCCATGTTTTCATAAGTCCTCCTGTGGCGAAGGATGCCATATCACGATTCCTTATTTTACTTCTGCCGACTCTCCTTCATCTGTAGCTTCGACTTCGTCTTCAATTTGCCAGTCGGCTAGTGGCTGAGGGCCCGGGACAATATCCGCGATATCAGGATCTATACCATCCGTGCGTGGGGTCTCTTCGTCTTTTTTGTCCTTAGCTTCACGCCGACGAGCCTCTTTTTGCTGACGGCGCTCAATCAGGGTCTTTTCGCGGTTCCGCTTTGCTGCGGTCGGTCTCGCGTTTCGTGCCATATGATTACCCCTGAGTGTGTTCAGCTGAGAAGCCGAACAAGGTTTTTTGTTATCGATACTTCGCGATTGTGTCGCCCTGCACAGTGAAGACGGCATAGTCGCTTCACCTACTTTACCAGACTTGACACGACGACGGGGATTACATGTGAATGTTGCTGATTACACGGTTGGCGACCTACAACTACCCAGGCTAGACTGTTGACTCTATTCAAGCGGAGAGATGTCCGAGTGGTTTAAGGAGCACGCTTGGAAAGCGTGTGTGCGAGAAATCGTACCGTGGGTTCGAATCCCACCCTGTCCGCCATTTTTATCTAAAATTTAAATTTTTTCTAAGAAAGATCGATTCTGCGTCGTTCCATTAGATATATTAAATAAACCAAATAATATCATGCGCATACTCAGCTTACTTCTCATTTTTTTTGTGACCTTCGGCATTAATCTCTCCGCTCAGAATGAAGCAAAACCTCAGAAAGTCTATAAAGCTCCTAATGGCAAACCTTTCCCGACTCACTGGGGTCAACCGCCCTTGGCTCAAACACGCGATCTCAGAACTCTTCCGGGCGGATATGGTAAGGGCAGTGGAACATTGGCACGTTGGATTAAAGGAAATCTGAAAACAGATGCCAAAGATCCGAATAAAGCAAAACCTCAGAAAGTCTTTAAAGCTCCTAATGGCAAACCTTTCCCGACTCACTGGGGTCAACCGCCCNNTGGGTTCGAATCCCATTCTCTCCGCCACTTTTTTAAACAGTAATTATATTGAGATGTTTCGAGTTGCGAAGACTTCGCGTACTGGCGCGCGGTCACCACTTGAACTAATTCGTCGTGGTGCATCAAGATATCGCAACCGAAATCCTAAGCGACGGTAAAGGGCTTCAATACGAGGTGTTGCCTGGTTAACCAAGATTACCGGTCCGGAATGCTGAACCAACCATTCAGCGGTTCTTATCTGGTCCTCCCAAGTGAAGCCTCCCTTAGAGTAGGCGGTGAATTCAACATCGTACGGTGGGTCGGCGTAAACAAAATCACTTTTGCGCAGTGCAAGACGGGAAAAATCATCATTCTGAAACTCCCAGTCATTCAAAACATTTCGATAGTCTGAAAAATCATTGATGTAGGTAATTGTTTTGTATGTTCCAAATGGAACATTGAATTCACCTTTGCTATTGAATCGACACAAGCCATTGTAGCCAGTCCTATTCAAGTAATAAAAAAGAGCCGCAGCTTCACGCGTGTGACTTTTTTTTGTGTGCAGTAATTCGTTAAAGCGTTTACGGTGTGCGTAGAACAGGCTTTCTTGGTTCTTCATTTCGATACGACAACGAAGACCTTTTGTGAGCCATGTGTAGAAATTGATCAGGTGTACATTGATATCGTTCAAGAGTGCTTGCTGTGGTTGTAGTTGGAGCGTGACTGCGAGCCCTCCACAAAAGGGTTCAACAAGGCGACAATCGTTGTGGGGTTCCCAAAATGGGCGCAGATACGGTATTTGCCAACGTTTCCCGCCTGCCCACTTTAACGGAGGTTTTAGCGTGCCGTTGGTCATTGCGGACTTTTTCATCCAGTAACTCGTATTCTATTCCTAGAATCGGCGTTATACTGCGCGGCAGAAGGGGTAATGATGACTAGATACGGCACTCGTTTCATGATGGTTACTTTCATTGGGATTATGGCACTTAGTGTCATGCAACCATCGACTGCTGCAGCCCAGGTCCAACGGTTTTCAGGAGATTGGGTTGGTTCTCTTGACACTCCCGGAGGCGCCGTTCCATTGGCATTTACCTTCGTGGAAGACGAAATGGTACTGAACGGTTCAGCTACAGGTCCGGACGGTACAGTGACTGAGATCTTCGGCGGTGTGATTAACGGTCCAAACGTTCTTTTTGAAGTGCAAGTTGAACTTGGTGGAGAGTCGGTGACGCTGGCATACGCGGGTGAAATGTTGCCGTCTGCGAATCAAATAAGACTCAGAATTGATTTGATGGGCATGACACTAGAGACGCTTCTCAGGCGAGTACAGGCGCAGTCGTTTGCCGGGGCATGGAATGGGTCATTCAGAGTGGAAGACACACGTGAAGTTACTCCTGTGGAATTTACCTTTACAGAGGACGGAACGGTCTTGACGGGTTCGACAACGCTGGCTGGACAAGGTGCCACCGCGGTTCCAAGTACGTATCGTCTGGTTCCTGGTGGAAATTCTAGTATTTCTAATGGTGTGATTGACGGTGACACTATTGCCTTTGACCTCGAGCTTCTCTTTGGTGGAGAACCCGAGACGTTAGCCTATACCGGTGTCCTGTCTGGAGATCGGATTAACCTAACGTTTAGCTTCCTTGGAACGGAAGTGGAGTTTCCTCTCACAAGAATGAGTGAAGAGGAAGTAGCTGTTGCTGAGGCAGCACCCCCGTTGGCAGCTGGTGCGATGGTGAGAACCATTGGTTGTTTAGAGGCGAGGCCAGAGAATAATTGGGTTCTGACAAACAGTCCTGGTGCAAGTAGTACAGACGATCCAATGCCATCAGAAGGTGATGTGTTAGCTGCTGTTGTTGCTGAAAAGCTCGGCGAGCAAATAGTTGGTCTCTTCGATGTTTGGCCAAACCCAGAAGCACATGAGGGACACCTCATGGAAGCCAAGGGTTTGTTTATGACGGGTTTAAACGATCGCGTCAATTTAATGTCATCCGCTGCTGGCAGAGTGACTGATGAAGATGAAGCAGGATCTGCTGAGGCATCAGCTCAATCTGGCGGTGTAGGTATTAACGTCATTTCTCTTGAAATGATTGCAGAGACCTGCAGCGGTTAGTACTAGCACTGACTCGACTCGTGATACTTCGTGTACAGAAGGCCGTGCGATAGTACGGCCAAGCTATGAATGTTGCTTGCCGGAAGCGTATTCCGTATCCGTTTGCCCGGGTACTGGCTCAGGATCTAGAACATATCGAAACTGTCCACCCTACAACATTAGGTGACTACCGTGTGTTGGAGGTATCAGGCAATCGCATCATTTTCCAACAACGCTGGCCAGCCTGGCTGGGGGTGCGTGTTTGTACTGTGATTGAGCAAGTTTGGGCACCGCCTGATCGAATCCACATACGTTTTTTAAAAGGATTTTTAAGAGGCGTCGAAAGATCAAGTCGCTTGCATGATGACAATCAGGGCATGTTGATTGAAGAAATTTACTATGTGCCGCTTCTACCTGATTGGTCGTGGTTGTGTTTTCTGGTACGTTCTTTCGTAGTCCGAGGCGTCGATCATATCTGGCAGGAAGATCTGGCCGTTGAGTTATGTCATGGCAGTTGGCCTGGAGTACCTGGAGAAGTACCACAGACCAGTTCTACGCTCAGCTCGGATCAATCTGCGTCAGTTCCTAAGGAAGAACGTTGGGTGAGAGTTGCAGAGCAGGCAGAAATATTGGATAAGCATCCTCACACCGTACAACTCGAGGGTCCAGAAATAGTTCTCTGGCAACATCAAGGGCAGTTTTATGCCCTGGGGAATCGTTGCCCACATACTGGAGGACCGTTGTCACTTGGACGTTTGCAGGGTGATTGCATCGTATGTCCGTGGCACGGTACCCAGTTTCAGCTTGATAATGGCCTTCCCTGTAACGGACCAGCCGAAGAGGGAGTGGATGTGTATCCAGTGCGGCTAAGTGGGCAAGGGCTCTTAATCCAAATACCCGCAATTGATTAAAGTTTCATTGTTGCCATACAGATATAGTCACTGTTTGGTAGACGCTTTGCCATCCATCGTGTGATTATTGTGTAACGTGTACTGCTGGCAATAGGTAGCAGGTAATGGAGAGATATGCTCTTTTTAGAAAATATTTGGAATTTGATGCTGGAATTAGCTCCATGGCTTTTTGTGGGTACGGTCATGGCAAGCTTGCTTCATATATGGTTGCCGCCAGACTTTATCAATCGCCGATTAGGAAGTGGCGGACCAAGTAGTGTCTTGCGAGCAGTAGTGTTTGGTGTGCCGCTTCCGTTGTGTTCTTGTGCCGTAATCCCTGCGACGGTATCGCTCAAAAAAGAAGGGGCTGGCCAAGGTTCCGCACTAGGGTTCTTGATTGCCACTCCCCAAACAGGAGTTGACTCTATCTTGGTCACAGCTTCAATGCTCGGGTGGCCGTTTGCATTATTTAAGGTGGTCGCAGCGCTTGTGACGGGTGTAGCGGGTGGTGTATTAGCTGATCGTAAAGGTCTTTCAAATGTTTCAGATCAGCAGAAGCCAGACGCGTGTTGTCACGATCACAATCACGCGGCTACTGGTTGGCGGGAAGCCCTTAATTATGGATTGTATGATCTCCTTTACCCGATTTGGGGTTGGTTGCTGGTTGGTTTAATTGCTTCTGCACTGATCACAACATGGGTTCCTGAGGATCAGTTTTCAGGACTTGCAGGTGCTGGTATTTGGACGCTACTCCTGACGATATTTATTTCTATGCCTCTCTATGTATGTGCGACTGCTTCCGTGCCGGTGGCGGCAGCGCTTGTGATCTCTGGGTTTCCAGAAGGCGCAGCACTCGTGTTTCTTCTGGTTGGTCCGGCTACAAACATTGCAACGATCGGTGCCGTCCATAGGCTTTTTGGAATGCGGATATTGGTCATTTATATACTCACTGTTATCGTTGGGAGTGTGAGTTTCGGTATGATCTTTGATGCGTTTTGGGGTCTTCAGACTACGGGTCTTGTGATTGCTCATCAGCACCATTCGCTTGCAGCTAGTGCCTCCGCAGTCTTATTAACAGGGTTGCTGGGCTGGTTTGGAATACGGGACCTTAGGCAAATGCTTCGAATGCAGAATCCAAATCGCGCATAAGATTCATGTTCTTACTTAGTAAGTCATGCTCAGTCCGAGACATGCTCTAATCGTCATTGGTACGATTGTTATAGTGATTTTGTTTTGGGTTTTTGTAGTATTGCCGTTTCTGCATTGTCTAGAAGGATATCCAGCACGAGTATGTGTCAATCCGACAGCCTGGTAACCAACTAGCTGTTCATCGTGCAGTGGCCCTCATGTTAGTAAGAACCAACAGAGCAAGAATCCGACGCCTGTTCCTTCGAGGAAGGCGAACCACAACATGGCATAGTCTGACATGCCAAACAGATCTTGAAACCGACGTATCAACCGTTTATGCCATGCTAGCAAGGCGTGTTCACTCTGCGGATGTGAGGCCTTTATAAAGGAACCGTTGCACGCGTTTTCCCTCTAGGCCTTCGGTCACGTACAAATTATTCATTGAGTCAGTGGCGATGTTGTGTGCAACGATGAAACCACCTCCAAAATGACCGGCGAAGCCGAACGAACCAATAACATTCATATCGCTACGGGTCAGAATCCACACTTTTGAGCTAGCGTGATCGGTTACGTACATGAAATGTTGTCCAGGATCACGCGAGAAGGCAATATCATTTGATACTGCACCGACGACATCTGGGTTAATCACTTTTTCAGTAACAAACGTCCCGTCTCTATCAAATACCTGAATCCGATTGTTTTCCCGGTCGCACACGTAGACGAGGCCATCGAGAGAGATCTTGACGCAGTGGACCACTCCAAACTGTTGAGGCAGAGTGCCTGCAGAGGCTCCAAAGTGAGCAACGTTTTCAGGTGTTGTGACTGTTAGTAGATCCTCTGGAACATTCCCGTAGGCACCAAAATGACGTTTGTACTCACCAGTGTCGGCATCGAACACAATAACGCGTCGGTTTTGGTATCCATCGGCAACCCAGACTTCATTTGTGGTTGGATCAACGGAGACGTCAGATGGCATCCCGAGATTTTGGAGATCGCTGTTGCCTTTTCTCTGTCCCGATCTACCAATTTGTAATAAAAACTTGCCATCGCGTGTAAATTTAAGAAATTGAGCATCGGGTGCTTCATGGCCACCAATCCACACGTGACCTTTGTAGTCGATTGTCAGGCCATGCTCGGCGTAAGGCCATTCATAACCAGACCCAGGTCCACCCCATGCCTGGACGACATTCCCTTCCTGATCAAATTCGATAATTGAAGGAGCAGGGATACAGCAGCTTGCTTGAGGAGGATCGGCCGCCGCCGCTGCCTCTAATTCTGTAATGTCGTTCGGTTTATGTGAGATCCAGATGTGATCCATTTCGTCAACAGCAACACCCATTCCGCCCCCAATTGTCCATTGATTCGGCAGTGGTTGTTTCGGCCATGTTGGATCCCATTCGAAGATAGGGACACCATCACCAACTCCTATCTGCGCAGGGTCTGGCGCTGCAGCTTGTTCTGCGGGGCTACAACTAATGTTCCAGAGACTCATCACGAGAACGAAGCTGGAAAATGTAAGAGCAGAAATACGGGAAATACGGTGTTGTGTCATAAAAACCTCACATTGTAGTGATGCGCGAGACTATAGCACGATGCTGGGTTATGGAAAGCAATATCCCTGACGAGTAGGATAGAGCTATGACCATCATCAATAAACAAATACTGCTTGTATCTCGGCCCCAGGGCATGCCTACGCCAGAGAATTTCCGTTTAGTCGAGGTTCCGTTACCTGCAATATCTGACGGGCAAGTCTTGGTTCGCAACCATTTTCTTTCCGTTGATCCCTATATGCGAGCACGGATGAATGACGCCAAAAGTTATACATCTCCGCAACCACTCGATGAAGTGATGACTGGGGGTACTGCAGGGAAGGTGCTGGAATCTAAGCATCCTGATTTTGTAGCTGGCGATACAGTTTTGGGTTTTGCTGGTTGGCAGGAGCACGTTATTGTCGATGCGCCTCAAGCAAGTCTTATGCAAAAGGTTGACACCAGTCGCATACCACTCTCAGCCTACTTGGGCACGATGGGGATGCCTGGGGTGACCGCTTGGTACGGCCTCATGAGAATCATCAACCCGAAAGCAGAGGAAACGGTGGTTGTGAGTGCGGCTGCTGGTGCTGTCGGAACCGTCGTTGGGCAACTCGCAAAGGAACGAGGTTGCCGTGTTATTGGGCTTGCAGGTGGTTCAGAAAAATGTCGGTACGTACATGAGGAACTAGGGTTTGATGGTTGTATTGACTACAAGCAGTATCAAGACGTACAGATGCTTCGCGCAGTGCTAAAAGAAACCTGTCCAAATGGTATTGACGGTTATTTTGAGAATGTCGGTGGGTTAATACTTGAGGCCATCTTGCCACGCATGAATACTTTTGGTCGGATTGCAGTTTGTGGAATGATTTCTGGCTATAACGGAACACCAATTCCGATACCCATTCCACAGTGGATCTTGCAGTCACGTCTCAAAGTGCAAGGTTTTATCATTAGTGACCATATGGAAGTATGGCCGGAAGCATTACAGGAGATCAAAACTCTAGTAGTAGAAGGCCGGATCAAGTCTCGCGAGACTATCGCGCAAGGTCTTACAGCAGCTCCTGACGCATTTGTAGGTCTATTTCAGGGGAAAAACTTTGGGAAGCAGTTAGTTAAGCTTATCTAAAAACTATGAAGCGACTCTTCGTGATCGCATGTCTTTGTGTGTTGCCGTTACACGCGTCATTGCAACAAGAGGCAATGGTTGCAGAGCTTTTCCGTGCGGTCACGCTTCAGGATATTAATGGGGTTCTCAAGGCGTTAGCAACCGGAGTCGATGTCAATATACCGGCAGTCGACGGTAGCTTACCTTTACTCAAAGCAGCCGCGGCTGGTGACGAGCGTATTGTTAAGGCACTTCTTGGAGGGGGCGCGCACATCGACATACAAGACGATCGTGGTGTCGCGGCGTTGTCGTCCGCGGCATTGTACGGACAGGTTGAAGTTGTTAAGATGCTTTTAGCACACGGGGCCAACGTGGACATGTCCGACAAGACCGGTGTCACACCGCTTTGGCTTGCTGCACAGCAAGGTCAGACCGAGATTATCGATATATTGCTTGATGGGGCAGCCAATCTCAATGCTGCAGATCAAGACGGTATTACGCCTTTAATGGTTGCTGCGTCAGCCAACCGTCAAGACGCGGTACTGTTGCTTCTTCATCGAGGGGCTGACGTGAATGCGAAGACCCATGATGGCGCGGGTGCGCTGATGGCTGCAGCTTTTAGCGGTCATGGTGCAGTCGTCCAGAGTCTCCTCTCACAGGGGGCAGATATTTCAGTGGGTGATCAAGCGGGACGTACAGTCTTGATGGCGGCAGCGGCAAGCGGTAGCCAAGAAGCAGTTGATGCATTGCTAAGACATCGTATTGATATCGAGATTGAGGATACGAACGGCACGACGGCACTGGTGTACGCCGCTGCCAGGGGACACATTCAGGTAACCCAGAACCTCATCAATGCTGGAGCAAGTAAGGGTCGTATTGAAGCCTTGATGATGGCTTCAGAAAAAGGTGAGGTGGCGTTACTCACGATGTTATTGGATCGTGGTGTAGACGTAAATGCGAAAGCGTACGGAGACATAACGCCGTTGATCACGGCAGCGCTAAATGGGCAAGCTGAAACTGTGGAGTTGTTACTTGCCAATGGCGCTCACATTAACGTTGCTGATAATCAGGGGCAAACAGCGCTGATGGTTGCTGCTGAGACCGGCGATCTCTCACTTGTAAAGTTGTTAGTGAACCACGGTGCTGACGTTACTGCTAGTGATAAGAGTGGATTACAGGCATGGCATCATGCCATGCGTAAGAATCATCAGATTCTGGCTGACTTTTTCGAGGCTTTGGGTGGCAAACCCTAGCAGTAATTTCAATCGGACATGATGGGGCACATAGTTCACTACTGTATTCAAGGGCTTGTAGTGTTGCAGCGGTCAATGCTTGCATCGCTCAACGATCTTCCAGGCGGATGGCCACGACGAACGCTCATGATAGGGCTGCCGTTATTGGTGGTGGTATATGCCTTTGTTTTTCGTACATACGATATTAGCCAACACTTCTGGTTTCAGGGGGATCAGCAGCGCGATTGGAGTCTTGTCCAAGAGGATTTTCTGAGCTTACCTATTATTGGCACGCCAATTGCGACAGGTGGCGTGTCCTTCGGTCCTATTTTTTATTGGATACTCTGGGGTTTTCGTCAGGTGCTGGTACCAGTATTTGGCAACCTTCCACATATCGGAGCTATTGGCCTAGTGATTTTTCGGGTCATGGCCGATGGGGTATTAGTTTTTGCACTCTTGCGTCGGCAGCTTCCTATGATGGCAGTGGCAGGATTCATGTTGCTTCTTACCTCATCACCTTTTGAAGGGGCATTGTCAGCGACCATTTGGAATCCAGTGTTAGCGGTGACGTTAGCTAATATTAGTATCGCGGTGTTACTGCTATCACCGCAGCGCAGGGGTTTTTCACTTATTCGGATTGCTGTGATGACTGGCACGTCCTGGCTAGCAGTGCAAGCTCACACACCAGCAATTTTTCTTGCTGGTGCGGTAGTGATTTACACGGTGTGGGCCGGTGATTGTTGGACAGAACATCGATGGAAGGCTCGTCTGTACGCTACTGGGGTTGCTATGGGGATTGTGGCAGTTCTCCAGATTCCATATGCCGTCCATGTCTTTGGACAGATGGACATGGATCGTGAAAGTGTGCTCATGAAGACAGGTAGTCTAGTTTGGGAAAATTTGAACACCATGGGGCTTTGGGGGAGCCTGTCGTTTCTCATCCAGGCGACCGAACGCATCGTTCTTTTACCGACCATCGTACCAGCCTTAGGAATTGTATTTGTTCTTGGCGTAGGTTTTACGGGGTACACGTACCGGAGAGACCTTGATTTTATTGCTGTTTCGATATTGCCGGTGGGGCTTGCTTGGATTGGATACGCCGTTGTGCCGTACAAAGGTGACGTGTACTGGTTGTTATCACTTATATTTCCGCTCAGTTTTGCCTTATTAGGTGGCATTATGGGGATGAGTGGTGCGTACGAGGGGAACAAAAAGGTAGCGAGTTCTTTGGGTTTCCCCCATTACAGGAGCTTAGCAGCAGTTACGATTGTTGGTATCGTGTTGTTCGGGTTAATTACGCAACCTGTTCGATGGGTGGCGTTTGATAATCTGTTTAAGGCTCCGCAGTATGGTCCCGTGGTAGCAGGCGTCCAGTCAGTACTGAAGAGTGGTCGACCGATTTCCAGTTTTCGAGGTGCTGATGCCGCTGCCATTGCGATGAATCCTGAATTGTTGTATCGGTTACTCGGGGGCACTATCGCACCACAAGCAGGCCAGGCAGTAGTTAATGCTTCGGGCATGGTAGTTTTTGAGTAGCAATAGTTGGCTCAGCCTCTCACTTGGGGGTAATTAGCAAGTAAAGTTAGGTGTTATCGTCGAATAAGCTTATTCAGCCTGAACGGTTGAATCTTGGAGTGCAATACAATCAATTATTAAGGTAATAGAAATGAAAAATATTGAAGTTGGTGTTCTTGGAGCCACCGGAATGGTTGGCCAGCAATTTATTTTACAACTCGATCGTCACCCATGGTTCTCACTGACGTGGCTTGCGGCTAGCGAGCGATCACAAGGGCGATCCTATCGCGAAGCTGCACCTTGGCGTCTTCCATCTCCTATTCCAGAGTCTATTGGGAACCAACAGGTCGAGGCATGTGTACCTGGTAAAGGGCCAAAGCTTATTTTTTCTGGGCTTGATGCGAAAGTGGCTGGCGATATTGAGAAGGACTTTGCTGCTGCGGGTCACATTGTCGTTAGTAATGCACGGAATTTTCGTATGGACCCTGTGGTGCCTCTGTTGATACCAGAGGTAAACCCCGATCACCTGGTATTACTACCGCGACAATCCACTGTACATGGTTGGAAGGGGGGTATCGTCACTAACCCAAATTGCTCTACGGTTTTTCTGGCCATGGTTCTGGCCGCTCTCCGGATGTTTGAACCGCGGTCTGTTGTCGTCTCAACGCTGCAGGCGGTTTCTGGTGCGGGATACCCTGGTTTGTCTTCGATGGATATTGTGGGAAATGTACTACCCCACATCGGTGGCGAAGAAGAAAAAATGGAGACCGAAACAAAGAAAATTCTTGGTCGTGTCTCTGACGACGGAGTGGAGTATTACCCAGTTGATATTAGTGCCCACTGTAACCGGGTCTCTGTTGTTAATGGACATACAGAGACCATGTCGATTAGTTTTGGTACTCAGCCTTCCCTTGAGGAAGTCCGGGCGGCCCTTGAAGGGTTCTCAAGTGTGCCACAAGAGAGAGATCTGCCGTCAGCGCCGAAGCATCCTATTAAATACTTCGACGATCCAAACCGACCTCAGCCACGTCTCGATGTAGATTGTGGTGCTGGTATGACAATGACAATTGGTCGACTTCGGCCTTGTGCGGTACTCGATTACAGATTAGTGGCGCTTGGTCATAACACCGTGCGGGGGGCTGCTGGTGCGGCAGTTCTCAATGCCGAACTTATGCAGGCTGAAGGATATTTGTAAATGAAGCTGTTGCTAGTTGGGTATGGGCGGATGGGGCGCCTAGTCGAGGAGCTTGCCAAAGCTGAAGGTCTGGATGTAGTTGGGTGTATTGACATTCATAATGCAGAGAGTGATTGGCCACAGGCTGACGTTGCCATTAATTTTTCTGTGGCGGAAGCTGTACCTGAGATGGTGAAACGACTTGTCAGTCAGGGTACCAATATTGTTATCGGTACAACTGGTTGGCGTGTACAGGAGTCTGAGCTACGTCGTTTAGTGAAAGAATCAAACCTTGGTGTGGTAGCGGCAGAAAATTGTTCCATAGGGATCAATATTTTCCAGTTGCTCGTAGCTGAAGCGGGCCGATTAATGGCGGGGCACGATCAGTACGGAGCTTTTCTTCATGAACGCCACCATAGTGAAAAACGAGACGCGCCATCTGGCACTGCATTAACACTACGTGACGTATTGGTTCAAGCAGGCTACCAACATTCAATTGACATGTCTTCAGTCAGAGCTGGTCAGATTCCTGGTACCCACACCATTGGATTCGATGGATCGTCAGATACGATTGAGCTTACCCATACCGCACGCGATCGACGAGGTTTTGCCAGTGGTGCATTATTGGCTGCTCGTTGGATTAACGGGCGTCACGGATGGTACTCAATGACAGATGTTCTTCAAGGAGAACGTGCACGAGTAAGGCAGAGTTGAGGGGCAGGTTATGTCACCTCAATGGACTGGCGTTGGCACAGCACTTGTAACACCGTTTACTGCAGCAGGTGCTGTAGATGAAGCAGCTGTTCAGCGTCTAGCTCGTCGACAGATCGATGCAGGTGTG
Source organism: Acidobacteria bacterium UBA2999 (assembly GCA_002346475.1). Classification (GTDB taxonomy): domain Bacteria; phylum Acidobacteriota; class Vicinamibacteria; order Vicinamibacterales; family UBA2999; genus UBA2999. The sequence goes on along the minus strand of DDZV01000024.1, from coordinate 35,801 downwards.
CATTTTCTGTCACCGTGTGGCACAACTGGAGAAGCACCTACACTTAGTGATGATGAAAAGGTTCGTGTTGTTGAACTCGTTGTTGAAGAAGCCGAAGGTCGTATTCCAATTTTAGCCGGGGCCGGTGGTTACAGCACCCGTGAAGTCGTTGGGCTTGTGGGCCAAATGGAACGAGCTGGTGCAGATGGCATTCTCTCAGTTACTCCGTATTACAACAAACCTACACCTGCGGGACTCTTTGAACACTACAAGGCAATTTCTGAATCTACAGCCTTGCCTATCATCGTTTACAACGTGCCTGGTCGTACTGGTGTCAATGTTGATGTTCTTACGCTAGCTCGAATAGCGGAACTAAAGAACATCGTGGCTGTTAAAGAAGCGTCAGGGAATCTAGAACAGATTGCAGAGATTTGTGCGACTCTTCCAGAAAATTTTATCGTGTTGGCTGGTGATGATGAGTTAGTGATGCGTGTACTTGCGCTTGGCGGGGACGGAGTGATTTCTGTCGTCGCAAATGAGGTGCCTGCAGAGATGGTACAGATAGTGAAGAAAGTTCAAGAGAATAACTTGGAGTTCGCTCAGAAGTTGTACGATAGGTTGTTGCCACTTATGCAGGTCAACTTTTTGGAATCTAATCCAGTACCGGTAAAAGCAGCAATGGCGGCCATGGGTCTGGTGAACGAGGTCTATCGGTTGCCGATGACATCACCGCAAACGAAAACGCGAGACAGTATTTTTCGGATCTTGCGAGATCTTAAATTAAACACTGAGACGGCAAATACGTAGCCGCCCATTACCCTCTTGCACTCTGTTATGGATCTTGAACAAGAAATTACTACGTTATTCAACGATCATTCTTCCGCTTCGCGTGATGCTGCACGAGTCGCGTTTCTGAAGTTACGTCAAGCATTATCGACTGGTCATATTCGTGCTGCTGAACCTGATCGAGCTTCGTTGACTGGCTGGCGAGTTAATGTGTGGGTGAAACAGGGCATTCTTCTTGGATTTCGGTATGGTGATGTTGTTGAACAACCAGTAAGCAGTGCAAAAGGTCAATTCTTTGATAAGGACACCTTGCCACTACGTGTTTTTGAGCCTGGCACTAAAGTACGTATTGCGCCAGGGGGCTCATCTGTACGTGATGGCGCCTATGTTGGTCAGGGTGTGATTTGCATGCCACCGATGTACGTCAATATTGGTGCCTATGTTGATGACGGATCTATGATTGATTCACATGCACTCGTTGGGTCATGTGCGCAAGTTGGCAAACGAGTACATGTAAGCGCTGCCGCACAGATTGGTGGAGTAATTGAGCCAGTTGGTGCGTTACCGGTCATTGTGGAAGATGATGTTCTTGTTGGTGGGAATTGTGGCGTGTACGAAGGTGCGGTCCTAAAGCAACGAGTAGTACTGGCCGCTGGAACAATTCTGACTGGTTCGACTCCCTTATACGACTTACCTAACGAACAAATCATCACCCCGTCACCTGATCAACCATTGGTTGTTCCTGAAGGGGCTGTGGTTGTACCAGGTGCCCGTGCCGTTAATGTCGGTGCTGGCAAGAAATGGGGATTGTCTCTGGCGACGCCCGTGATTGTTAAGTATCGGGATGAAAAGACCGATGCCCGGACCGAATTAGAGCGATGGGTTCGTTAAAAGAAGATGGTGGGCTGACCACTCTTACGAAGACATTAGTCGATATTGACTCCACGACTGGTCATGAGGCTCAGTTAGGACAGTGGCTTGTCGAGTGTCTCAGCGATCGTGGGTACATTGTCAACAAACAACCAGTGTCTGAAGGTCGTTTTAATGTTTTTGCCTCGCTTAAAGTTCCTCCACGTGTTGTCTTTTCGACTCATTTTGATTGTGTGCCACCATTTTTCCCTAGTCGTCAAAGCGACGGGAGACTGTTTGGTCGAGGCGCGTGTGACGCGAAGGGGATTTTAGCTTCGCAAATTGTAGCAGGCGATCGTTTGCGAGCACTAGGCGAGGAACGCTTTGGTTTACTATTTCTTGTTGGTGAGGAGCGTGGAAGCGACGGTGCAAAAGTTGCCAAC
>DDZV01000024.1:0-33437 GCA_002346475.1 Acidobacteria bacterium UBA2999 | reverse complement strand
CAAAAGTTGCCAACAAGAATGCCCCTGCTGACGTGTTGTTTCTGATTAATGGTGAGCCTACAGACAATCGTTTAGGTTCTGCAACGCGCGGCACGCTTCGCATTAATTTAAAAGCGACCGGTCGGGCTGCTCACTCATCATTTCCAGAACTTGGTGAATCAGCAATTGATAAGCTGCTTGATGCACTCATGGTTATACGTGGTCTCACGCTTCCGGAAGATCCACTGCTTGGACGGACGCATTATTCAGTAGGTTTGATTGAAGGCGGAGTTGCGCCTAACGTTATTTCTCCATTAGCGACTGCTGAACTCCTATTTCGCACAGTGGGAGAGAGGTTTCAGATTGTTGAAGCACTCAAGGTAGTTCAGGAATTGGTAACGTATAAGGTTGTGATGGAAGTCCCCGCTGTGCGAATGCATACAGTTCCAGATTTTGAAACAGCTGTTTTTCCGTATACGACGGATATTCCATTATTGACACGATGGGGTCGTCCGTTACTGCTAGGACCTGGTTCTATTCATGTTGCTCATACTGACAATGAACATGTTTCGTCGAATGAGCTTCACGCAGCAGTGGACCTTTACGTCATGCTAGCTCAGCAGTTACTGAAAAATTGAGCTGAATATCAGCACGATCAAGTCTCTGCTCTGCGTGCTACACTGAGGTTTTAGTGGGCCCAGTTGCGGAAGTCTCAAGATTTAGATTCACTCCCGCACAGATTTTTTGGTGCATATGCTATTTGCACGCACTCATGTGATTAGAACAAATCACGGGTACAGCTGACGACGGAATCATGTCCTATCAAGTGCTCGCACGTAAATGGCGACCGCAGCGGTTCGATGAGGTGATCGGCCAGCCAGCGGTAACACGAACCCTGAGCAATGCTATTTCCACTGGTCGGATTGCACAGGCTTTTCTGTTCTCAGGTCCACGAGGGTGCGGTAAGACAACAACAGCTCGTATTCTTGCACGATCCCTTAACTGTGTACAAGGACCTGCAGTAGAGCCTTGTGGCGAGTGTGATGCTTGTACCGAGATTGCACAAAGTCGAGACATGGATGTACTTGAGATTGATGCCGCAAGTCATACAGGTATTGACAATATTCGAGAGGTCGTTATTGAGGGGCTTGCTATTGCACCTGTCCGGAATCGGTTTAAGATTTTTATTATTGATGAAGTGCATCAACTTTCCAGAGCATCGTTCAATGCTCTCTTGAAGTCCATTGAGGAGCCACCGCCGCATGTGGTGTTCATGATGGCAACAACTGAACTACATAAGATTCCAGATACGATCCTTTCACGTTCGCAAGTATTTGAACTTCGAGCCATTTCTACAAAAGCAATTGCCGATCAACTTCGCACTATTGCGGATGCTGAAAAGATTGAGGTTTCGGATAGCGCGTTGGCACTTATCGCACGCGCTGCTGAAGGGAGCATGCGTGATGCACAGAGTGCATTTGACCAAGTGATGGCTTTTGCTGGAAGCAGTATTACTCTTGAAGATGTTTCAACGGTACTTGGTCTTGTCGGACGCGATCTTCTATTCGACATAATTTCAGCAGTTATAGATGAAGATATGCCACGGGCTTTTGCACTTGCTAGTCAAGCCGTTGAATCTGGTCACGAGTTAAAACTTGTTTGTCGTGAGTTGGCTAGTGTTGTTCGGGACATGATGATCATATCAGTTGATTCTTCACAGATGAACGACACTGAAATTTCTGAAACCGAACGAGAGCGGTTAGAGTTGCTAGCTAAGAGTTTTTCGCATGAGGATCTCATGCGTTCTTTTGATGTGTTAGCGAGGGCCGAACAGGAGATGAGAGGAGCTGCCCAGCCTCGTTACCATTTTGAGATGGCTTTACTACGATGGATGCATGTCCGTAAGCTTGTTCCCCTTACAAATTTGCTTCTTAAAACGGATGGTGATCCATCAGGGTCATTGCCACCATTGCATAATCAAACGCCCATGAAGCCGGATCATTCACGGGGAGTGAAAGCAAACGAACGGGTTATACCTCTTAAAAAGGGAGCATCTAAGGAAGCTATTAAGAAGAATTCTTCATCTAAGTCATCCATGGTAAAGCAGCCGTTGGACTCGGCCACTGCACTTAAGGATGCGCTTCTGGCTGAGATTCGGACCGCAAAGGGGTTCTTTTATAACACCGTTGTTGCGCAAGCACACAAAATTGATGTTTCTTCGACTGGAGTTACATTTAGTTTTTTGCCAACTCACCGTGCGTTACGTGAGCAGTTTGAGCAGACACAATCGTGGCTTGAGCAGATTGTTGAAAAACTGTCGGGCAAGAAGCTGTCAGTGGTAGCTACTCAGATTGACACTACGGATGCATCTTCGAACAAGATTGATGCTCCCACAGTTGGTCAAGATGTACAACAGAATTTAGAAATGAAGGCGAAGGCCTCAGGTACGGTGCAAGCCATGCTGGACGTTTTTCCAGCAAAAATTCGAGACGTGGAGGAGATGTAAGATCGTGAATATTCAAGACATGATGAAAAAAGCTCAGGAGATGCAAGCCCATCTACAGGAGCAAATGGATGGGATTCAGATTGAGGCAACAGCTGGTGGAGGTATGGTAGCCGTAACTGTAAATGGGATGAAACAGTTTCAGTCAGTTCGTATTGATCCTGAGGTAGTGTCAAAGGATGATGTAGAAATGCTACAGGATCTAATCTTGGCAGCTGTCAATGACGCGGTTCGAAAGGTTGATGAAGAGCTTGGCCGTCGCATGGGTGGCGGATTCAAGTTGCCGGGTCTTCCCTGAGTTAGCTTTGTTACTCCCAGAATCCCTTACTCGTTTAATCGAACAGCTCCAGAAATTACCTGGTATTGGTGCTAAGGGTTCACAGCGTCTTGCCTTTCACGTGTTGCGGACTCCACGTGACGAGACGGAACGTCTTTGTGAAGCAATTAGAGATGTCAAAGAGCAAGTAACCTATTGTTCCGTTTGCAACAATATTACCGATACTGATCCGTGCGGGGTTTGCACGAGTTCGGTGCGGGACGCTCGTATTATTTGTGTTGTTGAAGAGCCGCAGAATGTTTCCATCGTCGAGAAGACTGGCGGTTTCAAGGGTAAGTACCACGTATTGATGGGGACACTTTCACCTCTACATGGTGTTGGCCCAGACGATCTTAAAATTAAGGGCTTAGTCGAACGTGTGGGAGTTGGAGATGTAGAGGAAGTTATTCTTGCCACAAATCCCACTGTCGAAGGTGAGGCTACGGCACTTTATCTGGCACGGTTGCTTAAGCCTCTTGGAACTCGGATAACTCGAATTGCTAGGGGTATTCCTGTTGGTAGCGATTTGGAGTACGCCGATGAATTCACGATGAGCCGTGCAATGGAAGGGCGACAGGAGTTCTGAGGCTTCTTTTCAAGTGATGCTACCAGTTTCTTATCAGATCCCTGCGGCTGTTGTGCTACTCCTTAGTGGGACAGTGGCTTGTTTTTTTGGGTACCGTCTCTTCCGTATTGTGTTGGCTATTTCTGGGTTTATCCTTGGTGCTTTTGCTGCCAGTTCTCTGATGGGTATTAGCGAAACAACTTCGATGGTTGTTGCTGCGGCGATTGGTGGAGGGCTTGGGGCTGCATTACTTTTTGGTGCCTATTTAATTGGCGTGGCACTGGTAGGTGCTGGACTCGGGGCAACAGCTGCTAACTTAGTTTTTTCAATTGGGGAACGTGATCCACATGCGCTAGTCATTGTGTTTCTGGCAATTGCTGGGGCTGCAGGTGCTACATACTTCAGACGTTACTTCCTTATTGTAGGCACTGCGTTTGGCGGGGCTTGGACAATGATCATAGGCGCGGTGGTTGTGGTTGGCGATCGCGCTGCATTGGAAGCTTCCGCTGCAGATAATATTTGGGTTCTTTATCCATTGGAACCTTTGCCAGGCCTTGGGTGGATGCCGATTGCTTGGTTTATTCTTGGACTTATTGGTGTTGGTGTCCAGATGGGACTAACTGGCGGAGAACGAGGACGCGTAGGGTTGCGTAAGAGAAAGTAGGTGCTCCAGTTCAGCTTGTTGCTTCCCTTGCACCGCGTCTGTTGTTCCGGGTACGATGAGAGTTTGTATTGTTGATAGTTACGTAACCTGTAAAGTCGTGTAACTATTGTTCTTCTGCGATCCTCAGTAGCTCAATGGCAGAGCATCCGGCTGTTAACCGGAGGGTTGCTGGTTCGAATCCAGCCTGAGGAGCCATTTATGTGACCCTGCCACTAGTTGGCGGGGTCACACTGAACATATTTACGGGCGGGTCCTGACGTACTTCTGAAGATTACGCGGTCTTGATCATTCTTATTAGAGAGTCCCAACCATGGTTGGTTGTTGTTTTTAGAGACCCTCAGGCTTACCGATAGTTCCTCGAAGTTTTCCCTCTTCGTTTTCAAAGGCCGTATGGCCGAGAACTAAATCAAAATTTGCTGTCAGCTCACCAATGTTTGATCCTGGCAATGGTGAGAAATTGATCATCAGTGTCGAGAGTGCTTTTGAATCAAGATCCTTGAACACAATATCTTTCGCATTAAGCGGGTCCCCGATAATGCCAATTTGGCTTGTGAGTACGCGACGGCCATTCGTACTAACGGCAATGTGAATATGTGGTGACCGGGGTACATTGGCGAGTGTGTAAGGAACTGGTTTAATAGTTCGGAAGAAGTACGCGCCTTTTGAGTCTGTCATGAACCGACCGTATCCCTGAAAATTAGTATCGGCTGTAGGAATACTGCCTTGTGAGTGTCGATAGGAACCGTTGGCATCACATTGCCAGATCTCGACAAATGCATTCCGCACTGGCTCACCTGAAGGTTTCAAAACTCGACCACTAAGTAAAGTGATTTCCCCGACAGCTGGTGTAATGGCGTCGTTAATCATTAAAAGGTCGTTATCCGTGTCGAGCGGCATCTTATCGGGGTAGAAGGGACCTTCGGTGCATGAAGGTGTTTCGGTCAATTCCTGAGCGAATGCGCCACGTGTCATAAAGAAAGGAGCCAGGCTAAGCGAGCCCAAAAAAGTTCGACGTCCCGGCAAAGAATTGCGGAAATCCATCAGTACCTCCTACTGAATCATAAGCATCGTTGTTCTTGGGGATTGTAACGTAGTGTCTAGACTGTACCCTCTAAAAATAGAGAGGATTCGTTGGGTTCCTCCCGCCTTGGGAAAAGGTCACAATGGGTTGTTATTTGGGGAAGATCCGACATAAGCTCTGGCCGTTTAAATTTTATTGTCGTAGCATGTTCTCTGTCCTATGCTCTTTGGGCAGTTAGAACACCGAGATCGGGAAATTAGAGGAGGAATCATGCGGAAGAACTACCCGTCAACAGCTATGTCCATTGTTGTGCTTGCGGTCAGTCTCTCAATCGCTTGTGCACAACCTGAATCAGCTGAAGCTCCTGCTGAATCTGCTGATGCCATCCAAGATGATGGCTCGCAGCTCATTGAGATCACTAACGACGATTACGTTGAGATTTTACAGCTCTACGCTAGATACAGTCAGGCTGTTGATCTGATCCGTGATGACGGCTCCGCGTACTCATCGAATTTCACAGAAGACGGTGTCTTAAAATTTGGTACAACTGAAATTAAGGGACGGGCAGCGATTAAAGAATGGGCAAATAGTAAGAATAAGTCGAGTTCAGATAATGGACAGACCTTTGGACTCGTATGGTCTTTGGGACGTCACGTGATCACCAACGTTCAGGTAATTCCTATTGGACCTACAACAGCCCAAGTGATTGCCTATTTCACTAGACGCGTTGCTGATGATGTGGTTGAAAAGACACCAGAAGGCTGGTTGCTCAAGAAGCGGGGTCCAAGGTGTGGCAATGAGGCTGACCACGAAGCAGATCCAAATATTCCCGTGTGCTAAAAACACAGCACATCTATTGAATTATATTGCACATTAGCTAGCTGGTTTGATTGCAGATCAGCAGTTTTTTAGAACCATCCTTGAGGAGGAAGCATGAATCGGTTTTCAGGAAATATTGCCGTACTCGTTGTAGTTGCAGTTGTGGCCGGTTGGGCCGGTTGGTCGGTTGGTGGAGCGGAAGAGAGTGAGAACGTTGCACAGGAGAGCGCAACGTTTACGGCTCTTGATTATGCTGAGATTACACATCTGTATTCAAAGTACGTTCAAGGCATTGATGGCATTTGGATGGATGGTAAGGGGAAACACTATGCTGATGCTTTTACCGACGATGGTGTGATGCAGGCTGGGCCGGAGCAGTTAGAAAATCCAAGAGTCGGACGTGAGGTAATCGAGAAGATGGCTGACGGTCGAGGGCCTTCCACCATGCGTCATACTGTTCCGAACATCCAAGTACATCCGGCGCCAGATGGCAACACCGCAGAAGCCTGGGCTTACATTATGGTTTATGATGTTGCTCAAAACCCACCGAAGCTTTGTAGCCATCGCGCAACAAAAGATACACTCCAGAGAACAGATAAGGGGTGGCGAATTAAGCATCGCATCAATAGTACGATCGAAACAAATACACCGTTTGAAGGCGAGTGTTGGGACTCGATTACCTCACGGTAGTACTTTAATTTAAGAACTATCTTTGTGACGGACAGACGGTTTTTTGTCCGTCGCAGATTAGAGCTTGTCCATAATCGGTTTGACGTGTGACAGGTAAGGAGTTTGCATGAAACGAGTTTTTACACTTATTCCAATTGTTGCGCTTGCAATAAGTCTCTCAGTGGCTTGTGCGCAGCCTGAACCAGTTGAAGCGCCTGCTGAATCTAGTGATGTTACGCAACAGGAAGACGGTACAGTTAGAGTCTTCGACGTGCCTATCGATCACGTTGCCGTCGTTGTGCATGACATTGAGAAATCTTCCGAAGCGTACGCGGATATCCTTCAACTTCCGGTGCCGGAGATTAATGAACATCCAGATGGGATCGAGTTTGCTTCCGACTATACAGGGAATCGCGATGCTACTGTCAAGACAGCTACATTCCCCTTAAATGGAGTGACCATGGAACTGGTACAGCCAGTTGGTGGTCCGAGCCCCTGGAGTGATCACTTAGACCAATACGGTGAAAGCCTGCATCACATTGGTTTGAATGATGTCAAGGACGTTGCTGGAAGTGCGGCCCTCGCGGTATCGATGGGAGGAAAACTTGTCGTCGGTGGTGGGCCAGGTGCTACTTCGGCTGCCATTGATATGCGTTCGGTGTTTGGTTTTACTCTTTCATTGAGTGAACTTCCAGGAACGCGACGTACGATTTCAGATGATGAGGCATCATCAAAATTTAGTGATAATAAAGTGCAATTCATCAGCATGATCGTGCCGGATATTGAGAAATCCGCCGGAGCATTCGCGGAACTCCTTGGAGTTCCAATGCCCAATATCTCAGATCCACAAATTACTTATCCCCCCGAGTTCACCGGTAACCGAGATGCTCACCCACGGCTTGCCATGTTTCCTCTCAGTGGTATTACAGTTGCTTACACTTCACCTGTAGATGGACCAAGTCCGTGGAGTGAGAATGTAGAGAAATTTGGGCCGGCGATGCATCATCTTGGGATTCAGGTCAATGGATTCAAAGATACGATTGAATATTTCGAAGAGCGAGGCGGGAGCCTCGTTATTGGCGGGGCAGATTTAGGCTATTGCTGGGTTGATGTTCCTCAGTTAAGTACGGTGTTTGAGTTATATGGCCAATAGCCAAGAGCGTACGACGGCAACAATGCTGGACTAAATCATAAATCTTAGCAGGAGTCCGATGTATGGACTCCTGCCTTTAGCACACAGAGAAGGCCGAAGCCAATTCAGGCTACGACCCACTGGCGGGACCGAGACCCATCACCCGGCGCCAAGCTGCAATCTGACCCAGGTGGGTCATCTCATGTCCCGTCATCAGGAATACAACCATGTCGCCAACCGTCGGGAACACGCTTCGCATGTTCTCGTTGGGATGGGGCGTCGCCAGGGTCGCCGGGTCAATGTTCTTGATGGCTTCAGTGTTGCGCTCATGGTGTTCCCTTAACGCGCCAAGAATCTCTTCTTTTGACGGGAAGTCCGAGACCTGATCCGACGGTTCTCCGCCTGTGGCAAAAGTCTTATCCCAGCCGTCCGGCAGATTTGATGTCAGACCGAGAGCTTTCCCCAGAGCATTAGCCACAACCACCAGATGACCGAGTGACCAGGCGGGATGATTGACCACGCCGTTCGGTTGTTCGACCATTTGTTCGGCGCTTACATCCTTCACCAGTGTTTCCGCGTTCATGAGATTGAATCCATACACATGCACTATGTGGTCAACCATTTAAGTCTCCTGAGTGGGGTCAGCGTTCAGTAGGAAGCTGGCCTTTAATTTTTCTTACCCGCTATTCCACGTCCTCAAGCCTCATTAGTCCATCTTCAGTCCACAGGGCACGGTAGGCCTCGAGACGCTCGCGCCGTACCACAACTCCGTGAATTGGTACGTGCCAGTCGACGTTGAGTTCGCGCCGATCGATCTCGTTATAGAAGGCGTCGATCCAGACCAGGTTGAAGTTTGGGATGACGCCCGTTTTCATCGAGGCCGGCCAGATGTCCGGCGCTGGGTAGCTTGGCCCAGGGTCCATGTTGTACATGTCAGCATCGACCGCGATCCCATGCTCCGGGAAGTGGACGTAGAGCATGTGGTCGGCATGGGCGTTACCGGGGAAGTGATAAATATCCATCGTCTGCGTGGCGTCTTTTACCCGAAGATGGTCCCCCACACCGACAGTCGGTTGTGGCTCTACCACTGGGTTCATGGCCAGATAGTCAGGATTACTGGCAAACGGGCGCCGAATGATATCGTCAAAGTACTCCGCAGCCGATTCGTGCACCACCAGGCCGAGGCCCTCCGCCACCGCGGTACGAGCGCCAGCGGCGTGATCAGAGTGCGAATGGGTCACGATCATCTTGGTCACGGGCTTGTCAGGCAAAATCTCCCGCGCCTTCTCAATGGCCTGAAGTGTGAGGGCATGGCTACTGGGCTCGATGAGTTCCGTATGATCCTCGAACTCGACTAGTACCATGTTGTACTGGAATCCACCGGATGCCTCGCGCCCACCGAAATGGTGAATGCCCGGGGCGAGCTCGGTTACTACGATGGGGGGTAGCTGGCCGTCGCCGGGGAAGCCGCCACCGCCACCCGATGTTTCCGCTGCTGTCACGGATTCAGGCGCTGCAAGGTGATTCAAGTCAGCGTCCAACGTATTTGTTGCTACTTCGATCTCGCGTTGCAGGAACTGGTATTTCTCGTCGACTACTGTTTTGATACGCGTTGGCAACATCACACCGTCGAGATCTTCGTAGTCCAAGAAAGACGTCACAACTGCTACGTCACCAAGAAGGCCGTTGAAGATCATGTTCGACACCGACTGCGGCAAATGCGTGTCACGGTCAATGGTTAGCGTAATCTCGTGTCCTTTTACCGTAGTGACATCTACAACGTCGGCATCCCCATCCTCGCGTATAGGACTGATCGTTGCACCCTCTTCAAGTGCTGCACGGATAATTGTGATTGGATGACGCAGCATTTCAATCTGCTGAGCAGCCGCGTTGCCTCCGGGTCGCGCTGTGCCATCTGTGCCCACGTTGTACGCGATGTCGCCATCAATCACCGAGTGCACCGGGCCACTAAACGGTGGAAGTACAAAGGTAAACTGTCGCTCAGAGCTGTACTGCTGACTCATACGCTGTTGGGCAACATCGATCTCTTGCTTGAATCCCAGGATCGAATTAGCGTGAATCGCCCCGGCTGCCCCGAGGTTTTGTCCCAGCGAGCCTGCAACGCCTTCGCCTTCGATGGTGAGCGTCTCGATCGCCAGAATGCGATCCTGACCACCGAGAGCTCCGGCGGCATCATTTACGAGTTGTTCGGGTGTTTGTGACGCACACGCGCTTACAAAGACCGCTATTACAAGTGCACTGAATCTCATATTCATTCTTAATCCTGTTCTTGATTGATCCCCTGGTTGTTACACAGGGTTGTATTTAGAGTGAAACATCTTTTATTCCGAGTTCTGTCGTAGGTCGAACGCTGCCATCTCGCCGAGACTGCGGACCAATAAATATCCTCCGGCCATGGCTGGGTGATTCCAAGTTTTACTGTCAAGCACGGGGAAGCGTGCAAGTTCTTCGTGTTCGCCTGGGGTGGCCCGCACGAGTGCCAGGTCCCCATCTTCGGTTAGGACAATGAGGTGACCACTTGCGAGCATTACCTGGCCATAGCCATACCGACCGCCTTTCCATTGCAGTTCGCCAGTGGCTGGATCGATGCACGCTAGGATTGCTTCGTCGAGTCCATAAATAAAACCGTCATAGAGCACAGAGCTAGTGAATTTATTTTTCATCCGGTTACTACGCCAGACTTCACGTACCTCTAAGATGTCGCCAGACGCAGAAATTTCAACGACTGCTGCACCTGTGCCGTAACTAGATGAGATAAAAACCCGTCCATTGCCAAGGAGTAGCGGTTGGGCAACAGTGATGTCGTTGTACGTTCCCCACGGGTACTCCCAGAGAAGCGTTCCATCGTTGGGTGTTAACCCGGCGAGGCGCTCTGCTGTGAAGACCAATAATTGCCGAACGCCCCCAAGCGTTACGAGCATTGGAGAGGCATACGCTGCGCGGTCATCTAAGGCTGTCCAGACGGTTGCACCATCATGGCGGTTGTACGCGACCACCGACCGGCCGTTTGATCCTCCCGGGAGCACAATGACAGTCTCATCTACGATCAGAGGAGATGCCGACATGCCCCAGATAACGTTGTTGGCTCCGGCGTCTTCTAGGATATTTGTACGCCACCGTACTTGGCCGGTCTCTTCATCGAGGCAACGGAGTTCCCCTTCTGCACCAAGTGCATAGACGAGGCCATCAAACAGGGTAGGCGTTGCTCGCGGGCCGTCACCGCCAAGTCTTTCTGTAAAGAAGGCCGGCCAGGCATTCGTCCACAACTCTTGACCAGTTGCAACGTCGTACGCTGCAACTACCTCTTCGCGTCCACGTTGCTCAATCGTAAAGGCTCGTCCGTGGGAGATTGTAAAAGAGGCGTACCCCCCACCAATAGGCTGTTTCCAGATCGGTTGCAGGCCCTTAGCAGGCCAGTCAGTGAGAATAGGGAGTTCACTGTATTCACCGTTGCGCAGCGGTCCACGAAAGTCAGTCCAGCTTGATGGCGTGGTTGCAATTACAGCGGCCTGTTCAGGCGGGCTTGATGGTTCAACTAGCGTGGGCGTAGTTGTCGCAGCAGCAGAGGGTTCCACCTCGAAACTATCTCGCTGTCTAGCGCGGTGCTGAGCAATAAGTTCAGCTTGTTCCTCGGGATTCATGACAAATTGCAGTGTTGGCATCCCGCCACCCATCATTACTATCCGTAAACCAAAGAACTGGTAAAGCACGCCAGACAGAACAGCCAATCCAACTAGGCTCAGAGCTCCAAATTTTAAAATGCGTCGCAACATTATGTTCCTATCTTGTCTTATCTTACCTTGCGATTATTGATGAATTGCGCGTAGTTATTACACACTTTTTCTAAAGTCTTTGCTAGAGAAGAGAATATCAGTAGCGAGCTTATCCCTGGGATCAGGGACGATCAAGTATTCTAAAAGAATTCCATTGCACATAGTGGAGTTGGCACTATGTGTGTTGCGACGTAGAATCTCGCTCAGCACGGTCCAAAGGCTATGAGGAGGAAGCAATGGGGAGCAGCGCGATGAGTGGTGGGTCAAGTGCGGCGGCGCTTCGCGTATTAGCAGTATTGCTTGGTGTATTTATTCTTTCTATGGGGATTGATAAACGTGCTTGGTTGACTGACAGTGGCATGCTTTTGGGACTGTTACAGGAATGGAGTGCAAGTGCAGGAGCTATAAACCGATGGTATTTGGAAACAATTGCTATTCCTGGAGCACCTGTTTTTGCCCGATTAGTGCTCTTTGGAGAGCTAGCAGCCGGACTAGCATTGATTTGCGGGTTTCGGGTACGACTGACTGCCACACTCACTCTCTTGATGGTGTTGAACTTTCATTACGCATCAGATGTGATCTTTCACTATAGCTATTTTATTAATGCTTATGGTTTCCCAGTAATGGGTGGCCTCTTAGCGCTTGCCCTTGGAGGGAAGCGCTTGCCTCTGAGCCTCTCTGGGTAGTTTGACTGTTTCAGTCGTTGCGTTTGAACAAGATCAGGTCATATCCGATCCAGCCTTTTTCTAAACATTCCTGGAGTGCGTTGCCTCCAATGACGTGTCCGAACCGCGTCCGATCAAGTGGAAGCCATCCAAGCAGTGACACCAAGGCCGCAATCATACGATCCCGTGGCCGTCGGATCTCAAGATACTGTGAAAGATCTAGGGTAGATTCGTGTTCGAAACCAGCCTGGCGTGCCAGTGTATGGAGTTCGTTCGATTCTAGCAAGGCATTGATCTTCCAGCCTTTGCAGAAGCGTGCAATTGCACGCTCAGATGTCGGTCCACTTGTAGGACGGCGGAAGTCGTCACAGATTGCTAGCACTCCACCTGGCCGCACGAGGTTGCTGCATGCACGAAAAAACTGATCTGGCACTTGTCCATGAACAAACGACTCGATGGCGTAAGCAAGATCTGCATGTCCTAGCTTTGTTGGGAGAGCAGTGTAGTCACCCTCAAGACATGCAATCTGTTTAGAAAGGCCTGCTGCTTTGATACGTTCAGAGGCCAGGCGAGCTTGAACAGGACTCAGCGTGATACCAGTACCGCGTATCGGTAGGTGTTCAGCTAGATAACACAAGCTTCCACCGACACCACAGCCAAGGTCTACAACGTGCGGCACTTCAGAGACAGGGGAGAGATGTCTGAGCCTCTCTAGAAGCTTATTTTCGACGTAGCGAAATGCGTCCTGGCGGGTGTGAACACCCGGACCCCAAACTGCACGGTGCAGCGCTCCAAGTTTTCCACCCTGCCCGAGGGAGACGAAGGCCGGTGTGTTTTGATCGTAATAATGTCGAACCTGCTCAATGTCAAATTCTGGCATCTGCGCTCTAACATTAACGCATCTTTTAGCGAATGCTAGTTGGCTTCCTGGACGCCCGATGTCATAGTTCTAAGAAACTGGGGTATTACACGCCAGATGATGAATGTCCCATGGGAGGTTTTAACGAGTGTCATTAGACTTGTCCTCAGCGGGGAAACATGAAGTAGCGAATACTGCCTGGAATGTTATTCAGTTAGCTAGTTCCATGTCCGAAGAGCTTGAGCGTGCAGGTCATGCCACTTTATTTCGATTTGATAAGGCTGGGCAGTTGAAACCAGTGGAATCCGATCAGTCCGCTGTGCTTGGATGGTCTCCAGATAGAGGGTGGCAATCTCGACTATCACCGGATAATCCGCAGGATGAGTTGTTTGACTTATACCTGCCTATATGTAGTTCAACGACAACCCGTCCAATGACCATCGGTCATCTTGGGCAAAGCTTAGATGGTTTTATTGCAACACATTCTGGTGATTCACAGTTTGTTACTGGGAATGACAACATCGTACATCTTCACCGGATGCGTGCATTGTGTAACGCCGTGATTGTTGGAGCAGGCACGGTAGCTGCTGATGACCCACAACTTACAACACGTCATGTTACCGGTCGAAACCCAATCAGGGTCATTTTTGATCCAACGCGTCGGCTTCAGTCAAACTATCGTGTATTCACAGATGGCGTTGCCCAGACATTGTACGTTTGTGCTCAATCAAAAATTCGTCCCGGGGAAACTATGTTTGGCAATGCAACTATTGCTGGCATTGACGACACGCAACCAAAGCATGACTTGTTACAGTTAGTAGATTTGTTGCACACACGTGGATATTCACGGTTGTTTGTAGAAGGCGGCGGCGTGACAGTCTCTGCTTTTTTAGAAGTTGACTTGCTCGACCGTCTCCATATTGCTATTGCTCCATTGCTAATTGGTGATGGTCGTCCAGCAATTCGCATGTCGCCACACGCGAGTCTGCGTGACTGTCTTCGTCCAGGATATCGCGTTTTCCGGATGGGCGGAGATGTCCTTTTTGACTGTGATCTAAAAGTCTCTGTTGCAGGAAGTGATAAAAAGTCTTCTCTATCTTCAATCCCACCTGTCACACGAATTATTTGACAGAACGCTGCTGTTTAAAAAACAGTGGCAGGCTACTGATGCAGTTCCAGACATTACGGTGAGAGGCTTGCAGTGTACGCCACGATATTCACAATATCCTCAACCGTGAGATTAGCAACAGTTGCGTCCATGAGATCTGACCATGCGCCATTCCGTACGCCTGTTTGCAGGTCATAGAGCTGGCGTGCAATATAACTTGGAGAGCGACCAGCAAGCGCTGGCACCGGGCCTAGTCCTTTCAGTTCTGGACCATGACAGGTGGCACACACCGTGGTCTTTCCATTGCCACCCGTTACCACTAGATTTTTTCCTCGCGCGATAGCCCCCATGGGTACATAGGCGACGAAGCCAGAAGCGTCATCACGCAACTCAGTTTGTCGTAAATTCTCAGGGGTTTCGACCACACGGGTACCGATTGGCTCCATCCCGCCGTTGTCGATCACTTTGTGGATCCAACCAGAGAACCGTGTCTTCGGTACCATGTCAGTTTCCACTACACGAACCCATTGTTTAAAGTCCATTGACGAAAAATATTCAGCAGCTACCCGTGCTTGTTCATCGGTAGCAGCTAACCCAATCCGCTCCATGAAGGAGGGTGGAGCCATTCTTGGTTCACCAGGCTTGCGCAGCCCCTTTCGCCAGTCCGCCATCTGTTGCACGATGTAGTCGTATGGTTGCCCGGCGAGACTAGCGTTTTCCGGTTTTCCCTGTCCGTTTGGCAAGTGGCAGTAGCCGCATGCCACTACGTCGTTTCCATCGCCGGTGGACACGAGTGTGGGCATGGGTGGATGGCCGTCCGGGTGCCAGTCGGGTGGACCATTTTGAATGTTAATTGCCGATCGTGGCATCGATACACTGGAGCCAGGGACAGTAACAATCTCATTGGGGTTGGGCACAGTTGCATCGGCTGGTGCCGGGTCGTTGAGTACAAACGCCCATGGCAGTACTGCGTTAGCTCCATCGACTTCCCGCTGTTGCGCAACGGTTGGCATACTGAGCAGGATGATGGCAATCACACCTGTAACGAGATGTTCATAACGACAGGGCACTAGGCTTCTCCTTGTATGAAAGCGACGGATGTAGACATATTTATCGATTCATTGCTCAGGAAAGGCTGCTGTTTGTTCGAACATTGCCATTCCGTTGATAAATTCAAATCCTTCGGCAACATGACAGGTAATGCAAGCTTGCCTTTCCTGAAGGAAGGTGTTCTGTGCAGCACCGCTGTCTCTGTTTTTCAATGCTGCAGCTAGGAGTTGCCAAGTATCATCTAGGAATAGGGTTTCAGCATTTGGCGTCCGATTTGGGCGTTTCATTAGTGCGACGTTGAACACATTTCTTAATTTGCCCCAATGATATGTCGCTAATTCCCAATTCTCATCGATGATGGCTCGATAAACTTCCTCATAGCGATAGCCAATCTGCCACATCTGCTGATCTGTGCCACCAGCGTAGATTTGCAGGCGGCGGAATCGTTCTGCGTCGTTTCTGGCGTCAAGAAGCCATTGGCGGCTAGGCGGCTTATCTTGTGCGTCCGCGAGCCCACGAATACCAGAGGGAAACCGAGAGGGTTCGGTGGTTTGCGCTACCACGTCAATCCAATTTCCACTCTTAGTCACGATCATTGCTAAAAGCAGTGCGATAGCTGTTGCAAGCATGTATTTCGAGGAACTCATGAAATTACTCCCTTGTGTATGTCATTGACCTAGGTTTTTTCAGTTGGTAAAGCGGCGATGTCATCATGGCCGACAATTATTTTTGAACGGTTGGCGTCGACATGGGCAAGGCGCCTAGTTTCCCAACTCTTGATCATAGATGTAGTTTCTGGTGCGATCTCCTTTACTGCCTTACCCCATCCTGTTATTAACTGTCGTTGAATTTCTTGATCTTTTGTGCCGAGTGTCCAATTGCTTGATTCGCGCTGAACCTGGTACCCCACTTCTGAGAAGCAATCTATTGCACAAGTAATGGCGTTAGGTCCTTCCGCCCGTCCGCCAAGGCCTTTGTCTGTTTGTTGGTGGAGGTTGAACAGTTTTAGGATTTGTTCATCCTCATGTTCAGCCGGAGAACAGGAAACACTACCGTTGTAAGTGATGGTAAATAATATTGCTGCACCTACAGCGTGGCAATGATTGATGAGTGTACGTAGCCAAGAAGCAGAGACGAGATCAAGTAGTGCAGATGCTGTCACTAAATGATGACCGTGGAAGAGCTTGGCGGAGTCAAGGTTGCTAAGGTTTAAGGTTTGTGTCTCGATGTGACACTCTAGGTGCGTACCTAGGATCACGTAACCAAATTTTGTACGTTGGAACTTGTACCCTTGAGTTTGACACCATCTCTCTGTTTGTGTCGGAAGCTCTGCGAGCAGTTGCTGATCTTTGTCTGTTACCAGCCATTGTTGTCTTGTAGGGAGGTGCTCTATCAGGTGTCTGATATTAGATCCTGTTCCGGTAGCAAGATCTAGAATGTGTACGGGTTGGTCTGATGAGAGCTTAGATGCTACAGATTTTGTCAGTGACATAGATCGAGCTTGAGCGTCGGTGTTCTCACGCAGGTGTAACCATTCAGAGAGTGTTTTATTCACGGTTCTCAAGTTTCTCAAGTACGGCTGCAAAAGAACTTGCGGAATGCTTCCAGTTTGGCAGAAATTCACGAACATGCCGTGCACCTTTGGAACAGCTTATACGGATTTCTTCATTGGTAATCATTTTTGCAAGCGCACGAGTCAGTGATGCTAAATCCCCAACGGGTACAAGAATTCCAGCATCGTTACCTACAAGTTGTGGGATGGCACCTGTTGTTGTGCTGATAACAGGGAGGCCTCTGGCAAGGGCTTCGGCCACTGCCATTCCATATGTTTCTAGGAGTGTTGGTAATACAAACACATCTGCCTTGCTGTAGTACTGCTCAAGTTCTGTTTCTTCCAGTTCGCCTACCAGCGACACGCGATCGTGGAGCTCAAATTTGTGTATCAACGAGCGGACTTGTTTGACCGTTGCAGGGTAACGAGTGAGGTTGCCAATACAAGTCAGATGCCATTGATGGTGTGCCAAGTTGGTTAATGCTTGTAGAAGGATCGCATGGCCTTTACCAGGGCTGAGAGTAGCTACTGAGAGAAGTTGTAGTTTGCCTGAGTGGGATCCAATTGCTAAGGAAGCGGGATTTGTGCCAGGTTCGACAACCGTAATTAGATTAGGCACCAATCCATAAGGGAGCAACATGTCGAGGGCCGTTCTACCAGTGACCACAATTGCAGCACAGGCAGAGAGTGCGCGGCGTTCGCTTGCAGCAAATTTTGTGGCGGTTTCTTGTTCCAGCCCAATTGCTTTCGCAATTGGGAGATGCACGAGTGCTACGATGCAAAGGCGTTGAGCTTCGAGCGTGATGATTTCTGGGATCGCACCAAGTGCCAGTCCATCAATAACTACAATTGAATCTGTTGGCAAGGCGGCCAGAGTGCCTTTAGCATGTTCGAGTGCAGCGGATGTTGGCTTGGGAAAACTATTATCTAGTTCACGAACATCAACCGGCTTGTAGTGTTCGCGGAGTGTGTCGATCATCCGCTTGTTGTACACAGAACCACCAGTGAGAGTTCCAAGTTGACCCGGGACGACAAAAACTAGTGGGGAAGCCATGGGTTGCTATCATGCGTCGCCGATACGCCCATTAAAGGATGCTGATGCAACGTGTGATTCGTGTAATGTTACTTTAAGTTCTTCTAAGTCTTTTGCATGTGGACCAAGTTCTCCGCGGCGAATCGCTTCAACCATAGCATCAAATACTACACGTGCCAGAAATTCTGTTGTTGTGTTTTTATTTTTAAAAGTCTCAACTTCATCAAGATTTTGATAGTTCAATTTAGTAAGAATTTTGTGGAGTGTTTCAGTCGCACATCCAATATCAAGAACGAGCCCATCGGCATCAAGGGTTGCTCGTCTGAACTCAACATCCACGATGTAGGTTGCACCGTGCAAACGTTGTGCCGGCCCAAAAACTTCTCCCTTGAAGCTGTGTGCGATCATCATGTGATCACGCACTGATATGCTGTACATCATTCATTTTTCTCCCGTCACAAAATCATATTGATGATGGATACTTGATGCGGTGGCAGAGCGTGTCTCCAGGTGAACTTGCAAGCTTTGCCATTACTTGCGGAAGCATTTCAAAGTCACTCTCTGCCGTAATAAGGGTATCGAGCACAGGATCAACTAGTAACCGAAGCGCTAATTGTAAGCGGCGGTGTGTGTTCCAGCGGGGACGTTGTGTGGGCGGAATCCTACCAACTTGTGATGAAGTAATTGTCAGACGTTTAGCATGGAAATCTTTGCCAAGTGGTAGAGGTACTGTCTGTTCGCCAAACCAGCTAAGTTCGACGATCGTTGATTCAATACCTGCAAGTTTTAGCGCGAGTTCAAGTCCTCCAGGAGAACCGCTTGCATGAAAAACAGTATCAGCATTCGGAGTTGCCGTATTCGGTTCAGCAAACTGAACGCCAAGCGTGTGTGCCACTTTCGATCGATTTGTATTGATGTCAACAAGTTCAACTGTGCAGCCAAGGATGTTGACAACTAACCAGGCAGTGAGACAGCCGACGGTCCCTGCGCCAATTACCGTTACATGATCTCCTACGTTTAGCTTGGAATCCCAGAGACCGTTAATAGCTGTTTCTAAGTTCGCGGCAAGAACCGCGCGTTCAGGTGTCAAGTCCTGTGGTAATGGGTGGACTGCATTTGCTGGTACGACATAACGAGTTTGGTGAGGATAGAGTACAAACACAGAACGATCTTTCAGGTTGTCTGGGCCATGTTCAACATAACCCACACTTGCATATCCGTATTTCACTGGTGCTGGAAATTCACCTACTTGAAATGGAGCCCTCATGCGTGTCCGTTCACTGTGTGGGACCTGCCCATGGAACACAAGAGACTCTGTGCCTCGACTTATTCCACTAAAAAGTGCACGGATAACTAGGTCTTCTTTTCCCAGCGGGGGCAATTCTTCTGTGCGGATTTCACCGTGACCAGGTTTCGTGACCCAAAATGCTCTAACATGGTCAGCCATAGTTGACCATTTTGTTGCGATACGGGTCCCGTTACAATGCTTTGATTCGATGTTTCCAATAATGACTCGTATATATTGGTTTTCTGGCGCACTACTTCGGATGCGTGTTGTCCTTGCGAGTGTAGTTGGTTGCCTGGCGGTAACCGGTATTGCCTGGCAGGTACGCCCCTGGGTCAACGACTTTTACCCAATACATGCAGGGATCGTATTTTTCGTAATGATGGCAATTGCTGCTATCTATGTCAGTAGACACCATCCCTTTGGTCGTCTTGGCTCTGCTAATTACGTTACCGTTGGTCGAGCTGCACTTCTGGCCTTATTAGTCGGACTTGTCAATCAACCTGTGATACCACGTTTGGCATGGTCTGCAGTTTTACTAGCCGCCATCATTGCTATTTTTGATGCTTTAGACGGTTGGCTCGCTAGGCGTACTAAGATGGCGAGTGATTTTGGTGCTCGATTTGACATGGAAATTGATGCCCTGCTCATTTTGAGCATGTCAGTTCTTGTGTGGCAGTACGGTAAAGCGGGCATCTGGGTTCTCTTGTGTGGATTGATGCGATATAGCTTCGTCGTAACAGGGTGGTTGCTACCCTGGCTGGCGCAGCCATTGCGGCCAACACTTCGCGGACGTACGGTCTGTGTTATACAAGTTGTGGGCTTATGTGTGGCACTTGCTCCGATTGTCAGTTTTCCATTGAGCGCTATCGTTACAGCTATAACACTGGTTGTGCTCTCATGGTCATTTGCTATTGATATTAAACGCTTGTGGTACGGGCAGGGACACCTTCCACACTCTAGTAGTACGGTCAAATGATAAACATTCTAGATTCATGAAAACTAATACTCTGTTCAGCTGGATTAGTATGCACTTTCAAAGGTTTTGGTTCCGTGGAATCCTGCTAGTTATTTCAGCACTGTGTCTTAATGCTTCACTAACATTTGAAAATGTTTGGCCTACTCTTGGCGTGCGCTTGAGTTCATTAGTTTCAGTTGAACTGTTGATAGTTGTGGTTGTTCTTTTAGCAGTGTACTGGAAGCGAAGTGGGTTCTCGCGGTCGACACAGCACTGGTTAGCCCTGTTGTGGGTTTTTCTAGTGCTTGGGAGGTATGTCGATGTGACTGTGCCTTCCCTCTATGGTCGCGATCTTAATTTGTACTGGGATGCACGGCATCTCCCAGCTATTAGCGCTATGCTGGCCACGGTTGCGGAGTCATGGCTTGTAGCGCTCACCATTGCAACCGTAATTATTGTCCCGCTGTTGATTTACTTAGCTGCTCGCTTGATGTTTCTTTGTGTAATCGATTCCTTACACATGGCGATTGTACGACGTACTGTAGGTGTAACGGCAATGGCAGGAATAATTCTTGCAACGGCACAAATGTTTAATGTTCATGTTTCTTTGGCACCGCGATTTGCAGCACCAGTTACGCACGCCTACTTTCAGCAAGTAACTAGCTTTGCCTACGAGATGACTGGAGCTGGCGTCCGTGCTCTTCCGCCGCCAGCGACTGTGTCTTCCAAACTTGATCGTGTCACTGGTGCGGATGTGTTTATTATTTTTGTCGAATCTTATGGTGCAGTCAGTTGGGATCAACAGGTATTTGTGGAGGCGCTTTCCGAGAGTCGCAAGCGTCTTGAAAACGACATCGATACTACTGGTCGTGCAGTAGCTTCTGCATTTGTCGAATCAACAACTTTCGGAGGGGAATCGTGGTTAGCACACATTAGTTTGTTGTCTGGGACAGAGGTAAGAGATCAACAAACAAACATGCGCCTGATGGCGCAATCGCGTGACACCATGGTGACGACTTTTTCACGTCATGGGTACCGAACGATGGCGATCATGCCAGGATTACAACGTGAATGGCCAGACGGGAGTTTCTATGGGTTTGACGAGGTTTATGGGTCTAAACAGCTTGGGTATCAGGGTCCACCATTTGGCTGGTGGGATATTACCGATCAATTTGCGCTAGCTCGAATGGATGCCCTCGTCTATGCTCAGCAGCCGCACCAGCCAGCGTTTGTGTTTTTTCCGACAATCAGCACGCACACTCCATTTATTCCAACACCACCTTATCAATCAGATTGGAAAAGAATTCTGACGGCAAAGCCGTACGATACCGTGGATCTTGATCGCGCTTGGGCACAGTGGGCTGATTGGCTAAACCTTGGACCTGGATATGTGCAGGCTCTTGAATATCTTTACCAATCACTGGGTGGGTATTTGCAATTACGTTCTGATCGTGACTTTGTCATAGTGTTGATCGGTGACCATCAACCACCAGCTCTCGTGAGCGGATCGGATGTTTCCTGGGATGTTCCAGTTCACGTGATCGCGAGTCGACGTGCTCTACTAGATCGCTTAGAGCAACATGGTTTTCAGCCGGGACTTGCTCCGGCACATCCAACTTTGGGATCGATGCATAGACTGTTGCCGATCCTGCTTGACGCTTTCGGTGACAGGGATTAATTACTGACTGCTTTGCGTGTTTGACGAGACAGTGAACTCTTCGTGTCAAAGAGTCAGCTTAAGAACGTGAATCAAAAAGGGGATCACCAATGCTCACGAAGTCTATGCTGTTGTCCATTTTGTTATGTGTCATCATCTTCTTGCTAGTCCGAATTTATACCAGCAGAGAATAAGCCACCTAAGGTTACATAACGTGATCCAAACGGGCCACCCACGCGGATCAAACGGATATTAGTAATAATGTGGTGGTGCATCAATCAGGATGTAACGACGCATCAAATCTTTGGCGTCTGATCCAAGCTCCTCCAGCGAGATTGGGTTTGTCAAGTCTGCATTAACCGTTACTGTGTCCTTCAGGTACTGCTGGCACGCGCGAAACTCTTCTTCATATTCCGGTGTAGGGAAAGTAAGCGTAAGCACTGACGTGTTTCCCTGCCGGGTTACACGGTACAGCGGGTTCACTTGCAAGCTGCCAGTCACTGCATCAGTTTGAGTAAGCGAGTATTCACGGAATAGAGACTGCTGTTGTGTAGCCACTATTGTTAGTGATGGTTCGCGACCTATCGTTTCTGGAGTGAGATTTCGTTTCAGATCGAGTGTGTTGCACTTCAAGAAATCATTTAGCAATGTCCTGTCACTGAATAAGTGGGGATTGCAAGGGGACAGAAGCTCTTGATAGGCAGCCGGTTCGAGAGGAAGCCCAGCCGAAAAATTTTCACCGAGCGCGTTATGTACATGTGGAATCACGATGGCGCCTGCAGGTTCACAGATTCGCATCATCTCCTCTGAGAGAAGACGTTTTTGCCAGATGTACGAGAATGCGTCTGATAGGGTGACCATTGAGAATGTTTCTCGTGGAAAAGGTAAGGGCTGATTGGCATCACAGCAAACCGGATTACACTCAGGTGCTACAAAATGTGTGGCAAGCCAGAGTTTCCAGAATGCTTTGTCGGCCAGGACAACACCCTTAGTTGGCTTGGAACTTGTCATGACTCGTGTAAGGTGCCCAGATCCTCCACAAAGATCTAACGTCATTCCCGCCGTCAGTGGAGATTCTTGACTGATAGTTTCTAGAAGAGCTTTTGCAAGTAGATAAGTTGGATCTGTAAATCGATAAAAGAAATAAGTTCCCTCTTCGTCAGAACTAAGAATATCCACAGCTTGTCGATAAGTGATTGGCTTGTCTTGTTGCAGTAATTTACGAAAGGCAGTTGTACGTGTTTTATCAAGTTCAAGAAGACTGAGAAACGCCGCTTCTGGATGGCCTGCTTCCAATTCGTGCATGGCTTTTGTGGTGGTCTCATTCGTTACCATCACTGGGATACCAGCGACAACAGGAAATGCACAGCATGCACAACCGAGGACACCAGACTCAACATGATTACTTTCCTGTACAAGAGAGTTATTGTTTATAAGTGATGGTTGAGTTCCGCAGAAGGGGCAACGTAGTAGTGTCAGGAGATCGTGGCGCACGGATTTTTATTTGTTTGGCCTAGACGGCAGGGACTCGAGGAACGTGTTATGAGTCTGTCCAATTATAGAGCGATGAAAGTGCTCAATACTAAAGAGTTCTTCAGCATCACGATCAGTCATATGCATGAGCACACTCCCAGCGACTTGTGTTTGATGACAACGAAGAGCCGAAAGTTTTTGGATCGCGAAACAACCGACATTCAGAACGAGGGTTGGGTGGGGTGCCTGTGCACCAAAAGCGTTTAAATCACTAATCCCGCAGAATTCTTTGGACAGCGCATGGGCGGCGGGACGACTGCTGATCGTGTCCACAAGGGTTTTCACGCAATCAGGGGGCATAGTTACGTAATAGAGCGCTGGCGCCTTAGTACCCATGGTAGCGCAAGCTGCTGTCGTGCTCTCATGGATAGCAATGTGGTCCGGATGCCAGTAGAGGCCGTCTCTCCCAAATGTAATAACGATATCCGGACGAAACTTTTGGATGGCGTCAACAATCTGTTCCTTGAGAGGATTTGTATCAGACCATTTCAAGGAACCATCTGGATAATCAAGAAGAACGACATCAGACAGGCCTAGCACTTTTGCAGCTTGCTTGAGTTCACGTGCCCGTGTTGACCCCAGTTGAGCAGGTGTTTTGTTATTTCCACTCCGGTTGGGACCTTGCTCACCGTGAGTAGCACAGAGCAGGGCAACACGTGCCCCACGATCTGCACACCATGCTAGGAGTCCACCACATGCCAATGATTCATCATCGGGATGGGCAAAAACTGCAAGAAGCGAATACGAAGTTAAATTGTCAGTCTCTAATCTCATTGTGAGCGATTGTTACTTTACGAAGCTGGGAGTACGCATCAATATGAGCCTTAACCATGTTGTCGATGTTAAATCGTTCGCAGGCCTGCCGGCTGACTGTCAGGCGGTCTAGAGCTAGAACTTGTCCGAGCTCGTTAACTAGTTCGTCGAGTGATTGAAAAATCATACCGGTTACGCCGTTGTCTACGACTTCATGAACGGCTCCCTGGTCAAGGGCTGCGACTGGAGTACCGCACACCATGGCTTCAGCTAGGACTAAGCCAAAGGGTTCGCCTGTTTGTACGGGGTATAAAAGTGCCCGCGCACCGCGAAGAAGATCGATTTTAGCGGCCTGGTCAACCTCGCCGACGTACACAATTTGTTTCTGGTCCACGAGTGGTGCCACAACATCACGATAATAATCGTTGGCAGCAGCAGCAAGCATTAGGCGCATACCAGTACGTTTCGCCACTTCTATTGATTCCAGGACACCCTTTCTTTTCATGAAACGCCCAAGGAATAGAAGATAGTCATCAGGGGTTCCTTGATATAAGAATTTCGCGGTGTCAACGGCATGTGGGATCGTTGCAATGACATTAAGGCCCGTTAGTTGTTGTGTTTGTTCATGTGAGACAGCAATGAATGGTGCGTTGGGATAACGTGACCAAAGTTTCACCTCTTCCAGTGCTGGGAGATAGTGTACGGTTTGGACTAAGGGTACTGGTGATACACGACTAAAGGAGAGGGACATTGGAGCGTATTCGGCTTGGCAGTGGATTACGTCAAAATCACTTGCACGTTCGACAGCTGCAGCCAGGTTAAACAATTCGCAGAGTTCCCAAGGCCAGATTGAGGAATCATCGCCGTAACCACGTGGAAAGCTGACATGCAATTTCGCATTTGTCACTGATTGTGCTGTTGCAAAGAGGGTGACATCGTGACCATGTGCGACGAGACCGTCACTTAATAGAGCTGTTACCGTTTCGATTGATCCCGATCGAACTGGTGGTACTGATGTAGCAACTGGTGCGACTAAGGCAATACGAAGTGGGTTCATTACACAGACGCTCTTTCGATTAATGCAGGCAATACGTGTGATGCGTCAAAATAGTCGCGCGCAATTTCCTTGGCAGCTTTAGCATGTTTGGTGTAGTTGTGTTCAAGCTCGTTCAAACCATTGAGCGCTTCTTCAAGTGTTGAAAATCCAAGTAACCCAGTTCCTATTGGTAGATGTTTGCTCCAGCCGGTATCTTGGACGAGCACTGGTCGGCCAGCAGCCAAATAACACTCGGTTCGATCACTGAACCAGCCTGACCGATGAATGACATAGGCGTGTTTGGCTACACCAAATTCGGCTTTTGAGTTTTGAATAAAATCTCGATAGTCCCAGGGTGAGAGTGAAATAGACATAGCATCAATTGTTAACCACCCATGCTTTTGAAGTAATTGATGTGGTCCGTTCACAGCCAGTTCGAGGTGTTGTGACGTTTGTGCTGGCAGGTCGATAAATTTCAGGAATTCACGATCTTTATTACCGTCCACCTCAGTAAAGCTCTCAGTTTTCCAGGTCATCACTGTTGTGAATTGGTCACGGATAGGTGGTGCTGTTGTCTGCCATAGTTCAGTAACTACAGGTTGCCAAGTTTTATGCCAGGTGAACCCACTCGTGGGGACATCTGAGAACGACGTACCTATATTTGCTCCGAAGGTGAATAAATGATCGAACTGGGTAAAGAATTTAACGTACGAGGGGTCCGCTTTCGCAATTGCAAGCTGTGTAAAAACAGGATCTGAGTCTATGAATATTCGTTTAGGGATTTGCATGTACTCGTCACGCCAGAACCAGGCACCGCCAGATAAATTAATGAAGAGGTCGGCATCCGCACAGTACTCTTTTATAGTGTCCCGTGTCGCACCGTAGTAAGCCCCGTCGTAGTTAATGAAGCTCCAACGATTACCAAGGCCGAATGTTTCAAGAGTGCGTTGAATATAATCAACACCGTACGAGGGTTCGAGTGAGAGTGCATTTTTCTGTGGGTCGTAAATACATTCCCCTGTGTCCTCGACATAAAAGACTTCGTGCCCGAGTGCTCGTAAGCCTAAGAGGTACATCAGCGAACACCACGTTACCCCTCCAAAAGGATGCCTGGCGATAATACCGGCAAGTAGGATTTTCACAGTAACGTTTGCATGATTTCATCAACCGATTCTGGGTCATCAAGCGAGCGTCCCACCGAAAGGCGCGCACACATACGCCGATACAAAGTGTTCGACGTGAGCAATTCATCGTGTGAGCCTTGTGCGATGAGCTTTCCTTCGTGCAATACGAGGATACGTGTAGCATCACGGATCGTCGATAGGCGATGTGCTATGACCAGAATTGTTCTGTTTTTTCGTAGTCCCCGTAGGGCATCAAAGATTGCAGCTTCTGAGATGGCATCTAGGGCTGAAGTGGGTTCATCAAGAACCAGGATTGGTGCACGCTTCAGTAACGCACGGGCAATACCAAGGCGTTGACGTTCACCACCGGACAATGTTGCTCCTGCTTCTGCGACAGGTGTTTGATACCCATGTGGCAGGCTTTTGATAAATGTATGAATATTAGCTGTACGGGCTGCTACTTCTACTTCTGCTTCAGTTGCGTCCAGACGACCGTACCGAATATTGTTAGCAATCGTATCGCTGAATAGCACGGTTTCCTGAGGAACCATTGCTATTTGTTCGCGTAGTGATCGTAACGAATAATGTGACACATTCACATTGTCGATAAGTACATGACCGCGTGTTGACTCAAAGAATCGTGGAATCAAGTTCACCAAACTTGTTTTTCCCGCACCAGTGAGACCAACGAGAGCTACTAATTCACCAGGGTTGGCTGTGAAACTTACTCCATCTAATACCGGTTGGTTGGGTTCGTACGCAAACTCCACGTCATCAAAGCACACGGTTCCAGTGATTGAGGACGCATCGAGTGCCTCAGGTGCATCTAGCACTTCTGGTGTAAGGGACAGAATATCCTGGACACGGTTAGCACTCACGATAGCTTGTTGCAGGGCACCCACGGTGTGCGCAATTGATGAGAGTGGATTGTAGACGGCTGCTAAGTATGCAATCACAACAAGCAGACCACCAGTGGTCAATTCACCACTGAGAACGTGCATGCCACCCACCACGAGGATAAGCGCTGTTCCAGCCAGGGTGATAGTACTTACTGTGACTGAGAAGAGTGATTCCTGCCATGTAAGACGGAGGCGTGCCTCCATTGTGGAAGTGCCTGATTGGCTAAATCGTCCAGACTCGTATTGTTCTCGAGCGAAACTTTTAATTACTTTTACTGCTGACAAAATTTCGTAAGCTCGTTCAAGCAATGTTGCCTCGCGCATTTTTACGCGCTCAGCTCGATCAATCATTTGGCGTGAGTAGTAACGCAAACTGATATAGAGAAATGGTGCCACTGTTAGCGATAAGAGTGCCAAAGTTGGATCGAGTTGTACCAGGATGATAAACATAACTGAAAGTTTGAGGGCAGACATGGCGAGTGGAAACACGCCGCCCATTACAAGGTCGTTAACGCAGTATGCGTCTGCATCAAGCCGGTAGACGGAATCGCTTGTTGTTGTCTTGACATGATGGCCAAGTGGTAGGGCTTGCAGTTGTTTAAGAAGTCTCGCACGTAGGTCGTAAACAATACGCTGTCCCATATTGACCTGGAGTTGCGTATGGAACATTAAAGCAATCTCTCCAGCAAGTTGCAAAAGGAGTCCTGTTGCGGCCACGAGTACGAGTAAGGCAATGGCACTTGAGCCGATCAGTGATTGAACAAATATTTCTAGTGGACCAGGTAATGGGTGACCACTTAAAACATTGTCGACAATAATTTTTAAAGGCCAAGGTGCTAGAACACCGAATAAGATTTCAACTGTGGCCAGGATTATTATTGCGATGGCACGTCCACGGTAGTTCCGGAGAAATGACAGTGTCCAGAGCACCACGTTAGGTTGCCTGTCGACTGGAATGAATGGGAGAGGTTGTCTGGTTTATCTTGGATCCTTCTGTTGACTGCTGGCGGAACCAGGTGCGGGATCGTGTGCCATGCGAGTTTGTCAAAGGATACATTCCAGCGTTCATCGCAACATTCTCTAGCGCACGATCAAGCAGTGCGACCGTACGTATTGTTTGCCAAACTCCTCTGATAACGCTGCCAATCACTACGGTTGTTACTATGGCTCCTACACTGAACGAAGGCCACTGCAGCACAACAGTTGCACTGATCCCTCCGTATATTAGTAGGCCTAGTGCCAGAATCATGCCGATACCAAAGATATTCAGTTTGAGACGCGTACCAACACGAAACAGGCACTGTCCTTTTGCATGTTCTTCAAGGAGTACCCGCACATATAACCATCCCCAACGTCCAATTGCTAGACTGCAATCCCGGTCTGCATGCCAGCCGTCATCGACGTTGATAAACTTCGCCGGACGAGAAGCGCGTAGGATGCCTACTAGCTCTGTCAGAAGTTTGGTGTGTGTTGTTTGTGCTTCGCTCCAAAAGGAACGTTCGTTACGACCACCTGCGAGTAGATGTCCTGACACGCGTGCGTTTCGAGGGACTGGTAAAGGTGGTTTCCATGGTTGACGAGTGACATATTCCTGGCGTGGAACCTGTGGTAGCGATGATATTCCCTGAATTCGGCCACGCAGACGGGCAAGTGGCTGTAGCAGGTGGAGGAATGCAATAAGTGCCTGGTAAGTTAAGCGGCTCTTCTTAGGACTTTTACTAATTTGTGGCAAATCTTTGAGATCAGAATGTTTAGCAAAGTTCATGCACTGGAGAATCGTTGTAGTCCATCCAAGTGTTCCCAGGGCAAGTAACAACCAAGACAAATTCGTCAAAGGCGTCAATAGACTAATGGCACTACCAAGTAGCAATACCAAAGACCCTGCCATCCATCCTGGATTATGGGGAAGAAATTTCACTGCATTTACATTGGTGTGGTAGATGGATGGAAACGCAGCAGTTCCCCAGGTTCCTGTGTTAACTCGCTGTTTTGAGAACGCACGCACAAAGGGTAGGGGACTATAGATGTGCCCATGCCACAGGGCTTGTCCTCCAATAAACTTCTCTGGGTGATGTACCTCAAGCCAGGCTTCGCCTTCCCCATAACCAACTTGTTGACGCCAGTACTCTCTGATTGTTGAGCGATGATGGTGCCAGACGAGTGCAGATGGTGAGAAGTGAATCTGTAATCCTTTGGCCTGTAGGCGCCAGCAAATATCGACATCATCTCCGGCACGCAGATAAACGGAATTAAAGCCGCCAATAGAGAGAAGGGCATCTCGTCGAAATGCCATATTGCAACCAGGCACATGTTCGGCGACACGGTCGTCCAACAGAACATGTGTGGGTCCACCTGGACTACGCGCGACGCACTGTGCTATCCAGGGATCGTCATGTGGTACCAGATTGGGTCCTCCAGTACCGGCAGCGTTAGAAGTTACCAAGGGTTGAATTAGGTACGTTAACCAGTCCGGGTCAACTTGTACATCTGCATCGGTGTAAGCAATAATCTCGCCTGTTGCTTCAGCAAGGCCAATATTGCGTGCATTGCTAAGACCACCGTTGGGCACACTAATGACACGTACCTTGGGGTGTTGCTGTGCAATTACGGCTGTGTTGTCACGCGAGCCGTCGTCAATTAAGAGAATCTCGGTTTTTGGGTACGTAAGTGCGTCGAGAGAGGCCAAGCAATCATCGATTGTATCGGCGGCATTAAATGCACAAACAACCACCGAAACTTTTGGCCAGCTGGCACGTTGTTCACCGGAAAAAGGGCTTTCAGCCATTGTTTGTGTAACTGTCGCAAGTGCTGGCTTGGGTTGGCGTTTGGTGTCCACGAGTCCGAATGCCCAGTCCTCCACATTTTGTCCACCGCGCCACCACTCGTCGGTCCAAGCAAAGGTCACTGCGCCACAAGCTCCTTCTTCAAAGGCAGCTTGTACTTGCATCGAAGTGAGTTGTGCCTGTCCGTCCAGACCTTCACGGAAGCTGTCAGCGCCTGCTTCGGCGAGAAGCAGAGGTCGATTACCAGCGACGTGCTGCAAGTGTGCGAGATACGCGCGCAAGTTAGATTCCTGGTGTAAGTACACATTGAACGCGCAGATGTCGTAGCAATCGACGTCAAGATACTCAGTTGGTGGGAAGTTGACATAGGTCAACAAGGCGTGAGGTGCACTAGATTTAAGATCTTGGTAGAGCGTGTGCAGAAAGTTCTCCATTCGAGACTGTCCATGCCAGCGTACAACGCCGGGAGGAATCTCGTTCCCAACTGCAAATAGCAACACAGCAGAGTGAGAGGCTAGTTGTCTCACCGTGGAAGCAGTACCCCCACGGATTTGCTTTACAAGTTGGCGATTATCGAGAAACGCTCCCTCCTGTGGCCATGGCATTCCGATGATTACACGAAGTTCATGTTGTGCAGCCAGGTCAAGGAGTGTCGTATCTGGTACTGTGTATGTACGTACGGTGTTAAAACCGGCTTGCGCCATCTGAGCGAAGTCTTCAGAAATTTGTGTTGGTGGTGGGAACTGCCTGCCAGCAGTATCAGGTGCAAACGTTCCGTACGTTACGCCTCTAATCAAAAAACGTTGACCGCCAACGTCGAGGAACTTGCCGTTGATGCACGGACCCTGGTTAGCAGGTTTAGGAATCATCACAATATAATCTGTGGTTTCAATTAGTTAATTTATTGTCATCACGAACGCCAAGATGGTCAAGCAGTTGTCCATTTTGCAGCGACTGGTATTACAACGGGAACGATTTTACAGTTTACGTGCGTGGCGATATCTCAATCGTAGGTTTTTTCAAAACAATTTTTTAGTATTGGACTGCTAACTCTGGGGTTTTTATGCAAACGGATTCGTTGTTGATTGTAACGAGTCAAATAGAGGAATCACGAAGCCTCTACTAACATAGCGCGGGACGCTCGGTGTCCAGAGATTTAGTGATGTTCAGAAGCATGTTCCATGATCTGCTTCTGTTCTTCCGTATCTTTTTCTTGTTTTATTTTTCTGGCTGCCTTGCGTGCCGTGTTTAGATTTGACTGTCGGGTTGCATCGGTCTTTACTGCAAAAACTGAAAGTACTTTTTCGACATCCTTGGCTTGGCATGAAGGACAGACAGGCGTACGTTCGGCGTTCTCTTTCCACGGAAGAATTAGTTCTTCAAACGTGTGAGCGCACGCTTGACACTTGAATTCATAGATGGGCATTATCTAATTGCTCCTGTGGTTTAATTTGGTGCTTTTCTGTCATTCGGGGGTCTCGTCAGCGTTTGACTCATCAGGGTCCGTATCGTCAGCAGATTCAATAGAACCATACATTAAGCCACCGACACCAGCTGCACTACTTTCCCACGTTCCTGCATATCGAGCGCCGTGAAAAAACACACGTGACGTGAATGCTCCAATTCCTGGAATATTGAAGTCGCTCATCATAATGATGGGTGTATCACCAACCCAAACCATGGGTACTGCTACTGGGAGCGTTACATCGACATTGCCATGTCGCATACGGACGTCAAAACGCCAGCGATCGTCACCGATTTTTTCCACTCCAGAGATGTCGTACCTGTCTGACATTCCTCCAGGATTCTCATAGCCATCCACTGTGAATTGGCCGATGAGAGAAGTGTTCTGCATGCGTGTCCGAAATTGGGTTTCAAGTTCGGTAAGCGAGCTTGGTTCAATAGCAGTGCCGATGCCAACCCTGGCAAAGAGCCATCCAGCGCCAAAAATAACTACCATTAGTAGTAATCGACCTACCACACGAGCGACCCGCTTGATCAATCCCACTATGCCCTCCTTATTGAGA
Organism: Acidobacteria bacterium UBA2999; assembly: GCA_002346475.1. Classification (GTDB taxonomy): domain Bacteria; phylum Acidobacteriota; class Vicinamibacteria; order Vicinamibacterales; family UBA2999; genus UBA2999. The sequence continues at coordinate 1,653 of DDZV01000024.1, read as the reverse complement.
GCCTATCAAATATTGTTAAAACGGATATTCTTTTCATCCTCGACCACTAAAACGGTTGGTTTAGTCGATTCTTTGCCGTCCATAGCCTGATCGTAAGCCTTTTTATACGTGTTCGTTAGCTGTACTTGGCCTCGTCATAGATTTTTCACATTTATTCTTGAACAGTTATATGTTGTATGACGTCAAAATAGACAGAGAGATCAAACTTATGACTAAACGATTCGCTCTTGTTCTTCTAGTTGTAGTAGGAGTTGGGGCTACCTGGACTTACTTCTATTTTGGCACAGGGGTAGCCGAATCTGGGCCTACTTTTACTTTGGCGCAGGTCACGCAGGGAAACGTCATTGACACCGTTGAGACAACTGGCACGCTTCAGGCGGTGACGACTGTCCAGGTTGGCACGCAAGTCTCAGGGGCAATCAAAGCTCTGCACGCTGACTTCAATACTAATGTTCGCCGAGGTCAAATCATTGCAGAGCTTGAGCCTTCACTTTTTGAGACGCAGGTCGAGCAAGCCCGCGCAACACTGGTACGACAAGAGGCTGAACTCGAACGAGCCAAAGTGCAGGTGGAGGATACAGCGCTCAAATTAACGCGTTCCCAAGATCTTTCAGAGCAAGGGCTAATACAGGATGCAGAGCTTGAGACTGCGCAGATTAATGCTCGTTTAGCTCAGTCAGCACTGCGGGCAGCAGAAGCACAGATGACGCAGGTGCGTGCTTCGCTTAATCAGAGTGAAGTGAGCCTCGGGCACACAATTATTCGCGCGCCAATTGACGGCATTGTAATTTCTCGAAGTGTCGATGTAGGGCAGACTGTGGCTGCGAGCATGAATGCTCCGACTCTCTATGTGTTAGCCCAAGACCTTGCAGAGATGCAAGTTAATGCAAACGTAGACGAGTCTGATATTGGACGGATTCAACCGGGTCAGTCGGTGACCTTCCGTGTAGATGCCTATCCAAATGAAACTTTTACAGGTACCGTGTCACAGGTGCGATTGGAACCTGTTGTTACGCAGAACGTGGTGAGTTACGTCACGATTATCAATGTGCCGAATCCCGCGCTAATACTGAAACCGGGTATGACTGCGATGGTTACTGTTGAAATTGCTCGTGCAAACAATGTGTTACGTATACCCAATGGGGCCTTGCGATATAACCCCTCCCCAGAAGTATTTGCTGCGTTAGGGCAACCAGTGCCTGGTGGACGTGAGATAGCAGGTTCCGAGCCACAAGCTGTTGTGCAAAGGGATCCAGTTGTTGATGCAAAAAGTGCCATTGAGGTTGTTGAGGTACAGCAAAGTGGCGAGTTAAATGCGTCCTTGGAGGATGCGCCGTTCTTTCCGTCACAAATGGGTCCTCAGCAACGAGAACAAATGCGTGCACGTATCAAGCAGATGTCGGTGGACGAACGTCAACGTTTACGACAACAGTTTCAACAGGCGCGTCGTGATGGTAGACCACGGATGCCAGGTCTTACACAGCCGCAGAGGTCGGCGAGCCAGTCATCTACGGGGTCGACTTTGTGGGTCGTTGCGGACGGGCAGTTGTCGCGCGTGATGGTTCAAACTGGTATTTCAGATGGGTCTTACACATCTATTCTCGATGGTGCCGTTGTAGCAGGTGTCCAGGTCGCAACCGGTGTGCGGTCCAC
>DDZV01000042.1:15044-48198 GCA_002346475.1 Acidobacteria bacterium UBA2999 | reverse complement strand
CGTTGACCAGGGCTCACTGGCGGGTGTTGAGCCGTTACCTGAGCCAAGAACTGATTGAGCGCTGGTGTTGAAATGCGTTTCCTACAATTACCTGCCACACGATCAATCGCCTCAAAAAGACGTGAGGTCCGCTCCCCTGTTTCAGCAGAAATGTGAAGTAACGGCGCATACTCAAGAAACTTCAACTGCCGCCTCAGATTTTCATCAAATTCCTCCGAACTAGCACCAGACGATTTCATTAAATCCCACTTATTTGCAGCAATAATGACACCACTGCCAGCACGCTCAGCCTCTCCAGCAATAGCCCCATCCTGATCGGTCGCCCCTGCTGCAGCATCAACGACTAACACTACAACATCCGTACGCTCAATCGCCCGACGTGCAAGCAACACGCTAACCTCCTCGGGTTTCCCGCCTTTCCTCACCCGGCCAGGCCGCCGAATGCCTGCGGTATCAACAATACGAAAGGTGCGCCGATGCCAAGTGAGGAGAGTATCAACAGCATCTCTAGTTGTACCAGGCATGTCACTAACTAGCATCCGCTCCTCTCGTAGCAATCGATTTACTAGCGAAGATTTCCCGGCATTTGGTCGACCTACGATAGCAACAGCAAGCTCTGATTGCTCGTGTGCGGTCTCTTCATCTCCAGAACTAACATGAGCCGTCCGCTCAGTAATGGCATCTAACAACTCCCCAATACCTTCTCCATGCTCAGCAGAGACTTCAAAGACTGGATCAAATCCAAGTTGGTACAACTCCATGACGCCAGCTCGTGATCGGTGATCATCCGTTTTGTTAATCGCTAGTAACGTCGGAATATTGGCTTTTCTAATAACCTCGGCAATCTCTACATCAGCCGGTACCAGACCTTCTCGACCATCTACAACCAGGATTAATAATTCCGCATCCTTAATTGCTCGTTGGCCACGCTCTAACACAAGTTGATGCAATGGGTCCTGACTAGCACCAAACATTCCCCCTGTATCAATCAGCTCAAATCGAGCACCCTGCCATTCAACCGGATGGGTAATCACATCTCTAGTAGTACCAGGAATCTCGGTTACAATGGCTCGGCGAGACTGTGTTAACCTATTGAAAAGAGTTGATTTACCGACATTTGGCCGTCCAACAAGGACAACCGAAGACAAAGTTTTTGGCATAGAGGCAACTCTGACTATGGCTCGATTTGCAGTCACAAGTCGAGACCGGTTCTTGAAATCAAAATTATCGTGTCGCCTTGACAGCGTAAGTTGCTCTTTTTATAGTAGTTACAGGTATTAAAAAGGATAACAGAATGATCAAGGTAGACATCGTCAATGAGGTTTCGAGAATTGCCGAAATCACTAAGGTGAAGGCTGAAGTGGCGGTGGATGCTGTCTTAGATGCAATGCGTCTCTCGATGCAACGGGGTGACCGCATTGAACTTCGGGGTTTTGGTGTATTCCAGGTCAAACCCCGAAAACGCGGAATCGGCCGTAATCCACGCACAGGAAAAGAAGTACGTATTCCTCCCGGTCGAACAATACGTTTTAAACCTGGTAAGGACCTGCAAAATCTGGGCTAAGACTGACGAGTACTGGTTTGGTGCTTTACTGATTTAATATAGCCAACACGGACTCCTTGCTTGCAGTATCTGTGAATTCCAACACTTCCGACTCTGAATCCAGAGACTTAATCCATCAAATCCCGAACAATCAGGAACCAGAAAAAGCACTGTTGTCGCATCGGCAACAACATGATCGAAGATGGAAGTACCTAGCCCTCTTCATTGTCACCCTCATTACAACAACCATGGCTGGAGGATGTCACTATCTTGGTTTTATCCAGAACTTTGGAAGCAATGCAATAGATTTAACAACTACTGAGATTTATCTAAACGGTCTCTGGTACAGCCTGCCAATCCTCGCAATTCTTGGCGCACACGAGATGGGACATTATCTGACCTGTAGATACTACAACGTGGATACCTCGCTTCCCTATTTCCTGCCAGCCCCAATACCGTTAACTGGAACTCTCGGAGCTTTCATCAGAATCAGACAACCAATTCCCACGAAACAACAGCTATTCGATATTGGTATTGCAGGTCCTATTGCCGGTTTTGTAATTGCTATTCCAGTCCTACTCCTCGGCATTGGCATGTCAAGAGCTACAGAAATTCCTATTGGTGCTGAGAACCTGATAGAACTCGGTGAGCCATTGCTTTTTCAATTTGTCATATGGCTTGAATGGGGAGCGTTACCTCCTGGCTACACCATTAATATGCATCCCATGGCATTCGCTGCTTGGTTTGGACTTTTAGCAACAGCCTTAAATTTATTCCCAATTGGACAACTTGATGGAGGTCACATTTCATACACAGTACTAGGACGTCGATCCTCAGCTCTTACACTCCTGATGGTGTTTTGTCTTATAGGTCTAAGCTTCGTTTCTTCATCGTGGGCAATTTGGACGTTCATAACGATTGGCATGCTTCTCGCATTTGGACTGCATCACCCTCGTACAACAGACGAAGATGTGCCACTTGACCGGAATCGAATATACCTTGCTATCTTTGCATTAGTAATGTTTATCCTTTGTTTCACGCCGTCGCCGATCCAATCCATGTAACCAGTTTCACTACTTTAAAAAATTGTTCTGATTAGAGAACAGAGACTGGGTCAACGTCTACGGTAATGCGCTTGCGTACTTTCGGCATCTCAGCTAACACACGCTCAAGAGCCTTACGCATCAAGGTCCGGTGTGTGCCTTTTAAGAATAGTTGGACTCGGTGTTGCCCGCGAATCCGTACGATTGGTGCTGGTGCAGGACCAAGCACAGAGAATTGTCCATCAGTCGAAACAAGTGATAATTTTTGAGCAATCATCTTAGCTGTTTCAAAAGATGCTGAGAGCGTGCGCCCATGAACAATGATGTTAATCAATGCATAGAATGGTGGATAGCGCATCCCACGACGAAAGACTACTTCGTGTTTAAAAAATGCTGAATAGTCCTGCTGCCGGGCAAGAGCAATACTGTAATGGTCCGGGTAGAGCGTCTGCACAATAGTTTCACCTATCCGTTCACCTCGACCGGCACGTCCAGCTACTTGAGTCAAAAGCTGAAACGCACGCTCAGAGGCACGAAAATCAGCTAGCCCAAGACCTACATCCGCAGATATAACTCCTACGAGAGTCACACGTGGGTAGTCATGTCCTTTAGCAATCATTTGTGTGCCAACAATGATGTCAAGCTCTCCTCGAGCAAAGCTTGTTAGCCGCTCTGTAAGGACACCACGACGACGAATGGTGTCACTATCGATACGAGCGACTCGTGCTTCTGGAAAGATTGAGGCGATCTCTTGTTCAACTCTCTCTGTGCCAAATCCAGCTTGCTCAAGGTACGGTGCGGAACACTTTCTACATTGCTTTGGAACAGTAATGGAGTAATCGCAATAATGACACTGTGCGCGCCAGCCACCAGTGCGAGCACGATGAACAGTCAATGAAATACTACAATTCGGACATTCAAAGGCATCACCGCACTGCCTGCAAAAGACGACTGCTGAATAACCCCTCCTGTTGAGCAACACTAGCACTTGCTCGCTTCGTTCTAATCGAGCACGTATTCCTTGTTCAAGATCTCGGCTAATCACTACATCGGGTCCCTGCGTGGCCATCTCATCACGCATGTTAACGATGTGAACATCCGCGAGCGGACGGTCAAGTACCCGCCGGTCAAGTCGAAGATGAACATATTTCCCAGTTATACAATGTTGATAAGATTCCATCGATGGTGTTGCTGACCCAAGGAGCACCAGAGCCTGTGCACGACTCCCTCGCAAAATGGCAACATCTCGACCGTGATACCGTGGCGACTCTTCTTGCTTGTAAGAATTGTCATGCTCCTCATCGACAATGATTAAACCAAGCTTGCTCAGCGGACAAAATACCGAAGATCTCGTTCCAACAACAATATCGGCTTTCCCATGCCGAATTTGCTGCCATTGGTCATGCCGTTCACCGTCACTGAGTCCACTATGTTGAATCGCAACTCGTTCACCAAAAACGCTTCTAAACTGTGCTGCTATCCCTGATGTCAAAGCGATCTCTGGAACCATAAGCAATACCTGGTGACCTGACTTCTGGACATGTTCTGCCAACCGTAAATACACTTCTGTTTTTCCACTCCCCGTTACTCCATGCAAAAGAGCTACGCGGAAACTCTGTAAATCTGCAAGTTCTTGACAGGATGCAAGGACTGCTCTCTGTTCCTTTGTCAGTGTCTGTACTTTGCTCGGCTGCACGTCATAAGTCGATTCAGTGCCTTGAAAAGGATCTCGATTCTCAGGCTCCTTTCTAATAGTTGCAAGACCGCGACGCACAAGTCGATTGACAACATCTCCACCAATACTCTTCTGACGTAACGCAGCTGAAGACATTCCAGATGGATTTTCTGAAAGCAATTGCAATGCAACTATTTGTTTCTGACCAAGTCCTCGCAAGTCTATATTTTTAGTATTGTGAACTATCGCAAGCCCCTCAACTGTTGCAGTAGTAATAGGTTGCAGTTTATAAGATGAGATCCTCTTCTTTGCCCCTGGTGGCATCGCGACAGAAATAACATCTCCAATGCCAGTCATGTAGTAGTCAGCCACCCACTGACAAAGGCTTACCACGGTCGTTGGAAGGAAGGGCGTTGAATCAAGGACAGCGGTGAGGTCACGAAGTTCTACTGTAGGTGCAGGAACACTTTTGGAACTAACAACACAACCAGTGACTGTGCGCGATCCGAGTGGAACTCGAACTCTGGCACCCACTGGCGGTACTTTAATGGAACTTGGAACCCGGTATGTCAGCAGGTCAAGGAACGGGACGGGAACGGCAACAGATATTAGATGCGAGCTCACTAATCACGAAGCGTGGATGGCTAGACTAAACTGACAATAATGTGCGAACACGTTTCATATCTTCCCACACATCACGCTTAGCACTTGGATTTCTGAGTAAATATGCGGGATGGTAAGTCGCAATAAGGATAGAACTACGACACTGGTGCTCACGCCCCCGAAGACTTGTTATTGTTTCAGAGGTCTCCAGCAGTGACTGAGCAGCAAATCTTCCAAGCGCCACAATAATCCTAGGCTTAATAATATCTATCTGACCAAACAAAAAAGGGAGACATTGCTCAACTTCATCTGCCTCTGGATTACGATTATTCGGCGGTCGACATTTTATGACATTCGCAATATAGACCTGGTCTCTTTCCAATCCAATAGACTCAATAATCTTTGTGAGAAGTTGACCAGCCCTACCAACAAATGGCACGCCTTGGATATCCTCTGCACTACCTGGAGCCTCACCTATGAACATTAAATCAGCTTCAGGATTGCCGACACCAAATACAATATTTTTACGCCCTAAGCTGTGTAGCTTACATCGAGTGCAGTCACCAAGATCTTCCCGCAATACTACAAGAGCTTCCCCTGGAAGTTGAACGTCCTTCGTACCAGATGTCGCTGACTTCTCAATAGATTTAGTTAATGCCCCTAGTTCATCTTTAGATGAAGCATTTTTAAGTGCTTCGTTTTTGAATGGTTCAGATCCATCTCTGCGTGCTCGCCATTCCACATCATGACTAACACCACTGATACCCAACTCACTGAAAAAATCGAGATGGGCCCTTAGCTCGTTACGAGTCATAGACCTTATGTTTTTACTGGAGACAAGCGACGTTTGGTGGGAAGTATCGACTCGATCCGATCAAAAATAACTGAAGCAATGGCACTCTTCTGCTGGGTAGGGATTTCTTGCTCACCGTCTGCCCCAATAATCGTAACTGCATTGGTATCAACATCAAACCCACTATCTGGCTTCGAGATATCATTCGCAACAATGAGATCAATTTGTTTCGAAAGAAGTTTCTTTCGCGCATGCTTGATCATTTGATTGGTTTCAGCTGAAAACCCAACCAACACTGGTGCTGATGAAGATGTCTGGGCCCAAGCTTTGCCTAGCTCAGCCAAGATATCGGCAGTCCGACTTAATTCAAGGACCATCGTTTCATCTTGCTTTAAAAGCTTCTCGCGCGACGGAGCCTTAAACGTATAATCTGCCACAGCTGCGGCCATCACTACAGCATCCACGTCCACTGAAAGTCTAAGGACTGCTTCATGCATCTGAGCTGCCGAACGTACATGTTCTAAAATGTCAACTTCAACTGGCTCAATTGTTGACGGACCTGTGATTAATATTACATGTGCACCACGTCGTTTTGCCTCTGCTGCCATTTCAAAACCCATCCGTCCACTTGAACGATTACCAAGAAAACGTACTGGATCGATGTCTTCGTAAGTAGGTCCTGCTGTAACGAGAACCCGCTTCCCACGAAGGGTTTTTGTAGAAGGTGCCAACAAAGAAGCAACTTCGTTGATAATTTTGTCAGGCTCAGCTAGGCGACCTTTCCCAATCCAGCCACATGCTAAATAGCCCTCTCCAGGCTCAACAAACTTCACACCCTGACTATTCAGTGTTGCTATGTTCTTCCGAACCGAAGCATGCGAAAACATGTTTGTATTCATGGCTGGCGCGATCATGACAGGAGCAGTTGTTGCAAGGTAAAGCGAAGTCAAGAAATCGTCAGCGATCCCATTTGCAAATTTACCGATTATGTTGGCTGTACAAGGAGCAACTAAAAGCAACTTAATGTCAGTAGCAATAGAAATGTGCTCGATGTCCGCATTAGCACCAGGCTTCCATTGCGAAGTTATTACAGGACGTTGAGTGATTGCTTCAAATGTTAGCGGGCCCACGAAACGAGTAGCTGTATGGGTCATGATCACTACCACCTCATGACCTTGCTGCTGGAGACCTCGACAAATCTCTACAGCCTTGTAAGCCCCAATTCCTCCGGTGACACCAAGTGCAACTAAAGACATCTGATTAAAAACTTCTCCCTTTCAAAACGTCTTAACCACTGAATCTGCGACCTTTTTCATAGCTTCCATTCGAAATTCTTCAGCTTCTTTATTTACTATAATTGCTTGCAGTTGCGCAACACTCTGATCGACATTGTCGTTAATGATTAAATAATCGTAAGTGCCCAACTCGCCTATTTCTTGACTTGCTGTATTAAATCTACGGCGAATCTGATCTTCACTGTCCTTACTACGACCCCTTAGCCGCTGCTTAAGAATCGCTGCCGATGGTGGAAGAATAAAAATAGAACGATGTGAAATACCTCTAGCTCTAATTTGATTAGCTCCTTGTACTTCAATGACAAGCACTAAGTCATCACCACTCGCAAGTACACGCTCAACGTCTTCAGCACATGTACCGTAGTAATTACCAAAAACTTCAGTCCACTCTAAAAAAGCAGCCGAACGAACCATCTCATCAAAACGTTCACGCGTCACAAAATTATAGTCCACGCCATCGCATTCGTCTGACCGTGCAGAACGAGAAGTATAAGACCGAGAAACTTGAAGTTTAGGTGTTACTTGAGCAAGCTGCTTAACAAGAGTCGTCTTCCCAGTACCAGACGGTGCAGATACGATAAATAGTTGACCTCGGCTATTCGACATTCTGGATTTGCTCGCGCATGCGCTCCAATTCAGATTTAACTGAGATAACCAACTCAGATATTTGAAGACCATCCGCCTTCGCACCAATTGTATTAGCTTCCCGGTTCATTTCTTGAAGCAAGAAGTCGAGTTTACGACCACAGGGGCCTTCACTATTAGCTAATACGTCCCAATGATCCAAGTGTGCCCGCAAACGGACTAGCTCTTCACTAATATCCGATCTGTGGGCAAACCGTACTACCTCTTGAGCTAACATGCTCTCGTCTATCGTTAGTCCAGATGACAATTCGACAATACGATCATTTAGTCGCTTTTTAAGATCGTCGCTTCCACTGTCTGCTGTTAGAGATACCTCCTTTATCAGTTCTCCCAATCGTAGTTTATGAGCTTCCAAATCTGAACGTAATTGATCCCCCTCACGCACGCGCATTCCATCAAGATCTTGACATGCTTGTACAAGAACATTCTCAATGCTATCGGTGAGTTTGTCTTTGTTGGATGGATCTAATAGATCATCCTGTTCACGAATGGACAGTGCCTGAGGAAGACCTAGTAAATCTCCTGGCGTTAATGTTCCTGTAATCAGGCCATCATCACGAGCTTTATCAAGCGCCTTAGCTAAAGCATTGATAACGTCCTCACGCAATTCAATAACTGGAACTGTCGGCCGATGTTGCTGTAATGAGATAGTTATTTCCACACGACCTCGTGCAATAAATTTCTGAATAATTGTTCGAATGCGCGCTTCAAACTCAGCAATGGATTTTGGAATCCGAAGATGAAGATCAAGAAAACGATGATTAACCGTTCGGATTGTTACTTCAATTGCAGCGACCTCACCTTCATTAGTAATTGAGGTAAACCCTGTCATGGATTTAATCATCGCCTACCTCAGAATTTCTGATGTAGACGAAGCTGCATCAGACGAATCGTCTTTAAATTGCAATTCATACAACTTTGCATATGGTCCACCATGAGCTAATAGGTCATCATGCGTACCAACCTCAACGATACAACCATCTTCAAGAACAATAATCATGTCTGCTCTTCGAACAGTCGATAGACGGTGCGCGATAACAAAACAAGTCCTGTCAAGCATCAATGCTGAGAGTGCATCTTGAACAAGCATTTCAGACTCTGAATCTAGCGATGAAGTAGCCTCGTCGAGAATCAATAATGGCGAGTCTCGTAGAAGTGCCCTAGCAATCGCCAATCGTTGACGCTGGCCACCAGATAGAAGCTGGCCACGTTCGCCAATGAAAGTGTCATACCCTTTTGGAAGCATGGAAATAAATTCATGCGCACGTGCAACGCGTGCAGCTAACTCAATTTCTTTCTGACTAGCGCCAGGCCTTCCAAATGCAATATTCGCAGCAACGCTATCGTCAAATAACACTGTCTCTTGCGTTACGATTCCAATCTGGGATCGTAGTGACTCCAGAGTCACTTCTTGAATATTCTGTCCATCAATTAATATAACCCCAGATGAAACGTCATAGAACCGTGGAAGCAAGTTAACCAGCGTTGTTTTACCAGCACCACTTCGACCCACAATCGCCAACGTCTTTCCAACTGGCACAGTGAAACTGACATCCTGCAATGTAGCATCATTGGAATCATTCCTATAAGCAAATGCTACATCTCGAAACTCTACTCCTTCGTTCAATGGCTCTAACACTGAGGCATTTGGCACATCGACAACTTCACTGTGAGTATCCATAATTTCAAAGATACGTTCAGATGCTGCAATCGCTTGTTGTAAATTAGCGTTTACCCTGCTTAGCTTCCTAGCGGGCCCATATATTAAGAAAAGGACTGCAATAAAGGCTGTGAACTCTCCCGTAGTTAACCGTCCAGAAGCAATTTCCTGACTGCCGTACCATAGGGCTCCAGCAAAAGCTATACCACCGATCAGCTCCATCAGCGGTGGCAGTACCGAGATCACACTTGTGACCTTCATATTCGTACGGTAAAGATGCTGAGAGGCATGTTCAAATTTTTCTGCCTCTCGCCTCTCTGCGCTAAAAGCTTTGACAATGCGATGGCCGGTAAATGCTTCCGTGCCAATGTGAGTAATTTTTTCAACAGCTTCCTGGCTCCACCTTGTGGTACGACGAATACGTTGCCCGAATCTAACTAACGGATAAACAACTACCGGTGCACCGGTTAAACACAGTAAAGCTAATTGAGCATCGTAATAAAACAGCAGAGACACATAGCCTATCAATGCTAGCGACTCTCGAGAGAGATCTCCTAATGTTTGCGATACGCCATGTTGTACTTGCCCAACGTCATTCACTATTCTCGACATAAGTTTCCCCGTGGTACGTACTCCGAAGAAACTAGCCGACTGCCCTAGGATGTGACGAAACAGTGAATTGCGAATATCTCGAACAACGCGCTGCCCAACATCAGCCATTAAATATGAGGACAAATAAGCGCCAACACCCTTAATAACGTAGACTGCAATAATCACAACCGCAATGGCAGCTACATTCGAACGATTTGGAAGCACCTCATCAAAGATTGGTTGAATTAATGCAGCAAGCCCTGCCGAAGCTGCACCATAAACTACCATTGCAATAAACGCGCTCGCTAAACGAGAGCGGTGAGGACGTGCGTAAGCAAGGAGTCTATAGAAAGCTTTCATTGGTAACTCAACTGCAATCACCCAGCGTGATTGTCATTTGTAAAACCGTCCGGATGTTTTTGGTGCCATTGCCAAGCGTCGTTAATTATCCTCTCAAGATCTGGATATGACGGCTTCCATCCTAATACAGCACGTATCCGTTCAGCTGATGCATACAAAACTGCTGGATCTCCAGCTCGACGAGGGGCTTGATGACAGGCTACTCGATAACCAGTCACACGTTCTACCACTGCCAAAACTTCTTTAACTGAGTAAGGCTGCTCCGTGCCAACATTAAATATGTTTGAAGCGCCACCAGAAACAAGATGCTTGAGCGCAAGAATGTGTGCACTGGAGAGGTCAGACACGTGCACATAGTCACGGAGGCAAGTTCCGTCTGGTGTTGGATAATCCTCACCAAATATATCGATTGGAGTTTTGCCTATTGCCGCAGCGAGCGCTCGTGGAATTAAGTGGATCTCTGGAGAATGATCTTCCCCAAGTTCACCTTCCGGATCAGCGCCAGCGGCGTTGAAATAACGTAAGGAAATTGATCGAATGCCATATGAATGCTCAAAATTTGGCAAGACTTTTTCAATTGTAAGCTTGGTCTGACCGTATGGACTAATTGGTTCAGTTACATGTTCTTCACTTAAAGGAAGCTGGTGCGGTTCGCCGTATACAGCACAGGTAGAAGCAAAAACAAAATAATGACACCCCTCTGTGGCCATAGCTTCTAGCGTTGCAAGCGTACCAATCACATTGTTATGGTAGTAACCTAATGGGTCTTTAATGGAATCACTCACCGAAAGCCAGGCAGCAAAATGCATCACCGCTACTGCACCACTCTCACGAATAGCCTTTCGCACACTATCGACATCGGTAATGTCACCAACAATTAAGCGAGACCCGAGTGCAGCTTCCGAATGCCCTGCGAATAAATTATCGAAAATAACAGTCTCGTAGCCGGCTGTTCGAAGAGCCTTAGCTACATGGCTACCTACATATCCAGCGCCACCAGTGATTAGAACTGTTCCTGAATTATCGGCCAATTGAATAGTATTTAAATCCGTGCGTTTTCATCTGTTCGATGGCAAATACATTTCGACCATCAAAAATTACTGGCGACCGCATTAATTTTTTCATTCGAAGAAAATCAGCTCCTCGAAATTCGTTCCACTCGGTAACAATTGCCAGTGCATCTACACCTTTAAGCGCATCGTAACTTCTCGATGCATACATAATCTTTGAACCAAAAATATTACGTGCTACAGGCATAGCTACAGGATCGTAAGCCTGGACGTCAGCGCCATGGCTAAGCAAATCATTAATCAGAGGGATTGCCGGTGCCTCACGCATGTCATCAGTTCCAGGCTTAAAAGCTAAACCCCATACACCCACAACTTTATTATTCAAACTACCGAAGTAGGTTTTTATCTTTGAAAATAACTGCTTTTTTTGAAGTGAATTCACCACATCAACCGCACGCAATAGTTTGAAGTCATAAGCTTCTTCAGATCCGGCCTGTGTAAGGGCCTTAACATCTTTTGAAAGACAGCTTCCTCCAAAACCGACACCAGAAAAAAGAAATGAGTTTCCAATTCGTTTATCTGAGGCTATAGCACGTCGCAACTGGTCAACATCAGCGCCTACAAGTTCACAGAAGTTTGCCACCTCATTTATAAAAGAAATTCGAGTAGCCAACATAGCATTCGCAGCATATTTTGAAAGTTCAGCACTCGCACAATCCATTGTCAGAATAGGTGCACCTGTTTTAGTAAAAGGCGAATAGAGCTCAAGCATTACGTCAACAGCACGAGAATCTCCAGTCCCCACAACTATACGATCTGGCTTCATAAAATCTTCAATTGCAGAACCTTGTTTGAGAAACTCAGGGTTACTGACTACGCTAAACGGAGAGGCAGTTTCATGCTTAATAATATTCTGAACTTCAGTACTAGTCCCAGGCGGAACAGTGCTTTTTATTACTATGACCTTGTACTCATTAATCAAACGTGCAAGATCTTTGACAGCACTAAAGACATGCTGCAGATCTGCTGAGCCGTCCTCTGCTTGTGGCGTACTCACCGCCACAAAAATCACATTCGAAGATTTAATAGCACGAGTCAAAGTACTAGTAAAAGACAACCGATTTTCAAGCCGGTTGCGTCGAACTAGTTCCTCAAGGCCGGGTTCATAAATAGGGATTCGACCGCGGCGAAGCTCGCCGATTTTGGCTTTGTCTCGATCGAAGCAAACTACGTCATTACCCGTTTCAGCGAGGCAAGCCCCTGCAACTAAACCAACGTATCCCGTTCCAATTACCGCGATCTTCATTTGTCCCGTCACTCCTGGGGCAAAAGAGTCGAAGCTATCATATTAAAAAGAAAGCTGTCAACATATTGAAATTAAAGGACTTGCTGCCAGATAAACGATATCACTCCAGGTTAGATGGTGTGGTAGCCTCTTCTTTGTGCAAATTCTTGTCGACTACCGGCCCGCATTACGCAAGCGCACCGGTGTCGGTGAGTTAATGCACAACTACGTTTGTGCCTATACTCGGCAACCTGAGGCAGCACTAGATGAGGTAAGCATCTTTACTTCCTCTTGGAAAGATCGACCTGATCCAAATGCAATTGCAGAGCTTGGTGCGAGAGTCATTGACCTGAAAATCCCCGTTCGGGTACTAAATTACTTGTGGCATCGGCGAGAATGGCCCCCTATCGAAAGGTTAACTGGAACCGTAGATGTTGTGCACGCTGCCCATCCACTTTTAATCCCGTCTCAACAAGCAGCCCAGGTAATTACTGTGCACGATCTCTTTTTTTTGGATAAACCAGAAAGTACCACAGATGAAATTCGAAGAGATTATTCGAAACTAATCAGAAAACACGTACTAAAAGCTCACGCCATAGTAACTCCCTCCTCTTACACAGCAGAGCTAGTTACACGTACCTTCGGTGTAATGGCTGATCGCGTCCACGTCTGTCCACCAGGTCCACCTACATGGAAAAATCTTGGGCAAACTCCAAATCAACCTTCTAATGGCTATGTGCTTTTCATAGGCACATTAGAACCGCGGAAAAACCTTCATTTACTGCTAGACGCTTATGAGCGATTACTAAACCGTGGCCTAGTAGCAACTCCATTAGTAATTGCTGGACGTAAAACAAAAGAAAGCATTGATCTGCTCAATCGGTTAAAACGTCCCCCACTCATTGGAAATGTGAGCTACCTTGGATATGTTGCTGCAACGCAACGAGAACAGCTTTATGCAGGTGCCAAAACACTGGTAATTCCTTCTCACGATGAAGGGTTCGGCATGCCGGCCCTAGAAGCCATGTCAGCTGGCATACCAGTGATAGCTGCAAACCGAGGAGCGCTGCCTGAAGTAATAGGAAATGCCGGACCATTAATTGAGCCAACCGACGTAGAAGAGTTAGCCAATACTCTTTCAAAGATGCTCACGGATACCACTTTTGCAAAAAAATGTGCTGAACGGGGACTAACCCGTGCTACAGCATTTTCTTGGGACCAATCGGCACAATTACTCAGACGCACTTATAAACATGCACTGAAGAATCGGCTCAAAGCAGATGATTCAGAGGTAGGAACTCTCGCGTAACAAACTTTAACGACTGATAAAAATTCATGAATCTTTCAAGCTGATGCGAATTGCGATTGATGCGCGGGAACTTTGTGGAAAACCCACCGGTGTTGGCCGTTATCTTCGGGAGCTAATTTCAGTATGGGCAACCTTACCAACTGAAAAACATCACTTCATCCTTTGTGGACATGAATCGATCCCGCTACCGTCTAACCTCATTTCTAAATCTTTCGAGGTACGTGTTTCAACTGGGAGCGGTCTCTGGTGGGAACAGTACAAACTACCAAAAATGGTCAAAGAAGCTCGAGCTGATGTGTTGTTTTCCCCCGGTTACTCCGGACCACTCATTAGCCCAGTCCCAGTTGTCCTAGCCGTGCACGATGTGTCTTTCACAGCACATCCTGAGTGGTTTAGTCTTCGAGAAGGTCTTCGACGACGTCTAACAACTCGGAGCAGTGCTCACGCAGCTGCGCGGGTTCTAACTTTGTCAGAATTTTCAAAAAATGAAATTATTGACCATCTTGGTATACCGCCAGAGAAGATTGAGATTATTTACCCTGGCGTCACTAGATTAATTGAAAATCCACAGAATCTAGAACACGCAGCTCCTAACCCAACAGTTTTGTTTGTTGGATCCATTCTCAATAGACGTCATGTCCCTGAATTGATAGCTGGTTTTGCTAACCTGGCAAATCGTTGGCCAACTGCCAGACTCGTTGTAGTTGGTGAAAATAGAACGTGTCCCTATCTTGATATAGATTGGTACCGAAAAAAAACAAATTTCGGTGACCGTATTGAGATCTATTCATATGTCTCTGAAGACACACTGCGAGACTTATACTCACAGGCACAAGTGTTTGCTTTTCTTTCTGAGTACGAAGGCTTTGGACTAACACCAGCTGAAGCTCTTACTTCTGGAATCCCCATTGTCATCCTTGACACTCCAGTCGCTCGAGAAATCTACTCTCAGGCAGCAATCTATGTTTCTAAACTTGATACGTTTCTTATTGAAAAGGCGCTTGAACAAGCTCTGGACAATAAAAAGGAACGCTTGCGAGTACTAACAACAGCTAAGACTGTACTAGAACGATACTCGTGGACAGGGTGTGCAAATCAAATCCTAGAAGTAATGCTCAAAGTTGGACAAGGCTTAGAAGGCAAATAAATGTTTCGTTTGTCAATCATCATAGTTAGTTACAACGCTCGCCCTGAACTTGAGAGGTGTCTTGAGTCGCTAGTTCAGCTGCCTCCAAAAGTTGAACATGAAATTGTTGTAGTTGACAATGCTTCGACAGACGGAAACGCAGACCTGGTACGAAAAAAATGGCCAAAGATCCGTTTGATCGAAACTGGCAGCAACCTTGGATTTTCAAGAGCAACTAATATTGGTATCAGAAATACTAGCAGTGAGTTCATCCTACTTCTTAATGGAGATACCATCGTCAATGACGGAGCCATTGATAACCTTGTCAATAAACTAGATACGCGATTAGATGTTGCCGTGATCGGTCCAAAACTTGTTGATGGTAAAGAAAAAACTGAGCTCTCATTTGGACCAATGATTAGTCCTTTAGGTGACGCATGGCAAAAATTACTAGTCCATGGCAACGATTATCAGATTGAACCTATTCGTAGCTACGTAAAAAACTTAACACAAAAAGAACATGAGGTGGACTGGGTTAGCGGTGCGTGCCTACTGGTCAGGCGTCATGATGCAGAAGCTGTTGGGCTACTTGACGAGCGTTACTTCATGTACGCAGAAGACGTTGACTTCTGTGCTGCCGTCAGGGCGAATGGAAAAAAAATATTATTTACTCCGACTACAAAGATTGTACATCTTCGAGGCCGCTCAGCTTTAACGAAGCCACAACTTACAAAAACTAATTACCACCGTAGCAAGCTGGCCTTCTACAAAAAACACCACCCTCAATGGACTCAAATTTTACAGATATATCTTCGACTTCGGGGCTATAACTTCGACACAGATATTTAGCTCGGACCTTAGGCCCTTGCCCTGTATTATTTCAACATGCGTGTGGCAATTGACGTACGAAAAATTCACGACTTCGGTATTGGCACCTACATTCGCAACCTACTTAAATACCTAGGACGTCTAGACAACAAAACTGAGTACGTACTGCTGTGCGAAAGAAATGACCAAGAACTCCCTAAGCAACTTGGGGACAACTTTCGAGCAGTTATAGAAAATTCTCCGAATTATTCTATACGCGAACAACTACATATACCGTACGTGCTCCTTCGTGAAAAACCTCACGTGTTTCATGCTCCACATTACGTACTCCCGCCAGCAGTACCGTGCCGAGCTGTAGTGACTATTCACGACTGCATCCATCTTCGATTTCCACAGTACTTACCTAATCGTGCAGCTAGCTTATTCGCACGAACAGCAATGTGGGCAGCAGCTAACAGGGCTGATAGAATTTTTACGGTCTCCGAAGCATCTAAACGAGACATCCTTTCGTACTTCAATGTTCCCAAAAAAAAGATTGTGGTTGTACACAATGCTATAGATGAACATTTTGGTTCTACGCTCCAAGAAAAAGATATCTCACGTGTGAGAGAACGTTTCCAGCTAGAACATGGCTTTGTGCTGTACGTCGGTAACGTCAAGCCACATAAAAATCTTGTAAGGCTAATCGATGCTTTCAAAAGTCTTCGTCACGACGGGTTTGAAAACCTTAAATTGCTTATCATCGGTGATGAAATCTCAAAATTACCTGTACTGCGTCGCGTAGTTCATAAACACAAACTCCATAAACACGTTCGCTTCCTCGGCCATCTTCCAGACAACACTCTTGCCGTCCTCTATCGCCTTGCTGCAGTGTTTGTTTTCCCTTCCCTCTATGAGGGCTTTGGGCTTCCACCCCTTGAAGCTATGGCCAGTGGAACCCCAGTAGTGACTTCAAATGTATCTTCACTGCCAGAGGTAACTGGAGACGCAGCTCTCCTGGTTAATCCATATGAAGTATCTGAGATTAAAGATGGAATTAAACGCATCCTCACTGATTCTGAACTATGTACAAAGCTCAGGGAAAAAGGTATTGCTCGTGTTAAAGAGTTTTCTTGGGAACAGTCAGTTGCTCGAACAATGACTGTATACCGAGAAGTTGCTGAGAATCGATAGAAAGTTACAGATCGCTGATGAAAGTAGCACTGGTTCACGATTGGCTGACTGGAATGAGAGGTGGAGAAAAAGTACTAGAATTACTCTGCGAGATTTATCCCGACGCCGATATCCTAACTCTCGTCCACGAACGTGGATCAGTTTCACAAAAAATTGAACAACACAATATCATTACCAGTTCCCTACAACTATTTCCATGGGTTCGCCGGAACTACCGATACTTCCTACCAGCGTTTCCAGTGCTAATTGAACAGTTCGATCTTGACGCGTACGATCTTGTAATTAGCAGTAGTCACTCCGCTGCAAAGGCAGTAGTAAAAACTGGAAAAAGTATCCATATTAGCTATTGTCATTCTCCAATGCGTTATGCATGGGATCAATTTGATGCCTACTTTGGTCCAGCACGAGTTGGATCCCGACTGAGTCATTTGTTTTATCAACCAATTATGAAACATCTAGCAACCTGGGACGCTGCTACAGCAACACGTGTTGATCGATTCATTGCAAACTCAAAGCACATTTCGCAAAGAATTTCGAGATATTATAATCGTGATGCTACTGTTGTACATCCTCCAGTTGACACAGACTTCTTTCACCCCAATCAAACAATTCCGGGTAGTCACTTCTTGATAGTTTCAGCTTTAGTCCCTTACAAAAAAATTGAACTGGCAATTAAAGCTTCCCAACTAATTGGGGCTCAACTGCGGATTATTGGAGATGGAACAGACCGCCAACGATTGGTTCGATACGCTGGATCACAGGTAAAATTTCTAGGACGAGTACCAGATGAAATACTTAGAAATGAGTACCGCTGTGCAGCAGCTGTGCTTATGCCAGGAAAAGAGGATTTCGGCATCGTGCCAGTAGAAGCACAAGCATGCGGAAGACCTGTTGTGGCACTAGCATCCGGAGGAGCCTTGGAAACGATCATTGACGGACATACAGGGGTGCTTGTGCAAGGATCGACCGCCGATGACTTTGCGAGGGGAATGGAACGTGTAAGATCTCAATCGTTTAATTTAGAACTCATACGCAGCCACGCTGAGAAATTCTCTCGAGAACGTTTTCTAGAACAAATGAAAAATACTATCAACAACACAATTAACCATTCACCAGAAACACAATGGTAAGTCGATACAACCGTTTACTCGTCTCTTTCTACATAGTTACAGACGTAATACTTTCTATGTGGGCCTTTATCCTAGCCTACGGCGTACGGTTCGAGAGTGGCCTCATCCCCGTAACAAAAGGCTACCCACCAATTGAACAGTACTTCAACGTCTTACCATTTATCGCAATACTGACACCAATGGCATTTCAACTTCGTGGCATCTATCGGTTACGGCGTAGCAACTCTCGTGTAGATGATTTTTTTGCTGTACTCACTGGTAGTATTTTGGCCATTGTCCTAGGTATTGTTTCAACTCTGTACTTTCAAGCCTACTATGTTTCAGAAGAAGAAAAGCTTCGGGGTGCGTACGAAGTATCACAACTTGTCTGGGGTTTATTTCTGGTCTTTAACGTCATCTTTACATATGCATCACGCACAACCCTAAGAGAACTCTTTGAACGTCGGTGGCGCGCTGGCATCGGGCTAAAAAGAATTCTTATTGCTGGCACTGGAAACTTGGGACGGATGGTTGCTGATCGAATCCTTCGGCATCGTGAACTTGGATTCAAGATTGTTGGATTTGTGGACGATCGTGCGACCAGCGATCATCTCGGTTACCGAGGACTCCCTCTCCTTGGCACTCTTAGTGAAACAGTAGACATCGTTCAACGTGAACGGGTAGATCACCTCTATGTAGCACTTCCACTTGAGGAGCACGCCAAATTACTAGCACTATTAGACACCACAAGTCGTGAGTTTCTCGACGTCAAGGTTGTGCCAGATTTACTGCAATTTATTGCACTTCGGGCTCGCCTTGAAGACCTGGACGGCCTACCCGTTATTAATGTCAATGATGTTCCACTGCAAGGGTTGAACACTTGGGTAAAACGAGGAATTGATATTGGACTGTCTAGTGTGGCACTGCTCACACTCACTATTCCACTTGGCCTTATCGCTATGTTAGTGAAATTAAGTTCACCAGGACCTGCCTTTTATCATCAGGAACGCATGGGTCTTGACGGAAAAGCATTCGTCGTCAATAAATTCAGATCGATGTACGCTGATGCAGAAGATACTACTGGACCAATCTGGTCACCAGACAATGATCCCCGTCGCACCCCAGTTGGGCGATGGTTGCGACGTTTTCACCTTGATGAATTACCACAGTTCTGGAACGTGTTAAAAGGTGAAATGTCTATGGTTGGCCCAAGACCTGAACGTCCATTTTTCGTGGCACAATTTAAGGATCGAATCCCACAGTATATGCTTCGCCATAAGGTAAAAGCTGGCATTACTGGCTGGGCCCAAGTAAATGGTTGGAGCGGTAATACTTCGCTAGAAAAACGTATCGAGTACGATCTTTACTACATTCAGAACTGGTCTATCTCGCTTGATCTGAAAATCATATGGCTCACAGCAGTAAGGGTTCTCTTGAATCGAAACCTCGCTGACTAATTGTTAACTATCTATAGACACTGTCTTGTATGCCACGAACTGTCGTGACCGGCGCTGCGGGATTCATTGGCTCACATCTTGTAGATGCACTTATCACTCTTGGCCACACTGTCGTCGGCATTGATAATCTACTTACAGGATCATTATCAAATATCTCTCATGTTCCACGTAAGCAATTTGAATTTGTTCAGCATGACGTAACGCGTCATCTTGATCTCCCTGGCCCAGTTAATTACGTGCTTCACTGGGCTAGTCCTGCAAGTCCAATGGACTACCTTAAAATGCCTATTCAAACATTGGAAGCAGGATCGCTTGGAACAAGAAATTCCCTTAATCTTGCAAAAACAAAGGGCGCTAAATTCATTCTTGCCTCTACTTCTGAAGTTTATGGAGATCCACTTGAACACCCTCAAACAGAAAGTTACTGGGGCAATGTTAATCCTATTGGATTGCGTAGCGTATATGACGAAGCGAAGCGATTCTCGGAATCTATGACATGCGCATACCACCGAGTTCACGGGCTTGATACAAAAATTGTTCGAATCTTTAACACTTATGGTCCACGAATGAAACCTGGAGACGGTCGCGTAATACCAACATTCATTGCACAAGCACTCCAGCACAAGGACGTCACAGTGTTCGGCAATGGTGCACAAACACGAAGTTTTATGTATGTATCTGACCTGGTTGATGGAATTATCCGTTTAATGGATGCCGAGATTCATGATCCAGTTAATCTTGGCAACCCTCACGAAATCACAATTCGAGAGATCGCTTTAACTATTATTTCCCTTACAAAATCACGTAGCCATATTGTGAACAAAGAATTTCCGGCAGATGACCCTAAACAGCGTCAGCCAGAAATTGTACGGGCACGAAAAAAACTAGCTTGGGAACCGAAGGTTGATCTTGAAACTGGACTTAAGCGAACAATTGACTACTTTGGTGCTCTGCCTAACCTGATCTAAAACACGAAAGCGACTCTAAACTTTCTTGTGTAAGCTACGCCTATTTAACTTTGATCATTAATTAATTTTCTCATCCGAAAATAGTAATCTCCCCCAGAGATAAATGTCATGCAAAGCGAAAGTCCGATCATTATGTCAATGATCCACGATGTCTGGTGCAGGTAGTTAAAGTACAAAAAAACCATGCTAGTTAAAATATATGTTCCCGTTGTAAGTTTCCCACACAAAGAAGGTCTAAACGTTCTTTGACCAACGGCTAAATTAATGATCGCGACAACCCCTACAATCACAATGTCTCTACTGATGATCAAAACAGTGAGCCAAAACGGAATATAGTTTGTCAATGGAATTGAAGGAATTGTTAGGACAATAAAAGTAGTAACAAGGAGCAACTTATCAGCCATCGGGTCAAGCCATGCACCAAGGTTTGTTCGCTGGTGTGCCCATCGAGCAATAATCCCGTCCAACATATCTGTCACACCCGCTATTAGAAATACTAACAACGCACCACCTAGATACCCATAAACCACGAGAAGCACAAAAGCTGGTATCAGAAGAATTCTAAGTATCGTGAGTTGGTTAGCAAGCGTGAGGACAGCCATAACAGATTAGCCAGAAAAAATAACAAGCACACGTTCAATAATTGTAGTGGCCTCAATACCTGAGACGGGACGATCCGCATTAAAACGGTCTTCGTCAAGAAGTGGCATTACACCAGATGCAATTGCAATTGCAATTGCTGGATATCTTAAATGACCCGTACCAACATCACTAATTAGTGGGCGTGCTTCAACCCAGTCCATAGCTAACTCAGGCTTACTGGAGATAATTAGATCGAGTAGCTGCTTAGTAACTAACGCAAGATCTACACGCTGAACTTCAGTATCTGGTTGAAACGCATGATTAGCATAAGGCTCCATGACACCAGCTTCAGTAACAGCAACAATCCATTCCCGAGCCCAGTGATTTACAGTGTCGGTCATTATAATTTGACGCTTCTGGGCCATCTGTAAAATCTGACCTAAGCGCACACCAATCAATGCTGCAACGTCACCTCTTGTTATAACACTAGCTTCAGCAATGTTTCTAAACTCTGTGGGCAACCTTGAATCAGCTGCAAGCTTAGTGACAACCGACAAATAGCGTGAAAGTTCTTCACTTGGTGCAAGTGCAAAGGCTGACTGGAGTGCAGTTGCAGCATCTACATAGTTGCCTTGTATTTCAAGACTTTTACCTAGCTCAATTAAACCTTCCACATCAGCAGGATCAAGTTCTACAGCACGACGTAGATACTCTACAGCTGCAGCTATATCACCTTGCCGACGCTCAACCACACCGAGCTCACGGTGAAGAAATGCCGTCTCTGGTGATGACTCAAGAGCTTGTTTAAAGGAATCTCTAGCATCATCAAAACGTTCATCGCTCACCGCAAGACGTGCAGTATCAATTGTTTCCTGGAGCAAACGAAATCTTAAGACATCTAATCGACGCCGAACATCCACCAGAGAATCATCCACACTGAGGGCTACTTCAAAATCAGAAATTGCTTCACTGTCTCGGTTGAGAATGAGAAGTGTCTGTCCTCGACCAACTAATGCAGGGGGATATTCTGGAGCCAAGCCGAGCGCACTCTCAAAATACTCCAAGGCTCTGCTGGTGTCACGCTGAGCTAAAGCTACATAAGCTACTCCCGTCAATGCAGGGTAAAACGAGCTGTCACTTGAAAGTACTGACTTAAATTCACGATCTGCATTCCCAAGTTTGTTGTTTTGTAGAAACCGCCAACCACGATCGATCCCTTCAGATTCAACGGAGCGACCAGACGGCACAACAGGATACATATAATCCGGGTATAAAAGCTGGGCCGGAATAGACGGCACTTTGACAGCGCATCCCGCTGTCAAAAAAACTACCAAAAGAACCAATAAAGATTTCAACCATTGAGAGGTCATCTTGAGTGAGTCCCCTCCTGTAATTCAGTCCTATATGGGAAAGTCAGATGTGGAACAACTCGTCGTGGCACATCCACCTCAATCACAATACTGTCCTCTTTAGCAACATGACTTACAACACGTCCAATACGGTACAACTTTGCAATCTCCTTACTACTATATTGACAGTTGTCAAATGTAACCATAATTCTCTTCGTATCTAATGCAAGTAGACTAGAAAGATTGCTTTGGAGTTTAGTCATTCCTTCGCCGTTAAGAGCTGAAACATAAATAGCATCAGAAGATCTTGCTTCCAGTCTATGCTGTACTTCAGAACTAATTAAATCAATTTTGTTGTACACCTCAACAAAAGGAAGATTTGAGGCGCCAACTTCTTCAAGGACTTTTTTCACAGCACCTTTCTGACTATCAAGATCATCACTCGAAGCATCAATAACATGCAGTATAAGATCTGCTTCTGAAACCTCCTCTAACGTTGCACGAAAAGCCGCTACGAGAGTATGTGGGAGGCGATCGATAAAACCAACAGTGTCAGATAAAAGAAAGGATTGGCCCTGAGACAACTGCACCTTCCTGACTAGTGGATCTAGTGTTACAAAAAGTGCGTCAGATGCTAATGCTGAGGCCTCTGCTAAATAGTTAAATAATGTTGTCTTGCCAGCATTCGTATAACCAACCAGCGCAACTGTCGGTATAAAATTTTTCTGTCGTCGTTCGCGTATTTGAATTCTACGTTTTCTGACATGATTAATTGCATGTTGAACCGTCCGAATCCTGTCGCGAATACGACGACGATCCGTTTCGAGCTTTGTCTCGCCAGGACCGCGTGTTCCAATACCCCCACCAAGTCGAGACATCTGAACTCCAGCACCTGTAAGTCGAGGTAGCAGATATTTCAATTGAGCAAGCTCAACTTGACATTTACCCTCACGGCTCCTGGCGCGACTAGCAAAAATGTCAAGAATCACTTGAGTACGATCAATCACTTTACGTTCTAATCTAGCTTCAAGCTGACGAAGCTGGGCGGGGGTAAGCTCAGCATCGACTACCACGACATCGATATCACCATCAATTACTGCTTCCGCAAGGGAAGCCACTTTTCCACTACCAATAAACGTGTTGGAATCTGGCGAAGCTCGCTCCTGTAACACACAAAGAACAACAGTAGCACCAGCCGTGTCTACAAGCCTCATCAGCTCACTAAGGGATCGCTCAACAGCAAATCGATGTGACGCAGCAGTTGCTAAACCTACAATTGCTGCACGTTCAGCTTGTAATAAGTTCTGACTCAAGACATTAACCTCAAAACCGTAATATGAGTTCGATAAGAACTTTAGAGAAACCTTGCAAAGCATGTTGGTCCTACCAAAAACTAGTAGAACGATTAGTATCAGTGTTAAGGTAAGGAATTCTTGTCAAAAAACACAAAAAAAATAGATCGTACGACCGCATCAAGTCAGCTTGATGCTCAACACAAAAAAACATCTCTCCCACGTGCGCCATTACCAAAACAAATCGGTGGTGCCCATGAGGATAAAACCAAGCGTTCCTGGCGCCAACGAAAACATAAAGGTCGCCCAGGAGACTCTTAAGATGGATGGCAACTTCTTTGTTTCACAAAACACACCCAGCCTGCTTCTAGAAAACTAAGCCAAGTTCTCCAAATTTCTTAAAAACGTAACTGTAGATTTTCACTTGGATTGACATGAATGCTGTCAATAAAACGAACTTGGTGCGGATGAGTTTGCATGACTACCGAAGTTGTCCTGGTTCCGTCGCCAAAGAACCTCACACCTTTCATCAAAGTGCCGTCAGTTACACCTGTGGCTGCAAATATTATTTGGTCGCCAGAAGCAAGATCACTGGATCGGTAAATCTTTTTGAAGTCAGTTATACCCATTGCACGGCAACGTTCTTCATGTTCTGGCTTTTCAACAACGAGGCGAGCAAAAATATCACCATTTAAACATCTCATCGCCGCCGCGGTGATGACCCCTTCAGGAGCGCCGCCTGTTCCCATGACTGCATGGACACCGCTCCCCACAATAGCTGCTGAAATTCCTGCTGAAAGATCACCGTCTCCTATCAATTTAATTCTGGCACCTGTCGCTCGAATCTCAGCAATCAGCTGCTCATGACGTGGCCGATCAAGAACAATAACCACAAGATCTGAAACTACTCGGCCAAGAGATTTTGCAATCGCTTGAAGGTTGTCTTTTACAGATGCGTCAAGGTCTACGACATCCTTAGAGCTGGGCCCAACAATAAGTTTCTCCATGTAAATATCAGGAGCATGCAATAATCCTCCGCCAGTGGAAGCAGCTAGCACGGCAATTGCATTAGGTTCGCCAGTTGCACAGAGATTAGTGCCTTCCAAAGGATCAACAGCGATATCAATTGATGGGTAGGCGTCACCACTTTGCGCCTTGTTAGCCATCCCAACTTTCTCACCGATATAAAGCATCGGTGCTTTGTCTCGCTCCCCTTCACCAATAACAATAGTGCCGTCGATTGGAACGGAGTCAAGCTCATCTCGCATGGCTTCTACAGCCACACGATCAGAATTATGCCGGTCACCTTGCCCCATCGTCTGAGCACAAGCAATCGCAGCCTGTTCACAAACACGGAGAAAATCTAGTGAAAGATCTAAGTTCATAGTATTTATACGCTCGCTGAATAAAGTGGTTTATACGCTCAAGCTGGAATCAATCATGAGCCCCGCTCAATGGATCTTTGAAAAACCTTCTCCTATTATGCTTACTTATCACTAGAAACAAATTAGCATCATAACAACTTCATAACACACACTTCAGTGCCAAATGACCACCCGAATTTCTCAACCACACTAACACCATTAGCAGCAACTTCGAGGTGCCCTGTGCTCCCAAATAATGCACATAACTGGCCCTGGTTAACATCGCTGTATGTATTGACAATAGGCCCAATAGACTTTCCCTCAATCATGACCTGAACGGAGTCATCACTAGCCAGCTTTTCAAAATTCGAACGATTGATATTTGTTACAAGATTACCAAAATGGTCAACACGAAGGACTATCCCCTTAATACTTTTTTCTAGTAATGTAACTTCTGGAATCTCTATTTTTTTACAGTCTTTTACCGATTTCCCTAAATCCTGAAGCTGAATTCCTTGAGCAACCCAGGCAGCAATAGGCGCAAAGCGATCTCTCCCTTCAAAAGTTTTACTCACGGTAGAAAGAGTATATCGCTGATCGATCACTTCTATAATTTTGGTAGGAGGCGACTCTCTACATACCAGCGTCATTAATCCATTATCAGGGACGACAAAACGAAACTTTCCGGTATCAACTACAAGAGCACGACGGTTAGATCCAACCCCGGGATCAATGACCACTAAAAAAATCGTCCCCTTTGGAAAGTACTTATATACCGCAACTAACTCTAAAGCCCCTGCAAGCACATCGTGTGGCGGAATATCATGAGTGATGTCAACAATAGCAGCCTCCGGACAAATACTAAGCACTACGCCTTTCATTGAACCAGCGTAATGATCTCGTGTACCAAAATCCGTTATAAAGGCAATCACTGGGCGCGTCATAAGACCTCACTGTTTCTGAAATAAGATCTCCCGTACGCTTGTTCTGAGAAGTAGCTGTTCTACAACTTTCATCTGATCAAATAACTTAATGATATCTCTGCTGAGCATAGGATCTTTTTTATTGCACGCTCCAGGATATTCACGATTTTCAAAAGTTGACTCATCTAAAATAATTCGCCTTGTATAAACTGATTCATCCAACTGAGAACCACTGAAAAATGTTAGCAGGAATCCAGACGGACTAATAATCCGCATTAGTTGAGCAGCCAAGGCCTCTTTTGCTGGGTGCTCAAGATAATCAAAAATATCCCATGCAAGCACGCAATCCACACTGTTATTAGGCTGGGAAAAACGAGAAGCAAAAAAGTTTTCTAACGCTGAAATCTTTCCTTGTATTACATGCTGATCAATGTCCCTAAAAAGATCCTCAATAAAGATCTTGCATTGAATTTGCTCGCCAAAAAACATCACGTTTTCCTCGGTGGCTGGACCAAGATCTAGCAACCTCACTTGTTCGTGCACTCGTAATGCCGAAAGCAGCTTTGGAAGTGCCTTCGTAGGAAAGTTTATTGGACTATCAGCAGTCCTTGCTGGTTTCTGTACGTGCCTTCGATAGAAAAGATCAGTGATTGCCAATGGGCTTTAAGGATTTTAAGCGGGATAACACAAACCGAATACAATCAAACTTGTTGATCTGGTTAACGATTACCCGTTTGGTTTCGCAAACCACTACCCAGCATTGAGTGAGACATTTGAGACTGTTCTAAATTAGAACCAACAGTTGACGATCTCCGCTTCATATCAACACTACCTCTAAAGTGTGCTCCCTCAGCCATGGCTATTCGTGG
The DNA here is from genome assembly GCA_002346475.1 of Acidobacteria bacterium UBA2999. Lineage (GTDB taxonomy): Bacteria > Acidobacteriota > Vicinamibacteria > Vicinamibacterales > UBA2999 > UBA2999. The sequence goes on along the minus strand of DDZV01000042.1, from coordinate 21,346 downwards.
AGAGACAATATCTCCATCAACTGAACCATTCTCACGGATATCAAGCTTTTGAGTAGCAGTCACATCACCTACTACTTCGCCAAGTACGATCACAACCTTAGCAGAGATCTTTGCTTTAATTTTACCGTTCGGGCCAACTGTCAGCACATGCTCTTTGAGCTCAATTTTTCCTTCCACCACACCATCAATAGTGAGATCTTCGCTCCCGCTAAGCTCGCCCTTAACGACAACTGATTTACCAATATTTACTGCTCCCTTTTCATGTTGACGTCGCATATCTGTTAACTCCGATCGTGCTGAACCAAGTGCAGTTTGTCTCGTGGGGGCTCCAGGCATAACTGCAGGCCCGGCTGGCTTAACAGAAACATCACGCTTCCACATAACTTTTCCTCTTCTGGATCTGACGAGTCATCATGAAACATGCGAGGGTGCTTTAACCCTGGAACCCGGAAGTATAGTAATGGTAACGATTGATGTCCAGGCTATTAATTGCCCGGATTTAGGCCGAATGATACGATCCGTCAAGTGCGTGTATATCTAGATCACAACGCAACAACGCCACTGGCACCTATCGTAGCTAACCGTATGGCAACAGTATTACGGGAAGATTATGGTAATCCGTCGAGCCTGCATTATTTTGGACAATCTGCTAAAGCTCTTATAGATGAAGCCCGCTCGGCTGTTGCTACTCTTATTGGTGCTGCGCCTACAGAGATTATCTTCACAAGTAGCGGTACTGAAAGTAATAATCTTTCAATTCGTGGAGCAGCGGAAGTCCTTGAAGCAACTGGTCGACGACATCTAATTACCTCAGGCATTGAGCATGAAGCTGTGCTAAACACATTCAAGGCACTTCGTAAACGTGGCTGGGAAATAACTATGCTCCCCGTTGATCAAACAGGCACCATTGCACCGAACACACTACGTGAGGCCCTAAAAGAAAAAACCGCTTTGGTGTCAATTATGCATGCGAACAATGAAGTGGGCACAATCCAGCCAATTGCTGAGTTAGCAGCTATCGCGCATAAGAGCGGTGCTCTTGTTCACACAGACGCTGTGCAATCAGTTGGGAAAATACCTGTAAACGTCAAAGCCCTTGGTATTGACATGCTGTCGCTGTCAGCACATAAGTTTAATGGCCCGAAAGGAATTGGGGCGCTCTGGGTACGCCGTGGTGTACGACTGACTCCACTCATATCAGGTGGAAGACAGGAACGCGGGCGACGTGCCGGTACAGAGAATGTCTCTGGAATCGTTGGTTTAGGAACTGCAGCTAATCTTTCTATCGGTAAGCTGGAAAAAACAGAAAATGAAATTGCTACTCTCAGAGACCGTTTAAAAAATGGCATCCTGAAAATAATTCCAGGCACTGTAGTTAATGGAACAGGTCCTTGTATACCGAATACTGTGAATATTAGTTTTGACCGAGTAGAAGCTGAGTCTCTTTTAATCGCGCTGGATCTTGAAGGGATTGCCGTATCCACTGGCTCCGCTTGCTCATCAGGAACACTTGAACCATCACATGTACTCCGTGCAATGGGTTTCTCAGCTCATCGTACACAGAATTCAATCCGATTCAGTCTTGGTGATGAGAACAACGAAAAGGAAGTCGACCGAGTGATATCTGTGTTACCAGGAGTTGTTGAAAAACTACGAAATCTGACACGGGCAACTACCCGAGTATAAAGTGAGAATTAACTAGAATCATGAAAATAGTTGTAGCCATGTCTGGTGGAGTTGACTCCTCGGTTGCTGCTGCCCTGCTTGCAGAAGCTGGCCACGAAGTTATAGGTGTGTCAATGCAACTGTACGACCAACGAGATGGTAAGGCTGAATTTGGCAATTGTTGCACCCTAGACGACCTTCAAGATGCACGCCGGGTTGCTTCAGACATAGGAATCCCACACTACATTATGAACTTTGAACGACAGTTTGAAGAAACGGTGGTCTCAAATTTTGTACGTGAGTACACAGTCGGACGAACTCCACTCCCGTGCACTCACTGTAACAGTGACTTGAAGTTTTCTACATTACTCGATCGAACACTTGGCTTCGGAGGAGATCGTCTAGCTACCGGTCACTATGCCAGAGTAGAGCAACAGGCTGACGGTCGTTACATGCTAAAGCGTGGAACTGACCTAGCAAAAGATCAATCCTACTTTCTCTTCTCACTAAACCAAACACAACTTGCCCATGCAACATTTCCTGTTGGTGGATTTAATAAAGTGCAAGTACGGCATGAAGCACAAAGGTTAGGATTGCGTGTAGCAGAAAAGCCAGATAGTCAAGAAATTTGTTTTATACCGAATGGAAACTACGCAAAGTTTGTTAGCAATAGAAATCCTAGCGTTATGCGCAAGGGAAATATTGTGGATCAAAGAGGCAGTTGTATTGGACATCACGAAGGTGTACACCACTTCACAATTGGGCAACGGAAGGGCCTCGGCATATCCACCCCAAAACCTTTGTACGTACTCGAACTGTCATCACAAACAAATACCGTGGTTGTCGGTCCTCGAACACAACTGGACCAAACTAAGCTTACGGCTATAAAAACAAATTGGATCGCTTGCAACGCGCCAACTGAATGGATGCAAGTGCGTGCACAAATCCGCCATCGGCACACCGCAGCCCCTGGTCGTGTTCGTGAACTTAAAAACGGTCAGGCTGAATTTTGTTTTGATGAACCACAGCCCGCCATAACACCAGGACAAGCTGTGGTTTTTTATGACAATGACACCGTCATTGGTGGAGGATGGATTGATATAAGGTCTTGAAAAACTTCCGTTCTAAATCTTTCTAAGATTCAACCTCTCAATACATAAGTAAATAATCACTATTTAGTTAATGGATCAGGTCGCAACTGGAATTTGACGACCTTGCTCAAAGTTCCCTTTCCACCCTCAAGGTGAAACGGAGCTCGAGTTGAATGCGTCGCCCAAATTCCTCTGCCTTTCCAGTCACCATCTGGATCATCAATACGCCCATCCATCCACTTCGTGTAAAAGCCCATGGGATAAGGAACACGTAAGACAACCCACTCACCATCCTTCAACACAAGGAGTCCTTCAGAAAGATTACCAGTGTTAATTGGAATATTTTGTCCAAGCCCCAGAACATCAAACTGATCAACCCAAGTGAAGTAACTTGCCTCAGAGCTTCCACCCTCAGGTGCGCCCTGCTGCTGCGGGAGTGGTTCCGTGTATAACGTCCACCCCTCTGGACAGTGTTGTCCCGTGGCTGTTGGTCCATTGAGTGGGCCGGTACACTTTCTCCGATCAAAACTTGCTAGATGTCCACTAGCTAACGCTGCCCAATACACACCATTACGATCAACATCACCACCACGAGGTGAAAAACCTTGCACTGCAGCCTTTGGGTTCTCCCAAGGTAATTCATAAATCTCCGCAAGAGCCGTCTCCGGTGGATTCTCCCCTGGACTCAATCGAACAGCTGCGCCAGGCATCCCCATCACCGTTCCCCATACACTACCGTCTGGCGCTGGATTAACTGCATAAAAAGCTCCGCCAATTCGCATGTCCTTCTTCGGATCAACAGGTTGATCGGGTTCAACATATGAATCCCGTTTTCCATTGCCATTAGTATCTACAATAAGCGCCGTCCATCCCTGCGAGCTTACTTCGTCCCCTGTTTCGTCAAGCATCTTCGTATTGAGCCAGCCAACTACCTGACCACCACCGCTTGTCCACAATGTTCTGTTCTCATCTTCCGCAAACATCAGGTGGTGAGTACTAAAACAAGTGCCGATATGCGTAAGCTCCTCGGTGTCTGGATCATACATAGCCAGATGTCTAAACGCTCTCGACAAAGGAAACAACTTCGCTGATGGATGGTCCGAACCCTCTTTACAGACTTCAGGATTGTCTGGCGAACGAACCGTTGAAGTAAGCCAAAGACGACTCCTCTCGTCCATCATGGGGTTGTGTACGTTGTTCTTACTGCTCCAGATGGCCTCGTCACCCCAGTACGGTGAGGGCTTCAACATAGATGGCCCAACAGAAACAGGCGTATTTGGATCACGAACTGTTAATGGAATCTGACTAGAAACATGATTGACAGGATCAAAAACTGGAACATAGTCAGCACTGTTTTCAAGAGCCCCATATATTGGCCCATTCGCATTAACTGTAGGATCCCTTCGATCTGTTGACACCTCGTCATGAAGATAAGACTTCTCATCAGCCCAATCCCATTGACTAACCACAACATTACGTTCAATGCCTGTTGGTCGAGGTGGCACTGGCGGCAACTCACCGGCAGCGATACGATCAGTCCAATCAGCAAACATAGAAAGAAACCTGTGGCGACCCATCCGAGTAGCTGTTCCACTCATAAAACCACTAATCTGGCCAGACTGGATACGCCGATCCCAGGCCTCTAAAGATGATTCAAATGTCCCTAATCCTTCTGGGAACTCACGCGTCGCCTTATTACCCAGTTGGTGACAAATCAGACAATTACCACTCTTAGAAACTTGAATCCATTCTGCCTGACTAGCAACAGTTGGTGAAATACCATTACCAGACATTCCTGTTCCTGGAAACTCACTTTTGTCAGGTACATGAATCAGCGAAAACCAGTATCCAGCTGGATAATACTCCGCTGCCTCAGCAGCAGTCGGTGCCATAACTGACGTTAAGCTCAGCGTCTCACCTGGAACTGCGACAGACTTTGGAGAATCAACTAATCCATAGCCACGAACCCAAACACTATAGTTCGCCTGCGGTAGATCAGGAACCACGAAGCGGCCCTGCTCATCAGTTACGACTGTTCGAGAAAATTTTGTTGGAAGATCGGTTGTCTCGGCGATAACCCAAACTCCCGCCTCTGGTCCATTTTGACCCTCAACAGTGCCTCCAATATCGTCATTGTCAATCAGAACGGCATCAGAGCTCTGACTGCAGCCCATTGCAATAACTAGCAACGCTAAAAATAGAGGAATGCTTAGCGCTCTAACGCCTTTAGACAAAACCCTTATCGTCATCATTGCTTCCTCCCTTGGACGGTTGCAGGACTCTAATACCTTGACTGTTTAATCTTACGATTATGTCTCGAAACAAAAATAATCAGGCTATTCATCTGAGCCACTCAATCCTACTGAGATAAATTCTCTACATAACGCTCGGCATCAATAGCTGCCATACAACCAGAGCCAGCAGCGGTGATTGCTTGACGGTACAAGTGGTCCTGCACGTCTCCAGCAGCAAAGACTCCAGGAACACTAGTACGAGTACCCTGGCTTGTAACAATATAACCTGCCGAATCAAGATCAACCTGATCCTGAAAGAGACTCGTGTTTGGTGTATGACCAATTGCAATAAACACACCGTCGACAGCTAACTCCTGTTGCTTCTCAGTCTTAACATTACGTAAAAGAACCCCTGTTACCTCACCTTTAACAACATCTTTAACTTCAAGAATTTCTGTGTCCCAAATGAATTCAATTTTTTCATTAGCAAGTGCCTTGTCCTGCATAATCTTTGACGCACGCAATGTGCTTCTCCGATGAATTACCGTAACCTTTGATGCAAATTTGGTTAAGTAGATTGCTTCTTCCATAGCGGAGTCGCCGCCTCCAACCACAGCAATCGGCCGACCCCTGAAAAAATAACCGTCGCACGTTGCACATGTCGAAACACCATGTCCAGAAAGTTTTCGGTCTGAACCAATTTCAAGCCAACGTGCAGCTGCTCCTGTTGCAATAATTAGCGTGTCTGATGTAAAGCTCTTCTTGTCTGCGAGTGTTACTTTGAAAGGTGTCTCCTGTAAATCTACAGTTGCCACATCACCCTGTAAAATCTCGGTTCCAAATCGTTCAGCTTGAACACGCATCTCCGTCATAAGATCTGGCCCCATAATGCCATCTCTAAATCCAGGCCAGTTTTCAACCATGGTCGTAAGCATAAGTTGTCCTCCGGACTCAAGGCCTTCAATAAGTAGTGGCTTAAGATTTGCACGTGCAGTGTATAAGGCTGCCGTGAGTCCGGCTGGCCCAGAACCAACTATGATGACGCGACGATTAGCAAGCATGCGTTACCTCAAAGGTGACGATCAAGAATTTCAGCAATATCTTCCTTTCCAGCTAACCCCACAACAGTGTCGGCCACCTGGCCATCTTTAAGCACCAGGAGTGTCGGGATCCCTCGGATCTGAAAACGTGCAGCCACAGTAGGATTCTCATCAACGTTTAACTTACCAATAACTGCGCGCCCATCATAATCATCAGCTAACTGGTCAACTGTAGGGGCAAGTCGGCGACAGGGACCACACCATTCTGCCCA
>DDZV01000042.1:0-14733 GCA_002346475.1 Acidobacteria bacterium UBA2999 | reverse complement strand
TTCTGCCCAAAAATCAACAAGTACGACGCCATCCTTTGTTACCTCATCAAAATTCCCATCTGTGAACGTTTTTACCTTGTCAGAAGCCATGCTACCGTCTCCAGTCTTAACAATAAGTCTCGTCGAATTCATTGATCGTAATCGATCCCGTTCAATATCCCCACCATTAGGTTACAATCCCGCCGGTGCCTCGTCTTCCTCGACCCCATACCAGCTTTAAAATCAGAGGCGCAAGCTTCAGGTTTTATCTTGGCGATTGTGTAGAAATACTCAAACAACTGCCCCCTGGCAGCCTTGATGCAGTTGTAACATCCCCGCCTTATAACCTTGGCGTGCAATACCGAAGTTACGACGACACAATTCCAAGAAGCAATTACCTTGAATGGACTGAAAGCTGGGTGCAACAAACGACCGAAGCCCTCACAAAGGAAGGTTCATTGTTCCTGAATATTAGTGGGAAACCAACTGATCCCTGGACAGCACTTGATGTAGCACAAGCAGTACGAGCTCATCTACAACTACAAAATACCATTCACTGGGTTAAATCGATTGCTATTGAAAAAGTAGCTGCCGGTGCAAAAGCCAAACTTGATAAAGACCTGGCACTTGGACACTACAAGCCAGTTAACAGCCGCCGTTTCCTGCATAATGCTCACGAATTTATTTTCCATTTTACCCCTACTGGTTCGACTCAACTTGAACGTCGAGCAATCGGAGTTCCCTATCAAGACATATCAAATATTGGTCGCTGGCGTGGTGCTGCCCATGGCGTAAGATGTCGTGGTAATACATGGTTCATCCCCTACGAAACAATTCAGAATCGTGAAGAGGATCGCCCTCATCCAGCAACCTTTCCTCCAAAGCTACCGGAAATGTGCCTCCGTTTACATGGACTAGAACGGATAGGGCTAGTGGCCGACCCGTTTCTTGGACTCGGCAGCACTGCAGTCGCATGTGCACAACTTGGACTTGATTTCATCGGCATTGAACTTGACGAAAACTACTTAACAGAAGCCATAGAACGAACACGGGCTACTAAATAAAAATGCACGATCGGTTCAAAAACGCAAATTGATTAGATATTGTTGAATCCATTTACCAGAGGCATGTAACCTCCTATTATGGACATGCGCCAACTAGAAATTATCAAAGCTATTGTGGAAACAGGTTCCTTTACGGCTGCGGGTGAAAAACTACATGTTGCCCAGTCTGCAATTAGCCGTCAGGTCTTATTGCTCGAAGAGGAGCTTGGGGAGCCGGTCTTTTATCGTATCGGTCGGCGTATCCGCATAACACCAGCTGGCGATGCCATCCTAAAATTGAGCAATCGTGTGTTTCAGGATTTACAAGACACACTGGCCCTCATTAGCGACCAGCAGGAATCACTAAAAGGCACTCTTCGCCTGGTAGGGGGCATGACGGTTTGTTTATATGTTTTTCCAGCAGTGCTTGCTGAACTACAAAGAGTCAACCACCAATTAGATTTAAAAATAACTGCTGGAAGCAGCGATAAATGTGTAGACAACCTTCGCTCTGGAATCGCTGACCTAGGCCTGTTGACGCTTCCACTAGAAGCTCCTGATCTGATTTCAGTTCCCGTCGCCAAGGAGGAGCTCCTCCTCGTAATGGAGCCTAGACACCCTCTGGCACGACAGCGGAAAATCTATCCTTCTGAACTTGAAGGCCAGTCATTTGTTCTGTTCGAACGTGGTTCGAACACACGGCGACTGCTCGATGATTTTTTTCTTAAAGAAGGCCTAGAACCACAAATTGTAATGGAAACTGAAAACGTAGAAATTATTAAAGCCATGGTTCGTACGGCGCTCGGCGTTGCCATCATTCCCTACCAATCTGTAGTAACCGAAGTCACGAATGGTCAGCTATGCTGCAACCGTATCATTGGACACCAACTGACTAGAGAAACAGGCTGGATCTATCCAAAAACAAGTCGCCTCCCACGAACAGTCGCCGAGGTATTGAAAGCCTTCAATCGCGTGCAATCCAGATTTCAGTTCTCGCCAGGCCTATCAGTTCAGCATGGAAAACTAAAAGGCAAAACGCCCCTCAAAACATAGTGAAAAATCTAGTCTATAGCGATTAATTAAAACTGCTAAGTTTTACTGTGATCTATTTGGCAACGCGATTGAGTAAGAAGTTCGTGACCGTACTTCCATATCTTCTCTATTCACATTGACTTCTAATCGGCGGGTTCGCCGAAGAGGATCAGGATTTGTCGAGTAATACCCAAGAACATAGTAGTCACTCGTTTCTGCATCGATGCGTTCAAATGCATCATTAAAATTATTTGTATTCACAACAGCAATGCCACCTGTCAGCTGGGCTAATGTACGAAGACTGTCCTGCGTCTTACGAACATAAACACCCCAATCAGCCATTTCTATTTCTTCGTCGATATCCATTCCAGCGGTAAGACCTCTAGGATCAATCGTGTACATCGTCGCATTTGCCCTGTTAGCAGCGCGCGTTAGCTCTACTAGTTCCATCGCTAAGTCCGTGTCTGCAAATTGGCGACCTTCCATTCCTGGATCTCGTCGTCCCCGAAAAGCATCTTCTTGGAAAGGATTGTAAATCCCATTTCCAAAATCATCATCCAGATAATTTCTAAGTCTCTCTCTTTCTTTCCCTACACGAGTTAATTCAAAAGGATTAAAGTCATACCCACTGCTCATATAAAGAAGTGCCTTGCGACGATCTCTGACTGCTTCAAGGTTTGTTACAAGATCGTAAGCTGTCTTGAATGCAACATGAGCACGATAGCGTAGTTCTTGAGGACCATTCGGACCCTCTTGCTGCAACATAATGTCAGCTGGACGAAGACCGTCGCCAGCGATACGTTCAATTGCATCATCAAGGACTTTTAAATTGTAAGTCAATTGAACTGACAAGGAAGATGGTCCCGTCGATACAATTCCGAACATGTCACCTTCGTGAACCAGGTTCTTCCGCATCCGCTTCAAAAGATCCCGGACTCGTGCCGTGTCACGAAATGTAAAATGCAAGTCGTCGACAAAGAATACAAAGATTCGGCCAGCCATATCATTAACAGGACGGGCTGTTGGTAAAATGATTCCTTCTTGAACAGGCGCGGCAGGAGGGGCTTGCATATTAAATGCCCGCCCGCCATGGATTAAAACTAGTGACGCGACTTCTTGGGGCACACCATCCTCAAGAACTTCAAAATCCTCAACACCAAGATCTGACACAAACTGTCCACGAGAATCTCGAACAATGACATCTGTAGTGACTAAGTCGACAGAAGCACGGAAAGTGGCGGCGATCTCAGCTTGAGTAGGTCTGTCAGACTGCCCATCTGTCGGTGATGGAGCCTGCGCAAGTGGTACCGCAATAAGGAACAACCCGAAAGCACTAAGAACTAAACACTTAACAGCTTGAGACATGCCTATAAGTATAGCAGGAGAAGCTCAGCGGTTATACTGCTGACATCCAAACCCTTACGGAGCCCTAATGAAGGTAGTAATTAGTGCAGATCATGCCGGATTTGAAACAAAACAGCAGCTGGTAACTGCTCTTACTGAACGTGGTTACGCGATTACTGATCTTGGCACGCATTCTACCGAGCCTGTGGATTACCCTGATTTTGCTGAGGCCGTGGCTCAAGCAATCAGGAGCAACCAGGCCGAGCGCGGAATAATTGTGTGTGGAAGCGGAGCAGGTGTTTCAATCGTTGCTAATAAGTTTCCAGGTGTACGAGCAGCTGTATGTCACGACTTGTACACGGCCCACCAAGCAGTTGAACACGACGACCTGAATGTTCTCTGTCTTGGTGCTCGAGTAATCAGCTCTAAGCTAGCCTTGGAAATTACTGAGAATTTTCTTAAAGCACGTTTCACTGGTGAAGATAGACACCGTCGAAGGCTTGATAAATTACTTGCAGTTGAAACTAAGTTCCTTCGCTCATAGCTGAACCCGCTGAAAACCAGATCTTTAAAAACTTTCGAACAACTTAAATAGACTGTTACTTAACTGATTGGGCGAGGATTTTTCGAGACAGACGAGTTAGTAACACCAAGATTGCACCTGTCGCAATTAAACCTATAAGTAAAAACGTGTAGTACGCAGGTCCACGTGGAACAGCTACTCCTGATGCCACGGCTGCAACATCACCAACGACTTTCCCTGAATAAGTATAGAAAAACGTGCCTGGCAACATGCCAAGCGAACCAATCAAAAATTCACGATACTTAACATGCGTTAGACCGAGCACATAATTAACCATGTTGTAAGGAATCACAGGTGAAAGCCTCAGCAATAGGATCATGCCTAACCCTTGACCGCTAACAGCTTGGCCGACTGCTAACATTCGCTGATCTTTAGATAACCAATGCCTCACACGCTCACGAACTAACCAACGAGCAAGACAGAAAGCTAGAGAAGACCCAACCACTGCACCTGTAAATACTAAAAAAACCCCTTGCGTAAGTCCAAAGATTGCACCCGCAGCGAGCGTTAAAACTGCTCCAGGAATGAAGGCTAGAGTTGCCAGGGTGTAGACCAAGACAAACAGCACAGGCGCCCAATGGCCAAGCACTTCCAACTGCAACGCAAAAGTAGGCAGTGGGTTCATAACTTCTTAAGTGTTGATGTCATCAGTCAAATCAGACTGAACAGCCAAACTCTTCTTATGTCCACTGCCTATGAATATTTTAGATAGCCGATCCATCGCCTCAGCAGCAGCCTCAAGGCCGTATACTTTAGATTCTTGATCTGTCCAAGATTCAGAGTTCAGAAACTCAGCTAATCCGAGAAGAATCTTTTGATCTTCATCGCCTTGGATTCGTTCCAATACAAAATCTCTAATTTGTGGATACCAGAGCTGAAGCCACGCTAATTGTTCATCAATTGTTGCGCCTTCAATAACTGACGGTACAACCCACGGTTGAGCACCCATATCACTGATACTTCCAGATAATTCCTTCAGTAATAGTGCTTCCAACGATAGCTTCGCATCATTAGGCTTTTGGGCTAACGCTAAAGCTTCATTAGATGGACTCTCTGCACTCTGACGTTTTTTTACATAATCCTGCTTAGGTACTGATTCTATTGTTTGTCGACTGCTGACTAATGCTTTCCAGTCAAACTCTATATTGGGGTATAAAGTTTCAAGCTCACGCATTACAACTGGTTCAAGTGGACTAGAACCCACGTGAACATCAGGAGGCGTCCTGAATACATACAAAATCCTTGAGCGTTGGCGATCACCGTCACGAATCGAATCCATCAGGTATGTAGTTTCGTAACCGCGCTTGTCGCGTAATACGCGTAAAAGTGGCAACGTGCTTTATTTCCGTTTCTGAGCCATAGCTGAACTCGTAGCTTTTTTTCTTTTTCTAGAGCTTGAAGCAGTCACAGTTGATCGAGTGGAAACACCAGAATCCTTAGTCGCTGTTTTTTTAGATTTCTTTTTATTCAATACAATAGCTTTTGTAGCTAGCGTGAAACGCATCTGCTCTCCGACCGCATGGTAAGTCCAAATTTCACCAACACGGATACTATGTTCTGCACAGAGACGTCGCGCTGCATCGAGACCATTCGCAGGGACATAAAGTAAGAAAGGGACTCTGAAGCGACTAAACCTTACCCACTGAGACATTGCTTCAAGGTTATTGATTGATTCTGAGGTCTCGACCTCAATCACACTGAGTAACTTTCGTGCCTGATCAGATGTTTGGAGCACAAGATCAGGAAAAACGATAGAAGTCCCCTTTCCTACAGGTACTGCCTGGTCTGAACCTACGTTCATGCCAACATTAAACTTTCTCTTATACTTTGCCTGTAATAGGCGAATGACCCTGTCATGCTCAAGTTGCTCACGGATTGGTCGCACCAGAATTGGGCTCAATCATTCCTCCAGGGCTGGGGCCCACTTGGGGCCATAAATACAACAGTAGAAACCGGCTGAATATAGCACGAGCTTACAAGATCGTAGGATTAAGGTGCATAAACTAGTGGTCTTGACGACAGAACGGGCAGACATCCACAATGATGTGTGCTAATTCCACCAAAAGTTCGGGCATCTACCCGTATCCTTATTGTTGACGAAAATGTTAACGCTACTGACACGTTTTCACGAAAACTTAGGCTAAATGGCTATGAAGTCTGGGCAGCCTCCTCTACAAATGAAGGCTTGGATTTAATGAAAATGCACCGACCACAAGCCATAATTCTTAATCTCCGGATGCCTCTTGCAAGCACGCTACAGTTTCTCAAAATAATTAGAGCTATCCCTGATTTCAGGGCTGTACCTGTTGCAATTGTCACTGGAGATTACTATCTAAACGACTCCCAAACAGATGAAATATATGCACTCGGTGCGGAAATCCGCTATAAACCTCTCTGGCTCGATGAGATGATTACACTTGCATGTGACCTGACTAAAATGCCTGTTGGGAATTAGTTGTTGTGATTTACACAATCCAGTTAGTCCAAATAGTGGAAAGCATTTGAAAAATTCTCGATTCCTCAGAGCCTGTCGGCTTGAACCTGTTGATGCCACACCTGTCTGGTTCATGCGCCAGGCTGGTCGCTATATGTCTGAGTATCAGGCCCTGCGACGTAAATATTCTCTACTGCAACTTTGTCGAATACCTGATTTAGCAACCGAAGTTACCCTACAACCAGTACAACGAATTGATGTAGATGCCGCCATACTCTTCTCTGATCTTTTACTACCCTTTGAACCAATGGGACTGCATTTCGATTTTGTAGCAGGAGAAGGTCCAGCTATTGAAAATCCTGTTCGATCGAGTGACGACATCGCACGGCTTAAAAAATTTGAACCACGTGAGGCCCTCTCACATGTATTGGAAACGATCAGGCTTGTTCAAAATGAATTAGATGAACGACTGCCACTTATTGGATTCGCTGGGGCACCATTTACACTTGCTTCATATGCTATCGAAGGTGGGCATTCAAACAATTTTGGGCATACCAAGACTCTTATGTACCATCATCCTGATGCCTGGCACCAACTCTGTAAAAAATTTTCAACAATTGTAGCTGACTATCTCATCGCTCAAATTGAAGCTGGTGTGAATGCAATACAAGTTTTTGACTCTTGGGTTGGGGCACTAAACCAAGCTGATTACAAAGAGTTTGTTCTTCCACATACTCGTTATATTTTCGATACCATCGGTAAACAAGTACCAACTATTCATTTTGGAACAGGTACAACAGCGATACTTGAAGACCTTAGGGATGCAGGAGGAGATGTGATAGGTGTTGATTGGAGATTACCAATTGATCTTGCTTGGGAACGTATAGGCCATTCTCATGCGGTACAGGGAAATCTCGATCCAACACTATTACTTGGACCACGAGAACGTCTATTAGAAAAAACAGATGACATCCTTGCCAGAGTGAATCGTCAACCTGGACATATCTTCAACCTTGGGCATGGAATTTTGCCATCGACTCCAGTGGAAAATGTTCAAATACTTGCCAAACACGTACACAATATTTCAGAGCGGATTGCCTGAATAAAATTTGACCTTCAAGTCGGAGAGCAAGGAGACCATCGAAGCAGTGACTGCCCCTATTCTGGACATTGCTATCGTCGGCGGTGGCATCGCTGGACTCTCAGCTGCCTATGAGCTAAGCAAGCATGGCATTCAGTTCCGTGTATTTGAAGCAGGAGACCGCCCTGGCGGCGTTATTCTGACAGAGCGGTTTGATGACTGGATTATTGACGCAGGACCAGATGCAATTCTCAGACAAAAGCCAGCAGCCTTAAAACTCTGCCAAGAACTTGGAATTGCTGAGCGCTTACAAACCACTCTTCCACCTCGAACTTCTTATATTCTTAGGGATAAGCAACTTCACCCTTTAGCAGAGGGATCCTTCCTTGGTTTTCCTTTACGCTTGGGAGCTTTGGCACGCTCCAGTCTTTTTACATTGCCAGGCAAGGTACGCATGGCACTAGAACCATTGTTGGCTAAGCGAGATACAGATAATGATGAAACTATTGCTGCGTTTGTGCAACGACGCTTCGGTAACGAAGCAGTCCGATATCTTGCCGAACCTTTACTGGCAGGTATTCATGCAGGTGACGTTGACCGACTCTCCGTTCGTGCTTTGTTCCCTAGATTAGTCGAAGCAGAAAACCATTTTGGAAGTGTTCTAAAAGCATTCAGAACTCTTCAAACACCTACGTCATCAAAAGGCGCATTTGTATCATTGCCAGGTGGTATCGGTGAACTTGTTGAACACCTCGTGAATGCACTGCCTCCTCAAACACTTGCTTTGTCTACACGTATTACAGATATGCAAAGAACTGGTACGTTTCTACTGAAAACCTCGAATGGTCCTATTCGAGCGCGTGCTGTTGTACTAGCAGTGCCAGCATATGTTGCTGCTGGCCTACTACGTGGTATTGACACTACGCTGTCAAGCCTTTGCAATAAAATTACTTACGCATCCACAGCAACCGTTGCATTCGGTTATCACAAACGACAAATCGATCATCCGCTAAACGGAACAGGGTTTGTAGTCCCACGAGTTGAACCCAATCCACTATTAGCAGCTACGTGGGTGAGTTCTAAATGGCCTAACAGAGCACCAGAAGGCTGCGTGCTCCTTCGTGGTTTCCTCGGTGGCGGTCGAGACCAAAACTGCCTCGAACACTCAGATGATACGTTGATTGAAATGGCTAGAAATGGATTATCACAAGTGCTTCACATTTCTGGTCCTCCGCTATTCACGCGTCTTTACCGATGGACTCAAAAAAGTCCACAGTACGAAGTTGGTCACCATAACCGCATTGTTGACATTCAACAACAATTAACAAATGTGCCAGGAATCTTTCTAGCAGGTAGCGGTTTCCAAGCAATAGGAATTCCAGATTGCATTGATGACGGCCGAGCAACAGCTGTTCAAGCAGCTAAATTCACAAACTCGCAAATAGACTAGAAAGGGCGACCCCCCCCACGTGAAAAAAAATAGGATCCTCGTGCTCGCCCATAAACACCTTGTCCCGCCCACTGATCCTAGTGGCATTGACCTTGTCAACGCCGAATGGAAAATGGAGTACGACATCATCGTCACACTTCAGGAGCAAGGACACAAAGTTGAGCTACTTGGCGTTGATGACGATCTTCTTAAAATTCATCAAACCCTGGCACGCTTGCAACCAAATATTGTTTTCAACTTAATGGAGTCCTTTGACGGTGTCACAACATTTGATCAGAACTTAGTCAGTTACCTTGAGTTGCTCCGAGTACCTTACACTGGCTGTAACCCACGTGGTATGACTCTCGCCCGTGACAAGTCACTCTCTAAAAAACTCTTGGCATACCACAAAATTCCTGTGCCGGAATTCTTTGTGGTGCGCCCTGGACAAAAAGTAGCTGTTCCAAAAAATCTTACATTTCCCTTAATTGTCAAATCCCTCTTCTATGAAGCTTCGGTAGGCATTTCACAAGCTTCAGTAGTGAAAAATATCAACCAACTTAAAAACCGCGTACAGTTTATTCATAACACTCTTGAAACATCCGCAATCGTTGAGCAGTTTATTGATGGTCGTGAACTTTATGTCGGGGTAATTGGTAATGAAAAACTACAGGTGCTTCCAGTGTGGGAGATGGTCTTTAGACGCATGCCTGACAATCGTTGGCGTATTGCTACAGAACAGATCAAGTCAAGCGCCAAACACCAAAAAAAGTATGGGGTTACAACCTACCAAGCAAGACTCCCCAATAAAACAATTGACCACATTCAACACCTTGCTAAACAGGTTTATCAAGTTCTCAGCCTAAGTGGCTATGCCCGTATAGATCTTAGACTTGACAGACAGGGACGTGTATTTGTACTAGAAGCTAACCCTAACCCCAACTTGTCTTATGGTGAAGATTTTGCAGAGTCTGCTGAAAAAGCAAAAATCTCTTATGAAGATCTGCTTGAGCGAATCATTCAATTGGGTCTTAAGTGGGACCCAGAACGCACGAGCTAATATCTTAATTAAGCAACCGTCGCAGGGTAACAAGCGGTATATTCCCATTACTCTGACACTGCCTATCAATCTATTGGGTTTTTAAGTAAAAGTCCGAGTTATACTCGTCAATATTAGCATGTCAAAAGTTGTCTGGGGTATCACGATCTCGTTGTATTTCACAATCTTTCTCACTACCGCTACCAACGAACAATTCTCTAACAACATCAGTATCCCAGCAGACCATCCAGCCCTTCAATATTCCACACGAGAAACCTTCGATGCTGTAGCAACGCTGAATAAAAAACTTGTAGCTAACACAGATGAGTTGGAATTCGAGAAAGGATATGGTTATCTCAGTTCTGTCTTAAACAAACTTGAGATCCATCCAGACACTCAAACACTAGTCTTCTCTGAAACAAGCTTTCAATCAGAACAGATTTCTCCAGCAAACCCACGCGCACTGTACTTCAATGACACAGTTGCAGTAGGTTGGGTACCGAATAGTCGCACTCTTGAAATTGCAGCTCAAGATCCCAGGCAAGGAGTTATTTTTTACTCCCTTGAACAAAATCTAGAAAAAAAACCAACCTTCCAAAGAAACGAACGCTGTCTTCAATGCCACCTAACACCCTTTACTGGCAATGTTCCGGGTTTTCTTATCATGAGCATGCTCCCGTTATCAGACAATCCAAACGAGTATGCACAAGGCTGGGTAGTAGATCATCGAACACCCATCACTGAACGTTGGGGTGGCTGGTACGTGACTGGATTGCAAACACCCACTGTGCATCTTGGCAATGTCCCAGTCCACCATGTAGAAAAATCTTACGTTCGTACTGCACGAGCCCCCATATTCAAAAGCCTTGATAACGTATTAGATACCTCTCCCTACCTGACACCGCATAGTGACGTAGCTGCGTTGCTTGTACTGAACCACCAGTCACAGGTAATCAATCTTTTGACACGCCTGGGCTGGGAAGCAAGGGTGGCCGACTACGAAAAAAACTCTGACTGGCTTCTAAACACCAATACAGTCACTGAACTTGTGGACTATCTACTATTTATTGATGAAACTCCGCTTCCAACTCCAGTGCAAGGATCGTCTGGATTTACAAAAAGGTTCTCGGCTACTAGGCCGTACGATAGGAAGGGACGATCACTTCGACAACTGGACCTGCAACGCAGGCTGCTACGTTATCCTTGTAGTTATATGATTTACTCGCCGGCATTCGATGCCTTACCACCTGAAACTCAAAACGCCATCTATCAAAGAATGTGGACAATATTATCCGGACAAGCATCAGACCCTGTTTATGCGCGCCTGGCATTGGACGATCGCCAAGCTATTATTGAAATTCTCCGTGATACCAAACCAGGCCTTCCAGATTACTTTTCAGACATTCATCAGTAGCGCGAGCAACAGTATCCCGTGGTCAAAGAACGGCTCTAACACCGAACGCAACATTCAACTGTTATGCAAACGCTGTAATCGGACTAAGTCCGCGTCGATCTAACCCCCGTCCCCGTTGACCCGCCCGCCGGGCATCGATGCGTCGAATGAAGTTCTAGTCCGGCTCTCCGCAGTCAGTGAAGTTGTAGGCAAGACAGTGGTCATTGGATACGTGCAGCTAAGTGCACACGCGTCACCATGTGCATATAGCCACCAATCGTTACAAAACGATCGGCTGCAGCGACCGTCAGGTGGCGTAGGGCTCGTGTTCGGTTTCCAAGAATCTCAAAGTAAAGCCCTGCATACAACTCCGCATAGAACCTTGAACGAGGGTCACCCCAATCGACTGCCAGAATATTGTCTGGAGATCGAACCCCTTGAAACATCTCGTAAATTTCACGCATGGGAACACGAGAATCAGGACCAACAGGCAGCAACCTCGCGCGAGCCGCCTCTAGTGAGTCCGCACGTGCCACACAAAGGAAATGCCACGCTGCGTTTTCAACGTCATTCGGATTAACTATCCGATGTGACTCAAACTGAACCTGACACTCTCTGTATTGACCAGCGTAGTAAAGCGCAATGCCCCGTTGCCAAAGATATGGCGCACGCTTTGGCTGAAGTTTTACTAATGCATTAAACCCTGCCACAGATTCCTCAATACGTCCTGAAGAAAAATCACGCACGGCCTGATCAAATAACGACTGTGGTTGCTGTGTCGCAGAAACGACAGACACAAAGAAAACACTGCCGCTTAATAAAATTCCTCTTATCAACACTGGAGAATCACAAGCACTAGGGATTTTTTACTGCGCGTTGCGAATCATCGAGGCTCTGTCTTTCAGCGACCCACGCCCGTGTTGTCTTCTCATCAAGGCCGAAGAGGCTCCTTAAGTGCAGGTCACGTTGAGGGAATGGAATCTCGATACCATGCTCCATTAAGGAGCTGTGAATCTCCCATAGGTACTCAGCCTTCACCAAGAATGGCAGTTTTACTGCTTCTGGCGTTAGCCAAACAACTAACTCAAAATCTAAACTAGAATCACCAAATTGAACAAGCCAAACCTGAGGCAATCGATGTGCCATGCCAGTTAACGTGTGTGGTACACGGGTCGCTGCCTCTAGTGCAGCTTTACGTACCTTTTCCTTATCACTACCGTAACCCACGCCAAATGGCACCCGAATCCTTCGATCAGCTTCGTCGAGCGTCCAGTTAGTCACCCTGCCACGAATAAATTCTGAATTCGGTACTAAGATATCAATGTTGTTATTAGTAACAACTCTGGTTGCACGCATACGGATTTCCCGTACTTCACCAACTAAACCAGATTCAAGCTCGATAAAATCATGTACTCGCACATGTCGCTCGAACAGGATAATTACTCCTGCAATGAAATTTGCAACAGTATCCTGAAGTCCAAAACCTATGCCAATCCCAAGAGCTCCAAGTAAAACAGCAAGGTTTGTTAAGTCAACACCAATGATTGACAAACCCACTGCCCATCCAAAAGTCAGTACTGCATAGTGAATAATCCGACCGATTGTGTATAACGCTGACCGGTC
The DNA here is from genome assembly GCA_002346475.1 of Acidobacteria bacterium UBA2999. Taxonomy (GTDB): domain Bacteria; phylum Acidobacteriota; class Vicinamibacteria; order Vicinamibacterales; family UBA2999; genus UBA2999. Next base: position 1,753 of record DDZV01000042.1, on the reverse strand, counting down.
TTCAGGGGCCCACCGAAGACCTATCCTAGAAAGAGCGCCACGTATTGCCCGCGAGACAAGGATCGCCACCACAACAGCAACTAGTACTTGGACTAATCCAAGCGCTGTGACTGATGTTGTACCAATTGAAAAAAGTTGTTTGCTGAAAATGACCACCAAAGTTTCCCACGCGGTGCCAAAAGTCTCAATCATGAATGGAACCTCAGAGAATTAGGGGCATCGATATTGTCCAGTGTTCTAAAATTCAGACAATGTAGTCTTCACTCAAATCAGATCTGGAGTGATGTCTGCTAAACATACTCTTTAAACTGAGTCGTCTTCGTTAACTACGCCTAGGCCAAGACCGGCTGTTTCTAAATGGGATCGGCAATATTCAGCTTGGGCAACAGCTACATAGAATGCAGCACCATTTCGCTGAGATCCCAATAAAGTGAAACCAAAAGGCTTGACCTGAACAGCATAGTCAACACCCTGATTGGTCAGAAGAGCTTCAGCTTGCCGTGCCTCATTAAGAGAAGCTGCCAAGTAAATCAGCTCGCTCTCTGTCAGCGCCGAAGGGTCAACTCGAGCCATAGATGTAGAAGGAATCTGACCTCTCGTGCAACCTCAACTTAATCTAGAGTCCAAAGTGTCAATAACGATACATCTTTGACATACAATCGGTTCCCAGACAATGTTGGCTGCGCCCAAGTTGCACTGTCAGCTACTGTGTACCTCGTTAACTCCTCAAGTCCGGTCCGACTACTTCGAACAACGAGAAGCTCAGCATCTTCTTCAAGAGAAAAAATTATATTCCCCGAGCGAACAATTGCAGCATTCGCCCCTTGACGCGGTGACCCTTTCCAAAGAACTTCTCCCGTCGTCAGGTCCAAACCAAAATATTGCCCGCTATTAAAATGTGACATCCCAAACAAGACACCGTCTACAACCACACCATTCGTCATATGCAACGACACTTCATCGGTATGCCAAACATCCTCAGTGATAAATGAATCTCCCTGACGTACTACACGAAATGCTGTAAAACCATTCCCACGCCCAGCTTGAATAACCATGTCACCAAAAAGAATAGGTGTTTGTGATGTCGTAGTCGCATGCGTCTCAAATGTACGACTCCAGAGCAGGTCTCCCGTTTCCAGAGACACTCCAACAAGATGCTTCTGTGTGAAAGTCACCACTTGTCGTGTACCAGCAAGATCAAAAACCATCGGTGAACCGTAGGCAGGCCCATCTCCATCCCATGCCCAACGAACCTCACCTGTTGCTACATCAAAAGCTGTTAAAGCTCCGTCGTCATGCCCCCCAACATGAATGATGACAAGATCACCATCGACAATTGGAGACATCGCAGTGTGAAACCTTGGTTGTTGAGGTGTGGCAGGGTGCTGCCATAACTGCTTTCCAGTAACAGCATCAAAAGCAGTTACAATGCCAGTCATACCCAACGTAAAAAGTCGCTCGTCTGCAAATGCTGGTGTAGATTTTGGCCCGGGGCCATGGTACCGAGTACCTGGATTCATCTCAAAAAAAGCAGGGTACGCTGAACGCCAAATCGTCTCTCCTGATGAAGCATCCAGTGCTTGCATTACCTCGTCATCATCCTGCCGTGTGTAACTATAAATTCTGTCGCCTATTAATAATGGTGCGGCGTACCCCTGCCCTACCTCAACTGTCCAGCGCCGGATGAGCCTTTCTGGCCATTTCCCCTCTGGCAACTGAAAGGATGGAACTGCACCATCGCGGTCAGGGCCTC
>DDZV01000010.1 GCA_002346475.1 Acidobacteria bacterium UBA2999 | reverse complement strand
AAAATTCATGTAGTGGAGGATCTATTGTTCGAATAGTTACAGCTTCCCCTCGCATTTCCTTGAACACCCCATAAAAATCTTCTCGTTGCAAGGGCAACAAAACCGAAAGAGCCTTTCGTCGATCCTTTTCATTAGTAGCAAGAATCATTTGCTGGACAGCTTCTACACGACCTTCTCCAAAAAACATATGCTCAGTCCGACATAGACCTATTCCTCGTGCACCAAATGCGTACGCCAACTGAGCCTGATCAGGCTGATCAGCATTAGCTCGAATTGCCATTCGACGATATTCATCTGACCATGTAAGTATTTGATTAAACCGCTGATAAATTTCAGATTTTTCAGGTGCCATCTCACCCTGTAAAACTTGCAGAATCTCACTTGGGCGTGAGGCTATTTTTGCTAGCTTGACCTCTCCAGTTAATCCATCAAAAGAAATAAAATCGCCTTCATTAACACTTTTACCATTTACACGAAATACCTTCTTGTCTTCATCAATTTCTAACTCACCCGCACCTACTACAGAAGGCTTCCCCATTTGTCTTCCAACAACAGCTGCGTGCGAGGTCATACCGCCAGTAGCTGTCAAAATACCCTGCGCAACAAACATGCCGTGAATATCGTCAGGCACTGTCTCGCGCCTAACAAGAATGACTGGAGTCTTTCGATCAGTCCATTGCACTGCATCGTCTGCAGAGAACACGACACGGCCACTGGCAGCGCCAGGAGAAGCTGGTAGCCCCTTCGTTGCAACTGGAATTGAATTCCACTCATCAGCATCAAATCCAGGAGCAAGAAGCTGCGATAAAGATTCTGGATCAATTTGTTTGATTACCTGTTTTTGAGAAGCAAGGCCTTCAGCTACAAGATCCGTTGCAATCACAACTGCCGCATGCCCGGTTCTTTTTCCATTCCGAGTCTGCAACATATATAAAACTTCATCTTGAATCGTAAACTCAAAATCCTGAACATCTTTATAATGTTTTTCAAGACGAGTTGTAATGCTTCTGAGTTGCTTATAAGCCTCAGGCAAAACATCCTCTAGCTCAGTAATCGGTTGTGGAGTACGAATACCTGCAACTACATCCTCTCCTTGTGCATTAATGAGAAACTCTCCATAAAATTCTTTGCGGCCTGTTCCAGGGTTACGCGTAAACCCAACACCAGTGGCCGAACGATTGCCAGTGTTTCCAAATACCATCATCTGAACATTGACAGCTGTTCCAATCTCATCCGGAATATCATAAATACGTCTGTACTCACGAGCACGTGGATTCATCCACGATCTGAAGACTGCTTCTATTGCCAACCGAAGCTGTTCCTTTGGATCAAGCGGAAACAATCTGCCAGCATGCGTCTTCACAACACTCTTATAACGATCAACAACTTCACAAAGCCCACGTTCGTCAAGATCTGTGTCCTGCACCCAGCCATTGTTTTTCTTAACAAGATCAAGCTCTTCTTCAAAGGCTTCTTTTGGAATTTCTAAAACAACGTTTCCAAACATTTGAATAAATCTACGGTAGCTATCAAAGGCAAACCGACCATTGCTAGTCTGCATTTTCAATCCCTCAGCAGCAGTATCATTAAGGCCAAGGTTCAATATCGTATCCATCATTCCAGGCATGGAAAATTTAGCGCCCGAACGTACTGACACTAATAGCGGACTTTTCTCTGCCCCGAGTGTGGCACCAGCCGTTTTCTCAAGCCTGCCTAAATTCTCAAAAATTTCTGATTCCACTAAAGATGGGATTTGATTGTTTTCTGAATAGTACATTCCACAAACATCTGTTGAGATTGTGAAGCCTGGAGGAACAGGGAGGGCAGCATTTGTCATTTCTGCAAGGCCAGCACCTTTGCCTCCAAGAGTGTCTCGCATTGTTCGATTGCCGTCCGCTTTGCCTTTACCAAAAAAATATACATTCTTAGCCATACAACAAGAATCTCCTATAACTACTGCTCTGGAACAATCTCTGATATATCAGCAAGCCGTAAAATTAAATTTTGAAGTCTCGTCACCAGTCGAAGTCGTGCAATTCTGAGACGTTCGTTATCAGTCATAACTAAGACTTCTTTGAAAAAGAGGTCGACAGCCGGCCCAAAAGCAGCCGCCTCAGAAAAAGTTTTGTAATAATCCTTCCCGCTATTAAGTCCTTCTTCAAGGAGAGGCTCCCTGCGATCAAGCTCTTGCAACAATGCCAACTCCGAACTCTCTTTCAACTCTTTGGCTAAATCTGGATATAAACGCTCTTCCTCTAAGAAACGATCAGGTTTTAGTTCTTTGGCAATATTTTTAATACGCTTAAACGCAATCGCCAACTCTGTGAAGTCATCTGAACCAGTAAATTCAGGTAGCACTTCAAGCTTCTGTCTTGCATCGAGAGGGCATATTTTTTCTGGGTTCCCAGAAAGTACCGCACGAATATTCCTCACGTCACAACCACGCTGTTCAAGTAGATAGGAAAATCGATCGGCTACAAACTCTGCAACCACAGAAACTGACTCCTCTCCACTATCAAATGGTTGTGCCGCACGATTCAGTAATACTCCAAGCTCTTGCCTGGCTATAACACCAGTTAGCTCTGGCATGTCTGAGAGGATCTTAACTATCCCTTGGGCTTGACGACGCAATCCCAAGGGGTCACGTGACCCCGTAGGCCTTTCACCAGCCAGGAACATACCTGCAACCGAATCAAGTTTATCTGCAAGAGCAACAGCGGCCCACGGAATAGCTGCAAGGCCGAGGTCAGTCTTGCTTGGAGGGGCCTCAGCCTCAACTCCAATTGGCAGATAATGATAGTAAATTGCTTTCCATACCTGTTCTGGTAATCCTTCCTCCCTAGCGTAAATTCCACCCATCTTCCCTTGCAACTTAGTAAGTTCACGCACCATTTCTGTCGCAAGATCTGCTTTACAAAGACGGCCCGCCTGTTCTGCAAAAGCTGCTTGTTCTGAACATCCCCAAGTCTCTGTAATCCACCTAGCAAGACGAGCTACCCTCTCCGTCTTCTCTTTATAACTACCAAGCTTCTTGTGAAATAAAATTGTATCTAAGCGATCCAACCGATTTTCAAGAGATATCTTTTTATCTTCATCCCAGAAAAACTGTGCGTCCCGCAATCGAGCAGCAAGTACTCGTTCGGCATTCTTAGAAATTAGATCTGGATCCTCTGGGTTAGTATTTGTCACTGCTAAGAAAGACGGCTTTAAATTTCCATCATTACTTACAACAGGGAAATAATGCTGGTGATGTATCATTGTTGTTGTAAGCACTTCTTCAGGTAACCCTAGAAAATCAACTGAAAAGTGACCTGAAACCACTCCTGGGAATTCAACAAGATCAGGGACTTCCTCAAGCAAGCTCGACTGCGCTGAAACCTGATTGCTAACATGCCCTCCAAGATTCTTTGCGTGGGTTTCCAAACCAGCTCGAATTAATTTATCTCGATCAGCACGATCGAGTATTACGAAATTTTTAGCTAATTTAATTTTATACTCTTCAAACTTCTTAACTGCAATGGCACGCCCAGCTCTACCTTCCGGTGTTAAAAATCTATGGCCGTAGGTCTTAGACCCAGACCGTACCGCTTTAATGTTTTTGCCTTCAGCAAGATCGTTTCGATGAATAATAAACGGAACTACATGCCCTCCGTACAATAAGACCATCCAACGAATAGGCCTTGCAAAAACAAACCCTCCTTTTCCATCATCAAGATAAGCATCCCAACTCATCTGTTTTGGAAAGGAAAAATCACGAAGAACTAAACTCACTATGTTTGCTAAAACATCGATTGTACGCTTCCCTGACTCATGGTGTTCATGGACTAAATAGACACCCTTTGAAGTTTCTTTTCGTTGAAGATCAGCTAAGGGAATAGCATATTTTTTTGCAAAACCAATAGCAGCTTTTGTAGCTTTCCCATTCGAGTCAAATGCTGCTCGAATCGGTGGCCCAGTGACTATTTCTTTTAGATCGTTTTGTCGATCTGGAAGGTTTTCTATGTACGCTGTCAATCTTCGTGGAGTACTGAATGTCTCCACCAAAGAACTTGGCTCTAAGCGCTCTTCTTTAAGTCGACTTTCTAAATGACTGGCAAGCTGAACAGTCAAGCTGGGTAGCCACCCAGCAGGAATCTCCTCGCAACCAATCTCAACAAGTAGCTCTTTATTCACTGGTTTCAAGATAAGCCTTAGCAATTTTGACAGCTAGCTGTCTAACACGTAGAACAAAAGCGGCACGCTCGGTAACTCCTATGCTCCCACTCGAATCAAGAATATTAAATAAATGAGAACACTTGAGGCAGTGTTCAAGAGCTGGCAAAATCAAGCCAGACAACAACAGCGTGTCAGCAAATGAGTAATATTTATCAAAAAGCTCCCTATGTAATACTGAGAACTCTTCAGACGACATTGCTACATTTCCAAATGAGTACTTAGAAAATTCAACCTCATCTTGCAAACGGACCTCACCATATTTAATTCCTGCACCCCATTCAAGTTCATAAACATTGTCAACATGCTGCAAGAACATTGCGATTCGTTCGAGTCCGTACGTAATCTCGCAGGAAATTGGGGATAAATTAATTCCTCCTACCTGTTGAAAGTATGTAAATTGCGTAATCTCCAGACCGTCAAGCAGTACCTGCCAACCTATCCCCCAAGCACCGAGCGTCGGCGATTCCCAATTATCCTCTTCAAAACGAATGTCATGCTGTTGAGGATTAATACCGCATGCCTTAAGACTATCTAAGTAAAGTTCCTGAATATCATCTCTTGATGGCTTAATAATGACTTGAAATTGATGGTGCTTAAAAAGTCTGTTCGGATTTTGTCCAAAGCGACCGTCATCCGGACGTCTCGATGGCTGCACATAAGCAACGCTCCACGGCTTTTTACCTAACACGCGAAGCAGTGTCTCTGGATGAGAAGTGCCAGCCCCAACCTCTAGATCAAGTGGTTGCTGAATTAGACAACCGTTAGAAGCCCAATAGGCTGACAGCTTGAAAATAAGATCCTGAAAAGTCAAGAAATCGCCAATCGTTTAAAACGATACAAAGAATCAACCGAAACGTCTAAGCTCACGGAGCACACGGTCTGACTTAAGAGGTTTATCTAAATGCATCGTAATAAGTGTACGATGCACACCTTCTAATTCCTTAAGCACTTCTTTTTCAGCTGGCAACTCAGAAACTCGATGTGGCGGAGTCTCACGTGATGCATCTAAAAACATGCTAGCGCCTTTAGATAGGTTGCCTTGAGATTCAGGATAAACACCCTGAAGACGAAGTATCCAATATTCAAAGTATCTTGCTAACTGTTCCACTGGCACACCAGCCTCTAGAGCTTCAAGCATCGATGCACCAAGGCGATATAATCGTTCATCTACATCACCTTCTTGAGCCCACTCATCTATTAGTTCAGCAAAGTAGCCAGTGTAGCCAAGTGATTCTCCATCTGCCAACGACAGGGGGGAACGTACACGTTCAGCGTAATTAACACCAACTAGATCACGTCGTTCACTTTCAAAATATGCTAGACGTACCTCTGTTAAAGGTTCAAAGACTCCCACAAAACGAGACTTCGCACGACGGGCCCCCTTGGCTACACCTCTCTTTTTTCCTCTGTCACGCGTTAAAAAGACCACAATCCAATCAGCTTCTCCAAGCTTATAGGTACGAAGGACTAAAGCATCTGCTGTATAAAGTGGCACAAAAAGCTATTCTAGCCTGCCTTTGGTCACAGATATCCGAGGAAGAGCGTTGCCAGTCCCAGGAAAGACAAAAACCCAAAGACATCAGTCATAGTCGTAATAAAAACAGACGAGGCTAGGGCTGGATCAACATTGGCTGCCCTGAGGCCTAATGGAATCAAAGTCCCTGCGGTAGCAGCAACAAACATGTTAACAATCATGGCTGCACCTAACAAAAGACCAATAGCTAAATTTCCACGCATCCCCCAAACTACTACAGCAGCTATTAGCCCAAGTACTAAGCCATTACCAATACCTACCGCAAACTCTTTAAACAAAGCCTTTCGAGAATTTCCCCAACTCAACTCACCAAGCGCAATTCCTCTAACGATAACCGTCAGTGTTTGCGTGCCTGCATTGCCACCCATCCCTGCAACAACAGGCATAAAAACAGCGAGCGCCGTCACCCGTTCAATCGTTCCTTCAAAGAACGCAACAACCACTGCGGCAAAAAATGCAGTCACTAGATTTACACCTAGCCAAGGTAAACGTTTTCGCAGTGATTCCAGTGGAGGAGTAAAAGAGCGCTCGTCTCCAACAACCCCAGCTAAGCGATAAATATCCTCCGTTGCCTCGTCCTTAATAACATCTATCACGTCATCGACAGTAATAACTCCAACAAGCTTGTTCTCCTTGTCAACAACAGGCAACGCAAGAAGGTTATAAGAAGCTACCTCTTGAGCCACTTCCTCTTGATCAGTCTCTGCCTGCGCACTAATCACGTCAGTTGTCATAATTCGTTTGAGTGGAGTCTCAGGCGAAACAAGTAGAAGCCTCCTCAGCGATGTCACGCCAACAAGATGCCGTCTACCATCTACAACGTACAGATAAAAGACCATCTCAACATCTCTGGCACCTTGGAGTTCAGTAATGGCCTCACCGACAGTTAAGTCTTCGCTCAAGGCAAAAACATTCGGATTCATAATACGACCAGCTGTCTGATCGTCGTACTCAAGCAAATGCTCAACAACCCCAGACTCTTTAGGGCGCATCAAATCGAGCACTGCAATTGACAGTTCTTCAGGCAAGCTATTAATTAGCGCCGCAGCATCATCAGATGGGATCTCTTGAGCTAGCCTAGCAATCTCCTCAGCTGTTCTCGTTGAAAGAAGAAGCGTTCCGACCTCAGGACCTAACTCAGAGATCGCCTCCATAGCAAGACGACCATTCTGTTCTGCTAAAAGACTAAACGCCGCTTCTCGCTCTTTTTCAGGAAGTTCGCTAAATATTGTTGCTAGATCAGCAGGGTGCTGCTTCTGCAGTAGGTTTAAAAGATTGGCGGTTGCACCAATCCTGAGAAGTCTTTTAACTAAATCCCGTGCGAGTTCTATTCTTCGGTGGGCCACCATTTCGAAAATCCATTAGTCTATAACCCATCAAGCCTAGCACGGACTTGAGATTCAACGAAAGCCTAAGTGGTTTAAATTGAAATTATGACTTATGCTGACTCAAACCGAGCTCATCAAGCAACTGTTCATTTTCACGCCATTCAGACTGAACCTTTACGTGAAGATCTAAATAGACTCTAGTCTCGAAAAATCGCTCAATCTCTTCACGGGCTCCCTGACCAATTCTACGAATCATTGAGCCACCTTTTCCAAGCACAATAGGTTTTTGAGATTTTTTTTCAACAAGAATTGAGCAATATAGACGCATCGGACTGTCATCTTTAGATTCCTCAAACTTATCAACAATAACAGCTGTCGAAAATGGTAGTTCAGCGTGAGTACGACGAATCACTTGTTCTCTAACAAACTCAGCAACAAATATTCGTTCTGGCTGATCGGTTAGATAATCTTCTGGATACAAAGGATCTCCTTCAGGTAAATGCTTAAGAAATAATTTCTCAAGCAAATCAATATTCAGTCCATTGATCGCAGACACTGGAACATATTCTGAAAAATCATAAGACTTTCGATAACGATCGATTATTGGCAATAGGGATGGTTTTTTAATAAGGTCAACCTTATTCAGTATTAAGAATACAGGAACATCAACAGTCTCAAGCTTCCTAAGAACTTCCTGGTCTTCTAGCTCTTTGTTCCTTGACGCATCTACTACCAACGCTAAAAGATCAATATTTCTAATTGCACTAAACGCTGTCTCAACCATCCGCACATTCAGACGATGGCTTGGCTTATGAACTCCAGGCGTGTCGACAAAAACTATTTGGCCAGTCTGATAGTTTTTAACACCAAGAATTCGTGTTCTGGTAGTCTGCGGCTTATCAGACACGATAGACAGCTTCTGTCCGATTATGGAATTCAATAAAGTCGACTTTCCAGCATTCGAACGACCAAATAACGAAATCACGCCACTCTTTATTGGCTCGAAATGTCCTGAATCCCTACTTAAGCTATCTGAATGTTCGACTGCAGGTTCATCCACTACTTACTCTCTTCGTTTTTACTCAATTCAAGTCGTTTTAAACGTATTTTGTTGATACGTCTCCTCTCTACCTCAAGCACTTCTACAAGCAAACCATCTGCTTTAAACTGCTCTCCTACATACGGCATTCGTCCAAGATGAGAGAGAAGGTATCCTCCAACAGTTTCAAATCCTTCACGCTCAATATGTATGTCAAAACGTTCGGCAAGATCATTGATGCCAACATTGCCACTGCAAACAAATGAGCCTTCACCTTCGTCAGTAACGGTGTCAGCCTCTACGTCATGCTCATCCCTAATTTCGCCGACAATTTCTTCTAAAAGATCTTCAACAGTAACTAATCCGGCCGTTCCACCATACTCATCAACAACAATTGCCATATGAACCTGACGCCCTTGAAGCTCTCCAAGTAATTTAGAGGCTCGCTTAGTGGCAGGAACAAAGTGTGCACTTCTCATTAATACAGTCAATGGAGGCTCCGTGCCTGGTGGGAGTGCTACCAAATCCTTAACAAATACAACCCCAATAATATTGTCTAAACTATCCCTATATACAGGCACTCGTGAATATTGTTGCTCTCGAAAAAGATCGCGTAGCTCTGTCAATGAAGCACTGTCACTAATAGCAACAATGTCAGGCCGTGGAGTCATAACCTCACGAACAACGGTCTCACCAAACTCGACAATGGATTGAACTATCTCAAGTCCTTCTTGTTCTGATATTGCACTTTCCTCTTCCACGTTCTTCTTCAAAATACGATCAGATAACTCAGCTTCCTTTCCGCTAGGAATATTTTTTTCACGTTCTTTATGAAGTCCTGAAATCCAAATTAAATTTTCAGTTAAAATCGTTATCCCGCCAGCAACTATGTGAAATGCTGGCAAGAGCGCGTCAAGGATATCCTCTGGACCTCGACGAATAATAAAAAAAGGAACCAAGTATTGGAAAACTAAAACAAACGATGTCAACGATAGGACAAGAACAATAACGCTAGCAAGACTGTCAACATCTGTAACACGTGCTAGCAAAAGCCAGGCAAGTAAAGTGCAAGTCGTAATTAGCAAGCGCACTGGAATAAAAAGTTTTCGAGGGTCCTCTAAATAGCGACCTAAGCGATCATTCTTTCCACCACGTTCAGCCCGCAGCCGCAAAGACAGCCTCATCAATTCAGTAAATGAAGTTTCTACGCAAGAAAAAAAGACTGTCAAACATCCGAGGAGGAATACTACAAGCGGCGTCATTGCGTCCCCTTTGCTCGCTCAAGAAGACCTTCTTGCAAACCACCCTTCCGACGCAACTGTCCTTCAATTAAAGCCATTTTTCCGTCATCACTCTTATGATCGTATCCTAGCAAGTGAAGGAACCCGTGCAATGCAAGCAATCGAAGTTCGTTCTGCACTGAATGTCCTGCTAACTTAGCCTGACGTCTTGCAACCCCAGAAGCAATCGCAACATCTCCAAGATAGTCGCTCTCTGTTCCAGTTCGAGCAGATGGAAACGAGAGCACGTCCGTTACTTTATCTGTTTTTCGATATTTACGATTGAGAGCTCGAACCTTTTGATCTGAAAACAATGCAATTGTGAGCGTCCCTGCAACACTTGCAGGCGCGATCCTCTGTAACCACTGTGAAAGTCCAATAGCTCTAAGACCACCACCGTGGACAACATCTATGTTTAAAAAAAGCTTTCTCCGGCCGCTACCTTGACTAATCACTAGAAGATAAATCCAGGGATCTTCCTACTGTCTTGTTTGGCCAAGACTCATAAGCCTTAACTATCTTTTGAACTAACTTATGGCGAACCACATCTCGTTCATCAAAACATACTGACTCTATTCCTTCAATATTCTGAACAATCGCCAATGCTTCAACCAAACCAGAAGTTACTCCACTCGGAAGATCTATCTGAGTAATATCACCAGTAACGACTGCCTTTGAACCAAAGCCTAGCCTAGTTAAAAACATTTTCATCTGCTCGTTCGTTGTGTTCTGAGCCTCATCAAGAATAACGAAAGCATCGCTTAAAGTCCGACCGCGCATAAATGCTATTGGTGCAACTTCAACTGTACCGCGATCAATTAATCGAGAAACATGCTCGGTATCTAACATTTCGTACAGAGCATCGTACAAGGGGCGAAGGTAAGGATTGACCTTTTCTTGTAAATCTCCTGGAAGAAACCCCAACCTTTCTCCAGCTTCCACTGCTGGGCGCGCAAGAATGATACGGTTGACTCGCTTTGCCTTTAAATAATTAACTGCCTGGGCCATCGCAAGATAAGTCTTACCAGTCCCAGCAGGCCCAACTCCAAGAACGATGTCAGCCCTTTCTATCGCATCTAGATATCTTCGCTGGTTAACACTTTTTGGACTAACCCGTCTCCGTTTATCTTGCTGTTGCCTATCTTTTAAAAAATACTCTCGAAGATTAAGAGTCGCATCCTCAGAAAGCAACTCTACAGCTGTCCTTACTTCTTCACTAGTTAAAGCATATCCATCTTTTAAAAGCGTGATTAACTTGCTAAAAATAATCTCTACCCTTAACTCAGACTCGTCGGTTCCTTTGACAATTAACTCATTCCCCTGTGTAGTGAGACGAACGTTAAGCAGAGCCTCTACATGCTTAAGGTTAATATCGTGAGGACCAAATAACGTATTGAGACTAATCTCTTGAAGAGAAAGATTCTTCATGTAGATTCAACTACGATGACGCAGATGAAGCTCTCGTAGTTGTTTTTCGTCAACCTGTGAAGGTGCATCAGACATAAGATCAACAGCTGTAGCAGTTTTTGGAAATGCCATAGTCTCTCTAATGGAATGCTCTCCAGCTAAAAGAGCCATAATCCGATCCAAACCAAGTGCAATGCCACCATGTGGCGGGGTTCCAAATTCAAGGGCTTCAAGAAAAAACCCAAAACGTAGCTGGGCCTCTTCAGGGCTAATGTTTAAAAGTGAAAACATACGTTTCTGCAGTGCTTGGTCATGAATACGGATACTCCCACCACCAATCTCACTGCCATTAAACACCAAGTCGTACGCCTTAGCTCTTGCACGGCCTGGCTCCTGTTCCATTAGAGCAACATCTTCATCTAAAGGAGATGTAAATGGATGATGCATCGCAACGTATCTTTTTTCATCCTGGTCCCATTCTAATAATGGGAAATCCACAACCCACAAAAAACAAGAATCGTCATCATTCAAAAATCTTTTTCGTTTGGCAATGTTCAAACGTAGCTGCCCCAAGAGTTTTGAAGTTTCGTCTGCTTGGCCAGCTGCAATGAGTAGCACTTCACTTGGTTTAGCTTCAGCAGCATCAAGGACACTACGGACTTCATCTTCTCCCATCGCCTTCATCACTGAACTCGTAATACTTCCATCATCCAATCGACGTGCCCACACCAACCCTTTTGCACCAAGCTGCTTGGCCTCGTCAAGTAATGCATCAACTTCACTCCTTGAGTAGTCAGCAGCGCTTGGAACCACAAAACCACGAACAGTGCCCCCTTTTGAAACAATCTCCTTAAATACACGAAAGCTAGAAGAAGTAAAAAGTTTTCCAAAGTCTTTAATAGGCATCCCGCAACGAAGATCAGGCTTGTCTGATCCGTACTCCGCAATTGCTTGATCGTAAGGCATGACTTGGAATGGACCTTCTATCTTACGACCAGCCACTCTTAATACCTCACACATAAGACCTTCTATGAACTCAAAAATTATTTGAGGACTAGCAAATGTTATCTCTACATCAACCTGAGTAAATTCAGGCTGACGGTCGGCTCGCAAATCCTCATCCCTAAAACATTTAACAATTTGAAAATAGCGATCCATCCCAGACATCATGAGAATCTGTTTAAACAATTGTGGAGATTGTGGAAGTGCAAAAAATTTACCTTGGTGCACACGACTAGGAACTAGATAATCACGAGCGCCTTCAGGAGTTGATTTTGTTAGCATTGGAGTTTCAATTTCCCAGAAACCACGCTCATCAAAATATCGACGAATAGCCATCGTTACACGATGTCTCAATTCAATATTCGCTTGTAAGCGTGGACGGCGAAGATCTAAATATCGGTACTTTAGTCGAACTTCTTCTGAGACAGGAGCATCATCAGTAATTGAAAACGGCGGAGTTTTTGATTCGTTGAGAATAATTAAATGACGTACAAAAACCTCGACCTCTCCAGTTGAAATTTTTGGATTAATTGTTTCAGCCGATCTTCGTTGAACACTCCCCTTAACACCAACAACAAATTCGGAACGCAGCCGTTTAGCCTTTGCCATTAAAGCCTGGTCATCTTGATCGAACACAACCTGAGTCAAGCCCTCTCTATCTCTTAAATCAATAAACAATAATCCTCCAAGATCGCGAACCCGATGTACCCACCCCAACAAAACAACGCTTTCTCCGACATCGTTTGTACGTAAATCTCCACAGTTATGCGTTCTGGTTAAATCACCTAATTGCTCAACCACGATACTCTCCAAGAATTTCCTTTACACCCACTGACACATTCTCCTGCAAGAATACTGTCTGCCGACCAGTTGCTAACTCCTTTACCGTTACCTTGCCCCTAGATATTTCATCAGTGCCAAGCATAGCAACACATGGAATACCAACAGTGCTTGCGTATTTTATTTGCTTTCCAATTTTATCCATCTCTGGATATACCATGACTCGGAGTCCCGCTTTTCGAAGAAGGCTTGCCAGAACAAAAGCATGACTAATATTGCCTTCGTCAAATACACAAACCATCACATCTGCAGTGCTATTTATTAATCCAGAAGGAAACATCTCCCTCTCAGACATCACAACGAGCAGGCGCTCTAGGCCAAGAGAAAACCCGCAAGCTGGTACTTTTTTATTGGAAAACACACCTAAGAGATCGTCATATCGTCCACCACCACCGATGCTTCCCGTCAGGTCTGGAACGTTAATTTCCATAATTGCACCTGTGTAATATGACAATCCACGAGCCAAACTAGGATCAAACTGCAAGTGAGACCCAGCGATTGAATGATTCGTTAGTTCAAGAATCTTGCGCAAGTTTTGAAACGCCGCGTGGCCAGCTTCGTCTATGTCTGACATCTGGCTCTGAAGCCAGTCAAGGTCATGATTCCTAGACTCTGGGACAAGCCAGTCTATAAGCTGAGAGAGACTCTTAGGTGAAACTCCGCGCTTAGCAAGTTCTTCAGCAACCCCATCTCGACCAAGTCTTTCAAGCTTGTCGAGTGCAACTAGTGCTTCTCCATGCTGATCTGAATCAATACCAGCATTTACTAGAAGTGCCCTGAGAACCTCTCTATGGTTAAGTCGAATTTTAAAATCACTAAAACCTAGCTGAAGAATTGCATCGCCAACTGCCATGCAAAGTTCTGACTCTACAACTGGAGACGTCGACCCAATAGCATCAATGTCACACTGATAAAATTCCCTAAAGCGACCCCTGGCTGGTCTGTCTGCACGCCAAACAGGTTGAATCTGGTAACGTTTAAATAACCTAGGCAACCGTGCTCCGTGCTCTGCGATAACACGAGCAAATGGGACTGTAAGATCATAACGTAAAGCTAAATCTGCTTGCCCGGTAGCTTCGTGTTCTCCACGCTTTAGGATTTTAAAAATAAGCTGATTGCCTTCTTCTCCGTACTTGCCAAGTAAAGTCTCAATGTTCTCTACCGCTGGTGTTTCTAAAGGCTCAAAACCGTACTTCTCGTACACTTGCGCTATAACACCACGAACGTATGCACGTCGACGAACGTCAACAGGAAGAAAATCCCGCATACCTCTAGCTGGTTCAGTTCTTGACATCAAACATCTCTATAAACGCGAACGAATAGACCGTAGGAAGAGTCGAGAGGAACTGTCGAGGCACTACACAATTATAGGCACGTCTTACGTGCAGACATAGCCTGACATGCCACATCTGACCAGAGATCTAGGTATCTGAGCAAATTAAGAAAAAAGGACTAGTGTGGAGACGGCCCGCCCTCAAACGTCAGCAAGTAATTCCGAATTGCACGAATCTGTCGATCCCCATCACCATCAAAGTGTGGAAAATCTGATTTTGGGTGGTTCGGCCAAAACTGTGGCATTCTAGTTCCAGGCTGAATTCTCAACGGAGAGATCATCCAATCATCAATCCATTCGGGATTAAGTCTCTCTGGTGACATTCGAAGATCAGGTGCCAGATTAGCTGTTGGTTGGTCTGCAGGAATTTCACCCAGAACGTGACACTGCTGGCACCTTAACAACTCAAACAGTTCCTTACCAATGGCCGTCTCATTAGAAGCTTGAACGCTCTCAATTGTCCTAAAAGGTTGAACCTGATCAGGAATAGCTTGAAAGTACTGAATCACTCCATTCAGATGATCATCTTCAAGACCAAAGGTAGGCATACGTACATCTAACCATGGACGAATACTAATTGGACCTTTGAGGAACGCGTACAGCCAGTCAGCCTGCACCTTAGCCCCTTCTGGCGTTAAAGGTGGTGGTGCAAGACTCTCCTCTTCAACTAGATTGACATAGTCTCCACCGTTACCCTCGATAGAGTGACATCCAACACAATTCCGACGTTGCGTCAAATTACGACCAACACTTAAAAACTCATTGCGGGCTGTTTCAGGTGGCAATGCAGCACGTGGCTGTACATTCCTCTGGAAGCTCATTATTGCTGTGACAAGTCGCTGAATCTCTTCCTCGCTCAAATTAAAATCTGGCATACGGAGCCGCTCGTCAGCTTCTAGCACACGGCCTTGATCAAAGCTTCTAGGATCGTGCAGCTTCTGTGTAAACCAGGCGAGTTTTGTGTGTGGAATATCTACAAAAGCAAAATCAAGTCTCGTGACAAGTTTGCTCGCTTCTTCAGTAAGCTCGACACCGATAGCTTGAGCATCTTCAAAGCCTTTTATCTCATGACAACTAAAACAACCATATCGAAGGATCGCTTGCTCACCTAGCTCTAATTGCTTTGCATGGGGATCCATCGAACCAAGTTTTTCCTCAGCATCTCGAGATGGCATTAAAGACTTTAAATAACCCAAAAGGACATCATCAACAACTTGTTGATCGATATCTACAGGGGCTGCTGTCCCTGACTTGCTAGTTAAACTTGCCAAATAAGTTGAAACATCTGCAACTTCACGATCTGTAAGTCGCAAATCCGGCATAAATGTTTCTGGACTATAGTGCTTGGGATCTCTAACCCAGTTATACAACCATGTATAGGTTGTCTTAGTGCCAACCCCCTGCAATGGCTGCCCAAAAGTTCTTCGAGGACCCGCTGCAGCCCTGTCAGTTTCCTCCGTTACATGACACCCAAGACAACCAACTTGCTCAACAACAGCTTTCCCGCGCTCTGCATTTCCACGTGGCGGGGATGACACTGCTGGAACATAGTCTTCTGATTGGTCAAACAGGTATTCAACAACAGCAGCTAATTCTGCTTCATTTCTTGCAGCATCTTCAGGTGAATTTGAATTTGAGTTATACCAAACTTGCGGCATCCATGTTGCTGGCTTAACTGCACGCGGTTCTCGAATCCAATCCGCAACCCATTCGGGCGTTAGCTTTGATTTTATTTTTGTTAAATTAGGTCCAGGCTTTCTTAAATTCTCAAACCCTTGCGTCTTGTGACAAGCATAACAACCTGCCCGTTCATAAGTTCCATAGGCCAGTGTTAACTCTGGTGCCCGCGGAACAAAAACCTCTTCGCGATGACATTTAGCGCAGGAGGCTTCAGTCATCCCTACAGGTAGCATTGGGTAATCCCAATAATGAGGTGGCTCCCAATCATACTCCTCTTCCCACTCATGAGCCTGTTCGTCATCTCTTGGGGTATGTACTGCATCCCTAAAACTGACAGACTGACCCATACCTTCGTGACATACCGTACAGCCAATTGCTCCAATTGGATGTGGGGAATCGCTGCCAAGGTACGCATCAAGATTAGGGTGGGTACGGAATGGCTGTGGGTACTCTTCATAGCCCCGACGATCAATGCCAAGATGGCATGTAGTACAACGATCCATCTTTGGCACGCTCATAAAATTTACATCGTCGTGTATGTTTGGAAGAACAATCTGTTGGACTTTAATGGTTGGAGCCAAGAAATCCGTCATCGGAGCATCTAGTAGAAAGGTTTTTCCTAGACTGGGAGCAATGTTCTTTAATCGGTTCTGCAATCTTTTCTGCTCGCCAAGCATTTCATTAATCTGTGCCTGGGCCTCATCCCGATCTGCAGTGTAGCTATTAATCTCACCTTGTAAACGTTCGAGTTCAGCAGTGGTTCCCTCAACAATTAGGTTAAGCGCCTCAACTTCTCTGGCTTGTTCCTCAATCTCTAACTGCCACTCTTCTACAGCTGCCGCTCCACGAGATTTTCGCTCTACCTCAAAATCGTAACGATCAACGTCATAATTTGCTTTGGAGAACTGATAGTTCTGCGTCTCTTTATAAAGACGAGCATCTAAATCATCAACTTGACCCAACAACTCATCTAATATTTCTTGGTTTGACTGTACTGCCACCTGCGCCGAGGCCCGCTGCTCCTCTAACCGTTGAAGTTCAAATGTGTCAACATCTTGTTCAGCCTGGGCAATCTCTTGTCTCGTGACTTCCATTTCAAGTTGCGTAAACCGGCGCTGCGTATTTTTCCATTCCCGATCAAAGTCATCCCAAACCATCCAGATGACAGAAATAAACAAAAAGATACTAGATGCTGCAAATACGACGTTTAAGAAGTCAATGTTGTATGCGTGACCAACTGATTTTTTGGGTGCCATAGCCGATATCTATTAAATGTTGAAGAAGTACTCTGGAATCGCCAGAATGTACTGTAAGTTTAGAATCCATCGCAGCAACATCTTTGCTGGAAGAGACATCATCATAAGAAACAAAAAGGCTCCTACGTAGAACCGGGTCGATCCCATTTTTTCGTAGTAGTGCTTTAAAACAGTCCGGGCCAAAATTACTGGCAGAACAAAAACATACGCAAGCACAACTAAAATACCAACGGACTCTCTGAGTAATATGCTTGAAGGAAGTCCCGTATTAAGAAAACGTACCCAAATATAGTCAGAAAGATTAACGTTTGTTAATGCCTCTAATTTATGTGTATCCCAATATTCAAATGGTCCAAAGAAGTTCCAATTAGGACCTCGTAAAAATGTTCCCAAGATAATGAGCGAACACCACAAAATAACAAACCCAAACAAAAAGAGAGAAATCTCAGCCTTTCGTTCGGCAATCGTATAGTAGCCATTGCCCTTCTCATTAGTGTCAATATAGGGAATGGCAATTAACCCAACAATGATCAAGCTGGGTAGCACTACTCCCGCAAGCCAGGGATCAAAGTACACAAGCATCTCTTGAAGACCTAAGAAATACCATGGGGCCTTTGATGGATTAGGCGTAGCCGATGCGCTTGCTGGCTGCTCCAGAGGCGCAGCAAGTACAATTGACCAAACAATCAAAATAACTGAACAAATAATTAAAGAGATAAGCTCTGTATAAACAAGGTCTGGCCAGACCCAAACGCGATCTGATTCCTCTTTTTCAATTGGGCCCTTACCGGCAGCAATGCGGCGATCATTAAGAACACCTTCACGAATCGAATACCAAACAAAGAAAAGCAACAGAAAAATAAGCCCAACAATTGGAACATTGTCTGGTTTTAAAATTATCAACTTGAAGTTCGGATCGAAATAGCCAAATACGATAAAAACTGCGGCAAACGCCAACAGCCCATATCCGACTGTATTACGAGCAAAAAACTCCCGCTTCCAAATCATAAAAACGAGCGCGGCTACACCCAGGATAAAAAATAGACGAGGGTCAGATAGTACGTTGAAGATACCTTTAATAAAATCCATGCCTGCTCAGACTAGTGCTCGGTGCTAATGATTAATTACACCGGCCCTGAAATGCCTCCATCTTTACGTACGCGCCAGAAGTGTACGGCCATCAAAAAAGCAATAACTAATGGGAGCCCTACGCAATGTAGAACATAGAAACGCAAAAGAGCACCTTCCCCGACGAACGTACCACCTAGCAAAGCAAAGCGTGCATCTGATCCCGCGTGAACCAGCTTTACGTCGCCTAGAGCAAGTAGAGAGGCCCCAGGGCCCTCATAACCAAGAAATGGTGTTGCACGCGCCATATTTGAACCAACCGTTATTGCCCAAATTGCAAGCTGGTCCCACGGTAACAAATAGCCCGTGAACGATAAAAGCAAAGTTAAAACAAGCATTATTACGCCAACACTCCAATTAAACTCTCGTGGAGGCTTGTAAGAACCTGTCATAAACACTCGAAACATATGGAGCCATACTGTAATAACCATCGCGTGGGCTCCCCAACGATGCATCTCACGCATAATGCCAAGTGGGACATGTTCCCGAAGACCAACAATATCTGTATACGCATATTCGAGCGTCGGACGGTAGTAGAACATCAACAGTAGGCCAGTAAATGTCAGCACTAGAAACAGAAAAAAACTCAATCCACCCATACACCATGTATAACGAAGCTTGACACCAGATTTTCGAATTCTCACAGGGTGTAAATGAAGGAAAACATTTGAAAGCATCACAACTACACGGTTGCGATCGTTGGTTGGTTTACCGTGACGAAAGATCGACGTCCAGATCTGCGTCTCGGTTAACCAGTTCCAGAGTCTGACAAGAGCTGCTTCCTTCGGTGCAACAGTCTTTGTGGGTGCCATTCCTATCCTCTATTCCTTACTAAACTCGTAAAAATGCTTCAGAATCAATCCACTGGCCAAGTTCGAACTGATACTTTTGACTCTTATCTACAAGGATCTGGCCATCGTCAGCAAACACAATACGTGCGCGCTCAAGCGGACGCGGGGCTGGACCCTCAAAGTTAATACCGGTTGGTCGAAATCCGCTCCCATGACACGGACACTTGAACTTAGCCTGCGCGGAAAGGTAATTCGGCGTGCAACCAAGGTGAGTACAAGTCACAAGTAACGCGTAGAAGCCACTCGCATTGTGCACAACGTCTTGCGGTGTTCGTACGATCCAGACTCCCATTGTGTCTTTGAAACGCTCATCCACACCCATACCGTACTCTGCAGGCAGTCCAATCTTAAACTGCTGAGGTGGCTCATTAATGACATTAGGAAACATAAACCGACCAGTTGCTGCCAGCGCTGCAGCTGTAGCAGCGGTAAATGACCCCCAGGCTACACCAAGCCATACACGTCTTGATACTAAAGGAGATGTGTCATCAGCTGCACGAGCTGATGCCCTAGGCTTGCTTGGCACCCTAGAGGCTGGCGTT
This sequence comes from Acidobacteria bacterium UBA2999, assembly GCA_002346475.1. Classification (GTDB taxonomy): domain Bacteria; phylum Acidobacteriota; class Vicinamibacteria; order Vicinamibacterales; family UBA2999; genus UBA2999. Next base: position 11,569 of record DDZV01000010.1, on the reverse strand, counting down.
GTCACTTTCCCTGCTAATTTAGCTGGGTCAACATTGGGAACAGGAGGCTTTCTTGCTGGAGGTGACTTTGGTGGTGAAGATGAAGCTGTAGTCCCGGCACTAGGTTTTGCTCCGGGTGACTGAGCACTGCCTGCTGGCTGGACCTTAGCAGCATCTTCAGTTGGTTTTCGATTATCAGCCATTAATACTTCCCTCTTGCCTAGCGCTACAGATACGCCAATTTGAGTTGGCTATAATTACACCAGCTTCTGGGACTTCTAATCTTAAACCAGATGCCTTATCCCCAAGCACCTTTAATGCATCGAGCGCAGCCTGCCGCACACGCATACTTCTATCACTTAAACTGATCTCTTCGACACGTCCACGCAAAGATGACTCCTGAAGAACCGCAGCTGCCTGCAACCCACTGATCATCACCTCGCCAACTGGATCGGTATCAACATCAGCCTGCACGTTAGCCTCGACAGATTGCGTGAGATACTCGCGATCAAGCATCTCTCTAATTACAGAAAGGCCTTCGGCTCTTCCATGGCGAGCCAAAGCAACAGCGGCATTCCATCGAACATCATTCGCAACATCCGCGAGAGCCGTTTCTAGAACACTAGTATTGCTCCCGGCTGGTATCGCGCCAAGTGCATAAACTACCATCTTACGAATACCGGAATCACTAGATTTATATAACTGCTCAAGTCCTGCAACAGCTGATTCCGCCTGAAGTGAACCAAGAGCCCAAATAACATTAATTTGTGTCTCGCTATCCGTATCATCAAGAGCCTTGATCAAGGCATCTATCACCTTTGGAGACGCTGGGACATTAACTCGGCCAAGCGCAAGGGCTAGATATCTTCGGACCATAGGATCATCATCAGTTGATTCCTCAAAAGCCTCTATTAAGCCTGTCACCAGCGAAGGGTTAGTCTTTTCTATTTCGGGGTCTGCCATCAATCTCGATAATTCATAAGCTGCTGGCCAGCGGCGATTAGCTCCACCCAAACGAATTTCAGTTAAATACTCCTGAGCAGTACGCTCATCCGTTAGAAGTGTCCGAAATCCAAGATAAAACAAGGCAGTGACCGCAACGACTGCAAGCGGAATAAGGAAAAACTGGGCAGCTAGGGCGGGGGCAGTAACTTTTGGACTTTCAGTCCCTGGTTCGCGTTCGTCGAGTTTATCCATTCATTATGGGGTTAACCAGACCGTTGATAACATCAATAGTTGTACACTGCAGCAACATAAAAAGTCAAAGCAGAACTACCTACATCATTAAAGTTTTGGAAGTGTCAGCCCCTGCTGAGCTTGGTACTTACCCTTCTTATCAGCATATGACACTTCGCAGACTTCATCGCTCTGAAAAAAAAGCACCTGTGCGATACCTTCGTTAGCGTAAATTTTCGCTGGTAGCGGGGTTGTGTTAGAAATCTCGAGAGTAACGTAACCCTCCCATTCAGGCTCAAAAGGCGTGACATTTACAATGATGCCACAGCGCGCATAAGTTGACTTGCCAACACATACCGTTAAAACATCGCGCGGAATACGAAAATATTCCACTGTTCTTGCAAGAGCAAATGAATTAGGAGGAATTATACAAACCTCCGTTTTAGAATCGACAAAAGAGCGTGCGTCAAAATCTTTCGGATCGATTACCGTATTATTGATGTTTGTGAAAATCTTAAACTCATCCGCAACACGAATGTCATAACCGTAAGAAGAAAGACCGTATGAGATTCCACCGTCACGTACCTGACTAGCTTCAAAAGGCTCGATCATCTTATGTTCGACAGCCATCTGTTTAATCCAACGATCCGATTTGATGGAAGGCATAATGAAGTTGTCTCCGGTTTTACTTATAGCTCAGCACTAACTAGCGACTATTTCCTACCAAACATCATAAAAATCAGTGTCAACATAATACTGACAAGTATCGAGCTGGCTAGTGGCAGATAAAAGGTTAAGTTCCCCCGCCGGATTGTAAGATCGCCCGGCAATCGACCTATTGGAAAACCTAACGACAGGACCAATCCAACGCTCGCAATAACAAGACCGATAATAACCAGACTTCGACCCATTTAAATATTACCTTTGGGAATCTCCGTCACACGTAAGGTTAATCAGATCAATTCTTTAAAAAAATAGCTTAGCTCAAAAGATGCTGTCTCTGGAGCATCTGATCCATGTGTAGCATTTCGATCAATAGACGTTCCAAACTCACGCCTAAGAGTTCCAACCTCAGCTTTCGACGGATCCGTCGCACCCATTAACTTTCGCCATCGCTGTATTGCATCTGGAGCTTCCAGCATAAGAACAACACAAGGCCCAGAAGACATAAACTCAACTAGTGATTCAAAGAAAGGTTTCTCTCGATGAACTCCGTAGAACCCTTTTGCCTCTGCCTTACTCAAGCGCCTGAGTTCCATTGCGCAGATCAAGAAACCCGCTTCTTCAATACGCAAAAGAATCTTTCCTACGAGACGTCTTTCTACAGCATCCGGTTTAATGATGGCGAACGTACGTTCCATAACAGTGAATTTAAAATGTAAGAACTAATGAAGGAAGCTCAATATTCAACTCAACTGACAAGCAGTCTCTACCTAGATAAACCTTATTCAAACATACGCAAGACTATCCTTACCGAAGAGACTCCATTATTTCGTCCAAAACCTGTTTAGACGGACGAACCCTTTCTGGTGGTAAAGATGCAAGCGGTTCATCAACAAGGTTGAGCAATTCACAAAAATCATCCTTGTCTGGCTCGACATAGAGTAGCCCAGTAGCATACTCGCCTCTTCGGGCACTTTCACCAAGCAACCTCATACTACCTAACTTGTCAGTTGGATCATGATCCTCGCCAACAGTCTTCAATTGGATTTTTGAACCGTCATGCAATTGAACTTCTTGAGTTTCACCTGGCTGCTGCTCAACAACGATGTCATCAAAAAACGGTACAAAACTTAACTCATGGAGCGGTTCATCATGGCCCTTGACATAAGAATAGCTCTTCGTTGATCCCTCGTGGTCATTAAAGGTTACGCAAGGGGAAAGCACGTCAAGCATAACAGTGCCTCTATGAGCTAAAGCTGCTTTCATAAGAGTCGACAACTGCTTCTTGTCCCCAGAAAATGATCGAGCAACAAACGTTGCGCCCAATTCAACTGCCAACGCACATATATCAATCGGGGGAAGATCGTTAACAACACCACCCTTCAACTTTGAACCAAGATCCGCAGTGGGTGAAAATTGACCTTTAGTTAACCCATAACAACCATTGTCTTCGATGATATAAATAATCGGCAGATTGCGACGCATCAGATGAACAAACTGCCCAATTCCAATAGCCCCCGTATCTCCGTCACCACTGACTCCAATAGCGATCAGTCTTTGGTTTGCAAGCATTGCGCCGGTCGCTACAGAAGGCATCCGACCATGAACTGCATTAAAACCGTGCGAGCCCTGGAGAAAGTAGGCTGGACTCTTACTTGAACACCCAATTCCAGACAACTTAATAACTTGTTCAGGCTGAACGCCCATTTCAAAACAAGCATCAATAATTCGTTCAGAAATTGCGTTATGGCCACACCCCGCACAAAGAGTTGTCTTGCCGCCTTTATATGGGATTACTTCTAACCCAATACGGTTAGTTTTTTTCGACGGTAGAGTTGGTGCCACGATATTTATCCTTTTCTATCTGCTCTTCCACCTAAGCCAAAAACTATTCACCTGCTCCAGGATTTGGTGCGCCACCGGCCATAGCATGACGCATCGATGCTGGACGCGGAGGCCTGAGACCTTCCTGTTCTAAAACATCGTCCGTAATACTTCGCGCATCAATTGGCAAACCGTTGTAATGAAGCACGCTTCGTAGTTTTGCAATCAGTTCTGGTGTCAACTCAAAACGCATCAGACTCAGCATCTGCGCGTCACGGTTTTGTTCGATTACATAAACTCGGTCATGCTGCTCAATAAACTCTACAAGCGACTCTGTAAATGGGTACGCACGTAAGCGAAAATAAGACGCCTCGATCTTTTCTTCCTCACGTAACTGGTCTCGGCTCTCGGCAACAGAAAAGTGACTTGTGCCATAAGCAATAAAACCAATCTTCGCATCAGCATTCAACTCAACCTCTGGTGGTGGCACTAACCGGCTAGCTGTTCTAAATTTCTTTGCCAAGCGATCCATATTATTACCGTAATCATCACCACGCTCGCTGTACTGGCCTTTCGCGTTATGGCCGGAACCTCTCGTAAAATACGGGGGAAGCCCATCACCGGGCACTGTGCGATAGGGAATCCCATCATCATCTACATCTGCGTATCTGCCCCATTGAGCTTTGAGCTGTCTAAGCTTAGCCTCCGTCAACATCTTGCCTCGATCAAAAGATTTCGTGGGGTACTCTAAGGTCTCTGACATCCACATATTCATACCCAAGTCTAGGTCCAACATGACAAATACTGGGGTTTGAAGCTGGTCAGCCAAGTCGAATGCATCCATTGCCATTGAATAAGCCTCCGCTATCGAGGCAGGAAGCAGTAACGGATGCCTTGTATCACCATGAGACAAAACAGCTGTAGATAAAATGTCACCCTGAGCAGTTCGGGTAGGAAGTCCGGTAGACGGACCGACACGTTGGACGTCAAAAATTACTGCAGGTATCTCAGCATAATACCCAAGCCCGGTAAACTCAGACATGAGAGAAATGCCTGGCCCCGCAGTTGACGTCATCGCTCGAGCTCCTGCCCACGAAGCCCCAAGAACCATGCCAATGGCGGCAATTTCATCCTCAGCTTGGACAACTGCAAACGTTGCCTTCCCATCTTTATCTATACGGTACTTTTGCATATACGAGATTAATGTTTCACACAGTGAAGATGAAGGCGTGATGGGGTACCAACCCACTACAGTGCAGCCAGCCATCATGCAACCCAGCGCCGCCGCTGAATTGCCTTCCATTAAAATCATTCCTTGAGTTTTATTCATCGGCTCAAGATAAAAACTGTCTTTTTTGTCAAGAAACTGCTCTGCGTAATCCCAACCCGACTTCAACGCGCCTAAATTTAAATCTACTGCCTTAACTTTCTTGCCAAATTGCTTCCTGAGTGCTTTTTCCATTTCACCCATGTCGATACTAAAAAGCTTTGCCAAAATTCCGTCGTAAATCATGTTCTTGACTAGACGACGCAACTTTGCATTTGGGCAAACCTCTTTAACTAACTTATCGAAAGGCACTGGGTAAAATGTAAGGTCGGAACGGAGCGTATCGAGCTTGAGGGGTTCGTCGTAGATAACTGCCGCCCCAGGTTGAAGTGTAAGCACATCTTCCTTAGCGGTCTCAGCATTCATTGCAACAAGAATGTCTATTTCCTTTTTCCGTCCGATATAGCCCTTGGAATTTACACGAATCGTGTACCAAGTTGGAAGACCCGCAATGTTTGATGGGAATAAGTTCTTGCCGGATACGGGAATGCCCATCTGAAAGATGGAACGAATAAGAACTAGGTTGGCTGTCTGACTTCCAGACCCGTTAACTGTTGCAACCTGAATATTAAAATCGTTGACAACACGTTGACCAGATTGCTCGGCTGCAGGCTTCTCCTCAGTCGCTACGCCGCTTGGTACCATTATTGAATGACTACTCCCTACTTGTGGCCGAGAACCAGCCTAAACCTTCTTAGTATAACGCGACCATCTAGATGGTGGACTAAGTAATCGGCTAATCTGTTCAGAAAAAATCTGGCCTTGTTCATGATGATGACCATGGACAAACCCCAGGCTCAAGATCTCAGTTCTTGACTTAACGCAGCTCCCATCTCGGCAGGGCTCTCAACAACCCTCACCTTAGCACTCTTGAGTGCAGCCATTTTCTCGGCTGCCGTACCTGTTCCTCCGGCAATAATAGCTCCAGCATGCCCCATCCGACGTCCAGGTGGAGCAGTCTGGCCAGCGATAAAAGCTACAACTGGCTTTGTAAATTCTTCACTAATATATGCCGCAGCCTCTTCTTCGGAGGTTCCACCAATCTCACCAATCATCACTACGGCCTCGGTTTCTTGATCCGCTTGAAATAGACGCAAAGCATCAATAAATGTTGTCCCAATCAATGGGTCACCGCCAATGCCAATACAGGTTGTTTGTCCCATACCGAGCTTAGTCAGCTGGTGGATTGCTTCGTAAGTCAAAGTACCGCTCTTGGACACAATGCCAACATGGCCTTCTCGGCAAATATTGTGTGGAATGATCCCTGCCTTTCCTATTCCTGGACAGACGATCCCTGGGCAATTAGGACCGATTAAACGTGTCGAACGACCCTCCAAGAACCTCAGAACTCGCATCATGTCAAGAGTTGGAATGCCCTCAGTAATACAAACAACGAGTCCAACACCAGCATCCGCCGCTTCCATTACAGCGTCAGCAGCAAACGGTGGAGGAACAAAGATCACTGAAGCATTCGCGCCAGTTTCACGAACCGCATCAATTACAGTATTAAAAATAGGCCAACCCTCATGGCTAGTCCCACCCTTTCCAGGGGTTACGCCACCAACTATTGTTGTCCCGTACGCTGCAGCCTGCTTGGCATGAAAGGTTCCTTCTCTGCCAGTCAAACCTTGGACAACAAGTCGAGTATCCTGATTAAGCAGTACTGCCATTCCTATTTTTTACTCGCTAACGAAACGACCTTATTAGCTGCTTCAGCCATGGAATCAGCAGTCGAAAAATTCAAAGTGCTCTCCTCAAGTAACTGCCTGCCAACGTCAACATTAGTGCCTTCCATTCTGACAACGATTGGCAAATCAACACTTAATTCAGTCACAGCAGCAATCACGCCCTTTGCGAGCACATCACAACGCAAAATACCACCAAAAATATTAATGAGCACTGCTTTGACCTTTGTGTCAGCAACCAAAATCCTAAAAGCGTTTTTAATTTGGTCTGCATTCGCACCTCCGCCAACGTCAAGAAAATTAGCCGGTTCACCACCAGAAAGTTTGATGATGTCCATTGTTGCCATAGCAAGTCCGGCGCCATTGACCATGCAACCAATATTTCCATCTAATCGAATGTAATTTAGAGAATGCTTAGAAGCTTCGACCTCTAGCGGGTCCTCTTCAGAGAGATCTCGAAGTTCTTGCAGATCCTTATGACGGTAGAGAGCATTGTCATCAAAAGAAACCTTCGCATCTAATGCCAAGAGATCGCCGCCGCCTGTCACAATTAAAGGATTGATCTCGATTAAAGATGCATCAGTATCAATAAAAGCCTTATAGATCGACTGAAGCAGCGAGACAAAAACATTAGCCTGCGTCCCGTTCAGTCCCATTCCAAATGCGAGCTTCCTTGCCTGAAAAGGAATGACCCCTGTTGCTTGATTTAATGTAACTCGCAAAATCTGTTCTGGGGTTGACGTAGCAACTTCTTCAATATCCATCCCACCAGCAGAACTAGCAATTACAACTGGGGCTTTAAGTGTTCTATCAATAATTATGCTCAGATACAGCTCGCGCTCGATTGCCATTCCTTCCTCAATCAAGACACGACTAACCTGGCGGCCTTTAGGACCAGTCTGGTGGGTCACCAAAGTCATACCTATTATTTCCTTAGCGAGACTCTCGGCTTCCTCTGGTGACTTGGCAAGCTTGACTCCTCCACCTTTTCCACGACCCCCTGCATGGATCTGTGCCTTTACTACAGAGGATTGCGTCGGCAGACGAGATGCAATATCCCTAGCTTGTGGTGGATTTGTGGCCATTCCGCCCCGTGGTACTGGGACGCCGAATCGCGCGAGCACTGACTTAGCTTGATATTCGTGAATCTTCAAAAGGCTGAGCCAAAGAGTGGCGGATAATTTTTTTTACTATACCCAGAGCAGTTATGTATCGTAGCTTTCAGCTCAAGTGGCGTCAAGCAGTTACACCTAACAAGCATTTCTTAGTCGAATCATAGTGATATCCTAAATAGGAAGTATAAAGCTGCTTGTCTACTGCCTTGGCACCAGCCTTCACGCATTGAAACGGAGAAGCTCGATGGATAGCGTGCACATTACAATACCAGTACGGACATTTGGCCAAACCTCTCGACGAGACGCCTGGTGGCTTCAGCCAATTGCTGTTTTTATAGGCCTCTCTACCTTTGTTGCCTATTCAACGTGGGCAGCGTATCAGGGGCAAAACTACTATTTTGGTCCGTACCTCTCTCCTTTTTATTCGCCAGAAATATTTGGAGAATCAGTGCACAGCCTATTTGGTCCTCGTCCACAGTGGTGGCCAACATGGTTGCGGTTCTCACCGGCAATCTTAATTCTCTGGGCTCCTGTTGGGTTCAGATTTACCTGTTATTACTACCGAGGGGCGTACTACAAGGCATTCTGGGCTGACCCGCCGTCATGTACCGTTGGTGAGCCACGTCAAAGCTATCTTGGGGAAAACAGTTTTCCTCTATTGATGCAGAATATTCATAGATATTTCCTTCCCTTCGCCCTAGCACTGATTGTCTTCTTAACCTTCGATGTTTGGAATGCATTGTGGTTTGAGGATCCCTCAAACGGCCAAACATCATTCGGTGTAGGTATCGGCACATTAATTCTGGCCTTAAACGTTGTGCTTCTAGGTGGTTACACATTCGGTTGCCACTCGCTTCGCCATCTTATTGGAGGCCGTCGCAACTGTGTTTCCGAGTCAACTACACAGCAAAAGGCCTATAACTGCGTGAGTTGTCTAAACAAGCGACATATGCTCTTTGCCTGGATGAGTCTTGTTTCGGTTGGGTTTTCTGACGTTTACATCAGGCTCTGTGCAATAGGTGTATGGTCAGATTTTCGGATTATATAGATGGAATATCAATTATTTGAACACGACGTACTGGTAATCGGCGCAGGTGGCGCAGGCCTTCGAGCTGCTATAGAGGCTTCTTCTGAAGGGCTTTCTGTGGGGCTCGTGTGTAAATCCCTTCTTGGAAAAGCACACACTGTTATGGCTGAAGGAGGGATCGCTGCAGCCCTTGCAAACGTTGATGACCGCGATGGCTGGAAAACACATTTTTCCGACACAATGCGTGGTGGGCAATACTTAAATAACTGGCGAATGGCTGAACTGCACGCTAAAGAAGCACCTGCGCGTGTCCGCGAGCTTGAAGAATGGGGTGCCGTCTTTGATAGAACAAAAGATGGTCGAATATTGCAACGGAACTTTGGCGGGCATAAATATCCACGATTAGCACACGTCGGTGACCGTACGGGACTTGAGATGATTCGTACCCTGCAAGATCATGGTATCCACCAGGGCATCGACGTGCACATGGAATGCACTGTTGTAGAACTTCTTAAGAATGGCGAACGGGTAGTAGGCGCCTTTGGCTACGATCGAGAACGCGGACGGTTTCGAGTTTTCAAGGCAAAAGCAGTTATCCTCGCTTCTGGTGGGATAGGACGAGCCTTTAAAATCACAAGCAACAGTTGGGAATATACAGGTGACGGACATGCCCTCGCCTATCGCGCTGGTGCTGAACTTATTGATATGGAATTTGTGCAATTCCATCCGACTGGCATGGTTTGGCCACCATCAGTTAAAGGCATCCTCGTTACCGAAGGCGTCAGAGGCGAAGGCGGAGTCTTACGCAATAACGAGGGCCGTCGATTCATGTTCGACGATATTCCAGAACTCTACAAACACCAGACAGCAGACAACGAAGAGGAAGGCTGGATTTATACCCAGGGAGACAAAAACGCACGTCGCCCTCCAGAACTGCTAACGCGCGACCATGTCGCTCGGTGCATAGTACGAGAACTGAAAGAAGGTCGAGGCAGTCCACACGGCGGTGTGTACTTGGATATCTCGTGGATCAAAGAAAAATTACCAAACAGTGCAGAACATATTCAGAAAAAGCTTCCGAGTATGTATCACCAATTTAAGCAACTGGCAGGAATTGACATCACCACAGAACCCATGGAGGTTGGCCCGACAACCCATTATGTTATGGGTGGCATCAGAGTTAATGCTGATACTCAGATGTCGTCAGTCCCAGGCCTCTTTGCCGCTGGTGAAGTTGCTGCGGGTCTGCACGGTGCAAATCGACTCGGAGGCAACTCACTTTCTGACCTTGTTGTCTTCGGGAAACGTGCAGGTGAATATGCTTCAAAATTCGCAAAAGAATATGGCTCTAGTCATCTGGATGAAGGGCAAGTGGAAGAAATTGCCAGAATTGCACTTGAACCATTAGAACGACAAGGACACGGAGAAGCTCCTTACCAACTGCAATACGAGCTACAAGACCTAATGCAAAAACAAGTAGGTATAGTTCGTAACCATACCGAACTTTCCCAAGCCGCAGAGGCACTTAATAAGCTTAAACAACGTGCTAAACATGTGGAAGCAACGGGTAATCGCGAGTACAACTCCGGCTGGCATACAGCCCTTGACCTGCGAAATCTATTACCAGTGGCTGAAGCAGTGGCTCGAGCGGCCCTCGAACGGAAAGAGAGCCGTGGCGCACATTTTCGTGAGGATCATCTCGGCAAGGACGAAAACTGGGGGAAAAAGACACTGGTTATTAATCAAGCAACTGATGGCTCAATGAATATCCGTAGTGAAACTATTGCTCCCCCACGGCAAGACCTGCAAATTATTATTGACGACAGTCAGAAAAGTTGATGAGTTAGGGTACGAACTTATGTCGAACGCAACGTTCAAGATTTGGAGAGGAAAAACTGAAAACGGTCAGTTTCAGGACTATTCCACTGAAATCACTGAGGGGATGGTGGTTCTAGACGCAGTCCATCAAATCCAAGCTGAGCAAGCAAATGATCTTGCTGTCCGCTGGAATTGTAAGGCTGGAAAATGCGGTTCCTGTTCTGCAGAAGTTAACGGTAGTCCGAAACTCATGTGTATGACACGTTTAAGCAGTCTTAATCTTGACGAACCCATCACTATTGAACCAATGCGTGCATTTCCGTCTATCCGTGATCTTGTCAGTGATGTTTCCTGGAACTACGAGGTCAAAAAGAAGATTAAGCCCTTTAGCCCAAGGCCACCAGATGCAAGCGACGGCACCTGGCGAATGACCCAAGCTGACGTAGAACGGGTTCAAGAATTCAGAAAATGTATCGAATGTTACCTATGTCAAGATGTCTGTCATGTCCTACGTGACCATCGTTTACACGACGAATTTATTGGCCCACGTTTCCTCGTTTACAGCGCTGCCCTTGAAATGCATCCTCTTGACACTGCCGATCGAACGACAGACTTAGCTAACGACTTTGGGGTTGGTTATTGCAATATTACAAAATGCTGCACAAAAGCATGTCCAGAAGAAATCACAATCACGGATAACGCGATTATTCCCCTTAAAGAACGTGTGGTAGACAAACTTTACGACCCGCTAAGTCGATTACTACGTATCTTTAGACCCTAGACAAGTTTGGATTTAGCCCACTGCAATCTAGTAATCCAGCTGTTCGTCTCAAGGTAACAGCTACATCCCTATAACGTTTACCAACTCCCGAACTGCTGCTGCTGAATTCTGCAAAGCCGCTTGCTCTTCGGTTGAAAGCTTAATTTCAATAATCTCCTCAAGGCCTTTTGCTCC
>DDZV01000056.1:22710-48776 GCA_002346475.1 Acidobacteria bacterium UBA2999 | reverse complement strand
ATAGACTTCTTTGCGGCGATCATCGCCTGGTCGCGGTGTTAGGGAGATTCGAATTGTGTCACCGATGCCTTCATTCAGAAGCACTCCCATTGCTGAGGCAGACCAGACAAGTCCCTTCATATCCATGCCGGCTTCAGTAAGTCCAAGATGTAGAGGTTGCGTTGTCTTGTGTGCTAAGTCACGGTACACCCTGATGAGATTCGTCGGGCGAGAAACTTTGCATGAGATAATAATTTGATCTTCTCTGAGCCCATTCTCTAATGCTAGTTCAGTTGACTTGAGTGCTGAAATTACCATGCACTCGTTCAATATTTCTTCAGATGTATGGCCAAGATTCTTATCTGTGTTTTCTTGCATCTTGGTTGTTACAAGATCCTGATCAAGAGAACCGCCGTTTACCCCGATTCTTACAGGTTTGCCATTGTCCTTGGCGATTTTACATATAGTGGCGAATTGATCATCGCGGCGTTGGCCTGTACCAACATTGCCAGGATTAATTCGGTACTTGTCGAGAGTTTTGGCACAAGATGTTGATTGAGTTAGCAGAAGATGACCGTTGTAATGGAAGTCACCAATCAGAGGCACAAAACATCCGGCGTCTTCCATTCGCGCCTTAATCTCCTCCACGGCAGTTGCTGCTTCTGGCCTGTCGACGGTTACACGAACCATTTCTGATCCAGCTTCCGCTAGCTCAACACATTGTTGGGCAGTTGCAGTTGCATCAGCGGTGTCAGTCATGGTCATTGACTGTACGACAATCGGTGCACCTCCCCCGATGTTGACTTTGCCGACACGGACACTAACGGTTTTATGGAGGCGAACAACTGCAGGCATCTCTCTGTGATCATACCAGCACTAGATTGGTGAGATCTTGAACTACTTGAAATCTGTATTAAGTCTTGGCCAGAGTGCAGCAATCAATGTTGCTTATTTTTTAACATTGTCAAGGGCTTGGTCGATTTCTTTGGTATTTACTCTGAAATGAGAGGCTGACCAAGTAGCCTGTTTGTTGCAAACAAGAATAGCTTGGGGAGTTTCATGTCGGATACCAAGCGAGTCGCTAATGGTTTTTGAAAGTTCTCGATGTGTTTGGACAACAATCATTGCGTAAGTTGCTGACGATTTAGTTCGTTCAATGTGAAAATGTAACTCTTCTAGCGCTTCAGCAGACACGCCACAGTTATTACTGTGCTTAAATAAAAGCAATGGCTGCGAGCAAGATTTGTGCAAAAGCTCTTCAAGTTGTTCTAGGGACTCAATTGAGACGATTGGTTTTTTCATTCTTAATACAATAGTTATCCTAACTGAGTGGCAGCTATGAAAGACTTGTTGCTAAACTGAGAGCCTTTCGTAAGCCCGGGTGGTGAAACTGGCAAACACAGCAGGCTCAAAATCTGCCGCTCGCAAGAGCTTGAGGGTTCAACTCCCTCCCCGGGCACACTTTATTCATCTACTCTAATATAGCTCGTAGCTTATTATGCTGTAAGGCCTTAGCCTAATTCTGGCTTGCGCCATGAATTCGGACCAGGTAACATAACTAACGTGTCGCACCTGCAAAATCTTTGTTATATGGCTATGTATCCCATAACCATGGGAGGCAATATGTGTACTTGTTGTCTCTTCCAATATTTTGGTCGGGGGGAAATTGCCTAAGCACTAGGGCAAAAGTAGAAACGTGTAGCAATGCAACCCGCCGACAGTTCGGCGGGTTTTTGTTTTATAGAGACAAGTTTTTAATACTGATCGGAGGAAAACTCAGTGACAACAAAGGGGTCTCAGTCAACTACTAAGGCGAAGTCTAAACAGACAGCCGGACAACTCCCTTTGCGTGTTGCAATATTGGGGTTTGGGACAGTTGGTCAGTCAGTTGCACGGATTATTGTGGAGCGTACTGATCTTGCTGAGTCCCTTCAGTTGACACATATCTTTAATCGTAATGTGTCACGCAAGCGCGTCGACTGGACTCCGGAATCAGTTGTCTGGACAGAAAAGATTGAAGAAGTATTGGCTGCTAGTCCAGACGTTATTGTTGAAACTGTAGGAGGCGTAAAAGGAACTTACGAGTGGGTACAGCAAGCGCTTTCCCAAGGTGCATCTGTAGTGACTGCTAATAAGTTGCTCATGGCTGCTCATGCCCCAGAACTGATATCACTTGCTTCAGTTCACGGGAGTCAAATTCGATTTGAAGCAGCTGTTGCCGGGGGAGTTCCAATAATTGATGGTATTCGGTTTGGATTAGCTGGTGACCAACTGAGTCGTGTTGTGGGGATTCTAAATGGAACCTGTAATTTTATTCTAAGTCGTATGACATCTACAGAATCGATGAGCGCAGTGCTTGAAGAGGCCCAGCGTTTAGGTTATGCAGAAGCTGACCCAAGTTCTGATATAGATGGCCACGATGCAGCTGCAAAACTTGTTTTGCTCGCCGGGGTTTCTTTCCGGAGACATTTGAAGGCCTCAGTAGTGCCCACTATGTCAATCCGCCGTATTGACAATGTTGATTGTCTCTATGCGAGTCGTTTGGGTCGAACAATTCGACAACTTTCAATTGTGGAATCAATGGGGAATGGCCACTTACAAGCATTTGTAGGTCCAGTGCTTGTTCCTCAAGAATCAAGTTTTGCCCTGAATAAAGGAGCGCAAAATTTTGTAATGGTTGTAGGTCGCTATGGTGGAGCGAAGAGCTTTAGTGGGGAAGGGGCAGGTGGTAACCCCACAGCCACGGCTGTTGTGTCGGATTTAGTGGCATTAACGAAGGAAGAACGTAATGCCGATACTTTTGACGGAGCGTGGTTGCCTGGAACACTGGCGCCACCACCCTTGAGATCCTATTACTTAAGATTTGTTGTGAACGATCAATCAGGAATCTTGGCTTCTATTACTACGTCGTTAGCTCGCTACGGAATTAATGTCGATGCAGTTCTACAGGAGCCTGGATTTCCCAAAGATCGGTTGCCGTTTGTCGTAACTGTTGAGCCGTGTGAAGACACTGCATTGGAAGAGGCCATGCGGGTTATTGAACGTGAAGATTTTCACGCTGAAGTACCACTGGTGATGCCATTACTGCATGGAAGCAATGATGCCCTTGCAGTGTAGCGAGCCATGTGACGTAGCGGAAGATAAGCTCCGCGAAGATCGCGTGTGTACAAGTTGTGGCGCGCCTGTCGAACTTATTCCAGAACGGCCATCGATTGCAGCTAAAGCGCTCCGAGATCTTTGGAGCACTCGCCGTGTTTCATTAGACTCAGTGAATTGCAGTGGAGTGTGGAGGTTTCGTGAGTTGCTACCGGCGGTTCAAGACACGGAAACGGTGGTTACACTCGGCGAAGGCAATACCCCTGTATTACGTGGTCTGATGACTAGCCAGTATGTCGATGTATTAGAACTATCGATTAAGCATCTTGGTTGGAATCCAACAGGTTCCTTTAAGGACACTGGGATGACTGTGGCTGTTACTCGGGCGATAGCGCGTGGTGCCAGTGTAGTAGTTTGTGCATCAACGGGGAATACAGCAGCTTCAATGGCAGCTTATGCAGCACGGGCAGGCTTACGAGCCAGGGTGTTTTTACCACGATCCGTAGCAGCGGCAAAAGTGGCGCAGGCCGAAGCTTATGGAGCTGAACTAGTTCGCGTGGACGGTAGTTTTGACGATGCTTTGTCTGAGATGCTACGTAGCGCTGATGAGTCTACCTACGTTCTAAATTCATTAAATCCATTTCGGATTGCAGGTCAAAAAACAGCTGTCATCGAATTAATGGAACAACTCAATTGGGTAGTGCCAGATGTAATTGCTCTGCCTGGAGGAAACCTTGGTAATTTGACAGCTTGTGGGGTAGCTCTTGATGACATGTTGTCACTCGGATTGATTGATCGTCTTCCTCGATTAGCTGTAGTGCAGGCAGAAGGAGCCAACCCCTTTGTTCGAATGTGGCGATCCGGCGCACCCCGCTTGTCGCCACTATTGGATCCAAAGACAATTGCTACAGCGATTCGCATTGGGGCACCAGTGTCTTGGAGAAAAGCTGCTCGAGCGTTACAAGCAACAGATGGAATAGCGGTAGATGTGAATGATGATGCAATTGCTGAAGCCCGTGGCGTAATTGGCCGTGATGGAATTGGTTGTGAACTTGGATCAGCTGCAGCGCTTGCAGGGATTCGTACACTCCGAAAGGAAAAATGGATTTCTGCTGAAGATCGAGTTGCGTGCCTGCTGACAGGTCACTTGCTTAAAGAACCAGACACGGCTGGCGCTGATGCTGCACAAGCTGCTGTGACATTTAGGACAGACTTTAGTACAAGTGTGGAATATGGGAGCATTAGCCGTGGCTGAGCAAAACACAATTGCTGTGCCAGCATCAGTGGCTAATCTTGGGCCTGGCTTTGACACGCTTGCGGTTGCGGTACAGCTATACCTCAAAGTTCGCATCGTAGAAATTCAACATGATGGTCTTGGTCAGCTTGTAGTTCTACGCAGTTCACCACCGGTTCCTAAGGAGAATGGAGTTGAGCGCGGCTATCATTTTTTTGCTGATCGTATACACGGTGGACTTCCAACAGTCGTTGTTGAGATTGAGAGTGACATTCCTATTGGCTCCGGACTCGGGAGCAGCGCTGCGGCGACAATCGCTGGGTTACGCCTTTTTGAGCAGTGTTCAAAACCATTGCCGAACGCGTCTTTGTTAGAAGCTGCCTGTCAACTTGAGGGACATCCAGATAATGCCGCTGCAGCATTGCATGGAGGTCTCTCGGCAGCGTTAGAGGATGAGCAGGGTAGCGTCAGTGTAGTCAACTTTGAATGGCCAGAGCATATCCGTTTTATCATTGCAACACCGCACCGGTCACTACAGACAGTGGCGGCACGACAAGTATTGCCAGAAACTCTATCAAGGGCAGATGCTGTTTTTAATTTGCAGCGGATTGTTCGTTTAGTGCAATCCCTAGGAGCAGGCAATGATCGAGACCTGCGGGAGGCTCTCAAAGACCGATTGCATCAGCCAGTCAGAGTAGAACTTGTACCAGAACTTAGGCCGGCACTAGATTTAGAAGATCGTGACCTGCTTGGTGTTTGCCTCGCTGGTGCAGGACCTTCCATTGTGGCTCTAGCGAGTAAAGGTTTTGATCGAATTACAAAGATGATGGAACGACTCTACATAGAGAGTAATTGTGGCGTAACAATTCGTAATGTAGCAGCTGAACCATGTTACGTGCCAGCCCTGACACTGGCATCGAGAGGAAGATGATGAATTTTGTGACTGGACTGGAGTGCCATCTCTGCGGCAAAAAGTATCCGGCCGAGTTGCTTTGGGTATGTGGAGAGTGCCTGGGACCACTGCGTGTTGTGTACGATTATGCCTCGATGCGGGGTGTTGTAACTCGTAAAGCAATTGAAGCGAGATCGCCTTCGCTATGGCGATATCAGGAATTATTGCCGGTTGAAGAACCAAAAACTGGGTTCCACTCAGGATTTACGCCTTTGATCCGCGCTGATCGTCTTGCAAAGGAACTTGGAGTATCCGAGTTGTATATCAAAGATGATTCAGTGAATCATCCGACCTTTTCCTATAAGGATAGGGTTGTATCAGTCGCTGCGACACGTGCAGTTGAACTAGGTTGTGAAGTTTTCGGTTGTGCTTCGACAGGCAATCTGGCAAACAGTGTCGCTGCCCATGCTGCCCGGTTAGGGCTGACTTGCATGGTATTTATTCCAGACGATCTTGAGCCTGCAAAAGTGCTCGGGTCAGCAATTTACGGCCCTCGTATTTTTGCCGTAGATGGTAATTATGATGACGTGAATCGTCTATGCACACAGCTTGCCGATCGTTATGGATGGGGTTTTGCTAACATCAATCTTCGGAGTTATTACGCTGAAGGTGCTAAAACAATGGGTTTTGAAGTTGCAGAACAACTTGGTTGGCACTTCCCGAAACACTTGGTGTCACCTGTAGCGGGGGGCACTCTTTTACCTCGGGTTCTGCGGGGATTTGAAGAATTTGTAGATCTGGGTTTGGTCTCTGACCCATTGCCAAAGATATATGCTGCGCAGCCCGCAGGGTCCGCTCCTGTTGTCCATGCATTGGAAGAGGGGCTAGATTTCCCAGATCCTGTTCGCCCATCGACAATTGCGAAATCATTAGCCATTGGAAATCCAGCTGATGGGTTTCAAGTTCTTGCGTCAGTACGCCAAACAGGCGGTTCTGGGGTGGCTGTTTCAGACGAAGAAATTCTTGATTCGATTGATTTACTGGCGCGTACCGAAGGAATCTGGACGGAGCCAGCAGGTGGGACCACACTGGCAGCAACACGGCGACTTTTAGCGGACGGTGTAATTCCACCTGACGAGTCGATTGTGGTACTTATCACAGGTAATGGATACAAAACTTCAGAAATCATGCGTGATCGGGTACTGGAGACTGTGAAGGTTGGACGAAGCGTGCGTGATGTTGAAGCTGTTATTGGTGATGATATGGCAACAGTGTCGTCGTAGCCATAGCTGATATTTATGTCCAATGTATGGAGGTCTATTGTGGGCAAGAAAGCTACTTGCTGTTGTAGAAATCCTACAGTACCGGGCAAACGAATGTCTCGGTGAACTCTTTATATTGAGTGCACCAGAGAGCAGAATTCCAAAGCCCGGGACATAGTTCCGGGCTTTTTTTAGATGACTGCCTTGTTATAGGTTGTATGCAGTGAATTGTTGTTGGTGGTTAGTGATGAACGGGTCATGGATATAACGACAGTAGCGGTAGGTTTTATAACGGGTCTATGTGTTGGTGCTACTTCCACTGGTGGAGGGGCGTTACTAACCCCAGCTCTTATACTCATTATGGGGATATCGCCGTCGATTGCTATTGGTACTGGCGTTGCTATTGCCGCCGTCATGAAATTTGTAGCTGGCGGTGCTTTTATTTGGAGGTCACAGGTTCACTGGCAGAGTGTCTGGCGACTGGCAATTGGTTCGATCCCTGGTGTGTTGGTTGGTTTGACTATTCTGCAGCAGTTACAAGGGGTAGTCGCATTGGAGTCGTACCTGCAACAGTTGCTAGCCATTCTTTTGTTCTTGGCGGGAGTCACTGGGCTTCTGCGCTTACGTCCGCGTCACTCTAACTTGTTAGAAGAACAGGGACCTAGCGTCGGTGTTGCAATTACGCTTGGATTTGTGACCGGACTTTTAGTCACAATGACCAGTGTTGGCAGTGGGTCGTTACTGCTCGCGGTGTTATTAGTTTTTTTTCCGATGGCTGCGATACAAGTAGTTGGCACCGATCTTGCGCATGCTTTTCTACTGACGTCCGTGGCCAGCTTAGGACACTTTGTAGCGGGACGAGTTGATCTTAATCTAATGATGTGGGTTCTATTAGGAGGCGTGCCAGGAGCACTCTTAGGTGTGTCATTGGCAACCAAGATGCCGGAACGATGGCTTCGTATTGGATTGTCAGTGGTTTTGATAGGACTAGCATTCCAACTTTTTTCGAGTGGGGATGGATAATGGTAAAGATTCCATGCTGACGAATGATATTGAAAAAGACCTCCAGACTTTGGAGGCTTTATCGCCGGAAGCGTTACTTGCTTGGGTGGCACAGCGATTCAAGGGTGAGATTCTTTTTTCGACAAGTCTCGGGGCAGAGGATTGTGTCATTCTGGACATGATTTTTCAACAGAAACTACCTATTACCGTGGCAACCATTGATACCGGTGTGCTGTTCAAAGAAACCTATGCGCTTTGGTCACGTTTGGAGAAACGGTACGACATAAATATCGTTGCGATGCGTACCGATCTTTTACCAGTTGATGGACCACCTTCCCCTGAGATCGACAAGCTTTGGAAAAGTGAGCCAGATAGATGTTGTCATCTTCGCAAGATAGTCCCTCTGCGCCGAGAGCTAGACCGTTATCAGGCATGGATCACTGGCATTAGACGCGAACAGAGTGAAGCAAGACGTAATGCGCGTGCCATTGAATGGGATCTGACATTTGGGTTAGTCAAAACCAACCCTTTGGTTACTTGGAAACAGGAAGAAGTTTGGGATTACTTACGCAAACACGATGTGCCGTACAACCCGCTACACGATGCTGGATACCCAAGTATTGGGTGTGAACCCTGTACTGCTCAGGTACAACTTGGACAGGATGAGCGTGCAGGTCGTTGGCAGGGTCGTGAGAAGACTGAATGCGGACTCCATGAGGGAGCCCCTTCGCCGGTTGTACTACATAAGAACAAAACGTGAACTTTGAGTTTATTGAGTTATGCAAGCAGAACCATTATTGCCAATTTTTTTGAAGCTTCAGAGTCGCCCAGTGCTAGTCGTTGGTGGTGGAGTTGTGGCAACGGGAAAGGTTGAGAGGTTGGTTAGTGCTGGCGCTCACGTTACGGTTGTAGCGCCTAAGATTTGCAAGGCTATAACGAAGCTTCCGGTAACTATAGAGAAGCGGGAGTTTGTGGAGTCTGACTTGGACGGTGTCTGGTTTGTAGTGGCAGCTGCACCACCAGAAGTGAACCAGCTTGTTTCCGTTGCTGGGGGAGCTCGACGAGTGTTTGTTAATGCTATTGACGATCCAGGCAACGCTTCTGCATATGCAGCTAGTGTTATCTCTCGAGGGCCGATTATGTTGGCTATTTCGACCTCTGGCCTGGCGCCAGCATTGTCGGCATTGCTTCGAGAAGCTCTTGATGCCATGCTTCCAGTGGATCTAGAAATGTGGCTCGAAGAGTCCGTAAGACAGCGCAGCGTATGGCAACAGCATGGAGTACCAATGGAAGATCGCCGTGAGCGTTTACTTGCACGGTTGAATGAGATCTACCAGAAACGTCATCCAAGAGGAGAGGCACAGTGACCCGAGTTGGGTTTGTTTCTATTGTGGGAGCTGGACCTGGAGATCCTGACCTGTGGACTGTCCGAGCAGCACGTCGTATTGCTGAGGCTGACATTGTGTATTACGACGCATTAATTGATGGCCTAGCCTTGACCCAACGAACAACTGCCCGTTGTTTCAGGGTTGGCAAGCGCGCGGGGGAAAAAGGAGTATGTCAGGACACGGTGAACCAGCTTTTAGTTCGGACTGCACGTCGTGGAAAGCAGGTGGTTCGGCTTAAGGGTGGAGATCCTTTTATGTTCGGTCGTGGTGCTGAAGAGGCTATATCACTAGTAGCTGCGGGTGTGCCATTTGAGGTTATCCCTGGTGTGAGTTCTGCTCTAGCTGCACCGGCACTTGCAGGGATCCCGGTGACACACAGGGGTACCGCTTCCGGCGTGCTTATAGTTTCGGGGCATCATCCATCGGTAATGGAATCAATTCTTGATGGGGTTCGACCAAATCGATTGACTGTTATTGTCTTGATGGGAATGCATCACCGGCTTGAGGTTGTCGAGTTATTACTTGCACGAGGTTGGAAGGCGACAACTTTAACAGCTATCATAGCCGCGGCTGGGTGTGAGGAACAGGTTGTTTGGACTGGTCCACTAGAAAAACTAGCAACAATTGAGACGTCTGAGTTGCCTGGTGTTATTGTAATTGGAGATGTGGTGGGTGTAAGAGATATGGTGACGGCGGTCGCAGTGGAAACAGAGCATATGGAGATACAGCATGGCCGTTGACAGAGATTCAAGTGCGGCTGGTAGAGCTGATCTGTCATTTGCTACTCAACAGGATATTGACGAATTTGTAGCAACGCTCGAAAGTTATGAGCGGGGTGAAATTTCTCCAGAGGATTGGCGTCGATTTCGTCTGGTGCGTGGCACCTATGGACAACGTCAACCTGAGTGCATGCTCCGCGTGAAAATTCCCCAGGGCATTATTAATGCGGATCAGCTCGACATCCTCAGTCAAGTAGCCGAACGGTTTTCACGTGGTTTCGGACATATTACAACGCGTCAAAATGTCCAGTTTCACTTCGTTCCATTACACGATGTAGAAACTGCGCAGCGCATGTTAGCAGCTGGTGGTGTTACCACGCGGGAGGCATGTGGCAATTCAGTCAGGAACATCACAGCATGTCAGTATGCGGGTGTTGCTGCAGATGAAGTATTTGATGTCACACCTTACGGAGAGGCTATGACACGGCATTTCCTCAGGCATGAGTTGAGTGCATCGTTGCCACGGAAATTCAAAATTGCATTTGAGGGATGCCAGACGGATCATGTTGTCACTGCTATTAATGACATTGGTTTTAGGGCTCTTGAAAACCATAAAGATGGTCAAAGGACTCGAGGGTTCAGGGTTACCGTTGCTGGGAGTACATCGATTATGTGTACTACTGGGCATCTGTTATATGAGTTTTTACCGGTTAACGAAATACTTGAGGTTGCCGAAGCAATCATACGGGTTTACCACAGGCTGGGAGATTACGAGCATCGACAACGGAACCGGATGAAGTTCCTGATTAAAGAGATTGGTTGGGATAAGTGGCGTTCAGAATTTGAGCAAACGCTAGCTACAGTCAGGCAAGAAGGCAGGATTCCATTATCATTTAACCCAGAATCTCCACCTGTCCAGGAGGCTCCTAACTGGTCAAAACCTAAGGCGCCATCTGCTAAGGCCCTTGCAGCTATGGGCTCCTCAACAAAGACAACAGGTCCAGGGTTGCATCCTGGACAAGTAAAACTACGTGTGCTTCCTGAAACATTTGAGCATTGGAAAGAAACGAACATTCGTGCTCAAGCTCAGGCTGGATACAGCATTGCTACTGTACGTTTGCCACTTGGGGATATTACTGCAGGTCAGATGCGCGCGGTTGCAACGATTGCTCGGTCCTATGCTGATGGTGTTGTTAGAGTGACAGCGCAACAGAATCTTGTTATGCGTTGGGTACCTGAAGAAGACTTACAATCAGTATGGGCCTCTCTTGAGGAAATCGGACTTGGATCACCAAACGCTAATACCATTGCAGATGTAACTAGTTGCCCTGGTGCTGAAACGTGTCGTCTGGCTGTAACACATTCTCGTGGGCTTGGTCGTGTTCTAACGGAAGATCTTTCTCAGCGTCCAGACCTTATCAATATTGCTAATGGGGCTGACATTAAAATCAGTGGATGCCCTAATGGATGTGGGCAGCATCATATTTCGTCAATTGGATTCCAGGGGAGTGTCCGTCGCTTAGGCGGGAAGGCTGTGCCTCAATACTTTGTTCTGATTGGTGGTGAAGTTGGTGAAACCGGAGCTTCTTTCGGGCGGCTTGTAGCTAAGGTGCCCGCCCGACGAATATCAGATGTTGTGGAGCGTCTACTAGTTCTCTATCGCGATCGACGTGTTGATTCCGAGTCTGCGGCAGCATTCTTCCAACGCTTGTCACTAGAGGATGCAAAGCAAGCACTGAGTGATCTTGAATATCTTGCTAAAGATGAAGCAGATCCTGAATGCTTTATTGACCTTGATCAGAAGACAGAGTTTAAACCCGTGATAATGGAGGGCGAGTGCTCTGCATGAAATGGGATACCTCTTTGCTTACCTAGGGATTTTGCTTTTGATCTTGGTGCTGATTAATCTCTTGCTAGTTCGAGCACTACGGGCAGAGCAATACAAAAACAAGCATAATCCATCCAATAAGAATCAGAGATAGTTGATCTGCAAGGGGTGAGTGCCTGGAACTGGAATAGGACCAGTTGACTCCAAGTTTTAGTAGTTAGTTTGATAAAGGTAATTCTCCTGCTTTTTACCATTTTTAAAAGACTGTAAACCCTTGAAAATTGAAAAAAACGGCCTATTTTTGTCTATTATGGATTGATCAAGCACCCTGGCAGAGTTATAATGATGGGTGCAGTTTTAAGCAAAATTTTACTCCTACCAACAATCTTTTTGCGGCAGCGGGGGCAATGTGACATTCGAAGTTGGAGATAAGGTCATTTACCCAAATCATGGGCTCGGTATAGTTGAAGGCATTGAAGAAAAAACTATTTTTGGAACCACTGCTGGATTCTTTCATTTACGTATCGTAGCTAATGACACCACGGTTTTAGTACCGGTTAGCAATGTTGACGGTGTTGGCCTGAGAAAGGCAATTACTGATCAGGAAGTTGACCATTTATTTACGTTATTGAGTAACGGCAAGATTGACAATCATCAGAATTGGAAAGGTCGCTTTAAAGACAATTCAGATAAGATGCGTACTGGTTCTATCTATGACATGGTTGATGTTCTCAAGAGTTTGACGTTTTTGAGTAAGTCAAAAAGCTTGTCATTTCGTGAGAAGCGAATGCTTGATAGGGCGAAGGCGTTGATTATCTCAGAGATATCAGAGGTGATGCGTGAAAAATCATCTGATGTTGAGTTAAAAGTCAGTCAAGCCTTGGAAAAATGTTTCATCACAAAAGCCAGAAATGTTGCTAGATCAGCTCGCGCAAAGGCTACAAAAGCTGCGAAGGCAAAAGCTGCAAAGGCAGCAGCAAGAGCAGCTCGTGCCACTAACAGTAAGCGGACGGCAGCAAGGGCTTCTTAATTACCATTTCCATTTAGTGACTTGCAATGCCCAGTTCTTTGCAACTGGTTTTAGGGCATTCTATTTATCTTGGCTATGGTCGGCGTGTGTATGCTGTCTACAATTTTAGCAGGCGCCCGTTCGGTTCTGGCGTATCTCGTCATACTTCTTTATATCGCAATTGCAGCACCACTAGGCATTGTTATTGCTCTAGTGTTTCGCTGGAAGCAAGTGCTCTTTACTCTCGGCCATTGGGGAGCTTGGTTAGCATTAAACTTAGTTGGTATTCGCTACCGTGTAATAGGTCCAGAATATTTGAATACTGAGTCTATTGTTTTTTGTTCTAACCACGAGAGTAATGTTGATCCACCAGTTTTGTTTAATGCATTGCACAAACGTCTTCATGTTTTTTACAAGGCTGAACTGCACAAGTTTCCATTGATGGGAACAGTATTTGATATTGGTGGGTTTATACCAGTAGATAGAGCAAATCGTGAAAAAGCAAGAGTATCAATTGAACGTGGCGCTGCGTCAATCCGTTCAGGAAATTCGTTTCTTATCTTTCCAGAGGGCACACGAAGCCGAACAGGAGATTTGCTACCTTTTAAGAAAGGGGGCTTTGTTATGGCGCTTGAGGCACAAGCGCCAATTGTTCCAGTAGCGATTTGTGGTGGGCGATCATCCATGCGCAAGGGTAGTCCGATTGTGAGACCTGCAACGGTTGTTGTTCGTACAGGTAAGCCAATCCCAACAGTAGGGCTTAAGTATGCTGATCGGAATAAGCTTATACGACGGGTGAGAACTGAGATTGAGGCACTGCTCGCTGAATCAAAAAACCCCATTATTCACAATGGTGAGTAAATGGAAGTAATTTTCTTCGTTCTGGATCGTAATTATTGTTTGTTGAGAGTTCTAAAGGTAAGTGACCAGGGTAATACTAGGGCTCCATCTAGAGACTCGATTCCATCAAGTAATTCAATGCGTATCGTACTGTAGGGTTTAAGAGGTTCTACAAATTTAAGTTCAAGGGCTCGAACTTCAGCATTATAGTAAGACTGCCACTCTAAAGCATCAGACTCTTCTTGTTTGTCATCAAGATACACGACTTTAACACGGTCTGTTAATGTTGATGTTTTGATGTGACGTTCAAATTGTATTCGTACAAGTTTTGTGTGGTCCACATCTATTTCACCTGGCGTTGGGTCACTAAAGACTACTGTTATTGGTGGCAACGAAGATGACGATGGAATTGGTTTGGTTGTGTTGTTTGACGCAGACGTTTGTTTTTCTGTAACTTCGATGCGGGTTCCCTCAATCATTACTAGCCCACTTTTTTGATGTAAAGCACCAGTAATTTTGAGCCACTTATTGGTATCTACTCGAGTATTAATATCAAGATTAAAGTTTTTTCCACGTGGTTGAAGACCAACAATCCAGATTGATGCCTCACCCGATTTGAGTACAAAGTCATATCGACTTTGACGGGGAGCGCTAGGCAGGTCTCCAAATAAGTTGCGTCCCCGAAATTGACCAACAACTGTGATGATTTGATTTTCAAAGCGTTCAGGCTCTAGGACAAACGATCGAATCGATGTGGCAGGGTTTATGTTTTGAACTTGAACCAAGTCTATTACATCAATTATTAGCTCTTCTCCTGGATTTGGCCACGCAGCATGAGTTGGACGTTTGTAGGTGCTCAGGCGATAATCACCTGGTTCTAGGCGACCGACATCTATGAATTGACCTCGGATATCAACACGCTCATTTAAAAGGTCATTGTTTTTTAGATTGAGAATGAAAATTTCAGCAGTCTCAGCTTGAACTATTAAGCGATTATCCGCTTTAAATAAATTTCCTCTGACTAAAACTGGTTGCAGATGATAAAAGGCTGAGAATTGTTTAAGGCCTTCTGTGGTTACAGGTTTCCATGCTGGCGTCTGAGCAGAGAAGGTAGTGATTAACAAGAAAGCCGAGATTGTTATTATAAAAATTTCAACTTGTGTTAGTCTCTCTCGCCTCATAACCCTTATTGTACGTGGGCTTGTCTGTGCAGGTTCTTATTGTCATGGGAGTTTTGTAAAAAAGGCGCAGATGGTAATACTTAGCAACAGGCTAGATATCCTAATTGACTAGGTTTTTTATAGGTCGCTACAATCACTAAGTTGTAACAATTTTGTTTTATCTGACTAGGGATTAAAACTTTAATGAATAAGTCGAATTTGTCGCATATTGATTCAAAGGGCCACGTCAAGATGGTTGATGTCGGAAGCAAGTCAGTGACTGAGAGGGAGGCCCTTGCCAGGGGTGAGCTCCAGATCAATGCTCACGCTCGGAGTCTCATACGTCATGGAGGCGTTGCAAAAGGTGATCCTCTTCAAGCTGCCCGTGTGGCTGGGATTTTAGCTGCAAAACGTACTGCTGAATTGATTCCATTGTGCCACCCACTCTCATTAACTCATGTAGCAGTAGATTTTTCTCCGACACGCTCTGGTTATAGCGTGGAAGCTCGTGTCAGAACTACAGCTCAAACCGGTGTTGAAATGGAAGCCCTTACCGCAGTCGCTGTGGCAGCATTAACTGTTTATGACATGCTTAAAGCTGTTGATAATACAATAGTGATTGGCAAGATTTGTCTTATCGAGAAACGAGGCGGGAAGAGTGGAGCGTATCATCGCCAGAGCCTTAAGACACGACGTACTAAGAAAACTCGTAATTTGAAATTGACGAAATAGCGTTACACAAGAGTTGTCTGTGTGCTTGTTGATAAGAAGGTGCTAAAAAATTCTTGCAGTAGGTAATGGCCACCAACGAAGTTGCACTTTTCCAATAATATACTTTTTAGGTACTTCCCCCCAGTGTCGGCTGTCAGAGCTATTATTTCTATGGTCTCCCAAGACAAAGTAGTAGCCTTCGCGAATCACTGTAGGCCCAAAGTCATCATGACTTCTGAATTCAGGTGGGACAAAGTCATCTGTCATTGGTACGTTATTAACATAGACTTGGCCATTAACTATCCGAACGGAATCACTCTCTTCAGCGATGACTCTTTTTACAAAAGACTTATCTGGATTTAGCGGGTAGTGCAGCATCACAATGTCCCCGCGTCGTGGTTCACCCATACGGTATGCGAGCTTGTTAACAATTAAGCGATCCTGATCAGCAAGAGTCGGCGCCATGCTCTGGCCTTCGACACGGGCAACCTGAAAGCCAAACGTGACAATCAAAGTGGCATAGACACATGCCGATACAATAGTTTTGAACCATACAAATAGTTCTTCTTTAATTACATTTAGACGTTGCTTGGTGAATGTTCTTTGAATCCAATCTTCGCTGCTATTTTCACTGGATGGTGGAAGCGTATCTGGTACTGAGATATTGGTAGTTGTCTCGTCAGCTGGCTGTTCTTTACTCTCTTTAATTGTGGAGTCCATTAGAGTTTGAGGTGCTCCCGAAGTTTCTTGGTCTGAGATCGACTGACCGGTATTTCCGTCATCTTCTCGTCTTTCATTCTCAGAATGTAATTTCTGCTGACCCAAGGGACTATCTCCTTAATTTGGTGAATGTTTACTAGGTGTGAACGGTGGACTCTCCAGAAAACTTCTGGGTCAAGTTTAGCCTGCAACTCATCCAGAGTTCGATAGTTTGAAATACCCGTAATATCACCTGTAACTATATTAATCGACTCATCAGCTAAAGAGGCAAAGATGATTTCTTCAGCTTGAATAAGCAAGAATCGCTTATCTGAACGAATAGCGACTTGATCACGTCGTCCTTGCTTATTGGAAAGTAGTCCAACAATGCGTTCGAGTTGGTTGTCAGGTATGTCAACCTGTGTTGTTTTTTCTAACTGGAGTCGCTGTTTTGCTCTCTGAACGGCTTTGAGTAAACGGTTTATTTCAATTGGTTTCAGGAGGTAGTCGATAGCATTAACTTCAAAGGCTTCGATAGCATGTTGATCGTAGGCTGTCACAAAAATAATACCCATAGACTGTTTTTGTTTTAAGAGATGTTGTATTACCTCGAACCCTGTAAGTCCAGGCATTTGGACATCTAGAAAAACAAGATCTGGTTTATGCTGCTCAATTAGTGTCAGAGCTTCTATGCCATTCTCAGCCTGGGCTACGACTTTAATTTCTGGAATTTTCTTGAGTTGGTAGCAAAGCTCCTCGCGAGCAAGCCTTTCGTCGTCAACGACAATGATACGTAGAGGATCGCTCATCAGAACTATACGTTAATCCGTGTTGGTTCCATTAGTTCTGGCACCTCAATTTGTGCAGAAGTTCCCTTGCCAGGTTCGCTAGTTAGTTTTAACTGATACGCTGCACCATATATAACTCGAAGTCTTTCTCGCACATTAGCCAGACCAATACCTGTCGATCTTGGTGTATTTAGACCATCCATTAACATTCCAACTCCATTGTCATTAACTTCAATGATTGCACGTCCTTTACTGCTCCGACTACGGATGGTGATACAGCCAGGCCCGAGCTTTCTAGATAGTCCATGCTTTATGGAGTTTTCAACCAGTGGTTGGAGAATCATACTCGGCACCATTACATCCAGTGTAGCTGGTGCAATCTGTTTTTGTACTGACAATGCTGACCCAAAGCGAACAACCTCAATGTCTAAGTACTCGTCAATTGATTCTAATTCTTCTTTTAGAGTCACGAAATGTTCGTCGTTACGAAGAAACCGTCGAAGAAGTCCTGAAAGTTTAACTACAACGGTTCGTGCAGTGTCTGGTTGTGAGCGGACAAGGGATGCGATTGAGGCAAGTGTGTTAAATAGAAAGTGGGGATTGATCTGGCTTTTTAGAGCCTCAATTTTTGATGCTAATAGTAGTTTTTCTTGCTCTTGCAAGCGATGTTCAATCCGAGCACTGTTCCAGATTTTGATTGGTGTTGCCACTCCTAATACAGTTGCCAGCATTACAAAAGCTGTTAACCATGGAGCAGGAGATTCAAGGTAAAACAGCCTTGCAGATCCAAATCGATGACCTAGCCCGAGTCGAATCACTTCGAGTGCAACAGGGGCGAGCATCAGCACAATTTGCCAGTTGATTTCGAGATTACGTACCATCTTCCAAAGGTGTTTGGGTAAGTCAATAAAGAAAAATGGTGTGAACTTCCAGATGCTTTCTTTGGGGCACGCTTCTCTCAATCCACCACCAGCAAAACCGCATCCAATGGCAAATGGTAGAGCAATGAACTCTCCTGCAACTATAGCTGGTGTTCCCATTAATAAACCAACTAGTGCGCCTGCGTACGGCCCAGCAATCAATCCAACTAAGAAAGACCCTTCTAAAGTTAAGTCAGCAGCGTTGTAATTGAGTAATAACCGCGCAGCAACGCCGGCCATTAGCGGAAGACCAATTGCTAGGGCAAATACAAAACGGTCTGGCCAGGCACGACGTTCAAAGATCAAAATATGACGAAAACGCCGATACCTCGCGACCATGGTTGCCAGAATAGCCATTATGGCCAGCTTAACGATAAGTGTCGTTAACAGAAATTGCTCTGCAGTAAGGAATTTAGGTTCTTCAAACACAGTACGTTAATTTTACAGGTGTTATGATGGTTTATTGTGAAGTCTTTTCTTGAGGCTCTCGATGAGCGGGTGCTGGTGTGCGACGGTGCAATGGGCACGATGCTCTATGCCAAGGGAGTTTTCATTAACCGCTGTTTTGATGCTTTAAATACAACAGAACCAAATGTTGTTGCTAAAGTGCACGACGATTATGTACGTGCCGGCGCTGAGGTTATTGAGACAAATACTTTTGGTGCAAATCGTATCAAGTTGAGATCGTTTGGTCTTGCCGATCAAGTTCACAATATTAATTTACAAGGGGCCAGCCTAGCCCGAGAAGTCGTTAAGGATAAAGCTTATTTAGCTGGTGCTATTGGACCTTTGGGTATTCGAATTGAACCTTGGGGAAAGACTGGCATAGACGAAGCTGAAACGTACTTTTGTGAACAAGCTCAGGCATTAGCAGAGGGTGGCGTAGATCTATTTATTCTTGAAACTTTTAGAGATTTACGTGAACTCAATGCGGCAATTAGTGCTCTCAGATCTGTTTCTGATCTTCCGATTGTAGCCCAGATGACAATCGAAGAGGATGGCAACACACTTGATGGCACACCTCCAGAAAATTTTGCACCTGCACTTGATGCGAGTGGGGCTGATGTTGTTGGTGTTAATTGCAGTATTGGTCCAGCCCCAATGCTTGAAACAATTCAACGTATGGCATTAGCTACAGGGGCCAGACTCTCGGCGCAACCTAATGCAGGCAGACCACGTGATATTGAGGGGAGAAATATTTATTTGTCTTCGCCTGAATACATGGCTTCGTATGCTAGACGTTTTGTACAACAGCGCGTGAGACTTGTGGGCGGATGCTGTGGTTCAACCCCAGAACATATTCGTCAGATGAGAGCTGTTATGCAAACACTTGCACCAGCTGTAATACGTGGAGTGGTCAATGTTGAGCGTTCTGAGAAGATTGCTGCACCAGTTATTGACACGGCGTACGATGCGAAAGCAGTAGTTACGCAGGTTCAAAAATCAGAGCTTGGACGTAATCTTGCCGAGGGCCGTTTTACAACAGCTGTTTCATTGTTACCGCCGAATGGCCATCTTTATAACAAGACCATTGAACGTGCAAAGGTGCTTAAGTCAAAGGGGGTTGACGTCATTACCATCCCTGACGTTTCTCACGGCACGAGAATGAGCCCGCTCTCGTTGGCAGTGCTTGTTCAGCAACAGGCAGGCATTGAGACAATCCTCCAGTACTCTTGCCGCGATCGAAACATTCTAGGAATGCAGTCTGACATGCTTGGTGCTCATGCGATGGGTGTGCGAAACATGTTGCTCGTAACTGGTGATGCACGAAGCGTTGGTGATTACCCTGATGCAACAGCTGTATTTGATGCTGACTCAATTGGCCTAACAAATATTGTTACAAGTTTGAATCAAGGTTTAGACGTTGGAGGTCAAGCTATCAGCCAGCCGACTACGTTTCACATTGGTGTCATGGTTAACCCTGGAGCAGAAAGCCTTCAGGCTGAGCTTCGTCGCTTTGCTTATAAAGTAGAAGCTGGTGCTGAATTTGCTATTACGAAGCCGGTATTTGACGTATCGAGTGTTGAATTTTTTTTAAAAGAGGTAGAAAGTTTTGGCCTGCCAATTATGGTTGGGCTATGGCTTTTTGAGAGCGTACTCAATGCAGAGTTTATGGCGAATGAAGTGCCTGGTGTAAAAGTACCCAACGAAGTCTTAGAACGGATGAGAAAAACAAGGAATACTAAAGCAGCAGCAGCTGAAGGTGTTGCTATTGCTTCTGAGTTAGCACGATCCTTTAAGGATTTAGCCCAAGGCATCCATGTGGCAATGCCGTCTTCCGAAATTGATTCGGCTCTTGAGGTGATGGAAGCTATTCGCTGATTAGGGTTTTCTTAGCAGGTTTTCAGGTGCAAGGGTCTAGGCAAAGCCTTTAATTTACTCACTAATAGAGCTAGTTCTTATATAAAGGCTTTGTTCCAAGGCAGTTTAAAAGCTATAGTCTGAAAGTTTTTGTATGTGAAGGTTCTAGTATTAGAATAGCGACTGGTTCGGAGGTCTGCGTGGCTTTACTTCAACGTGAAGACGACAACTTTAACTCAGATATTGCGACTCGGGCTTTGTCAGTAACGGCCGTTGACAATGATTCTGTAGAGCGTGTCTACGAAAAAATCGCAAAATTTTACGATTTAACATTTGGTCCTACATTGCATCCAGGCCGTCTCCACGCTATTGAACGAATAGAGATTCAAAAAGGGGATCGAGTCCTTGAAGTTGGTGTTGGTACAGGAATTAATGCTTCGCTTTATCCCAAAGATTGTCATGTTACAGGCATCGATCTTTCAGGTTCAATGCTTGAGAAAGCACGTGAGCGTGTAGCTCGTAAGGGACTTCAGAATATTCGATTGTTAGAGATGGATGCTGCCAAACTAAAATTTCCAGATGAGTCGTTTGATGTTGTCTATGCTCCTTACGTCATGAGTGTTGTTCCTGATCCTATCCGGGTAGTACATGAAATGAGACGTGTCTGTACTCGCGGAGGGAAGATCGTTCTACTTAATCATTTTCGAAGTTCAAACTCTATCCTTGCGCGTGTGGAAAGAGTAATTTCTCCGTTAACAATTCATATTGGATTTAAATCAGATCTTGATCTCCCCGGATTTCTTGCCCAGGCGGACCTCCAGCCTTTATCGATTCATCGAGTAAACTTTCCTCGTATCTGGTCTCTAGTAACCTGTATTAAGGACTAAATTTTTAATACTGTTACTTTTTCTGAGACTTTTTTGTCTTAGCCTTTTTAGCACGCCCTCGCTTCCTTCTTGGTGACTTTGGCGGATTGTCCACTGTGCTTAGTAGGATGTCAGCAGTAACTTCAGCACCATTTGTTTTAGGGCTTTTCTTTGGTTTTTTTTGTGCTAGGAGAGAGTCGAGATGCGATTCCCATTTCCCAGCGAAGAGGTCATCATGATTCATAAAAGCAGATCGAATGTACTTGGGCATTTCAGATGTTAAGACATCGTACTCTGGGAAGTGACCTCGTGATGTGTAGAGAACAGCCGTGTCATTTGCGATACATTCAGCAATGATACCGTAACCAGGTTTTGTAACGACCACTTCAGAGGCTGCTACGAGGTCTTCATAACGCACGCCTGAGTCATAGATAGCCTGTTCATCAAGAGTTACTAAGGCGCGTTTTTTCCGGGGAGATTTTGTCTCTTGTTTCGTTCGCCCAAGCGGTATGTTCGTAACCGTTACTACTGTATATTTTTTTAGTTTGGTCAGGACACTCGTATCGAGCGAAGGCAAGCCGTAGCCGCCAAAGGACATCAAGACTAGCGGTTTTGTAGCTGGCAGCTTTAAAGCGCTGCAGACTTCTTTGCGTGACTTTGTTGCATGGCGTGCAATAAATGGAATGTCTTTCACATTTGTAATTTCGTTGAAACCTTCTGACATTGGGAGCTTTAATGCCATTGTTGCTTTTGCATAAGCACCTTGTATCGTTGGAAGAAGTGACGGAGCAAGTCGAATCCTAGGGTAGTCCGAATAAATCCAGTCCCATGTGAAGTTTCCAATAGCTATTGAAGGTAAGCCTGCAGATGCAGCGACAGCAAATGCGAGTGGTGGGATATCACCAACAATCAAGCCAGCATCAATTGCTCTGAGTTGTTGTGTTTCACTTGCAGCCCGTGTTACCAAGTCAGCATGGAAGCTCGAAGCCCTACGTATGCTGTCAGCTTCATCCAAGGTCAGGCTGTCGACTTGAACGACACCAGTATCCGTTTCAAGATGACTATATTGGATGTGACCTTTTACTGTAAGGTCGAAGAGCCAACGAGGCACTGATGTTCGAACACCGATTCGTGCCTCTGGTCGTTTAGCAAGGATTGCATTTATGACTTCGATCATTCTAGAGGCGTGACCAAATCCATGAGCTGATATATAGAAAACTATTGCATTAGACAATTCAGTTTTTGCTCCTACCGGTTTTATCCGGCATCGTGCCTGTAAGTATTTGCTCTAGCGTGCTCGTTGAGACGAAGTACTTCAAGCTAGGTTGTTGAGTGCTATTACGATTAAAGTTCGGATAGCCAGCATGTGCAAGGGTTATCGATGTATTTTTCCCTGAATAGTTTTCCTTTGTCTAGTTAAGGTTCAAGCAGCCTGCTCACTGGGGAGCTCTGTTTACAAACAATTAAAAAAACAGCCCAGCGAGCTTACAGTTTATCAGCTAAGATGCTTTTGTGGACGAGCGACAATTCTTTATAGAAAAACCAGAGCAACGCCAATCAAACTACCAGTGTCCCCGCTGTCGTCGGGCTAACGATTATCAAGTTAGATGGGTTCGCCGGACAAAGAAATCCCAGGTTCCTTCTGGAGCTAGCGAACGCGATCGGAAGCTTTTTGATAAGGTTAGAGATCACTTGTTTCGCATTGACGATGATCTGACTTGCAAAACTTGTGGTAAGCGTTTTGAGATTCCATCCCACCAGGCGCTTGTATTTCTTGAGGAGCTCGAAGGGTTGCCCAAGGACGACGAATAGGAAACTTAAGCCAGTGATTTTTTTTCGTCGTATTCCGGTGACTTTATGTTCCGCAGATTGTTTTAACAAGTCAGTAATCACAACTATTGTCGCCATAGTTTTTGTGTGTGCCTTTGAAGTTGTGCTGGCGCAGGAACAAGGCCAGCCTCTTCTTGATGCCGAGCAGGCTTTGCATCAAGGACGTTATGACGACGTAGAGTTGCTACTGCGGGCAGTTACCGATTCTCGAGCTAATTTGTTGCGTGGACGTGCCGACATTGAGCGCGGTCGCTATGTTAGAGCTGAGGAGTGGTTAAGTGCTGCGGTTGCTGTGACGCCTGGAGGTGATGCAGCTTTACAACTTGGATTGTTACAGGTTTATCTTGGACGTCGAGAAGAAGCTGTTCGTACACTGACGTTTGTACTTGATCAGACAATAGACTCAACGAATGTTTATGATTTGTCCCGTGCTGGTTTAGCAGCGCGGGCTCTTGGTCAGTTTGAACATGCGAACAGATTGTTTCGCGATGCTAACACGCTGGCGCCAAGCAACGTTGTAAACAATACTGCTTGGGGAGAACTTTTTTTTGAAAAATTTAATCAAGAAGAAGCTGGAAAGTCTTTTCGGGCTGCGCTAGCTACTGATGTTTCTTGGGTGCCAGCACATGTGGGCCTTGCTCGTACAATGACAGAGTCAAATCCACCTGCGGCACGGGATATTGTAACCAAAGCATTGGCTATTAACCCGTATTCAGTTCCTGCACTTCTTGTGCTTGCTGAACTTGAGCTGAATGATGACAAGCAGGTTGAGGCATTCACGATAATTCAAAGAGCTCTTAAAGTTAATCCTAATAGCCTTGAGGCACTGTCTCTGCAAGCTGCAATCCATTATGTTGAGGGCAGGACTACGCGTTTCAATCAAATTGCTGAAGATATTTTGACGATCAATCCTTTGTTCGGTGATGTCTATCGTATTGCTGGTAGACATGCAGCACGGAATTACCGGTTTGATGAAGCAGTTGTCCTTACTCGTCGAGCCCTTGCAGTTAATTCAACAATTCCTCAAGCCTGGTCTGAGCTTGGCATGCACCTTCTTCGAATCGGAGATGAGGTAGATGCCAGGGATGCACTCGAAAGAGCGTTTGAAATTGATCCTTACAATGTCATCACGTTTAACTTGTTGTCGATGCTGGACACTCTAGATAAATTTGAAACGATTGTTGATGGGAATATAGTAATGCGTGTACACCAAGACGAGCTTGTTGTGATGCGAGAACATGTTCTTCCACTCGCACGTGAAGCGCTTGATTTTTTGATGCGTCAGTACGATTTCATTCCAGAAGATTCCATCATTATTGAAATTTTTCCGAAACATGACGACTTTTCAGTGAGAACCCTTGGGCTTCCAGGGATGATTGGTGCCCTTGGTGCTTGTTTTGGCCGGGTTGTGACAATGGACTCTCCTACGGCCAGACCCACAGGTACATTCAACTGGGGCGCGACACTATGGCATGAACTTGCACATGTTATTAGCTTACAGATGTCTAATCAGCGAGTACCACGATGGTTGTCTGAAGGAATTTCAGTCTTTGAAGAGAAGCGTGCCCGCCAGAGGTGGGATCGCGATATGGAGCTAGTATTTGCTCAAGCACTAGACCAGGGGGCACTCTTGTCTCTTGAAGATTTAGATTCTGGATTTAGTGACCCGAAAACAATTTCCCTCGCGTATTACGAGTCATCGTTATTTGTCGAACACATTATCCAGTTGGTAGGAGAAAGAAAATTACATGATTTATTACGGGCCTACGGACGTGGGCTCGATACAGAGATGGCGTTTGAGAAGTCGCTTGGTTTGACATTGAAGCAGTTGCAGAAGAGTTTTGACGATTTTTTGGAAGACCGTTTTGGTCAATTACGTTTAATTCTGAAACCCCCGTCATTACCAATGCAAGGTTTAACCATTGTGCAGTTAAGGGCTTTACTTGAAGCAGATCAAGATAGTTACCCCTTACACATGATGCTTGCTGAAGCTTTAGAACAGCAAGGTGATGCTGAGGGTGCCATTCTGCTACTTGAGCGTGCGGCAGAACTCGTACCTACTGCAACAGGGCCCAAGAGTCCATATGCAACTATTGCAAAAATTGCATTAACTCAGGAAGATTCTGAGCGTGCAATCAAAGCTCTTGAGGCATTGTTAGCTATTGATCACACAGATATTGTGTCTGCCAGACAACTGACTTCACTCGTTGCTCCACTTGATAATCCGATACAGGCTGTTACTGCTTATCAACAAGTGATTGAGATTGACCCTTTTGATGGGCAGGCCCAGTCTGGGCTTGGCCGGAATGCACTTAAGCTTGGCGATATACCTACTGCAGTTCGTTCTTTTAGGTCAGCTCTTGCAGTTAGTCCGGTTGATCCTGCCACAGCTCATACGGACCTTGCCGAAGCTTATCTTTTTGGATTAAAGCCCAAGGAAGCTAAGCACGAAATTCTAATGGCTTTAGAGATTGCTCCCTCATTTGAACGTGCTCAAGAACTTTTATTGACACTTCTTGAAGAGGAAGAGCCTTAATTTTTCAGTTTTTCGAGTTGGTTTTTTTGACTTGTCTTAGCGTCCTGACGCTAGTCGTTGTTCAATTTCGCTAAGTGCTTTAAGTACAACATCTCCGACAATCTGGAGGCTTTGTTCGCTGACAGCTTCAAGCGTGTCCGCTGGGGTGTGCCACGCGTTGTAATCAAGGTCAACGATATTTACTGCTGGAATTCCATGTCTAAGAAATGGGATATGGTCATCTTCGACGGCCATTACTTCATTTAAAAAATATGCTTGGTAGCCAAGTTCTTTAGCAGTAGACCAGATTACTTCAGTAAGCCAGCGTGTTGAGTTTGCTTCTTTGCGGAAATTAAGATTCTTATCGCCAACAAGATCTAAAAGGATAAGGGTCCGCAAGCTTGTGAGCGAGCCTTGTTTCTGAGAAGACTGTACGTAATATCGACTTCCATAAGTATTGTCGGGATCACGCCATTGGGGAAGAGTAGATTCCTCGCCATCAAAAAACAGCAGTTCGATAGTGTAGGGGTTCTGTCTCTCAGTTAGCACACGGGCTAGTTCTAATAGGACAGCGACGCTGGAACCACTATCATTTGCTCCCACGAAGCGGAAATTATCAAAGCGTTTTGTGTCATAGTGACTGGCAATTCCAAGGCGATCATTTTTTGAACCTTGGATCTTTCCAATTACATTGACCATCGGTATTGGTCCGATTGGCGTAGTTGCCGTAAATGGTTGTTCTTCAACTAGAATCCCAAGCGATCTTAACTGTTGCACAATATAGTTTCGGCATACGGCGAGTGCCACTGATCCGGCTGGACGCGGCCCACAGGAGACTTGTTGGCGGAGATGTTCCCATGCCCTCGACCCATCAAAATTCTTGCTTGAGGTTGCAAGTTGCAAGAGGGATGGTTCCGTTTTAATAGTTGGTGTTTCTAGGGTTTTTTCGAGATCGGTATTTGGCTGGGTACTTCCACATGCAAGTAAGACAACCACTGGAAGAAAGAACACTGATTCTAAACAGCGC
>DDZV01000056.1:0-22384 GCA_002346475.1 Acidobacteria bacterium UBA2999 | reverse complement strand
GCGCTGTTTAGTTTTCAATGTGTTCACCGGGCGTTGCACAGAAGAATGCCTAGCGTTTTGATACTGGCACGTAATCTCGTTGCCTGGGTCCGAGATAGATTTGTCTCGGGCGTGCAATTTTTTGTTCAGAATCAAGCAACATCTCTTCCCACTGCGAAATCCATCCAACAGTGCGTCCAATAGCAAAAAGAACTGGAAACATCGAAGTTGGAAAGCCCATTGCTTGGTAGATTAAGCCGGAGTAGAAATCTACATTTGGATAGAGTTTCCTAGAAACAAAATAATCATCCTGGAGTGCGATACGTTCTAATTCGAGTGCTATGTCAAGCAATGGATTTATACCTGTTACTTCAAATACTTCATCAGCGGTTTGCTTGATAATTTTTGCTCGAGGGTCGTAGGATTTGTATACTCGATGGCCAAAGCCCATCAGCTTGACTTCTCCCGCTTTAACTCGAGTGATGAACTTGGGAACATTATCGAGAGAACCAATTTCGTTCAGCATTTTCAGTACTGCCTCATTGGCTCCACCGTGGAGTGGTCCATATAACGCCCCGATTGCACCAGCCATGGATGAATATGGGTCAGCATGGGAGCTGCCAATCGCTCGCATTGTGCTGGTGCTGCAGTTTTGTTCGTGATCAGCATGCAGAATAAAGAGCACGTCTAGTGCACGTTCAAGTGTTTGATTGATTTTGTAGGTAGACCCATCTTTTTTGAAGAGCATGCGCAGGAAATTTCCTGAGAAACTTAATGAAGAGTCTGGCTCGACATACGAATCACCATTCACAGTCCTGAAACTATAGGCAGCGATTGTTGGCATTTTGGCAATCAGTCGGTGGATTTGTGTGCGTCGAGTTTCCTCATCAAAAATATTCTTTGCCTCTGGATAGTAAGTCGACAAGGCACCAACTGCACTGAGAGAGATGCCCATTGGATGCGCATCATCCCTAAACCCTTTCATGAACTG
Organism: Acidobacteria bacterium UBA2999; assembly: GCA_002346475.1. Lineage (GTDB taxonomy): Bacteria > Acidobacteriota > Vicinamibacteria > Vicinamibacterales > UBA2999 > UBA2999. The sequence goes on along the minus strand of DDZV01000056.1, from coordinate 21,414 downwards.
TTTGATGTCGTCTGGCAAAGTAATGTGTTGGACAATTTGTTCTGTCCAATTGTGCATCTCTTTTTCTGTTGGGAGCTCACCAAAGAGTAGGAGGTATGCAGTCTCAAGAAAAGTTGAGTGTTCTGCAAGTTGCTCGATTGGAATCCCGCGGTATTCTAAAATTCCCTTGCCGCCATCGAGGAATGTTATATAGCTTTGGCAGGCAGCGGTATTCATAAATGCTGGGTCATAGGTCCTGAGCCCAACATCATTTTCATCAGCCTTCACTTTACGTAGGTCGGTAGCACGGATAGTGCCATTTGTGATTTCGAGCTCGTACTGCTTGCCTGTACGGTTGTCTTTAATCGTTAAGGTATCTGGCATCCTGTTTTTTTCTATTTAATAAAAATTAACTTATGACTCATCTTGCCTATCATTATTATCTGAATCCACCTGATCTTCAGCAATATGGTACAAGCCGGTAAGCCAATTGCCTAGATCTTGGTTACGACATCTTTCACTGCAGAAAGGCTGGTAAGCTTGTTCTGTCGGCCTAATTTTGCAGAGTACGCACCATTTTTGATTCATTAAGTCTATTTTAGAACACACTTTCGTTACACGGTATTCTTCTTGTAGAAATAATAAATTTGAAGGTTCTTGTATGGTTTCTAAATTCTTAAAACTGTGAGTTCAGCGAACAAAATAACCATTATTGTTAATCCTATTGCCGGTGTCGGCGCTGGCTCTAGTGTTGAGCGTGGGAAAAACCGTGCAGAGCTGGCAACGGCATTCCTTGCTAAGTATCAGCAGCCAGGCCAAGTTTTTATAACCAAAGGGCAGGGCCACGCCAAGCAATTAGCACAGTTGGCATTAGATCAAGAGCATCCTACTGTGATTGTAGCGTGGGGCGGTGACGGAACTGTCAATGAAATTGCTTCAGTGCTTACTGGTTCATCAGTGTCGCTGGTTATTGTTCCTGATGGTTCTGGAAATGGACTTGCCAGTGAGCTAGGTATTCCAAAACAACCAGAGGATGCACTTGGACTAGCATTAAGTGGAAAAGATCGTTGGATTGATGTTGGTGAACTAGATGGTCGGCCGTTCGTGAACATCGCTGGTATTGGATTGGACGCCAAGATAGCTCACCGGTTTTCGTTAAAGAGTCAAGGCTCACGTGGTTTTGCTGGCTACCTGAGTGCCACTGCCCGTGAGGTGTTTCATCGTGTCTCCAACGAGTACCAAATCACAATGCCCTTTACTACTGTAAACACACAAGCCTTGCTGATAGCGATTGCAAATGGCTGTCAGTACGGTAACGGTGCTGTGATTGCGCCATGTGCCACTTTAGACGACGGACAGTTTGATGTTATGGTCGTCGAAGATCGGCCATTGTTCCTAGTCCTAGCAGCGTTGCCCTATATGTTTACCAGACGGATAGACCGTGTTTCTGGTGTGCATACTTATCGAACCAATCGCGTCAAAATTTATGGATCAGGACCAGTGCACTGCCACGTTGATGGAGAGCCGTTTGTCGGAAGTTCAGTGGTAACAGCAAGTATTCATGCAGCAGCACTAAAAGTTCGATGCTAGTTCAGTTAATTTCAATAAAGACTGGGTTTGAATAAAACCAGAGATCAAACCATGGGTTTTCTCCTGGCTTGTCCATTAAAGGCTCTAAATCTTCAGTATTCGTTCCCCGGACACGGATATAACTATTCTTATTGATTTTTGGTATCGTTACCGACATTGTCGAAACAGTATTGTTAATCTTCCAGTTATCCTTATCTAAGCGCGCCCATACTTTGGTAGTTTCATTGCGGTCGGCATGTTGGTTAGGTGTTGAGCCAGCAACTTCTCCGACGATAATATCTAACCGTTGCACGCGTGGATTATAGCCTCCAGCATTTAATACATCTGGATCTCGAAATTTTATTGTGAGTGTAATGTCTTCATCTTTGACAATAGACAGTGTTTCACCAATTCTCGCTTCTTGGTCTCTTGCTGTTGCAATGACTTCAAGGTTATCGATCAAATCACCGGCTACAACAAAGATTCGGCCGGCACGAAGACCATCAAGGACGCTGTTATACGTGGGCATTGCCCAAACGTAGGTTTTGTGAAACTCGCCTGGCCAGAAGTCTATTCCTGGACGTACTGGGTCTGCATAGTGCATGTGGGAATCAGACGAAGCTAGTATCCAAAATCGTCGACCTTCGCCCAATAGAGAATCCCAAAGACCACCAACGATAGCTGTCATTTGATCAAATCCGCCAAGTGTAGGGGCACCAGGGTTTGTGTAAAAACCTCGATGGGAGTGACCTGCGTCGTTTAGAAAATTTTCATTGGTTGTGAGGGTTGCTGCTTGATGTCCTGGTGCTCCTTCCATGCCGTGATACACGTTTGGTGCTGCATCGTGGTAGTGCCTGAGTTCAGATGGTTCATCGAGACCGTAGTCGCCAATAGCGGTCGCTGATCGTGATGGATGGTTCGCAAAGAGCAATGGAAGTCTAGGAAGATTACTGATAAAGGCCAACGCTTTTAATGCTGATGTTGATGTGTTACGCGTTGGGTTTTCTGGCCAGGCCTCGCGTGCATCAAATTGACGTTCAATATCAAAAAGCACAGAAGCCTCTTCTTCACTGTGAGGCACAATCAAAGTATGGTGGTCCATTGAGGGCATGTTGAGTTCCATGCCGTAGAACTGCAACACATCAGGAACTAAAGTTCGTGAGGTTTTCAACTCAGGATAAGCTTGATTGAGGTTAAATTTAGCGTGATTCGGACCTCCATGGTCAGTTGTTACCATCCATGACAACCCATAATTACGTGCCTGGCTAGCATTTGTAGGTGTGGAATAGTTGGCGTCCCCGCCCTGAATGGGCGTGGGTGGGTTCACTGTGCGATCGTACCCTGGACTCCAGTGGCTATGAATATGAGTGTCCCCCGCAAGCCATTGCCAGTCGGTATTTTTTCCTTCGGTGCACGTCACCGTGCTAAGTGCGACTAGAGCTAGTACGTGAATATAAAATCCATTCATCAAATTGTTTCCGTTATATGAATCTCGCTTGCTTCAGATTGATGGATAATTTTCATTTAAAACTTTATCATTCGTTGTAGCGCTATTGTGCACTTTTCACGGTTGTTGCTGAGTCTAGGATCTTTGAATAATGCCAGATAACCAAACAAACAGTCCAAAGAATGATGCAACTGATTCACCTGCCTCGGCCACACGCGGGAAGCGTTTAGGTGAGGTCGCTATTCTTTTTTTACGCATGGGCTTGACTGCTTTCGGTGGGCCTGCAGCTCACATTGCTTTAATTGAAGAAGAGTGTGTCCGACGACGCGGTTGGTTGTCACGGGAACACTTTCTTGATTTGCTTGGCGCTTCGAATCTTATTCCGGGACCAACTTCTACTGAACTTGTCATGCACTGTGGTCTGCAGCGTGCTGGCTGGCTCGGCTTATTTGTAGCTGGAGTTTGTTTCATCACACCGACTGCTGTCATTGTTGGGTTACTAGCCGCTGTATACGTCCAGGCTGGTGACTTGCCTGCTTTTGAGGGTCTTTTGCAGGCAGTGAAACCTGTTGTAGTCATTGTGGTGTTTCAGGCTCTTTTCCGACTTACCCGCACGGCAATACGAACGGTGCCGACGATACTTTTAGCGGGAGCGGCGGTGCTTATAACTTACACGGGCATTCCCGAGGTATGGATTTTGTTACTCGCAGGAGTTGTCAGTGCAATCGTTGGTCGACGTTGGGTGCTAGCGATGTTGGCCGCAGTACTTTCTATGCCTATGAAAGTAGTGGCAATGACATCTGCAGCTACAGCAATTACGTCGGTAGCAGTGTCATCGCTATTTACGTATTTTCTCAAGACGGGTGCCGTAATTTTTGGTAGTGGTTATGTGCTATTTGCATTGCTCGAAGGTGACTTGGTTCAGCGCTACGGATGGTTAACACAAGCTCAGTTGCTCGATGCAATTGCGGTTGGCCAGGTTACGCCTGGCCCTGTTTTTACGTCAGCTACTTTCATTGGGTATCTTCTTGCTGGCCCAACTGGTGCCGTAGTTGCAACTTTCGGCATTTTTCTTCCAGCCTTTTTGTTTACTGCACTCAGCGCCACATTAGTACGTCGCGTACGCAACACTCCAGTGGCTCGAGGTTTCCTTGATGGTGTTAATGCTGCCGCTGTTGCACTCATTGCAGTTGTATTGTACGAACTGACCCGGTCTGCGTTAGTAGACCTCACGATGGTTGCGATTGCAGCGATTTCAGCTGTATTGATTCTTTGGTTAAAAGTAAATTCAGCGTGGGTCATTGTTGGAGCGGCTGCGATTGGTTTAGTTTTATAGCTTCTAGATATTAACGAATGGGAAGCCTGAAAAATTAATACATGCAGTCACTGTGGAGTAATTCAGAACAGTGAATAAAAACCCTTTGAAGAGTTACTTGCCGTGAGCCATCCCAACCAGCAATTCTGGGTTTGACGCATTAAGAGCTGACTGCAGGTCAGCATCATGTAGGTAACGGCGAGCCGGGATGCGTCTAGCCATTACCTGCAAAGGTACTGAGGCGCCGTCAAATGGATCTGGGGTAATGACCAGTGTTGTTTTATGAAGCTCGGTGCGATAACCAAGTACTTCTTGAGGGCTAGTCCAGCCCGCACAAAAATGAAGTGATAGCAAGTCACCTAACCGGACACATCGGTAGGCTTCCTTAAAAACAGTTTGATTGGGCAGGTCGCTTTTAGATTCTTTGAGTAAGGTATCCCGTGTTGTTGCAATTGATTTGAAGAAGTCTTTCCATTCAGGGTCGTCCCTGCGGTCACGGTAGACAGTTAATGCATGTTCTGCGACTAACGCGCCTGCCTGTGAGTTCACCTGCGCAACGCGGGCAATTCCACGTGGCCACAGTTGAAGTTTTGTGAGTACTGGTCCAGATGTGAAGTTGTAAGGATGTCCGAGCTTGGGGTCGATACTTGGTTTAATGTCTACTTCGTGCCACCCGTTGTCGTGTTCACGGGTAGCAAGTAATACTGTGTCTCGATCTGGCCCTGAAAGTATTGGCTCTGACCGAATGCTCATAACTATTTCACTGGCTAGTTGTGCATGGTCATGCTGTGTAATGAGTAGTAACGTGTCATTTTCGTTACGCACGATCATGAAAGAGAGGCTTTCATGATGTGCCTGGTTGTTGGCATGGGTCTTTTTGTTCTGCAGCACAGTGCCTTGAGTGAAGGGACTGTATCAGTAGGGTCAGTTGATTTAAGTGGGTAGATATGGGTTCAGTCTACCCTTAATATGTTTCATTGCTGTGCCAGCTTTGAGTGAGACATTGAAGATTTTACCAACAGGAATATAACCGAAGAGTCGATGTCTGCCGATGGCTTCAAGGCCTGCCGAAGCTATGCATCCACAATTGTTGCAATCAGGATCGCCTCCAAATTGACAAGGCGTAATGTGGCGTTCTAAATCTGAGGAAAAACATTCAGTAGTTTGAGCAAAGATACATTCCTCCGGTGACTCTGGAGGATGAGCGTATACGTCGAGCATGCCATCGAACAGCTGAAGTTTACTGAACTGTGATCGTATTGTGCGCAAATCAGAGATCACTTGTGCACGATCATTGAGGGTTAGCCGTTCGTCAGAGATTTCACCTTTTTGAGGGGTGTACAAGCTAAACCAAATCAGTCGAGTATTCGGATTGTCTTGCCAGAAACGAAGAAATTCTTCGAGGTAGCCAGCGCGTCTCACTTGTTGTCGTGTAACGGTGCAATGAACGGTAACTTGGTGGCCCTCAATGTGTTTGAGGATACGTTCATAGGTAGCAGGTGTTCGGCGAATATCATGCTCCGGTTGCAGACCATCAATCGAGACACAAATTTGCAGACGTCGTAATGTAGCCCATTCCAATGGAATAGGGCGGACAGCACTCGTGACAACCTGGGTATGAATATTCTGTTCAGCAAGCCAGGGTAGGATGGTATTAAGCTCACGATAACGGACGAGAGGTTCGCCTCCAACAATGTCTACGTGCTGTGGACGATATTTGTCAATTAAGGCCTTAAACCGAGAAATAAGCTCTTCACCCTTATAGTCGGCTAATCCACGAAGAGTGACCTCTCCACCGAGGTGTTCATCACCGTAGGCATAGCAACCAGGACAGGTCAGTGGGCACTCACGTGTAATCTCAATTGAGACATTAGGCCGGTAACCACTAAGGATGTTCCCCCAGGCTTTAATGACCTCTCCAGAAGATATTCCTGATGTACTCATACGTTCTTATTATGTCCTTTGATATCCTTGGTTGCTATGGGATACAAGAAGTATTTACCTCGTATTGTACGACGAAAATCAAAAGTCCACGGCTGGGGTGTGTTTGCACTTGAGCCAATTAATAAGAATAAACACATTATTGACTATGCAGGAGAGCTTATTAGTCATAAGGAAAGTTTAGATCGAGAGGATAAGTATCTAAGCAAGGGTTGTATTTGGTGCTTTACGGTGAACCGTCGTTGGGTTCGTGACGCTAACGTAGGTGGCAATACTGCACGGTTTATAAACCATGCATGTAAACCAAATTGTTACAGTAACGTTCTTGGGAAAACAATATGGATCATTGCTGCTCGCCGGATCGAGCCAGGAGAAGAACTGACTTATGACTACTATACGGATGGCGATTTAACCATCCAGTGCCGATGCCGTCCTGGTTGTACACGGAAGTTGTAGCAATGATGTTGTGATTGCTCATGTTTTTTCAAAGGATATACCAGAGTTTCTAAGCATTGGCAGTGAGTGCGACTAATGAATCAGTCCAGAGTCATTATGCAGCTATATGAGAAGGGTCAGTTAGTGCTTGTTCGTGCAAGCAGGCCCTTATTAATGATTATGGTGTTGGTAGTTGGTTCTGTACCTTTTGCGTCCGGACAGGGGGATGTAAGCGACCAAGAGTTAATTGAAGCGAGTCATGGAAAAATCATTCGTGTAGGTATTGGGGGTGCAGGTAGCGGAAAGACGGAAGATGTTCCTCTTGAAGTTTATGTTGCACGAGTACTAGCAGGTGAGAGTGCACCGCGTGCCGCTCCGGCGGCGCAGCAAGCCCTTGCTATTGCTATTCGTACTTATGTGCTGGTGAATCAAGGTCGACATCAACGTGACGGATTCGATATTTGCGACACCACTCACTGTCAGGTCATGCGTGTTGCCACTACAGCTTCACGCCACGCAGCGTTGGTGACGTCTGGACAGCTTTTGTTGCACAAGGATGGATTGGCTGAGGTGTTTTATTACGCTTCTTGCGGAGGTCAATCTGAAGCCGTAACTGAAGTTTGGCCTGGGACAGTGTCTCGTCCTTATCTCCGGTCTGTTGAGGACGATGTGTGTAAACATGACAAGCCGTGGGTGGTAGAGCTCACGACCGTTGAATTGAGACAGGCTTTACTTAAGGCAGGCTTTGCTGGTCCTCGCCTTAGCAGTCTTGACATCACGCGTCGGAGCGCCTCTGGTCGAGTGGCTCAGCTCCGTCTCGTTGGCCTACGGCCAGATGTAATAGCTGGAGATAATTTTCGTAGTGTAGTTGGCTATACTGTGATTCCTAGTACTGCATTCACCATCCAACGAACTCGTCAGGGTTACCGTTTTACAGGTCGGGGTGCTGGTCATGGTGTCGGCATGTGTGTCATTGGTGCTGGCCGGCGTGCAGCACGAGGCGAGTCAGCTGGTCAAATCCTTGGCCGTTATTATCCAGGGCTTCGCATTTCTACGTTGGATATAGATCAACCAGGCAATGCCAATTTGAGGGTAGCCAATACTTCTGAGAACAGAGAGGCTGCTGTCCTGTCAAATATTAGTGCGTGGGTACCAACTAATGTTGGGATTGATAAAGCAGCATTGATAGAGGTCGCTGCTCAGGCACAGGAGGAGATTGGGCGTGCTTTAGGTGTTACTGCAGGGCCACTTGTGATTGAGCTACATGACAGTATTGGTAGCTTTCGTCAGAAGACTGGGCATCCATGGTGGGTGGCGAGTGTAGTTACCGGGACAAGGATTGATCTGGCACCCCTGGCAGTACTTGAGCAAAGAAATGGTTTGGTGGCAGCACTTCGTGCAGGAGTGGCACGAGTATTGATGGGTCAGACTTTTACCGGACGTCCTGTTTGGACGCAAGTGGGTGGTGCTCATTACTTTGCTCGAGTACCAGGAACTCCGTTGCAGCCAGCATCCTCTCGTCGATTGAAGTGTCCGTCGGATGCTGAGTTGACGATGGCAGTTTCTGCAGTAGTACAGCGTGAAGCCGAAATGCGTGCAGAGACATGCTTTGCTCGAGCAGTTGAACAGGCTGGCGATTGGAGGAGGGTCCAATAAGAATTAACTAGAGACAGCCTTTTAGGTGTTTCTGGCCCAAACAAATGATTGCTATCTATACCACTTTGCTAAGTGTGTTGGCGAGACCCCAATACAGTACAGGCTTATTAGGATCAGATTCCTGGCGCTTCTGTTAACCCAACCGTCTCGTTCCCATCGTCGCGCCGAGGTAACTACCGGTAGTGCTGATGGACAAACTTTTCCTTTTTTCTGTAGTCGTCGTACAAAGTCTACGTCTTCCATGAGGGGCCATTCGCGGAAGCCGCCCATCTTTTTAAAAACCATTCTTTTTACGAATATTCCCTGATCGCCGTACGGTAAGTGCCAGATCTTGATTCTTAGCGCAACAAAAGACTCTAGAATCCTGGCTTGCCATACTTGTGTGTCTAGTTGAAACTGAAACCAACCTCCAACGGTAGCTGGGTCTTGTCCTGCAGAGTCTATGGCTGTTAGCCATTTGTGGGGTAAGCGACAGTCAGCGTGAAGAAAAAGCAACCAATTTCCAGTTGCATTAGTTCCACCTACGTTCATCTGTCGGCCACGTCCGGGGGATGTTCGCAGTAACTTAACGTCAGGTCTGGACGCAGCAAGCGTATCCAGGGTCAAGTCACAGTCTCCGTCTACGATGATGATTTCTACCCTAGAATCGGGCACTAAAGTCACTAAGAGCTTACTTGCTTGGGCTGTATCACCAAAGACGGGGATAATAAGTGAGACTTGAGGCATTAGCGCAGGGTTTCAGAGTTGCTATTGTTTGGCATAATGACAGAAATGGTAGCCTTCAGACAGGATTTAAGGCTGGTTGCACGACAGGAAGGGGCATAAGGTCATGCTGATCAGAAAAGCAAGTGACATTCGTTCGTCTGAAATTACTCCGAAGTCACTTTATCTCAGACGTCGAGAGTTTATTCAATCCACCTCTGGAGGTGCGTTGGCAACTGTCGTGTCAGCCATGGTTCCGCCTGCGTTAACAAGTCTCACTGCTCAGGGTGGGCTTACGGAGTTGGCAAACGTACAAAAGAGTCCGCTTAGTACAACAGGAGAAAAGTTGACGCGGTACGATGCGGTAACTGGGTACAATAATTTTTACGAATTTGGCACAGAGAAAGAAGATCCTGCACGTAATGCTCACACTCTTAATCCAAAGCCATGGACGCTCACCATTGATGGAGAAGTAGGCAAGCCTGGTTCTTACGATCTAGATGATTTCATAAAACCTTTTACGCTTGAGGAACGTGTCTATCGAATGCGTTGCGTGGAAGGGTGGTCGATGGTCATCCCGTGGGTGGGTATTCCTTTTGCAGACATCATCAAGCAAGTTGAGCCAACTTCTCGGGCTAAGTTTGTTCAGATGGAGACACTTGTTGATACGCGGCAGATGCCTGGACAACGTTATCCTGTGTTGGACTGGCCATATGTTGAGGGGTTACGACTTGACGAGGCAACACACCCACTAACTATCCTTGCGGTTGGGCTATATGGTGAGGTGTTGCCAAATCAAAACGGAGCACCGATTCGCCTGGTGGTGCCTTGGAAATATGGCTTCAAAGGAGTTAAATCAATTGTTCGGATTAAGTTCGTTGAGCGTCAGCCTTTAAATACTTGGCAAATTCAAAATGCTCGTGAGTACGGATTTTACTCAAATGTAAACCCTGAGGTTGATCATCCTCGTTGGAGTCAGGCAACCGAGCGTCGTATTGGAGAGTTTTTTCGTAGGAAGACGCTGATGTTTAATGGTTACGGAGATGCCGTAGCTTCAATGTATGCGGGCATGGATCTTCGGAAAGAATATTGACAAATGACGTTCTAAAGAGGGGTGTTTTTGTCGTGGCAGGATTCCCGCTGATTCTGCTGCTAGTTAACGCGTTCACAGGCAACCTCACAGCAAATCCAATCGAGTACATCACGCACCAGACTGGCACCTATGCACTGGCGTTGCTCATGATAACCCTTGGGGTCACGCCTCTTCGCCGGCTTACAGGTTGGAACTCGATTGTCCGTGTGCGACGGATGCTTGGGTTGTTTACTTTTTTCTATGCGACGCTTCACTTGCTTGCGTGGGCAGTGCTCGATCAATTTTTTGCGTTTGGATTTATGGTCGAAGATATTATCGAGCGTCCTTTCATCACAGCGGGCATGGCAACCTATCTGCTTTTGTTGCCGTTAGCAATTACATCAAACACGAAAATGATTCAACGTCTTGGGCGTCGATGGACGTCACTTCATCGACTTATTTATCTTGCTGCGGGCATTGCGATTCTCCATTTTTGGTGGCTTGTGAAAGCTGATATTAGAGAACCTCGTTTATGGGCGATTGCACTGAGTGTGTTGCTTGGAGTTCGAATTTTTTGGTTTCTTCAAAATCGGTTATCGTCGCGGTCTTAACGCGTGCGCCTTCGTCTGGTGGTAAAACACGGTTATTTAAAACACTTGGACATGAGCCAGACCCTCAGCTTGCTGAAGCACTTTTACTTGATACGTTAGAGGCAATAGCGCGCTCCGGACTCAAACGAGTGGTTTACTTTACACCGCCTGAAGCGGAGGAAGAGTTACGGTCTCTTGTTCCTTGGGATGTGCCCTTAATTTGTCAGCAAGATGGCGACTTGGGAGACCGCATGCAAGCGGTGTTCAATGATTTGTTATCGCAGGATATTCCTGGGGTGCTATTGATAGGATCCGATCTGCCTCTTTTGTCTGCAGGTGTTTTACAGGAAGCAGAGAAAGCACTGTGTGAAAATCCTGACGTAGTGCTACTTGGACCAGCCACCGACGGGGGCTATTACCTTTTGGGGGCTACTCGGACACCAGCAGCTTTGTTTCAAGGGGTAACGTGGGGCGTTTCAACTGTTCTTGAAGAAACATTGGCTCGTGCTCGCACTGCAAAGATGGCTGTACAGTTGATAGCCGAGACTTGTGATGTCGATAGTCCTGATGATTTAATCCAGGTCGTACGTGCAAGTCATGGCGGACATCGAACACGCGATTGGGCAGTGCGTCACGGGATTGCTACTGACAGTTAGCAGTAGTTTCTTCGTGTAATCGTGACATGGAGCAAGACTTAGTTTAGGATTGGCGTTATTTTCTAGAAATAGGATGTTATTTTTTATTAACGGGAGCGTGTCATGAAGAGAAAGATTCGCACTTGTCTACTGGTGGCGATGTTTGTTGCAACAGTGCCAACCATATCATTTGCACAGCTGGTTGCAGCAAAGGATGGTCCAGTGGTTTACGGCCACCATCATCTCAACATTACGAGTGTTGAAGATCATCAAAAATTCTGGGTAGACACGCTTGGTGGAGTACCGGCTAAGTTAGGTCCAATGGACATTGTTAAGTTTCCAAATGTTTTTATAATTTTTACCCCAATGTCTCCGACAGGTGGGACTAAGGGGAGTTCAGTCAACCATATTGGATTCCAGGTCCCCAATCTTCGAACAACGCTTGATCTTGTTAAAGAGGCTGGCTATCCAATTGTCACGAGAGAAGAGTTGCCGCCATCGTATCAGCCATTTGAGAAGGACGGAATTGCTGTTATTGAGGATCAGGATACAGTGGTTGCGTTTGTGATGGCGCCAGACGACACAAAAGTTGAACTCTTTGAAGTTAAAGAAATGGAGGGGTCAATTGGGCTCCATCACATCCACTTTGCGGCTCCTGATGTCGTAGAGATGCAGGCCTGGTACGCAAAAGTGTTTGGTGCGAAACCTGGCAAGCGCGGTGTATTTGATGCGGCAGCGTTACCAGGCGTTAGTCTGACTTTCTCGCCTGCCGCAACTCCAGTTACTTCTGAAGACCGTGAAGGTAGGGAAGTAGTGCTGGGTGTAAACACTGGCGATCGGCAGCTTGGAATTTTTGGACAGACTGGAACTAAGGGACGTGCTCTCGACCATATTGGATTTGAGGTACAGAACCTAGAAGCCTTTACGAAGCAGCTGGAGGAGATGGGTATCGACCTAACCCTGCCTTATACGGCGATTCCAAAACTTGATTTAGGGATAGCATTCCTAACCGATCCCTGGGGTACTTATATTGAATTAACGGAAGGCCTTGATGAGATTCAGTAAGGCTCTTTAGGTTTCACAAATTTCTAGAAGGTTTTCGTAGCGTTGGCGCTCATAGTTTTTTGCATCAGCATGTTGCTTGTGATGTTGGCAGGAAAGTAGGTGCCTGCTTTGCGGAAATATCTTGCATTTGATATTGAAACGGCGAGCACAGTACAAGGCAGTGACTGGCGAGAGTCTCGTCCGCTAGGCATTACTTGTGCCGCTGCATTAGCAAGTGACACTCCAGACAAACCTATTCTTTGGCACGGTGTGACGCCAGCTGGTGCTCCAGCGGGGCGTATGTCTCGTAATGAAGTCCGTGGTGTGATCAAGGAACTTACTGCGTACCTGGCCCAGGGTTACACCCTATTGACGTGGAATGGTGCAGGTTTCGATTTTGACGTGTTGGCAGAGGAGGGAGAGGCATATCCAGAGTGCCGACAACTCGCACGTGATCATGTCGATATGATGTTTCATGTGGTGTGCGAAAAAGGATTTCCAATTGGCATTAAGCACGTAGCTCAGGCTATGGATATTGAGGGGAAAACACCAGGCGTCTCTGGAGAACTTGCACCACAATTATGGGCAGATGGCCATGTCCAGACAGTCCTAGATTATGTTGCACAGGATGTTCGTATGACATTGCAGGTGGCCGAACAGTCTGAGCAGAACCATGCTTTGCGGTGGGTCACACGTAAAGGACAGACGAGAACATTTAACATTCCTCGTGGGTGGCTCACGGTGCGCGAGGCACTCGACCTTCCTGAACCTGACACCTCTTGGATGACGAACCCGCTGAAGCGACACGTAATGCTACAGTGGATGATGTCAGACGAAGGCTAGCCTGGTCCTGGAATACGAATCCGATCGCTAATTTTCACGCGCCTCATTCCACCAATTTTCCAGCGGGACCAATCAACAGTACGGCGTGTAGCTTCAAGTTGGATATCTCGAATAGTCCTGAGGTCATCAAAACAGGTTTCGAGTATTTGATATGCGGGATAGGTGTTGCTGTTGTTGTCGGACAAGTCGCCTATGATCACTGCCTCACTGTCAGACACCTGACATTTTCGTTGGCGATCATTCTTGGTATTGGCCACAACCCACAAGTTGGTAGTCGTAGCTTCCTCGTAGGCCGCCTGGTTTTTGTACGTAGATGAGTACATGTCGTAAGCTGACAAGAATGGAGGGGCTTCGATATTCAAAGCCGATACAACGACTTGTTGAGCAATGAAGCCGGTGACGAGGACGATTTGTACCGATTGACGCCAGGAGTTCACGGGGGCTTGCACGTGAGTAGCAATTGATTGGTGTGTTCCTAAGAGGTGCCACGGTAAAAAAGCAAGTAAGAGGAGCCACCATCCTGGCCAGAACACCGCCTGAAAGAGCCAGAAGCCGCTGAGAAGCAATGCACAGATCAAACCCGTAAGTGCGCGTATTGAATAACGTTTTGAGAGTGCACCCAAAATGGCAGTTGCTTCTACGCTCACGGCTAGCAACGACAATAAAATGGCTAAAGCAGGATAGAAGCCAAGCTGTGCGCCCCATGAGACCGGGGCGTTTGCTGCATCGGTCATAAAGTGATATTTCACAGTGCCGTTGGTGATCCAGCCGAGTCCTCCATGATTCAGTTTTGCGAAGGCTGCGGCCAAAAACGTCATACCAAGCACAACACCAGGTAGCCAAAGTGTGTACCCGTACTCTTGTGACCTGCGTTGCACGTTTGTGTCCTGGTGTCGGCTCCACCAAGCATCCACGCTCCAGGTGTCACTCCACCGCGATGGGAGCAGGCCAATGAGCGTCAATGCTAATGCTGTGATTGGATGAGTGTGCCCGAACACAAGAGCCCATACGATGAAGCCGACTGTTAAAGCCGGGAACGAGAGCCAAGTTATAGCCCCAGCGATGAAGAGGGTACCCCAGGTCCACAACCATGGTTCCAGCCATGTCATGACGAGGGGCCGAAGGGCGAGTAGGCTATCAATCGAGGCAATGAATCCAGTGTCTGGTGGAAGAGAAGACTGACTAACCGGGATCAGCAGTACTCCCGCTCCAAAGAGGATCCTGAAGGCTGCCACTGCTTTTGGGGATCCATGAGGAATTTGTTCAAGGATCACCTGTTGCACACGTGAGGGCACAGAGTTTACCCACCGTGGTGCAATGCTTACTACTATAGTTAATCCTAGGAAAAACAGACCTAGCCCTGCCAATGATGTTCCGATGACGTTCAGCAAGAAATTCTCGTTTGAATGTTCCTGTGTCACCGGTGAGACACGTTCTGCCGCTGGCGTTATTTGGAATGTTGTTCTGTCGATATCTTGGGTGTCAGCGACAGCTTCGTGTTTGACTAAGGCTTCAATGTTGGCAGCTGTCGGATCGGTAAGGAGATAGTGGTATGTGGTGCCTTCAAGTAGCTCGCGTTCCATAAGCCCAAACATAAACTCAAGTTGCTGACGTTCGTCTGGATTGGTACTGGACTCCCATCTCACATGAACATAGGCCGGCCAGTGGTCTTGCTGGACCTGTATTGCAGTACTTGCACCTCGCAGAGCCCCTCCGATGACTAAGAATAGGATGCTAAGTCCAGCTAATAGTAGAACTAAATGTTTGGTCATACCTGACTAGAGCAAACGCGATCGTATTTCCGGTGGGGGTACTTCACAGGCGTTTGATTTACCTGCTAGGCGATGACGGATGGCAGCCACGATGCGGTACACACCATCACGCAACGGCCGTGGCACGAGCAAGCCAACCTTTGCAGCCACACGCCAGGGTGTATTGAGGTGCAAGGCAATCTTCAGAGAAGCCGTGGAACGTAAATACACTGTCTGATTTTCGATAAGCACAATACTTCTAGATTGTTCGCGTGTGATGCCATGTCTAGCTAATAGAGCACTTGCTTCTGGTGATTGAGATGCACCAAATCGAAAATATCCATGTGGATCGCGTCGCGCAATGAATTTCACGGCGCCCTCACAGAAGGCGCAAGTGCCATCGAAGAGTACGATGCCACCAACAGCCATTTCAGGTTGAGTGAATGTTTGGGCAGTACTGCTTGTTTTGAGCATGCTGGTCGTCGTGTCCATTATGTCACTGACGAGATCGAAGGTATTGGTTCAGCTACGGGGCTGCTTGATTGAGATCAGGTTCTAATATCGCACCAGCCTCTATCAGCATGTCCACAATCTCTGGCCGATTGGCCGCAATTGCTGCTTCAATGGGAGTCATTATTACAGGTTCTGAAAGAAATCCTGCACGAATCGGATAGGCCCTGTTTGGATCTAGACCTTGCTGGAGCAGCTTTCCTAATTCTCCAGCATCTCGTAGTGCAGCGGCCTCTGAAGGGTTCAGTGGTTCAAACTGCCACAATGGGTGTTGGTCGACAGAGGCCAACGCGAGTCCTACGAGGAGGAGGCTCGCAAGCGCAATGCCAGGCGCTGCACAGAGAATTTGGGCCACTTGGGAACGTGTCAATCGCCGAAAACCTCAGGCATCCATCGTGGTTCGAAGTGTGGATTTGGCACTTGCAGCTCCAGTGCGTCTGTTCTGATCCTTTCCAGAATGCGTTGTTCGCCAGGATCTTCCGGCCAAATGCCGTCTTGTTTCCAGAGCGCCGGCACTTTTGCCCAATCGTTTCGTTGTTTAAATGCTTGTGAGCGAAGAATCTGATGAATACCGGCACTTCGAATTGTCCATCCTGAGGCAGTTATTGCGAGCACAAGAGATAGGATACCCACGCTACGGAGAGACATTTGACCAGCACGCTTGAGGAGGTCGTAGACAACGGTATACGCTGCAAGAGCATAAAACACCCCGGCGGTTGTCATGATTTCATCTTTTGTGTAGGCATAAGACATCGCTGCGCTTGCTAACAATACAATCCCAAATACAAATCCTGCTCTGCTAATGTCATCAAAGGCGCGTCGACGTGTCGCCCGTACGAATGCTGACACCATCAAGATGCTTGTTAGGCTAGAGGTTACAATGGCAATAATTAAGTGCAGAGGTACTCTACCATTCACTAACCAAGCACGCGTTCCATTCAATACACCGCCTTGGGGTTCTGCTAGGAGCACTGAAAAAATAGAGGCCAGTATGTTGTATCCGTAGAATACTGCTGGGTTGGCGCCGAATTGTTCTTGTAGTTGGGGCGGATCAAGTCTCGTCAGGAAATAGCCAGCACTGCGTTCCTCAAGTCCGGGAAGTCCCGTCGACAGTATTGCAAATCGCAGAACTACATATCCAGCCAGGAGCAGTGTGAGGATTCCTACGCCCCGTGTTGAAATACCCCGACGTCCGGTCACCCAGCTTGCCGCAGCGACTACCCACACGAGCAAGCCGGATTCCAGCGTCAAAGACGCTACCAGAAACGTGATCGCGGCCAATCCGTCAATCCACCACCCACCACGAGACTGGCTTAAGTGCAATGTAAACAGGGAGAAAACAGCAACTTCCAAGAAGTGGTTAATGGGATACGCTTCCTTAACGAACCATTCGAACGTATGTCCCCCAGTTAATACGGTGAGTGCAAAGAGACCAGCTACAAAACCTGTCCAGTCACGAACCCTCAGAGTTCGCACAAACAAAAACATACATGCAAAGAGTAGTAGGACATGAAACCCACGGTACGCAAGCGAGTAGTGGCCACCTGAGAGATCGAAGATTGCCTTGATTTGGGCGAGTCGCATTGGTCGAAGGTAGCCGTCAGCATTGAGAATATCTATGAATGATGCCCATGCTGACGACGAGTGATATGAGGAGAGGATCTCGTGTATAGCATCGGACACTTGGATTGGCATGCGCAGGAGGTCGTAGGCAATCGCTCCAGTAATGATGCCTGCGATGCACCACATCCACCGCGTGGAGGCTGGAACAACTCGCCATTGGGTGCGAACAAATTCTAGAAACGCTGTCATGCCTATCTCTAGACTACGCGAATTTCTCGTTTTTTGTTGAGAGTGGAGCCGGGAGAGATGCCTTCCCTCCCGGCGTTAGATTGCTCAAATCCCAGTTGATAGATTCTTTTGTGGTTTAAAGTGCAGTCTAGAATCTAACCCGGAGTTCTCCTACCACCTGGGTTTGTATGAGGTCACCGAAGATGTGCTGTTGTATGGCGTTATCGCCGGTGGCACCGAGATTGCTCGCTTTCACGCTAGTAATGTACCGTCCGTCTGCCCAGCGTATGCCAAATCCAGCATTGATGAGCGCATAGCTCTTCGTGCTGCCATGGAACCGCGCATCAAGCACATCCTGCCAGTACGCCGAATCCGTGTAATTAATACCGATATTCCCCAGGTAGCGGTCGTAGGAGAAGTTGATACCCGCATTAATCCGATTCTTCGGTGGCAAGTTGACTTCTGATAGAGCAAAGCCTTCTACCACGGGCGTGAACTGATACGAGTAATTGGCAAAGAGGTTCACGTGCTCGTTCACCACACTGTCCACACTCAATTCAATGCCCTTATCCTTGACGGTGCCAAGGTTCTGATACGTAAACAGAGAGGGTAATCCTGGCGCTGGAATGAAGTTGATGAGGAACGATGTTGGAAGTACGTTGAGGGGGAATGGCAGCCCTGGCAGGTAGCTTGGCCACGTAACCGGTGGGTTAGCTGCACTATAGCTCCCGACCTGCGTGAAGAAGATTCCGTCGTCAGTCTTATTCCAGTACACCGAGGCATTGACTGTAGTGCGGTTTGCAATTACACCGGTATAACCGAGCTCAACGGCGGTCATTGTTTCCTGTTTCAGGTTCGGGTTACCAACTGATCCCAGCGGGAAGATGAAGTTCGACAAAAACGGATGAATAGCACCCAGATTTACTTGGTTCAAAATTGATGTGCCAAGGTTATTGTTGATGAATGAGGGTGCACGGAATGCTCGGTTATACGACACTCGAATGGTTTGGTCAGGCGCAGGCTTAACCATAAATGTGGTACGGGGTGAAAACACCGCATTGTCAATTGATGAGAACTTGTCGACACGGCCACCAATCACCCACCGCAGGTGATCAGAGATAAAGATTTCATCCTGTATAAATGCGCCACCTTCGTTTCGGTCTTCGCCGATAGGCGCGAGCGAAATATTAAAGGTGTTACGCCGGAAGTTTCCGCCGTAACTCAGCACATTGCGCTGGCCGGCCAGGTAGACATCACTATAATCAACATCAAATGTTTTAGTTTTAAAGTTGAGTGGCAATGGTTGTCCGGTGATGCCCACGGTAAGCAAGTTCGCACCTGTGCCATCAAGGATGTTGGTGAAGAAGCCGATGTGTCGGCCACCCTGATCGTAGCGGACACTTGCGTAAGTCATTCGTGTCCCACGATCGACATCGAAAGGTCCGAGGCCACTGTGGACGGCCCCCTCTGTGCGTGCCATTCCTCCGGAGAATGACATCGTCCCCCCGTTGGTATAGTCGTAGTCCACACGCACGTCAAATTTGGGTTGGGCAGTACCAGAGTTTGGGTACGCTGGGTACGGTGTGTTAAAAGCGTTATCAATCGTGCCTGCCGGCCTTGCTAAAGCATCTTGACCATAATAGCCAGCAGAGATTTTGTACGACCAGTGGTCATCGATTGCGACTGCCTGGGAACCGTTCGCGTAAAACAAGCTGCCTCGGCTGAGGTCAGTGCCGCCAGGGCGCGCACGCCCGAATGTCCCCACACCAATATTAAAACTCGTGCCACCTTCAGTCGCGAGCTCGCGTGGAGATTTAGTGATCACATTGACCACTCCATTCATGGCATTGGCACCCCATACAGCTGATGCTGGGCCACGAATGACTTCAATCTGTTTGATTTCATCAAGGTTTTGAGGCACTAGATCCCACATGACTAACCCAAAGAAATCTAGGTAAATACTGCGTCCGTCTACCAGAGCGAGTTGGCTCGTTGACAGTGTAGACGTGGATCCGCGAGCAGTGATATTGATATCACGGGCTGCCACTTGTGAAATATTAACGCCTGGCACCTGTCGCAGGAGTTCACCCATATTCACAGCTGGCGAATTTTGGATCGTCTCACTTGTAATGAGACTCAGCGTTGCGGGTGCATTTACAAGCTCTTGTTCAATACGCGAGGCAGTGACAACCACCTGTTCTTCGAACGCAAGTGGCTCATCCTGAGCTTGCTCCTCGTTATCAGTTTCTTGCCCAAAGACTGGTGTTACAACAGCAAATACGAACATGATAGTAAGCCAGCGATACAACATCTAGAGCCCCCTCTGTACAGTAGGCGTTGGTTGCGGGGGCGGGATTTGAACCCGCGACCTTTGGGTTATGAGCCCAACGAGCTACCGGACTGCTCCACCCCGCGTCAGATTGGTATCGAATCTACCATGTTCATAACGCAGCCGTAAAGTTTTTGGATTACAGGGTTTAGTCTAGGGGGATGTCTTTAACGATGAAGATTTTTTCCCCGGGCTTAATGAGTCCGAGTTCACGACGTGCAATTTCTTCAATCGAGCTGGGGTCGTTGTTGAGGCGCTTCACTTCGTTGCGTAAACGCATATTATTGGCACGGACCTGTGCGAGCCCTGCTTCAAGCGCCTGGTGCTGTTGACGTACTCGTACGAGTTCTAAGAGGCCTTTTTCACCGATTAAGGCAACCACGAGAAGTAAGGCACTTATAAAAATCAGTGAGTACTGCAGTAATTGCTGCCCAAAGGGGCGAGAGGTTTTCTTACGCGAAGTTAGTGGAGTTGATGATGTGCCAGTCACAGGTATAAAAATAGCGCTTTTCACTCCCGAGTACAAGCTCGACTAATTTTCTTGTACATGGTATTGGCTCAAAGTACAAGTACAAAGTAGCTGAATCTCGGAAAAAGTACAAGGATCTTTAATGCCGACAGATATCGTAATTCTTATGACAACCGTGCCTGTCAAAGCTGATGCTTTAGCTTTAGCGCGGACGCTTGTAGATGAAAAATTGGCAGCGTGTGTCAATGTATTGCCGACAATGACCTCAGTCTATCGATGGAAGGGGGCCGTGGAGCAGGATGAAGAGCAACAACTTATTATTAAAACAACTGTCACTTGCATTCAGGCCTTACAGTTACGACTCGCTGAGTTGCACTCATACGAAATGCCAGAAAGTCTAGTAATTTCTGTCAATTCTGGAGCTGATAACTACCTGAGATGGGTGCGAGAGAGCACAACAATTACAGTATTGTGAAAACTAAGAAACCTCCAACCAGAAGTAAAACAAAAAGGAGCGCTGCAAGGTCAAAGTACTTTTCAATCAGCTTACGCACCGGTGTACCCAGGATACGTAAGATAGCGGCAACAAGAAAAAAGCGGCCTCCTCGTCCGAGAGCACTGATCATGAGAAATGGCCAGAAGGCCATCTCAGTAGCACCAGCTGCGATTGTTGCTACTTTAAAGGGGATAGGACTGAATGCGGCAATCGCAAGAAACCAGACACCTAATTCTCCAGTGTAGATTTCAACAACACGATCCCACTGGGGTTGTACACCGTAAAAATTGATAATGGGTTGGCCTAGCGTAGCCATCGCTCCGGTTCCCACCCCATAACCCAGTGCAGCCCCCAATATTGAACCCATAGTACATAACAGCGCGGCTCGAACCCAATACTTGGGGAGGGCAGCAACAATAGCAATGAGTAGTATGTCTGGTGGAATAGGAAAGACAGAAGCTTCTGCTACTGCAAGCACAAAAAGAGCTGTCAACGCATGAGGAGTTTCTGCCCAGTGAAGCGTCCAGTTATACAGTCGCCTGAGCCAGTGACGAGGTGTTTCCAGCATTGATAGTGCCTTCTAAACGGCGTTGAGCGCCTGTGAGAGATCTTCTTTTAGGTCATCAAGGTCTTCAATACCCACAGAAAGTCGAACTAATCCTTCGGTAATACCAATTTTTTCTCTCTGTGCTAACGGAACAGACGCGTGAGTCATTGTTGCGGGATGGCTAATTAACGTTTCAACACCGCCAAGGCTTTCAGCAAGGGACATCAGTTGAACATGATCAAGAAGATCTTTCGCATGATTAAGTGAGCCTAGGTCGAAAGTGACAAGGCCCA
>DDZV01000051.1 GCA_002346475.1 Acidobacteria bacterium UBA2999 | reverse complement strand
CTATCTCGCATGGACCAGGCACGCTTTTTCACCGTGAAAATCGCTCAGGGTAAAGCACGAGCTTCGGCAGCCTTTGGTGCACCTAGCGGAAATCTCAGTGCTGTCGGAGCTATGGGTCTCGGCAACGCAATTGAAGGTGAAGTATTCTTCGTTCAAGGTGCAGTACCAATTAACAAAAACGATCAACTCTCTGGGGCTATTGGTTGTAGCGGTGGCTCAGGACAACAAGATGAGGAAGCAGCTAAAGCCGGCGTTAACGCCTTGTAATATCTACTTAGGCAACAGTATGGGCCAAGTCTGGCCTATAGCCGTTTCTGCTACTAAAAACAGTGTCGCATTTGCGACTTGACCAACTACTTGTAAACCGTGGGCTCGCTCCTTCTCGAGAGCGAGCACAATCACTGATTCTAGCTGGACACGTGACAGTGGACGGCCAACTGGTTTCAAAGTCTGGCACACCAATTAACGTAAAAGCAGAAGTGCAACTTATTGCACCCGATCACCCTTATGTTGGTCGCGGAGGAATTAAGCTCGCTCATGCACTTGATAAATTCACTATAAAAGTGAACGGCTGCTACGCACTTGATATCGGTGCTTCAACTGGCGGATTTACTGATGTCCTACTGCAACGTGGTGCAGAAAAAATTGTTGCTCTCGATGTCGGCCACGGGCAACTAGATTGGAACTTGCGGAACAACTCAAAAATCGTTGTTATTGAAGGCGTGAATGCAAAAACCCTAAAACCTTCTGATGTCCCTGGACCCTTTGACTTAATAGTCATTGATGTATCTTTTATTTCACTGACTAAAATTTTTCCTGTTTTACCTCCATTGCTGAAATCTAAGGGTGAAGTAATTGCATTAGTCAAACCACAATTTGAAGCAGAGCGTGCTGAACTTCGAAAAGGTATCATCCGAGAAAGTTCGATACATGAGCGAATTCTTGATACCGTAACTAATGCAGCCGCTAAGGTAGGATTACTACGTACTTGCTTAACGCCCTCACCCATTACTGGAGCAAAGGGCAATCAGGAGTTTTTTCTTTGCCTGCACCAATGATTACTTCAATTACTCGTGTTGGCGTGGTCGCAAAACATCGTTTGCAACCAGCAGTAAAAGTCCTCGTGGCATTAGCTGCATGGTTAGACGAGCGAGGAATTGAGGTTGTCTACGACGTAGACACAGCTCAACTTGCTGATAGTCAAAAATCACACCGTATTGCTACGCGTGAAGAATTACCCAAACTTGTTGATCTCATTGTTGTGCTTGGAGGGGATGGAACTTTACTCTCAATGGCAGGACGTATTGCAGAAGCTAATCAGGATATTCCTATCCTTGGTGTAAATTTTGGAAGTCTTGGATTTCTTACTGAGATAAGAGTCGATGAGCTCTATCTATCATTGGAATCAGTCTTAGCAGGAACAGCGTCTTTCGATGAACGCCTAATGCTTACAGCAGAAGCCCACCGCACTAACATGAAAGTTGAAACTCGAATCGTACTGAACGATGTAGTGTTCACCAAGGCAGCTGTCTCGCGTATTATCAATTTATCGGTATCAGTAAGCGATGCATTTGTTACCCAGGTCAAAGCGGATGGTTTAATTGTTGCAAGCCCAACTGGATCAACAGCCTACAACCTAGCTGCTGGGGGGCCAATTGTGCATCCAGTGGTAGATGCGCTCGTTCTAACACCTATCGCACCTCACACACTAACTAATCGCCCAATCGTAATCCCGTCATCTGAAATCGTTGACGTTCGGCCCCACCTACATGGAAATGATGAAGTTTTTGTGACTTATGATGGACAATCTGGCTACCCAATTCAGGGTGGAGATTTTATTCGTATCTCAAGCGCAAATCGTACTCTCAGCCTTGTGCAAGCGCCTGCACGAGGTTTCTTCGAGGTTCTTCGGGAAAAACTAAACTGGGGCAAACACTAGTTTGCTTGCTTAGTACAACAACTGTAAAAATTGTGAATTGGTTGAACTGGCCAAGAAATTATCTTGCTTTAAGAAAAACTACTGTTTGCGAGAATACGGCCGCTGGTATCGCCTGACATTCCTATTATGTTCTGCAAGTGTTCGTGAAAACACATGAGTACCATCGTTTCGGCTCACAAAATAAAGATAAGGCACATCAGCTGGATTTAACGCTGCAGCAATGGCTGCTCTCCCAGGAGATGCAATTGGACCAGGTGGTAAGCCAGGATACTTATAAGTGTTGTAAGGTGAGTCAAAAGAAAAATCGCCTTTCCGTATATTCCCATCATATTGTCCAGTCTGTTGAAGAGCATAGATAAGAGTCGGGTCAGCTTGCATTGGCATGCCGATCCTGAGTCTATTCATATAAACTCCGGCAACAAGTTGACGCTCGTCGTCGTGAGCCGTCTCCTTCTCAATAAGCCCAGCAAGCGTCACTAATTCACGAATGCTTAATTTTTGATCTTCAGAAGTGGAAGAATGTAACTCCTCTTCGTAAACAACCTGAAAACGACTGACCATCATCGTTACAAGCACTGATGCTACAGTGTCATTTGGCAACATATAGGTTTCTGGAAACAGATAGCCCTCAAGGTTAGTTGCTTGTTGATCAAGTTTCATAATGGCTGAAATATCTCTAGTCGCTTCAACAAAATCTTTAACACTACCAAATCCGTGAGACTCATAAATTGCTGACATCTCAGTAATAGTTAATCCTTCTGGGAACGTTATAGGCCTAGTGTAGATATCTCCACGTGCCAATCGTTCAATAACAGCCACTGCACTTAGTGACTCAGTAAATTGATACTCGCCAGCCTGTAACGCATGCGATCTGCCACTCCACCAGAGAGCAGCGCGAAAGGCGAACTCATCTTGGATCACACCTTGTGCAACAAGTTGACGCCCAATTTCTTGTGCACTAGTACCTGGTAGAATCTCAATAAAAACCTCAGCATCATATGCTTTGGACGGTTCATGAATTCGATTCCAAACAAAATTTCCAAACAGTGTTAATAAAATAAAGGCGAAAATTACTCCGCCTATCACTATTACAGGCTTTCTCATTAACTCACCAATCCGTCTAGATAATCCTGCAAAATGACCGCTGCTGCTGCTGCATCTAACCGATCCTTACGAACCCGCCAGTTCTTTTCGTGGGCTGCTAGGCGGCTATCAGCTTCGTGGCTTGACAGTCGCTCATCCTGCAAGAACACTGGCAAGTGAAGCCTGGCTCTTAATAATTCAGCAAAGGCTTGAACATGCCTCGTCATCTCATTCGGTGCACCATCAAGGAACTTTGGTAAACCAAGAACAATTTCAGCGACACCATCATCTTGATCAATCAACTGTTCGATCTCTGCAACTACTAACCGAAGTCCATGCGTTTGATCTGACGGACGAAGGACCGTTAATGGACTTGCTAACGTTTGTGTCGCATCACTGATTGCCACACCAATACGCCGAAACCCAAAGTCAAGACCAACAATACGTTTAGTGTTTCTTTGCTCGTTCGTAAGCACCTGCCTCACATTATTACTTTAGCTGTAGATTAAATACGATAATCGACTCAACTCAACTAAACCCACAGTAACAAACTAGCAACATCTACGCTCTAATAATTGTTCATCGACGAGCTCTCCATCAATCCGCTACAATTAATATAGATAGAATTGCTTGAATATGAATGTGGCTCATGACATCTAAAAAAAGAATTTATACCTTAGCTTTGCTAGTCCCCATTATTGCATTCATTGTAATTAGTGGATTCTTTAGTCAAGCAATGACACGTGATGACACTTTTCGTCATCTTGCAGTGTTTAACGATGTCGTCTCTATTGTGCTCAAGAACTACGTTGAAGAAGTTGACATAACACCTGCTGTAGAAGGTGCAATGCGCGGTCTCTCGGAAGCACTTGATTCAGACAGTGCTTATCTAACTCAAGAATTGGTTCAAAGCATTATAGCTAATGACTCCCTTGGCAAGGCTGATATTGGACTGGATGTCATACGACAATACTATTTAAGAGTAGTGTCTGCTTTAGATGGGTCTCCAGCTGCAAGAGCTGGATTAAAACCTGGGGACTATGTACGTTTTATCGATGGAAAAGTAACCCGACACATGGCAAGCCTAGAAGGCATGCAGCTTCTCCAAGGAGCCCCTGGTACAACTGTAAAACTGCTAGTTTTTCGTGGGAATGCAAACGAATCGCACACAGTCGAACTCATTCGTGAGGAACTGGAGAACGCGAAGATTCAATCTCGTATTGCCTCAACCGGAGTCGGATACATACGCATCCCTGAATTTAGAAAAGATACGCCAGTCTTGCTTCAAGAAAATTTCCAAGAACTATCAAAGGCTGGAGCCAAGAACTTTATCGTTGATCTACGCGGAACCTCACGTGGAGATTTTGACTATGGTATTGCTGCAGCCCGTCTCTTCGTTAAATCTGGAACTCTAACAATCCAACAATTTCGTGAAAGAGATAATGAAGTCATCTCAAGTGACATGTCTGATGGCAACCTTACCGCACCGGTGATACTTCTAATTAATAATGGCACGTCTGGGGCAGCCGAAATATTTGCGGCAGCACTCAATCATCACGATCGAGCTAGCCTTATTGGCCAGCAATCTCTCGGGCGAGTAGCGCAACAGAAACTTGTTGCGCTTCCAGATGGCAGCGGACTCTGGATCTCCTATCTTCGTTATCTAATGCCAAATGGTGACCAGCTACATGAAAGAGGCTTAACACCTGACATAAAAATTGAAGAACCAGATCTTGAATTTGGTGAAACTCCCCTGCAGGATTCTGTGCTTGAAAAAGCAATCGAGCAATCTACTGAAGTACAGTTAGCAGCTTGACACCTTGTTAATAGCCCTCACTTATTAACTGTAAGCATCTTCCCCGTCTGCCATGCACTGTATATGACTGTTTTTGGTATACTGGTTTTTACTGTTAAAGCCAGAAATTGCAATAAATAGGCGCGTAGCTCAGTCTGGTTAGAGCGCCTCCCTGACACGGAGGAGGTCAGTGGTTCGAGTCCACCCGCGCCTACCATCTCCACCCGCTCTCAGGGCTTTTAAGTACGAGAGTTGCCACCTGTGCAAGCAACTTTATAGTGCTGGTAAATTAACTAAGTATTCATGAATCACGTCACAATAAAACTGCCGGATGGATCTTTTAAAAAAGCACCATCAGGTACCACTGTTGGCGATCTAGCAAATACAATTTCGCCAAGGCTGGCAAAAGCAGCTCTTGCTGCAGTGGTAAATGAACATTTAGTAGACCTTTCTTTCGTTCTCAAAGAGGATGGATCTGTACGTATTATCACTGGAGATAGCCCGGAAGCATTATCACTGTATCGACACAGCACAGCACACTTGCTAGCCGCAGCTGTCACGAGTCTTTTTCCAGGCGTGCAGTGTGGTATTGGCCCTGCTACAGATGAAGGGTTTTTCTACGATTTTATTGTGGAACGTCCGTTTGTACCTGAAGACATCAAAACAATTGAAAAGAAGATGCAAGAATTAGTGCGTCAGGATCTTCCCTATAAAAGAGAGGCCTGGCCAAAAGAAGAGGCTAAACGCTTTTTTAGTGAGCGCGGAGAACCTCTTAAATGTCAGTTGATCGACGAAAAAACTGAAACTCAGACGGAAATCTCTTGTTACACAATTAGTAACCGTGACACTTTTGTTGATTTCTGTCTTGGACCCCATGTGCCTTCTACTGGAAAGTTGAAAGCATTTAAGCTCTTAAGTACCTCAAACGCTTACTGGAAAGGCGATGCACAGAATCAACCAATGCAACGCATCTACGGCACGGCCTTTCCTAGCACAAAGACTCTACAAGAGCACTTGAATCAACTTGAAGAAGCTAAGAAACGAGATCACCGAAAGCTTGGTCGAGAACAAAAATTATTTTTGTTTCATTCATGGGCACCAGGTGCAACATTCTGGCTAGCTAAGGGAACCGTGCTCTGGAATAAACTCGCTGATTACATGCGTAGCGTTCTTTTTCCAGCTGGTTATGTCGAAATCAAAACACCTCTCCTTTTCCATAAAGACTTATGGAGCACATCAGGTCATTGGGAGCATTACCGACAGAACATGTTTCTTGTCGAAGGCGAGGAAGAACAAACAGGACTGAAAGCAATGAACTGTCCAGGGCACATGCTGGTGTTCGCCAGCGAGGTGAGAAGTTACCGTGACCTACCACTGCGTCTCTACGAACAAACACCCCTTCATCGAAACGAAGCCTCAGGCGTCTTGTCTGGCCTCACACGTGTACGGCAGTTCAGTCAAGATGATGCCCACTGCTTTGTAATGGAATCCCAGATCTCTGAAGAAGTCGGACGACTAATTGGCCTTGTACAGCATGTCTACAGGGATTTCGGACTTAAATACACAGTCAAACTATCTACACGACCTGAGAAGTTTCTTGGTGAGACAACTACCTGGGACCATGCGGAACAGTCACTTAAACAAGCACTTGACGCTACCGACCAGCCATATCTACTGAATGAAGGTGACGGTGCATTCTATGGACCGAAGATTGATTTTGATGTGACTGACGCAATCGGGCGACAGTGGCAATGCGCTACAATTCAACTGGATTATCAATTACCTCAACGTTTTGATCTGAAATACACTGGCTCCGATAACGAGGAGCATCACCCGGTAGTAATTCATCGGGCTATTTTTGGTAGTTTTGAGCGTTTCCTAGCAATGTTGGTTGAACACTATGCAGGAGCCTGGCCATTGTGGCTCGCGCCAACCCAGGTTGTTGTTCTGCCAATATCAGATCGGCATCTTACTTATGCAAAAAAAGTTCGAGACATGCTGACAGAGGCCGATCTTCGAGTAGAACTAGACGGCCGAAAAGAAAAGATTGGTTATAAAATTCGTGAAGCGCAGTTACAAAAAGTCCCATATATGCTGGTAATGGGTGACCGGGAAACAGCAGAGAACACTGTGGCTGTGCGAAGCCGCTTGACTGGCGACCTCGGTGCAGTTACCGTTACTGACTTCGTCCACAAAGCATTAGAGGAAATTGAGTGTAAAAGCCTGGAAAGTTTAAGAACAGACAAGAATGACCCGCCAAGCGTAAAATAACCATAGTGTAAATCCATCGGCAGTTTACATCTGCAGGCTTACTCGGACATAACATCCGACAGTCTAGTGACCGCAGAGCATAGACCGGCGATAAAACCAGGGAGGAAGTTATCGCTTTCGATCGTTCATCACGACGAGACAACCGTGTTCGAATTAATGAACGCATCCGAGTCCGTGAGATTAGAGTCATTGACGACAATGGAGAGCAACTTGGAATTATGCCTCCGCAGCAAGCACTAGAATCTGCACGTCAGAAAGGACTTGATCTAGTAGAAATCTCAGCAAATGCTACGCCGCCGGTCTGCAGAATAATGGACTTTGGTAAGTACCAATATCAGGAACAAAAGCGAGCACGTGAAGCTAAGAAGAACCAAAAAATTATAGAGGTAAAAGAAATTAAGTTTAGACCGAAGGTCGACGAGCATGACTACCAGTTTAAGAAAAAGCATATCGAACGGTTTTTGGCAGAAGGAGATAAAGTAAAAGCAACAATCTTTTTCAGAGGTCGTGAGAATGCTCACCCAGAGATTGGCAGCCAGATTCTAGACCGCCTCATAAAAGACCTTGCTGAGGTTGCTATAGCAGAAACCTCTCCTCGTCGAGAAGGAAATCAGATGCACGTTATCCTCGGCCACAAAGCTAGTCGAAAACAAGTGCAAAAGGGATAGCACACCAGGACGAAATGGAGGACCAGCGAACGTGCCGAAACTAAAAACACATCGTGGCGCAGCAAAGCGCTTCAAAAAAACTGGAACAGGAAAATTTATGCGGAACAATGCATTTAGAAGACATATTCTGACGAGTAAAACCACTAAAAATAAACGTCAGATGCGTGGTAGCGAGGAAGTCGCTGCTGTAGATGCAACGAAGCTGCAACGCATGCTACCTTACAAATAGTGAATCTCAACAAGAAACGCTGCCATAAAAACTGACAGAAATATTTAGTCGTGTGTATTAAAATTAAAGAGTAACTATGCCAAGAGTAAAACGTGGGAGTCT
This sequence comes from Acidobacteria bacterium UBA2999, assembly GCA_002346475.1. GTDB lineage: Bacteria > Acidobacteriota > Vicinamibacteria > Vicinamibacterales > UBA2999 > UBA2999. The sequence goes on along the minus strand of DDZV01000051.1, from coordinate 13,438 downwards.
TCGTCGGGCTAAACGCAAGAAACTACTTGCACGAGCTAAAGGCTACTTCCAAACAAAGAGCAAGCTGTACCGTGCAGCCAAGGAATCAGTTGACACTGCGGCAAAGTATGCCTACATCGGACGAAAAAGGAGAAAACGAGATTTTCGTCGGCTCTGGATTATTCGGATTAATGCAGCGGCACGAGAGAATGGGCTTACGTATTCGCAATTGATGCGCGGCCTTAAAGTTGCAGGAATTACGCTTGATCGTAAGGTTCTAGCTGACCTTGCAGTCAGAGAGCCTGCACTCTTTACTAGTGTTGCCGCAAAGGCAAAAGCTGCTCAACCCGCTCTCTAAACTCCAAATTATTCGATACCTACGGTATCCTTAATATCGATACATGTCCTGTATATCTGTACGGACAACCATAGCTATGGACTATTCATTTAGCCTGGCAATGGTTAGGAAGGCGTAAAGCTGCACCCCTTATGACAAATACGAAACTGGACAATCTATTAGAACTTGTCCGTGAACGTGAAGCACAATTCGAAAACGAATTGAAGCCAGTAGATAGCCAGGATAATGCACAAGCATCTGTCACATTAACTACATTGAAACATTCCTGGATTGGTCGAAAAAGTGGCTTAATTTCTGAGCTCATGAGCCTCATGTCTTCACTCGCTCCGACGAACCGACGAGCCTTCGGCCAGAGTGTTAACAAATTAAAAACAAAAATTGAGACAGCTATTAACGATCGTGAAGCAAAGCTTAGTAAAACAAAAACGCTAAGCAACATTGACGTCACACTCCCTGGACGTCCCCTACCGATTGGTCGGGAACACCCACTGATCCGTGTACGGCAACAAATTGAAGACATATTTATGCGTATGGGTTACGAAGTTCTTGAAGGACCTGAAGTTGAGGACGACTACCATAATTTTGAAGCACTCAATATGCCGCCGGAGCATCCAGCACGGGACATGCAGGATACTTTATATCTAGAAACACCCATCGTTGGTGGGAAATGGGGTTTGCACCGTAGCACAATTCCAACGACACAAGCTTCCGCCGCAACATTATTACGCACACATACCTCTGCAATGCAGATCAGGTACATGAAATCAACAGCCCCACCAATCCGGATCATAGTGCCCGGACGTGTCTATCGTCGCGACAATCTTGACCTCAGTCACACACCAATGTTTCAACAAGTTGAAGGTCTTGTAGTCGGAAAAGGCATAACATTTGCAGACTTGAAAGGAACTTTTGATGCCATGCTCCGTGAGCTTTTCGGTGATATCAAAATTCGCTTTCGCCCAAGCTTCTTTCCCTACACTGAACCGAGCGCTGAAGTTGATATCTCCTGTAAAAATTGTGAAGGTCGAGGCTGTGGTATATGCAAGCAAACTGGATGGCTTGAGATCCTTGGAAGTGGCATGGTGCATCCTGCAGTATTTGAAGCGGTAGACTACGATCCCGACTGCTTTACTGGATTTGCTTTTGGTATTGGTATGGAACGTGTGGCGATGCTTAAATACGACGTTGACGATATTCGCATGTTTTACGAAAACGATCTTCGATTTCTAGAGCAATTCCCACCGGCATAAGGAGCACACGTCTTGAAGATTTTATGTTCCTGGCTCCGTGATTTCGTTGACCTGCCAAATGCTCCAGAGGAGATCTCTCGAATGATGTCAGCCCGAGGATTTGCTGTGGAAAATCTTGACGTGCAATCAGATGGCGATGCTGTCATTGACTTTGAAGTTACTGCAAATCGTCCTGACTGCATGTCAGTAATCGGTATAGCGAGAGAGCTAGCTACTGCTTATAGTGTTCCACTGCGCCCGCTGGAAGAAACCCCTGCACCGGTAAACACAAAAACAGACAAGCCAGGCTTAAACATTATTCAACTCAAAAAGACTGAACGTGAAGATATTGATGTTATTGTCGAAAATTCTACGCTCTGCCCAAGGTACGCTGGTGCAGTAGTAGATGTTTCGGTTGCACCCTCGCCGTCGTGGATGCAAACACGTCTTGAAGCCTCTGGTATCAGGCCTATCAGTAACATTGTTGATGTTACAAATTACGTACTGCTAGAACTCGGACATCCCTTGCACGCGTTTGACCTTGATAAGCTCACAAGCGCCAAGCTACATATCAGGCAGTCTCAATCAGGTGAAACACTTCATACACTTGATGATCAAGACCGTAAACTTTCGTCAGAAATGCTTGTGATTGCCGACACCAAGAAACCCGTTGCAATCGCTGGAGTCATGGGCGGCGCTGATTCTGAAGTTACAGGAAATACTAAATCTATTATCCTTGAAAGCGCATACTTCGATCCTCTTTCAGTGCGTCGTACAAGCAAGTTGCTCGGAATTAAAACTGAAGCTAGTATGCGTTTTGAACGTGGTGCTGACCCAGCACTCCCTGTTATCGCTATGGGACGTGCCTGCGCACTGCTCGAAGCAATTGGTGCTGGTACTGCACGTGGCACAGTAATTGATCGCTATCCAAAACATGTTGAATCGATAATTCTACAGTTACGCCGTGACCGCATTAGTGGTCTGCTCGGTGAAAAAATCTTAGATGCTGATATTCAGAAAATTCTAGAAAGCCTTGGTTTTACGTTGGAAAGTAACGCTAATGGTTGGAATGTTACAGTCCCAACTAGACGAGTTGACGTTAAACGAGAAGTTGACCTAATCGAAGAAATCGCACGACATTATGGCTTTGACCGTTTGCCAGCAACATTTCCTGCTCTACAGACACCAACTCCACCATCTGATCCAAGGATCAATCAGACGCGACAGCTTCGAAAAATTATGACAGCCAGTGGATTTTCTGAAGCAGTGACCTTTGGATTCATAGCGAAACCTGATGCAAAACTATTTTCTTCTGAAGATGAACTAGTGCCAATTGCTAATCCGCTTTCTGAGAGTTTTGCCATTCTTAGGCCATCACTTATACCTGGTCTCATAGCTACGGTGGCCCATAATCGAAGACGTCAAAGACGAGATGTGCGAGTATTCGAAATCGGATCAAAGTTTTCTCGTAGTTCTGGTGAACGACGATCTGTTGGATACAGCTGGACAGGTTCTGCAATTCCAGAACATTGGAGCAATAGTTCTCGTGACGTAGACTTTTTTGACATTAAAACTGTCTCAGAAAAAATCTGTGAGGTTCTCGATATCCAGACTCAGATGCAGTCTACTCATGAAAAGTGGTTGGTCTCAGAACGCTCAGTTACCCTCTTACAAGATGGTGTCGCATTAGGTATCTTTGGACAACTGTTACCCTCTATAGCAGAGACTTTCGGTCTTCCAGACGACCCAGTATATGTAGCTGAGATCGAACTTGACACAATAGAAGCACCTGCTACTGATAGAAGCATCAGAGTTAAATCACTCCCACGTTTTCCTGCAATAACTAGAGATGTGTCAGTCCTTGTAGATGAAACTCTTGCAGCTGCGAAGCTACGTCAAACCATTGTCAATGCAGCTCCATCTACACTCACTGAGATTAGAGAGTTTGATAGATATCAAGGGACTGGGGTTGCTAAGGGTAAGGCGTCTTTGTCGGTAAGACTAACCTTTCAGTCAAAGAAACGGACATTAACTGACGCTGAAATTCAAGAAGCCATGGAAGATATCATCGCTGCACTGGTTCAGAAGCACGATGCTATCCAACGGTAATATTCACCCTGTAAACAGTGTTCTGACAATCTCTGTATGAAAAATACTATTGTGCCACCAGCAAGAGGCTTGTTTTTAAAGAAGATATAGACTATCAAAAATGAAGGAACGATCTAAGCTTGATACATCCAAGCGCTTCGTGGCATTCTCTTTCTCAAGAATCATAAGAAGAAGCAAAGGTAAAGTGGATGGCAAAAAAAGCAACGGCTCGGACGCTAAATATTGAGCCGCTCGATCGACTTGAAGAAAAAATTACACTGCTAGTGTCACTAGTGGCAAAGCTTCGATTAGAACAAACCCGTACAGCTGAAGAAAATACCAGACTAACGAAAGAGGTTGAAACCTTACAAGCCAGAATCACTGAAGCTAAAGGGAGTCACGTTGAACTGTCTGGGCTTCGCGAAGAACGTGAAGTAATTCGTTTGCGCCTCAGTGAGATGCTTCAAAAACTTGAAGGATTAGATCAATAGGACTGCATTCTAATTGATGCCTGAGACCCGAGTCATTACTGTCGAAGTAGCTGGTCAGCGATATCCAATTCGCAGCAAACTCGATGCTGCATATGTTGCTGAACTTGCAACTTACGTAGACAATAAAATAAGAGCTGCTGCTGATGCAGCCCCTGCCAGTGATGGCGTTGGGCTTGCAGTACTAGCTGCTCTTAATATAGCTGACGAGCTATTTCGTGCCCGTGAACAAAGTTCGACGGCAGATGGCACACTTAATGATCGAGCAAGTCGACTTGAGCAAATGCTGGATGATCTTCTGGTTCAAGCTAAAACAACAAAAACACTTAGCACATCTTGACCCTCTCTGGTGCCAAGGCTAAGATTCCTCACAGCTCCTGCTTTGTTCGTGATGCTTTTTAGAGGCTCGTCTGAGCTAACGCTAAATCAAAGTGAGCTACGAGGTCGCGTGTTGTGCATGCCTCTGTATCGAGGAAGCCTGAATCGCGACAAACAAACAGTAGCTCCACCTGCTACTTGCAGGTTCAGTCGACCTCTTCACACGGCAAAGCGGGGCATCTTTCATCAAAGACCTGTTTTCAAGACTTCTAACGTTCTAGTTAATATCACTGTTTGAAGATATGGCTACAACAAGTCCTAAGACAACACCAGCCTCAACAGTTGCCAAGCTTGGTGAACGCGCGCTCATTGCACACATTCGATCTCTTCTTGCTATGCCTGACTGGGTATATCTAGGACCCGGAGACGATGCTGCAATTCTTGAGCAGGAGCCTCGAACCCTTGAAGCATTAACGACTGACGCTTTTGTAGAACATGTCCATTTTGATCGGAAATTCTGCCCACTGGATGCTGTGGGACATAAGGCGCTGGCGATAAACCTCAGTGACCTGGCTGCTATGGGTGCAAAACCACGTGCCGCACTATTATCACTGGTACTACCAGGTGAACTTACAATAGGCGATCTTGATAACCTTCTAAATGGACTGCTCTCCCTGGCAAATCGTTCAAAAATAACTATAGTGGGCGGAAATATTTCACGCTCACCAGCAGTTCCCCGAGCAAGCGAGCAGGGACCGCTGATTATAGATGTCGCAGTAACTGGAAATGTTGGTCGACGACGTGTCCTAACACGTAGCGGTGCACGCCCAGGCGATGAAATCTACGTAACTGGGTCAATCGGAGGTAGCGTGGTCGGACTTCATTCACTCCAAGCTACACTGAATAACTCCAAACAATCTCGATTCGAAACCTGCCATACACGATATCTTTGGCCAGAACCACGTGTGCGAATTGGACTGCTTCTTGGGCGTAATCGAATCGCCTCAGCTTGCATAGATATTAGTGATGGTCTTGGAAATGCAGTAAAACAAATTTCAGAAGCCTCCAAAGTAGGTATGGTCCTAGATGCGCAATGCTTACCAATCGAACAAATTGTTCATGATTGGCACGCAGAACAAGGTACTGATGCTATTGCTGAAACACTTTCACAAGGAGATGATTACGAACTACTGTTCACTATGCCTCCGAAGTACCGTAACCGACTTCTGGCAATCAATGGACTCATCGATAATATTGCTATCACGAAGATTGGCGTTGTAACAAAAAAATGTGAAGTATCCATTCAAACAAGCAAAGGCAACCTTGATCTCCCTCATGGCTTTGAGCACTTTCGGTAATCATTTAATAAACTTTACAGGGTGTTAATAGTGCATCTGGTTTCAAAATCAAATTTGAAAAAGATTCTGGCAACAGTGCTTGCAAGCTTGGCACTTATCCTATTCTACGAAACTACAATTCGAGACCTTGATGATGCCACTGGGCTACGTGAAGAACCTGAGATTGTGACGGGAGCGTGGCTCCCTTTCTCAGCAACCGCGTACTGTAAGGGAACAACAACTTTTTCAGGTATTCGAGTTCGTCGTGGTATGGCCGCTGCCGATCCTAGGCTCCTTCCTATCGGTAGTGTGGTCAGTGTGAAAACAGATACGCCAGAGTACGACGGCATCTATACCATCTTAGATACAGGTCCAGCTATTAAAGGAAGGATCCTTGATCTCTATATGTGGAGTTGCTATGAAGCACTTGATTTTGGTCGAAAGAAGATTGAAGTCAACATATTACGGCTCGGTTGGAGTCCAACAATAAGTACACCAAACACTGTCGATCCTCTGTTCAAACAACGAGAAGAAAATCTTTCGAATCTTCAAAAATAAAATACCAAACAATAATCAGTGAATCAGCCTACGCTCACATAACCACGTCTTTATGTTGATCCTCTATAATTATTTCTGCATGTTAGCTAAGAACTAGCAGTGGCAGGATGCGAAATAGAAAGATCCAAAGCCGAGGTCTCATCCTTTTTAAACTGCAATCTATAGAGTCGATAATAAATCCCTTTGAGTGCTAGCAGTTCCTGGTGAGTCCCTGACTCTCGAAGTTCTCCCTTATGCAAAACAAGAATCCGATCCATGTCCTGAATCGTTGACAAACGATGCGCAACAGCTAATGTTGTACGGCCTTGCATCAATACGTGCAGTGCGTCTCTAATCAGCAACTCCGTTTCTGTATCAATGCTTGATGTGGCCTCATCTAAGATAAGAACTTGGGGATCAAAAGCTAGCGCACGTGCAAAAGATAGAAGCTGCTTCTGTCCCACAGAAAGAGTGGCGCCACCCTCAGCTACAGTCGTTTCCATTCCGAGGGGCAGTCTGCTGACAAACTCGTCGGCATGTACAGCTTGGATTGCACGCCACACCATCTCATCAGAAATGTCAGCATTCCCTAGTCTCACATTGCCAGAAATAGTTCCAGAAAAAAGGTTGATATCTTGCAAGACAAGACTGTACAAGCCACGTAAATCTCGTAAATCCATGTCTCTCGTATCAACACCGTCGATCATAATCTGACCCTGCTGTACATCGTAGAACCGCAACAACAGATTAATAAGAGTGCTCTTTCCAGCACCAGTGGCTCCTACAATGCCAATGCGCTCGCCTGGCTTAACTTCAAATGACACATCACGAATGACTGGCTCACTAGGCGTGTATCCAAATGTGACATGACTAAAGACTATGCGCCCAGGATCATTAACCTTGCGACGTAATGGTTGTTGTGGATTTTGAATTACTACTGGAACATCAAGCAAAGCAAAAATTCGTTCTGACGAAGCCATCGCTGCTTGCAGAGTATTGAATTTCTCAGACAGATCACTGATGGGTCTAAAAAACCGTTGGGAGTACTGAAAGAAGGCTACTAAGGACCCTAGAGTCAAAGCATCCCTTATGACAAGACCACCACCGTACCAAAGGATCAAAGACGCCGCTAGCGCACTAACAAGCTCAATGGCTGGATAGAACACTGCATAGTAAAAAATTGACTCGAGGTTCGCGTCACGATGTGATCCATCTATCTTGTCAAATAAAGCATAGTCTTTCTTCTCACGTGTAAACAGTTGCACCGTTGCCATTCCGGTAATACGTTCCTGAAGAAAAGCATTGATCCGAGCTATTCTTGTACGGACTTTCCTGTACGAGTTACGTACGTGACGGCGAAACCACTGTGTAATTAAAACAATAATGGGGAGTACAGAAAAAGCAACAATTGCCAGACGCCAGTCCATCCAAAGCAAAACGGCCATAATGCCAATGAGTGTAAAAACATCTCCAAAAACAGACACAACCCCTGACGTAAAGAGATCGTTGAGTACATCAACATCCGTGGTTACCCTCGTCATGAGACGACCTACCGGATTCCGATTGTAGAAACGGAGATCGAGTCGCTGTAAATGCGTATAGACTTGCATTCGAAGCGCGAACATGATCTTCTGCCCTGTTAATTGAAGAGTCCAAGTTTCTATATACTCAAGTATGAATGATCCAATGAGCATCATCAGAAACAAGACGGCTACTGTCCCAAGGCCAGATATGTCCCCCGTGGGAATGTAATCATCAATAACAATCTTAGTTAGATAAGGAGGGACAAGCTGAAGAAGAGAATGTGCAAGAATGGCACAAAGTGCTACAAACACAACGGTGCGGTGTGGCCAGAGATACGTCAACAGTCGACGCATTAAACGAGCATCGTATGCTTTACCGAGTACTTCTTCTTCGTGCAAAGACATTGTCCCCCGTAGCCGTTACGAAGCTGCTAGCTCTTCCTCAAGAAGCTGTCGCCGATGTAATGCTGCATACACTCCTTGCCTGGCAACTAATTCATCATGACAACCGCGTTCAACTATCCGTCCTTGATCAAGGACAAGAATTTGGTCTGCATGCCGTACTGTCGAGATCCTATGAGAAACAATAATTGCTGTCCGTTGTTTCATTACCGCACGTAATTGGATAAGAATCTCCTCTTCTGTATGAGTATCTACAGCGGACAAGGCATCATCTAACACTAAAATTTTTGGATTAATCACGAGAGCCCTTGCAATTGCTGTGCGCTGTTTTTGGCCACCAGAAAGCGTAATACCCCGCTCCCCTACAAGCGTCTGATAACCCTCTGGAAACTCCTGAAGATCTTTGTCAAGTCTGGAGACCTGAGCTGACTGCTCAAGACTGCCCTCACTTAACTGACTCTCTTTGACGCCAAAAGTAATATTTTCAGCCAACGTGTCACTAAACAAAAATGGTTCCTGCGGAACAAAACCAACAGCTCCACGAAGAATCGAAAGTGGAATCCTATGCACGTCGACATCATCAACAAAGACGGTTCCCAGCGGGGGATCGTAAAGACGAGCAATCAGACTGAGCAGTGTTGATTTTCCAGAGCCCGTAGCGCCAACAATGGCTGTCGTCTGACCTGCGGGGAAAATAGCAGAGATATTATGGAGGACAACATGCTCACCGTAAGCAAATGTTAAGTTTCGAAACTCAACATCGCCTCGAACTGATGCAATCCCTGGAATCGCAGAAGCTGTCTCCGTATCTGCAATGGTAGGCGCTGAATCTAGCACCTGTAATATTCGTATCCAGGAAGCAAGACCTCGCTGCAAAAGATTTGTAACCCACCCAAACGCGATCATTGGCCAAGTGAGCATCAAGAGATACGCGTTGAAAGCAACGAGTGCGCCTACCGTCATCTCTCCACCAACTACAGCTACGCTGCCCTGCCATAGCACTAACAGAGCCCCTATTCCCATCATCATTCCTAAGCTTGGGTAAAATGCGCTTTGTAATTTGATTAGGGCCCGGTTCCGATGTACGTATTCCTCGTTGGAAGAACGGAATCTTGAAAGCTCAAACGATTCCTGACGGTATGCACGGACCACTCGAACCCCGCTCAGTGTTTCTTGTGTAACCGCACTGAGATCAGAGAGTTGCGCCTGAATGCGTTCAAACCTGTGATGGATGGCACGTCCAAAATAACGTGCGGCAACGGATACAAATGGCAAAGGAATCAACGCAATCAAAGTCAAACGAACGTTAATTGATAACATCAAAATAATGGCTACTAAGAACGTTAGCGCAGTATTCGCTGTATACATAACAGCAGGACCAACCATCATTCGTACAGCACTCAGGTCATTAGTCGCCCGAGACATCAAATCGCCGGTTCTGTTTTTATGGAAGTAACCAAGTGACAAGCGTTGTAAATGCGCAAAAAAATCATTGCGTAAGTCGTACTCAATCTCTCTGGACGCCCCAATAATAATTCGACGCATCAGAAACCTGAACGTGCCACTAACGGCTGCCAAGACCAGTAGCAACAACGCATAGTAACGAAGTTTTGCAAACGTTACGCCACCAGCCAGATCATCAATCGCAAACTTCAGAACCCATGGCCCACTAAGCTGCAGAGTGGTTGTAATAACGACACACCCCAGGCCCAAAGAGAATGCCGAACGGTAACGACGAATATATGTGAAGACTCTCCGGATTGGGGACATCCTTTGAGTATAACGGACTCAGTTGATGCTCTTCTGGTCTGATTAGACTTTGGTTAATAATTGGCCCATATGACGTAAAGCGTCTATGCCAATTACGTCATCTGATAGAAGTGGCAATATCCTTCTATGTAAATTTGAAAATGCCCTATCAATTGCGTTTCTGTAGATAGACTCTTGACGGCGCCGAGCATCTACAAATCCCCCATCTGCATCATCAGGCATGACACGGTTCACCACCACAGCTTCAATAGGCACATGTACTTGCTCAAGTGCCGCAACTGCTTTTTGGCTTTCCAGTAGCGATAATTTGTCTGGATTCAGTACAAGGATAAAAGCTGAAGCCGACCGATCAAGTAATAAATCACTGGCCCGTCTGAGCTTCCGTTGCCGCGAACGTAGTATGTCGGTAATCCTAGTTTCACGAGTACTGCCAGAATATTCAAACGGTACGTCTCCTAAAAGTGTCTGATCCTCTGATTGCAGATTTGCATTAAAAAGTTTCAACTTTGCTGAAAGATCAGATGACCTTTGATTATGCCGAAGTAATCCTTCGGTCCAAGCCATCATAATGTCTGGCAGTGAAAGCAACCGCAATGTATGTCCCGTTGGAGCAGTATCAAATACAACAAGATCAAATTGATTGCCAGCGTCTGTCATTAATTCCGCCATCCGCTCAAGTAGTGCTGCTTCTATCGTGCCAGGCGCTAACCTTGCAAAATCGAGCTGCCGATCAACAGCTCCGTACATCCGGGGATGTACAAGGTTTTTCATCTGAAGCTTCACCGTTTCAATATGGCGCTCAGCTTCTTCGTCTGGATCGATTTCTAATCCCCACAGTTGTTTGTCAAGCTGCTGCCTCGACCCGCCAATGGACGTGCCAAACACATCACCAAGAGAATGTGCTGGATCCGTAGATACCACGAGGCAAGAATGACCGCCATCAGCAGCGGCAACTGCAAGGGCGGCCGCAATTGTTGTTTTTCCAACACCGCCCTTTCCCCCAACAAAAAGTAGGCGGCGATCAAGCAGGGACTTCAGCACGATGGGATCAGAGATCTTTGGGGTAGATAAACAAGACAGGTAATCAACAACACTTCAGTCCGTCAAGTGGTGAATGCTCGATCCCCATTCGCGTATGCCACTCGTGAAACCTTTCCATGAGAATTGGCTGCAGTTCCAATGTGTAGTACGAGGCTGGATTTGGGACACCCATCAGGTCTGAATAGACCAGGAGCATAAACAGATCATCCTGGTCTCGCCGAGCACGCGCAACAGCCCCACGATATGGAGACACGTAGAACTCACTGAGCAATGTGCTCACAGCACGCATCCAGGACAGAAGCGTCAGGCGTAAACGAAGTCCCTTTACCATCGATGGCCTGAACTCTTAGCTTGCCTTCACACGTCTCGCGCTCATTAACGCTGAGGCAGCTTCTAACATCACCATTACTGCGGCAATGATAATCACTACATCGATGAAAACTAGCACGTACTGGCCCGTCGTATATAGATCTCTCAACTGAAGCAACGCAGACAAAAATGCCATCGCTGTTACAAAGATCATCGGTACCAGCGTGTAACGAGATGGACGGCCAAGTTTAACTAACATGACACTAATCACTAAAAGTGTCAGCCCCGCAAGTAACTGATTACTTGTACCAAAGAGCGGCCAAAGCAACATGCCACCAGAACCATCTGCTCCGCCTGCACCAAATGCGAGAATTAAGCATGCGCCCACTGCAAGGATGGTTGCGGTGAAGTTATTGGTCAGCATTGGAATACGATAGATCGTGCCCCATTCCTGTACGATGTAGCGTTGCAACCGGACGCCAGCATCCATTGTGGTACCAGCAAATAACACCGCCATAACTGTCAAGAGGGTCTCTGAGAAAGCCACTGGCAATCCAAACCCATTCGAAAGGATATTTGCACCACCTTGCTTGAAGGCACCTAGACCGCCTTGGCCGAATGAGGAGTACACAGCTTCCCAATCAGTCAACGAAGCAAACCCTGCAGACACCGCAATAATGGTCACGAGTGCCAAGGAACCTTCACCCATGGATCCAAGAAACCCAACAAACCTTGCATCCGGCTCTTTATTAAGTTGCTTGGACGTTGTGCCAGACCCCACCAGTCCGTGAAACCCTGAAATGGCCCCGCAGGCAATAGTTACAAACAGCAACGGTACCAGTGAAGGCGTCCCGGCTGGTACATTCGTGTTAAACGCTGGAGCCACGATTGTTGGACTCGCCAATAACACTGCGCCGAATAACAATGCAAGTCCAATAATGAGTTGAATACCATTAATGTAATCGCGTGGCTGCAACAGTAACCACACCGGTAACATGGATGCAATGCCAGCATAGGCAAATAGAATTAAGATCCACTGGGCACCTGGTCCTAAACCCAATAGTTGATCAGGAACCGACAGAGGAATTTGATCGCCAAGATAAATGACTGCATACAAGACGATCGTACCCGCGACGGTTGGCCACAGAATTCCAACCTTCATCTTGTAGATTAAGACTCCGATGACCATCGCAACTGCGATGGCACTCCACACAGGAATCACACTGCTCGGGGTATCCATCAACTCCCCAGCCATAATCACGGCAAACACTGCGTTCACTAACAACAGCAACAGAAAAATCACGATCATGAATATTGTTCGCGACCGTTGACTCACAACGTCACCCGTCAACGCACCAATCGAACGAGCCTTATTTCGCACACTGGCCCAAATCGACCCAAAATCATGCACTCCTGAGAAAAAGATCGTGCCAAGTACTACCCAGAGAAACGCCGGCACCCAGCCCCAGATAATTGCCACGGCTGGCCCTACGATAGGCGCTGCTCCTGCGACCGCTGTAAAATGATGTCCCCAGAGTACAAAGCGATGCGTGGGTACGTAATCAACGTCATCTCGCATCGCATGTGCTGGTGTCTCGAAGTGAGGATCGAGACGATAAATTTTCTCAGCGATAAATTTGGAGTAAAACACATAGCCGAGAGATACGAAAACTACGCCGATTACTACTAGTATAATTGCATTCATGGACAACATTCTATCAACTCACTTCCTTCGACGATAGAGACTGAAAGAAATTTGTTCAGATCCGATCAGGTGTGATACAACCTTCAATTCCCTTGCCAATACGCTTATGCAACATCAGCTTTGGTGTCACTCACCCCTCCGATCACATACATAACTGCTTGGATAATCCGTTGAAAAAATCATCACAACATCAGCATGATCCAATGTCATCTCCGAGATATATGGACCTAGCTACCTTTATGAGAGCCCCTCAAATTAAATCCCCTTCTGACTGTGATATCGCCATGGTTGGAATTCCATATGATGGAGCTGTAACAAATAGACCAGGAGCAAGACACGGACCACGAGAGATAC
>DDZV01000009.1 GCA_002346475.1 Acidobacteria bacterium UBA2999 | reverse complement strand
GACAATATGATCGAAACACCACATGGACATAACAATGTCCACCGAACACCTGACGGCCTCCTCCGTCAAGGACCTGTCTACTCGCTTTATAGTGAAACGCGTGAGCCAACAGCAGAAATGCTTCACGGACTTGATGTACTTATCATCGATCTACAAGATGTTGGGACACGTGTCTACACGTACATCTACACAATGGCAAACTGCCTCCGTGCCTGCCAACGACACAAAATTCCGGTAATAGTGTGTGACCGCCCTAATCCGATTGGTGGAGTGAACATTGAAGGTGAAACATTGCTGCCAGGTTTTGAGTCATTCGTTGGACAGTTTCCGATCCCAATGCGCCACGGGATGACTATCGGCGAACTGGCTACTTTATTTAATAATCACTTCGGTATTAATGCCAAACTTGAAGTCATTTCAATGCAAGGGTGGCATCGTGCTGACTACTGGGATGCAACTGGGTTACCTTGGATTATGCCATCACCAAATATGCCAACCCTCGACAGTGCAATCGTGTATCCAGGCACAGTGTTGTTCGAAGGCACAATGTTGTCAGAAGGACGAGGCACCACTCGCCCCTTCGAGCTTGTAGGTGCACCGTGGATAGAAGCTGAACGATTCACTGCAGCCATGAATGCGCTCACATTGCCAGGGGTGCAATTTCGACCAACTGCATTCTTGCCAACATTTCAAAAACACGCACAGGCAACATGTGGAGGTTGTCAGATCCATGTTGTCGACCGTGAATTATTTCGTCCTGTGTTGACAGGCGTTGCACTAATTAGTGTCTTGCACAAATTTGACAAAGAGAAATTCACTTGGAGACAACCGCCTTACGAGTACGAATATAACAAAACACCCTTTGATATTTTGTCAGGGTCAGATCGGTTGCGCAGAAAAATCGAAGATGGACGATCTGCCATCGACATTGCTGCAAATTGGAAAAGCGACGAAACTGCTTTCAACAAATTACGTAAACCATTTTTGCTGTACAAAAACTAATTAACATTGCCATATTTACAAACATGCAACCACGAGTCTCTGTCCTGATTTTGCTATGATTCCTTCCATCTTTCATGCTCATGCCTGAATTTACTAGCAACATTGTTATCATCGCACCACCCGAGAAAGTGATTGAAGCATTTTTTGATCAAAAAGCACTTGCCACGTGGTGGCAGGTAAAGCGTTCGCTCTGTGTACCGCGAGCACTTGGAAGCTACGCTGTAGAGTGGGAAACAACTGACTGGAAAGACGATATCCTTGGACCACTAGGCGGCACATTGTCTGGCACAGTGATGGAGTTTAAACCAGGACGTGAGTTCTTTCTGGCAGACGCTTATTGGTTACCCCCAGAAGGCAATCCAATTGGCCCAATGGCTGTTGAAGCTAACTGTAGCCGACACCCTTGGGGATCACAGCTTCATGTACGCCAGTCTGGCTACGAAGAAAGTGCTCGGTGGAAACGTTATTACGAAGTCATTTCACCTGGCTGGATTCGTGCACTAGATTCACTGAAGAATTTACTTGAACGTGGTCATGCGTGACTATGGACACCATCGGAACAACTCTTAACAAACAAACTATTTCAACAATTTCTCGACAGCTTCGGACACATAAGCTGACATCTCAATTAATTACTGAAACGTGTCTCGAACAAATATCGCTAAAAGATAAAACACTTAATGCCTTTATTACTGTGTTCGCTGATGAAGCTTTACAACAAGCTTGTGAGGCAGACCGGGAGCTCAAAGCTGGTCTCGACCGTGGGCCCCTCCATGGCATTCCTCTGTCACTCAAAGACTTGATCGACGTACGAGGTACCCCTACAACAGCTGCTTCACGCGTCCGGGAAGATCATGTTGCGACTGCCGATGCAAATATCGTGACACGCCTTCGTAAAGCTGGAACAGTGCTAATAGGCAAATGCAACCTGCATGAGTTTGCACTTGGTACTACTAATGAAGACTCAGCATATGGTCCAGCCAAAAACCCGTTTGATCTCAATCGTTCACCTGGTGGCTCATCAGGAGGGTCTGCCGTCTCAGTCGCCGCAGGAATGTCTTTAGGGTCTATTGGTACTGACACAGGAGGCTCAATCAGAATTCCATCAGCAGCGTGTGGTCTCGTTGGACTTAAACCCGCTTACCAAGAGATTTCTATGGACGGTATCGTGCCACTGAGCCACACCCTCGACCATGCTGGGCCACTATGCCATTCAGTGGAAGATGCTTCAATTATTTACAGGTTTTTATGTGGCATGCCAGAGACATCTCTTGATGCTAAACCAGTGCATGGTCTTCGACTAGGTGTACCACGAACCTACTTCTTATCACTCCTAGATACACAAGTTGCCGCTTCATTCGAAGCAACGTGTGATCGTCTTGCTCAAGCAGGAGTCATCCTTGAAGATGTCAACGTGCCTCATGCCAACGACATCGTAGGAATTTACACAAATATCATATTGTCAGAAGCTGCCACGCACCACGCTCAAGAACTGAAGACTCGGGCGAGCGACTACACAACCCCCGTTCGTGTACGGTTAGAATTAGGGAATGATATCCTTGAAAAAGACTACGTGAAGGCACTCCACGGACAAAAAACTCTTCGACAAGAAGTTGATGCTGCACTAAATAACTGTAACGGGTTGCTACTACCTACAGTGGCTGTTCCAGCCACTGTGCTTGGAGCTAACACAGTACAGATTGGTTCTTCTGAAGAATCAATTAGAAAAATCACACTACGACTCACCCAACTCTTTAACTTAACAGGTCACCCAGCCCTGACAATGCCTTGCGGTCAAACTATAGAAGGTCTCCCCATAGGTGCACAGCTAGTCGGACCGGCTGGTCGTACAGGTGAATTACTACAACTAGCACGTAATCTCGAAGGGTATATCTCAAGAAGCAATGCTTGAGCGTTTCTTCCATGCCTGGGAAAATAGACTGGCTTCCGTCACGACTGACCGGGTAGTTCGCCCTTTTGAATGGGGTGTTGATTGGCTTCCAAATAAAGAGGACGGAAGGCCTCCCGATCAACAAGTCTCAGAATGGGTGTCTGAGGTAATGCAAGATCCAACTCGTTTCTTTGATGTACCACCAACAACCAACTATCAGTTTAGTGCAACCGATACTTCACGCAGTCAATATGGGGAAGCCGGTACTCTAAGTTTCCCGACCGCGTTACCCACACCACATGCAGAAAACAATGTTGTAACAGCACGCTGGTTTCCAGCAACACGTCATCGTGAACATTCACGAGCAGTCTTAATCTTGCCGCAATGGAATTCAAAAGCGCACGGACATATCGGATTGTCGCGGTTATTAGCAAAACTTGGGATCTCCGCTCTCCGTTTGAGCTTGCCCTATCACGATGATCGGATGCCACCAGAACTAACACGTGCAGATTACATCGTGAGTTCTAATGTTGTACGCACAGTCCAAGTCTGTCGACAAGCAGTTCTTGACGCACGGCGTGCCATTGCCTGGTTAGCTGATCAAGGATTTGAAAGAATTGGCATTCTAGGAACAAGTCTAGGCTCGTGTCTAGCACTTCTAACAACCACCCACGAACCACTCGTGAAGGTACAAGCTTTGAACCACGTGTCGCCTTGGTTTGCAGACGTTGTCTGGCGAGGCTTGTCGACACGTCATGTACGCCAGGGACTGCAAAACCATATCGATCTAAATACGTTGAGGGAAATGTGGAAACCAATCAGTCCATGGTCTTACTTAGATCGGGTAAAAAATGTACGGACACTGCTCGTTTACGGACGCTACGACCTAACCTTCCCAGTTGATCTTTCTGAACATCTGGTGAAAGAATTTAGTCGGCGAGACATCCCACATGAAGTAGCAATATTACCGTGTGGTCACTACACCACGGAGAGGTTTCCTTTCAAACACCTTGACGGATACGTTCTGACAAAATTCTTATACCAGAATCTCTGAAAATTAATTACTAGTACTCCCAAATAAAAAACTACAAACAACAACGTTGCCTTCGCACATACCTGCTCGAATCAACAAGTCAGCACAATCTTCCCAAAATGATTACTGCTCTCAAGCCGTGCATGTGCTTCTGCTGCTTGCTCTAATAAAAAACAAGAATCAATAACTGGGTTAAGACGATCGGAAAAAAACAACTCAGCAGCCTTCCACAACTCACCCTTGCTACCCATATAAGAACCCAACAACGAAAGCTGCCGGACAAACAAAAACCTGAGATCCACATTGCTTTTGTAGCCTGTGGTAGCACCGCACGTCACCAGTCGACCACCTTTAGCAAGGCAACGCAAACTACGATCCCATGTGGCTTCTCCAACATGCTCGACAACAATATCAACCCCTCGCCCATCTGTTAATTCGCGAATCCTTGCTGGCAAATCTTCATCGTAGTGATTGATAGCAACATCCGCACCAAGTTCACGGCTCTTCGCAAGCTTGATATCACTGCCAGCCGTTGCAAACACGCGTGCGCCATGAATTTTTGCAATCTGAATAGCGGCCTGACCAACACCACTGCCACCAGCAATAACTAACACATCATCCCCGCACTGAAGACGGGCACGTGTGAGTAACATCTGCCATGCAGTAAGAAAGGTCAAAGGAAATGCCGCAGCAGTATTGAAATCAACATGATCAGGGATTGGGATCAGATTAGCTGCTGGAACTTTTACAAACTCTGCACAAGCGCCTGCTTCTCGAGTGCCAAGGACTGCATACTCTGGACATAAGTTATCAAATCCTGACAAACAAGCTTGGCAATGCCCACAACTGATGCCTGGCTGAAGCATGACACGCATGCCAACTGGCAAGTTACTGGCACCAGACTCCACGATTTCACCAGACGCATCGCTGCCCCCAATCATAGGCAGTACTGCTTCTACACCAGGAATGCCGCGTCTATGCCAGAGATCGAGATGATTTAATGCACAAGCATGCACACGAATAAGGGCCTCGCCATTAACAAGAGACGGGTTAGGGGCATCCTCGTATCGTAAAACATCAGGCCCCCCGTGTTTATGGAAACGAATAGCTTTCATGAGGTTAACCCCTCTGATGACAAAACAACTGGTTTCCCTAAGCCAAGAGACTCCACAGACGAAGCAATTAACTGCTGATCGCCAACGATCAACGTGATTAACTGATCTGGTTGTACGTAAGTGTTCGCTACTTGTGTCACATCGTCAATCTCAACAGCACTAATACTTGGAATAAATTCTTCGAAGTACTGATCTGGTAAATCGTACTGAGTGAGCTGAGCCACTCCGTGCGCTATCGAGCGAGCTGTTTCAAAACTTCTTGGATACCCACGAGTCAGGCTTGCCTTGGCTACCATCAGTTCTTTGTTTGTTGTCGGCCGACTTCCGCGGATAGCACTCAATTCAAAGATAGATTCTTGAATAGCATCGACTGTGGCCCTACTATCAACTGCTACCTCTACGGAAAAAGGTGCAGGACCACAGCGCCAGTCAAAGCCAGTCCTAGCACCGTATGTGTAACCCTTGTCTTCGCGAAGGTTGAGATTAATCCGACTCACGAAGTCACCTCCCAATATCCTATTCATCACCACAAGAGCAGGATAATCTGGAGAATTTCGCTTGGCGGATAGCTGTCCTATCCGAACATGTGACTGGGGTGCCTGGGCACGTGGTACAACAGCAAGGCGCACTGTAGACGTGAGATTGTGACTGTCTGGTGGACGGCAACGCTTGAGAGTAGAAGAATTTCTCGGCTGCCATTGGCCAAACGTCCGTTCCGTAATTGCTAGTAGTGTGCTGTGCGACTCTGCGCCGACAACAATGAGAGTGGCATTCTCGGGTCGGTACCTTTGCAGGTGAAATTGTTGTACGTCCTCAATCTGCATTGCTTGAAGTGTTTGTTCGCTCCCAATCGCAAGGTGCCCGTACGGATGATCTTGATACAACAATTGTAGAAACACCCGCTCCGCAACAGCAGGCGGAACATCATTGAGCTGTCGCAATCGGTCTAGTCTAAGTTGTTTAACACGTTTGAAGTCCTCATCTCTTAAACTGGGACATGTCACTAAATCTGCAAGCAGTGTTGCTCCTTTGTCTGCGAACCGGGTCAGGGTTGTCAATGACACATTGGTAACGTCAGGCCCCACATCAATGTTGAGCTCAGCACCAATATCAGCCAAGGCTTCTGAAATTGCTAGGGTTGATAACTTTGCCGTACCTTCGTCGAGCATATCAGCAGTAATACCGGCTAATCCGGCTAATTCTGACGGATCAAAAACCAGACCTGCCCACACCTGAAGATGGAATGTAATCACTGGCACTGAGCGATGTTCTGCAGTTCGAAGAGTAAGCCCGTTGGACAAACGATGGCTCTGAATCACCGGAAAAATAAACTGTAACTCCTGACCTAAATCAGGAAGTCTAGTACGATCTACTTTGGTCACGACACGGATACCGGCTCTGAATCTGTCAAAGCTAACTGACCTTGCTCATGCGGGACAACACTTAAAACAACTCGTTGATTTGGAACAAGAACCTGTGAAGCAACTTGACGGACTGAATCAGGCGTGGCGACCTGATAACGGTGAAGATCAGCACTAAAAAAATCAGGATCCTCCGTGAATACATTGTAAGCATTGAGTTGATCTGATTTTCCACCAAAGCCCCCAACTGTCTGGAGACGATAAACAAAGTGGGCCTCCGTTTGGGCCTGTGCCCGCTTCAGTTCACTAATACGCGGACCTTCTTGGCAAACTTCATTAATAATTTCGTCAATCGCGAAAAACAAAGAAGTAAGTGGTGCTCCTGCCAACCCCGTCGCTACAAGCAGAAAAAATCCTCCAATCTCCAAAGAACTCTGAAAAGCTGAAACGTCGAGTGCAATACGGCGCTCATAGACAAGTACTCGATACAACCGAGACGCTTTACCATTTGTAAGTAAATCAGAAATCAGATCCATCTCAGCGTCGCCTTCGGCAAACATCGCAGGGGAATGCCACGCCATATACACACGAGGCATTTCGACACGATCCTCAAGAACAAGACGGACCTCGCTAGAGAGCGCTACGCTCACTATTGGTCTTGGTGGCGATGGGCCGGCAGGAATATCACCAAAGTATTGTTCAGCTAACTTGAATGCCGTGTCAGTATCGATGTTGCCTGCGAGACTCAGAGAAGCATTTGCTGGATGATAGTACGTGCGGAAAAAATTTTGCACCTCATCTAATTGCATTGCGTGAAGATCGTCAACAGCACCAATGGTCAACCAGTGGTACGGATGATCAGGCGGAAACAATCTTTCCATAACCGCAGCGATGGCAAGTCCGTACGGTCGATTTTCATAATTCTGCCGGCGCTCATTAAGCACCACTGCTCGTTGTGTCTCAAAGCGTTCCTGCGTCAACGCTGGCAGTAAATGGCCCATCCGATCCGATTCCAGCCACAACGCCAGATCAATAGCGTTGGAAGGCACCACCTCCCAGTAGTTTGTCCGGTCGGCATTCGTAGATCCATTTACCGCTGCCCCAGCTTGTTGAAGAGGAGGGAAATATCCTGTATTGCAATGTTCAGATCCTTCAAACATCAGGTGCTCAAACAAATGTGCAAACCCTGTTCGACCAGGTTGTTCATTTTTTGAACCAACGTGATACCAAATATTGACAGCAATAATTGGTAGTTGATGGTCCTCGTGAACAAGCACATCTAAACCGTTATGAAGTGTGATCTTAGTGACAGGAAGATCTAGGTTCTTTGCATTCATTTGAATTTTTTAAAAAAACATGTTGACCGACCATATAAGTCGTATATATTATGTTCTGTCTAATGAGAATGAGTCTCATTATTAATAACAATTTAATGGCTTAAAAACTATGAAACTACCTTTTAGTAAACCTCTTTTTTACTCTATTTTTTCAGCTTTAGTTATCTGTCTACTATATGCCACTCCGGTAGACGCTCAAGAAAACGAAACAGAAGCTGAAGAAAACACTACAACAACAGAAGATCTAGAACGACAGATTGCCATCCTAGCTGAAGAGATTGAACAAATCCGAAGCGGAGAAGCTGAAGAAGAATTAACCGAAGCAGAAAGCCGTGCCCTTGGAGTAGCCCCTTCCGCATCAAAAGTTTATGGTATAGAGCGAGGAGTTTCAATTGCTGGCTATGGTGAAGTGCTCCTGGAGAATTACGCATCCAACAACCAGTCCGGCGTTGGTGGTGGCGCGGCATCAAAGTTTGATGCTTTAAGAGCAATTATTTATACGGGGTATCGCTTCAACGACAAAATCGTGTTCAACTCAGAAATTGAAATCGAACATGCAAAAGAAGCTTACCTTGAATTCGCCTATGTTGACTACAACCTCACTGATAACTTTACACTTCGCGGTGGTCTTCTACTCATTCCCCTCGGACTTGTAAATGAATTTCACGAACCAAATGTATTCATAGGTGCAAAACGACCTGTTACAGAGCAAGCAATCATTCCCTCAACGTGGCGAGAGAATGGCGGTGGCGTACTGGGTAACTTTGGCCCTGTTAGTTTCCGTGCATACGTCGTGAATGGAATGAACGGACAAAAGTTTGCATCAAAAGGGCTTCGTGGTGGACGCCAAAAAGGTGGCAAAGCACTAGCCGGTGATATGGCTTTCGCAGGACGGCTTGATGTCACACCTACCCCAGGTGTTTTCGCCGGCGTTGGAATTTATCGGGGAGGCTCAGATCAAGGCCAAGTTAAAGACAGTAATGGCAACGAAATTAGTATGGGCACCACGATTGTTGAAGTGCACGGGCAAGCACAGTTTCGAGGACTTGATCTTCGTGGACTTTTTGCTCACGCCTCTGTTGATAATGCAGGAGCTGCAAGTACCGCACTAGGACTCTCGAGTGGAAAGCCAATTGCAGATGAACTGCGTGGCGGGTACTTTCAAGTAGGCTATAACCTTCTGTCACAAGTGGACAGTCCCATTGCTTCTTTAATGCCATATGTACGCTTGGAAAAAGTGGATACACAATATCGTGTCCCTACAGGATTTACACGTGACTTATCTCGTGATGGTACCTACAAAACTATTGGTATAGAGTTAAAACCAATTAACAATGTTGCACTCAAAGCAGAATACGCCGTGATAACCAATGCTGCGAATTCTGGACGGAATCAGTTCAATATAAATCTTGGTTACGCTTTTTAATAATGCATGGGAAGCAATAGGTTCTTTACTGTACTTCTCCTGACTCTCGCAATTATTGCAACTTTTTTTGCAGGGTTATTCGCGCAAGACCTATCTCGAGAAGAGATTCTCAAACTGGTCTATCCAGGCACAAGCGTGAAAAGAGAGTACGTTTTTCTGACAAAGAACCAACAACTTCAAGCTACTGAGCAATCGGGTGTCAAAGTCCCTTCGGCACTCATTGCTCGGTATCTTGCAAGTAAGAACAATGAGATTGTTGGCACAGCGTACATCGATACACATATTGTTCGAACAAAGAAAGAAACTCTTTTAATCGCTCTCAACACCGCTGGAGAAGTGCTACACATTGAAGTGACGGCATTTCTAGAACCCCAGGAGTACATTGCTCCAGATGCTTGGTTACGACAGTACGAAGGTCGAGTACTTAATTCGGACCTAGCAATCCACAGGGCTATTAGACCAATCGCAGGTGGAACATTAACAACACATGCAACCAATGAAGCTGTTCGACGTGTGTTGGCAATTGATAAAGTTCTAAGGGAAAACTAAGAAAGTTCTTGACCGACCATCTCAGTCTTATATAGTTTACTTTCTCTAAAAACGAGACTGAGTCTCATTATTTAAATTACACGGAACATATTACAGTGACACGTTGGGAACGTTGGTCATTTGGTATCTTGTCGCTAATCGTAGCAGTGACAGGTTTTGTGTACCTGTATATGAAGTACGTGCTTGAGACCGGAGACCCATTTGCCGTTATTAATCACCTGTGGCAGCCGACAATGTTGCATTTACATATAATTGCATCTCCCCTGCTCATTGTAGTTTTTGGCTTAATCCTCAATTCCCATATCTTAAAAAAATTACGTGCTAACAGCATCACTAATCGACGCACAGGCTGGATTTCTCTCATCACGTTTGGTGGCATGACTCTTAGTGGATACTTCCTACAGGTTGTCTCTACTCAAGCATGGATCACGACTATGATCATCCTACACGTCTCGTTTGGCGTAATATTCTCTATTTCCTACATTACACATTTGATTATTAGTGTTCGAGTTAGACGTCCCCGTCCCCGTCCCCGTCCCCTGTCTCAGGCTACAGAAGCCGCGTGAAAACTGGATTCTTTCTTGTTGCGGCTAGTGTAGTTGCAGCACTCTGGTTAGACACAACCGTGTCACTTAAGCCCGTTGAACGATCTATGTATCTCATGGGTACACGTGCACACTTAATTACTTACGCTACAGAACGTGACAAAGGTATCGAAACCCTTGAAGTGATGTCTCAGGTACTTGATAGTGCCGAGCACCACCTAAGCACTTGGCGAAACGATAGCGCCGTGAGTGCTATTAACCACCATGCTATTGGTGTTCCTCACAGAGTTGATCAAGTGCTCTGTGACACTCTAGCCAGTCTTTATGAATGGCACAAAACTACAAGTGGTACATTCGATCCTGCAATTGGACGACTCGTTGAGGCATGGGATCTCCGAGGACAAGGACATCTCGTATCAGACACTGACTTAGTACAGGCCAAGCACTTAAGTGGACTGCAATATTTTGAGTTCTCACATAAAACGTGCAGTATTCTCCGAACTAGAGATGTAACGCTTGATGCTGGGGGGTTTGGGAAAGGAGACGCCCTCGACCGAGTCACACGGGTACTCCCGGAAATGCCATGGTTAATTGATCTAGGGGGTCAAATTACTGTTGGTGCCCCTCCCCCAAGAGAAGTAGGTTGGGAAGTCTCAATTGCTCATCCCTTAAACCGTGACGAACCCTGGTTACAGATTCTTCTGAAAAATAGTTCGATTGCGACTAGTGCTGGCAGTGAACGTGATCTCCATGTTGCAGGACACCGAGTTGGACATATCCTTGATCCACGAACAGGTCGGCCGGCAGCATTCAAAGGATCGGTAACAGTGCAACATCCAAGCAGTCTAGTACCAGACATCTTATCAACTGCTCTATACGTAATGGGGCCAGAGGAAGGGTTGCTGTGGGCCGAGGCGCACGGAATAAACGCATGCTACCTTATTCCCCAAGCATCAGGGATGGTCGAGATCAAGATGACGTCTGGATTTAAATTACTAGAACTACAGATCACACACACCCCAACTACAGACAGACCCACGTTAGGTTTCAACAACCACTTCAGTGCATTGCAATAGATAACAGTAAATCGCTGCTAATGTTTGTGACTTAACGTATCTTTACCCACCAACTTTCTCTATTACACGTGTCTTCTGATATCCCATAAATGTCAGGATGAGCAATATCCCAAAAACAGTCAACATCATGTAAGCAGGTGTCGTAATCGGGTCTCCGCTAAATGCGTGGGAACTAAGCGCTCCTACTATCCAGATAAAAAACCCAGCAAAAGCCCATTCTTTAAGAACAAGAGGTACCCGCAATAGAAGTACTAAGCCTCCGGCTACCTTCCCAATACCAACAATAACCATCATATAGTCGGGCATCCCGACCGAGTTAAATGTGACCTTCACCGCTTCAGGTTGGGTTAGATCTACAGTGCCAATAAGCACCATGATGGCTGGAAAGAGTAAGCTAAGAATTTTATACATCATCTGTTTCACCTCTCTAATGTCCATGAGTTAGTCCGTGGACTAATAAAACAGTAGAACTCTGCTGCCGTGCTTCAAATCTAATCTTGGCTTACCGACTGGATCGTGCCGTACATCATGCCGCCATATGCACCATGGTCCCAGGTGCCAGCGTACCGATCGTCGTAGAAAATGACGCGTGCACCAAATTCGTCCCCTAAACCTGGAATCGAAAAATCCGTAATGCTAACCATCGGAGTATCACCAGCCCAAACAATCGGAACGACCACTGGTAATGTAGCGTCGACGCTTGCATAAGTTAGGTGGACATCTAATCTCCACCGGTCACCGTCAAGTTTCGTGACCTTGCTAATCTCATAGCGCTCAGGGCTTCCGTCACGCCGATTCTGTCCTTCCAGTGTAAAGTGCCCTTCAAGAACAACGTTCTGCATTCGTTCACTAAACCTGCGTTCACGATCAGTCAATGAAGCGAGGTCCGCCTCTTGACCAGTGCCGATCGCTGCTAGAAACCAACCAAGTCCGAATGCTGCCAATAGCGAGATAACTACACTGAGAACCTTGAACCAGCTTTTCATGAGGCACTACTCATCATTAAATTCCCCACAATCTAGCATTGCACTTCCGTAATACGGATTTCGAATATCTTCGCCTTCTTGTAGCCAGGGCTGCTGCTTCATCGGACAGTAAGCTACCCTAATCCCATCCGGAAGGTTTAAGCCCTGAATCTTGCTATATCGCAACAGTGCATCAGTCACTTCAGCTAGAGCTATCCTTGCTTCATCTATGCTCTCTGCGCGTTCGAGCTGACGGACAGTATCGCCGAGTTCCAAGCCCAGAGAACCCCAACTAGCTAACTCCTTGAGCATCGCAGAAGCATGTTGCTGTACCGAAGTGAAACTGTCAGCTGCCAGTTCTGTCTGAATTTTCAGGTAAGAATTTACAAGACTTGCAGGTGCATACTTTTCTTCAACGTTGTTAGTCGCCCCGGCAATTGTGATGACACTGCACGTCATTGCAAATATCAGAGCAAGTGTATAACGCATCTTGAACTCCTCTTTCTCAATTACCTTACAGGTACAAGTGGAATCTTTCCCTTATTTGCCATCGCTACATTATGTGCAGCAATTGACACCTGAGCTGCTGTTCGCTCAGCAACAGTTAAAAAAGCGCGTGTCACTGTCGACGCTGGTTCAGATTTGACAAGTGGTACACCGCTATCACTTCCCTCACGTATCGGCTGGTAGACCGGTAGACAGCCCAAGAAAGGAACTTTCATTGTTTCAGCGAGTTTTTCTCCCCCACCATGCCCAAAGAGTTCAGTCTCATGATCACAATTTTGGCACGTGTGATAGCTCATGTTTTCGACGATGCCAAGCGTCGGAATATTTAATTTCTGATACATCCGGACAGCACGTCGACTGTCAGCTAGCGATACTTTCTGTGGTGTGGTCACAACAATGGAACCTACAACAGGCACCGTTTGACTAAGGCTGAGTGCAACATCTCCAGTACCTGGCGGCATATCAATGATTAAATAATCGAGATCCTGCCATGCAACTTCACGGAAAAATTGTTGGATGGCACCATGTAGCATTGGTCCTCGCCAAATAACTGGCGCATCGCTCGATGTAAGGAACCCAATCGACATGACCTGTAGTCCATACTTTTCGGCAGGCACGATTCGCTTGCCATCTGTGCCAAGTTGGGTTTGCAAGCCAAGCATAATGGGAACATTGGGTCCATAGATATCACCATCGAGGATACCAACGCGGCTACCATATTGAGCAAGTGCTAGTGCCAAATTAACTGCAACTGTTGTCTTCCCCACACCTCCCTTACCAGCCCCAACAGCAATAACATTCTTGACTCCAGGTAAGGGGGTGCGTCCTGTTTCGGGCATTGATACAGAACGAACATTAGCAGTCATTTGGACATCAACTTCAGTCACACCAGGCAATGAACGAACAGCAGCAGCAGCTTGTTCACGCATTTGTTCCTTGACTGGACATGCGGGTGTCGTCAACTCAATTGTCAAGGCAACCCTACTACCGTCTAGGACTAGATCCTTAACAAACCCGAGGGTAACAACGTCTTTATGGAGATCTGGATCAACTACAACCTGTAGCGCCTTTAAAACTGTGTCTTGATTAAGAACATTTGTCATAAGAACTCAAATAATCTAAACCTTTATGTAACGATATCCCCTAGCGCAACGCTACGCAAGAAGAGTAGCAGCACAGATCAAGTGCACATCCCATAACAAGATAACTACAACCATTAACCAATTGTCACATGAAGATCTACACGTGTTGGTGGCGCGTGGTGCGTAGTAAGAACAAAACGAAATGTCTCACCATCACAAACACCCGCGTGTATAGATAGCTTGACTGCATGCTGACGTACTTCGGTCCCCGTGCTCAGACACAATAGGCAACGCTCAGCCCAGCTCTCTCCCCGTCCACCACAATCACGACATGTCAAACTTATAGGAATATCGATCGGAATAACTGCACCGTCTAAAGCTTGACGTGGTGACAAACAGATCCGTGCTTGAAGAACTGGGTCAAGCATTTCCTCGACAAAAGCGCTTTGCATGCGTTCCACTGTCGTTGCCACACTTGGAAAATCGATCACTACTTCATCAGTAAAGAAATTGACAGAGTTGTCATATGCACGGCCACCAACTTCAACCAACGTAACTTCGCTATCAGATGGATAGGACATATCTTTGACTCATAAAACAGTTGGTGCGATAAAAGTGACCTTAAGAGAAGCCAATGGATTCCATGGAGTCCTGGTTGCTATTTAAATCATGTGCTAAGTAGTTCAAAGCGCATTACAAATGACAAGCTACAAGAATATCTAACTGTTCTACTAGGGATTTCACTGTTTCGAAAAGACGGACAAGCCACTCCTAAAATGAGTTGCTTAACTTACAAAAACTCATTTATCTTGAACCAATAGTCAACAGAAGTTCGCGACGAACGTTCTCTTCCATTCCTTCAATATTTAGTTCCGTCTCACATTCATCACACAGCACTTCAAGCACAGCTGGACGACTCTCGTCTGAAACCTCCACACGCGAATCATCTACGTGGACTACGTGCACTTGCAACGTCTTCACCTGAAAATCTTTATCGTTTCCACAACTCTCGCAGGTCAGCCCCACATGTGTCTCCTCTCATATCCTTGAGGGTTCCTGGAAAGCGATTGTATGAGATGCTTTGGATAGGGTGCAACGAGAAACCGGACAAAAAAATATATTTATTACCTGCTCTGAACATCCTAGCGTTTTAAAAGACTTCCAGGTAATTAGACGTAAACTAAACATGCCTCTACTTGGGTGTGAGGAGCCATTGAAGAAACTGCTTGACGGTATAGATCAAGCTGCTGTCTATGTTCAGAGCGACGACGGCCAGTCTTAAATTCGAGAACCGTTAAACAACCGTTTGGAGATCGCACGACACAATCAATAGTACCAGCAGAAATACCAGTTTCAGTCTGAAGTGAAAATGGTATCTCGTGCATTGTCTCACCTTCCCTAATCAAAATTTGCACTTCAGGCTGGTTGGAAAGTGTCCTATACGCATCTACTACTTGTTCAGATAACTGTGGGTTTGCAGCAACCTCAACTACTTCATCTGTCCGTAATAAAGTAGCAATAGTTGCCTTCAAAGAGTGCGCTGAGAATGAAGTGCCCGTTTTGGCAATACCTTTGCGCGCAATAAGACGGTGCACCAACGTACCCAACAAACGGTTTGAATACTTATCAGTATCTAGGGACTCTTTAAAAACGTATGCGTCTTGTAGTTCTTTCGACGCTGGTCGACGTGGAATCGATGCATCAGCAATAAAACTAAAATCATCCAACGACTCCTGAAACTTAGGTATCACTTTTGTCCTAATGTGTGTCATGTCTTTACAAACATGAAACTGATGTGCCTCCCCAGACGGCAACAGCCACTCAATTGTTTGTGATGCTGTGTCTGTAGCCTCCTCAAACAACTTAGCAAGTGATGATGGCATTACTTCTGCAAGACTATTGCGTCCAACTCGCATATGGCCATTCTTGACAATCGCTGCGAGATAGAGCCGATCTCTTGCTCGTGTAACAGCAACGTATAACAAACGCTTTGTTTCTTCACTCTCATGGTCTGTCGTGTTTTGATCAGTATCCGAAGGTAAATTCCCAACTGAAACAGTCGGCAAACTCGCATCTCCATGACCAACTGTTACGCAAATTGGATCGCGACTCGGTGCTGTCCCCCGTGTCACATCAACAACAAAGACAATTGGAAATTCTAATCCCTTAGCAGCGTGCACAGTCATTAGATTGACTGCGTTCACAGCATCAATCACCGCATTTGATTCATCACTAGTGGAAAGCTGACTGAGGTGTTCAGTAATACTCGCTACCGTAGAATATCCACTGTTCTGTAACCGCCGAATTAAAGCCCGAATCTTCTTAAGATTCTCTCGTCCCTGCTGCAGTCTAGGTCCTTTCAGCTCAACACTGTACGCAGACTCACTAAGCACGTGATCAAGAAGTTCAGCAGGCGGAAGAGAATCAACAAGACTAAGCCAGCGAGGAACATTCGATCTAATCTTTAGTAATAACTTGTCATCATATGGATCTAACTTTGGAGGCAACTGAGAACTTAGCACCATTGTGGCTATGTGAGGTGCTAACTGTCGAAGTCCTTCGTCAGACATACGCACGAATCGCGAACGTAGCCAAGCCGCGCAACAAAGATTAGATCTCGGATCAGATAAATATGAGAGTAGCGCCAGAATGTCCTTAACCTCGTCTGTCTCAAAAAATCCTAACCCCTTGTATACGTACGCAGGTATACCCCGCATCTCAAGTGCCGTCTCAAACTCTCTATGACTGTCCCGCGTCCTAAAAAGAATTGCAATATCTCCAGGTATGACTTGCCTAGAAACACCGGACACCCGATCACGCACTTTTTCAGTAGCCAACAAACGTTCAATTTCCGAAACCACCTTAGCAGCACAAAGTTTTAAAGAGTCTGCTGCAATCATGCCAAGAGCATCTGAGTGTTCTGAACTAACTTTGTCAGGGATTGGAAACTGGTCGTTTTCCTTAAATTGAAATGCGTCAGCACGGATCAATGTAGGCTTAATGGCTGCACACAAATTGTTAAAGAAACTAAGCAGTGCTGGTACAGACCGAAAGCTTTTTGAAATCGACCTATTAATATCGTAACCAGGACGTAGGCCTTTGAGAAACCTTGCAGCCTCTTCAAATACAAGCACATCGGCATCGCGAAAACCATAGATTGACTGCTTGCTATCACCAACAACAAAAATGGATGGTTCAAGAGGCCCAGAATGCGCCAACCCAGCACCTTCTCCCCATGACTGAACTAGTAGTGAAATTAATTTCCACTGTGCACGACTCGTATCTTGAAATTCATCAACTAGAATGTGATGGTATCTAGATTCAAGACGGTATCGGCTTTGGGAAAATTCATCCATCTGACCAAGCAACTTAATCGCACTTAATAACACTTCCGTAAAATCTAAAACTGCGTTTGTCTCAAGGGTGTGTCGATACTCAGATTCAGCAACCTGGTAAAGCCTCCACACACCACGAGACAGAATCGCGTTAAGATCACGACGGTAACGCAAAAGGACATTTTTAATTGCTGAAGCATTTTCAACAACTACTTTTCGATGACAATCCCAATCACGATCAGATGAAAATTGCGACTTCTTGTAGTTGAGCCTCTTTCGCGGCTGGCCAGCCTGAGTTAAAAAATGCTCCTCAACACGTACTAATAACCGTTTCCAAATCCCCTGCTCAACCCCAACTGAATCATCTATCTCAACCACTAAGGCACGGAGATCCCTTGAGAGCAAGTCAAACTTAAGGTCGAGTGGACCCGTCTTAAGAAAAATAGATAGCCCATCAGGCGCCTGATTAAAGACCCCTCGAAGACCACGAGCAGCTCGCTGACAAGCCTCATCAATTGTTAATTTTTGTGGCCCAACTGTAGTTACATAATTAAGAACTTCTCGTGCAATGATCCTTCGATTCAGCAACGTGGCTAACCCATGTCGAATTTGGTGTTCACGTAACTGAGAAAAAACTAAGTCGACATCTTCATCATGACCGATAAATGACCGGCAAGTACGCATTGTTCTATCTAGCGATTCCCTGACCAGGCGAGGGCCTTCAGATTCACTGGCCATTGAAAATCCTGGGTCAACGTTAGCTTCAAGAGGGAATTCTCGTAATAGCATCAAGCAGAATGCGTCTATTGTCCCGATAGTAATATCTCCAAGTCTGTCTCGAAGCTCATTCCATTGTTCTCCTGACAATTTTCCACTAGCAACTTCTCCACGTAGCGCCGATACAATACGCTCTTTAATCTCTGAAGCTGCCTTACGTGTAAATGTAATTGCAAGAATGTTAGAGGGGTCTACTCCAGCACGAAGTAAATTCAGATAGCGTTCAACTAAAACGTGTGTTTTTCCAGTACCAGCAGACGCTTGGAGAGCTACATTGTAGGAAGGATTCACTGCATAGATACGCCCATCACGATCACGTTCACTGATACGCACATTTAGTGAGTCCCTTGTCCTTAAAGACGGCGATGGACTAGACATTAACTAACATAATCCTTGCGACAAACCCCTGTGAAAGCACAAGAGCGACAAAGTGACTTCTTAAATGGACTCGGTGGAAAAACACCTTGCTCAATGTTGTCAATAACAGTAAATACGCGGTTGCGTGCTTCCAAAAGAGATTTTCCAGTGTCAGGTTTTTCAACTGATACAACAGGTGAAAATGGTTCCCGTTGACCAAAAGCCACATACGCTGCTGTATCCACGGCCCAGGATTTTTCATCATGCTTTTTCAAGCGCTCTACCGCACACAATGCATACACTGGCACTTGTAAAGCACGAGATAGAATTGGAGAATTTCCAGATTTATAGTCGATAATACGAAACCTTGAACCATTTAATAGATCAATTCGATCTGCCACACCACGTAAAGACACAGTTCGACCATCATCCGATCCAAGTGTGAAGGTGCCCTCTAACGGGTACTCTAAAAGTCTGGCTTGTACTTCGTTTGGTCTCAAAGTCTCAACGGTAATAATGCGATCAACGATGCCCATAGCAACAGCTGAACCAAACAAATGCATTCGCTCAATCACAGCCTCTGCTGTAGGTAAACGGTTTAAGAGTGGTTTTGAAATTCTGACAAAGAGTTCTCTTGCTTGGTCTACTCGCTCAGGTGTAATAACTTTTATTCCTAGCTGATCCCAAGCTTCAAAGAAACGCTGAAGAACTTCGTGGATAAAACGCCCGCGTTCTCGGTGTGACATTACCAAGTGATCCTCAAGTGGCTCTTCAATCTTAAGGACCTCCGAAGCAAAAAACTTGAAAGGACAATCTTGATACCGCTCCAGTGCACTGGGTGAGTACACCGTAGTTGAGTACCCTGGTATGCTTCCGTGATAAGCTAAATTACTGGAATCGACCTGTAAGCGAAGATCGATCCACTCACGAGCTTCAGCACTAATCTTCTGGACACAAATTGGTTCTAGCGTCAACGCTTCAATTTCAAAGATACGTGGTGAACTTGTGGTAGATCCTTCCACCGTCGGAAATCCGATTGTTTCTAACTCGTCTAGAAACGGGGAACCAGAAACAATCGTATCGTCTTCAAGCGAAAAATTTGAAACAACGAGATTCTTAGCCGGTAGCTCTAAAAGATCTTGAAATAAAGCGCGGGCACCATCAATTCTATCTCTCTCAGAAAACCATCCAAGTTCACGCAGTAACCCAGGTGAGTAAAAAATATTTCGACGAGGACGATCAGGCCATTCTCCATCAATCAACCCTGCCAGTTGAACTGAATTGAAATTAGCAAAAGCAGCGCTCTCGGCATCGACGAGGCATACTCCTTCTTGATCACGCCTAGGTGAAAACGTGTGACTTTCAATCCAGCGTCGAATAGTCCGGTCAAGCTCAATAAAATTGTTTGGATGTTCGTCGTGCAAGGAGTACGCATCTCTGAGTGCAGTTAATACACTAATTACCAACGCCCGTACACGTAAATGACGTGTCCGGAGATCATCGCTACTGATTGGAATGGTGCTGTTCCTAGTCAAGAACTGTAACAACACGTCAAGATGTGCTGCTGGACCAGCAGGTTCCGTAAGGGGCAACAATTGTTTAGCAAGATTCAAAACCAACTTTCCAGCAGGTATAGGACTTGTAGAGACTGAGTTAGTGTTTTTTGTTGTTTTCCAACTCTTTACTATCGATTCGAGTGTAGAGAATTCGCCGAGGTAATTAGTTTCTCGTAATGCCAGATTGAGTGCGTCAACACTAAGAGGGTCAACTGGCTTCCCATCGTAGTTGAAATGGAAATGAGGCGAGCGAAGCAATCTAATAGCTGACGCTCTAGAATACCCAGATGTCACAAAGGTCAATACTAAGTCGAGAGCCGCGGCATAAGGTTCGGCAGCGAGCGGTAATGCTTCAAACATTTG
>DDZV01000023.1 GCA_002346475.1 Acidobacteria bacterium UBA2999 | reverse complement strand
TGAGATTGCTTCGAGAAGACTGAGTGCAAATATTACTCGTATTGCTGGACTGATGCTTTTTGCTATTAGTGCCGTGCTCTTAATTTGGATTGCTAGACAAATAGTAGGTTATCGCCAGAAAACAAAATCTAGCAAGCAGTCTTTGGGGGACCGCACAATACTTAAAGCAGCGCTGCAAGAATTAGAAACCACTTCTCGACAACAAGCCATTGAAGGCTGGACTAGGGAACTAACTGGGCGCGCTTTAACAATGCTACGTATCGTTGCGGAATATGAACTGTCTGGCAGTGTGCTACAAACAACAATTGAACCTGGTACTCCAAGTCAAAAAGGACAACTACAGATAAATCAAAGGCTCTTCGGCAAGAAACCAATTGTTGTGTCATCGCCAGTAACTGCAGAAACAGTTGCTCAAAAGCGAAAAACTCTTGAGGCCCAAGGAGACTCTAGGTACGTTCGCCTCGCAGGCCTTCAAGCAGCCCTTGAACAGTTAACGCTCGCAACGTACGGTCTTGAAGAATCAAAACTTAACACTGAAAAATTAGATGAATCGCTAGCTGATGGTATTCAGATTACCGTCAATGTAATCCAGGAATATACGTGGTTTGCTCGCAAGATCCGTGCCCTTAAACATGCAGTAATAATGTTGAGAAACCAAGTGTGGCTACGTTAAACAAGCTTCTAGAGATTTTTCATAGTCAAATAGCAGCCTGGCGTAATACAAGTCTAGAAGACCTGCAGTTCTGGCAACGTGATTTTGCATGGCTGGCAGGGATCTTGTTTATTTCGTTGGTCACGAGTCTCGCTGTATTTCGGGTAGTCATTCACAGACCTGCTGAACGTAGTCGTGTGGCACTCCCTGCGATACTTCAACACAAACGTCGCCTATCATTTTCAGTGGTTCGACATACACCAACACTCTTGTTGCTCTTAGGGATTCCATTTTTATTGCTGGCACTGGCCGACCCCTACACATCAGTATTACAAGAACGCACAACATTTCCAGGGAGACGTATTTGTTTAATGATTGACGCATCAACAAGTATGGTTCGTCATTTTGAATCTCCAACTTTACTTGCAGGAAACAAAGGAACATCTGAAGCAACTTTCTTTACAACAGTGGCAGCAGCGGAACGTTTTGTGCGCCTGAGAATGGATGGAGAGTATCGAGACCTAATGTCTCTCGTAGAATTTGGTGATCAAGCTTACGTTGTCACGCCGTTTACCAGCGACTATGACAACATCCTTCTAAGTCTCGCTTTAATCGGAGACTTTGGAGAATTTCTTAGATTCCCCGATCAAGGCACAATTCTCACACGTGCCGTTGAACAAGGAGTTCAACTCTTTCGAATGTTTGATTTTCTCGATGCGAGCGGGAATCTTATTGTCATGTTTACTGATGGTGAGGATGCGGGTGTAATTAGACAAGGAAAAACAGTACTGCAAGTTGTCCAGGAGGCAGTAACAGCAGAAGTGCCTATTTATTTCATTCGTGCCAACTTCAATAGAGCACTCGGATCTGTCGTTCCTGATTCCACATGGAAAGCTGCTGTTGAAAAAACTGGAGGAAAATTCTACGCAGCATCAAATGAACAAACTATCTTGCAAGCTATCGATGATATTGACCGCCTCTCTTCAGGAAAGATAGAAATCACTCAGTACGTCACTCAAGAACCATACTTCGGCTTATTTGCGTTCATAACAGCTTCGTTGTGGTCAATAGCTCTAATGCTTAAGCTAACAGTGGCACAGTTTCAAAGGTTCCCATAAAAGTGTTAAGGAGATGACAATGAATAGGATTATTGCTGTATGTATAGCTTCGATCCTGCTATTTACAATTGGCGAAAGCTTTCGTCGCACTGCACATGTGGAACAGCTACTAGCTGACAGCCAAGAACAATTAGTAACGCTTGAATCAGTGACTATAGAAGTCGATAGTCCAACCATAGAAGAAAAGCTTAGTCTTGTTGGTAAACTTCCTATGATTAGCACTGCTATTCTTGCTGATGCACGCCGTCAGCGCACTGCTACTTCGTACTACCGTGCCAATTACGAAGCTGTAGATTCTACTGATGCAGAATTTTCAAAAATCCAAGATGACCCAGCGCTATTCTTCTTATCGGCTAACGCTCTCTTCAGAATAGCTTTGCAAAATGAAGAAGTCAGTACTGTAGTTGAAAAACTAGACGAAGCCGTCCAAGCCTATGCGAATCTACTCAAACAGGAGCCTGAACATCGAGACGCAGCGTACAACTATGAGTTTGTTGTCAAATTCCGTAATGCCCTCGTTGCCCAAATTAAAAGTCAAACACTCGATCGCGCTGCGCAGGAAGCTGAGCGAGACTTGCCACCGCCACCAGCTGTACATGGTGACGAAGGTGCTCCACCAATTGACACTGAGGAAGAGGATTTCAATGTCATTATCCCACTACGACCAGAGGAACGAGATGAACTCATGAAAGCTGGATCTGGACGACAACCCAAACGTCGAGGCTGATTCAATGTTTGGAGAAACAGTAAAAATCTTTGTCTATGGCACATTGATGCGAGGGGGTCAGCTAGCTGAAATCCTACAGAACTCACAGTACAAAGGTTTGGGACGCATAAGCGGATCACTGTTTGACACAACACTTGGATTCCCGGCGCTAACTGACCCTGTTCAAAAGGGTGACACAGTCGAAGGTGAAGTCTATGAAGTAAAGAGCGAAACTTTACGTCGGTTAGATACCGCAGAGGATGTGCCACGTCTGTACGAACGGGTAACGACTACGCTATTAGATGAACCAATAGAAGTGTTTGTCTATCGCTATGTACCATCGGTCGCTATGGCACACTATATTCCGAGTGGCAAGTGGACCTAGACACTCTGCAGTTCATTGAACCTCACTGGCTATGGTTGCTAATTGTACCGTTAGCACTATTAATACAGTGGCTTCGCAAGGTAATAGCTCGTCGTCGTGACGCTAAACAATTAGCTAAAGTCAGAGAACTTCCAATCAAAGAGCGCCATCCTTTTTTCGGAGATTCACTTTTCTGGTTGTTCATCACTGTCGCAACTTCCCTACTAATTGCGGCTCTGGCACGACCGGTCATCGTAGCGTCTTTAGTAAATCAAGGAGGCATCGATCTAGTGGTACTCCTTGATGGGTCCGCATCGATGCACGTAAAGGATGTGCCTGGTGATAGATGGAAACGTTCAACACGCTTTCTACGCACGTTAGGCGACGCTCTACGCTGGGACAATGACCGTATTGCTCTAACGCTCTTTGCACGAATCGCTGCGCCACAAATTCGCCTCACCAAAGATCCCAATACGTTTTTTTTCTTCCTTGATCATCTCTCAGAGAAGTCCCCGTTTCCGCTTGAAAACGACACGAGTTGGGATACAAACATTGAACTTGGCCTGTACTGGGGTATGAGAGTTATTGAAAAAGACGAAGAACTGCTTGGGCCTTCCAAGAATGCGCCCCTATTCCTACTCATATCAGACGGGCAAGCCTGGAGCGGTACTGTGGATGAATCTATCCAACTGGCTAAATCACGAGGCATCCCAGTAGTAGTTGTTGGTGTCGGAACATTTTCTGGTGGTTTTATACCAGAATCGAGCAACGCAGAAGAGTCAACGGCTTCCTCTATTTATTCTGTTCTTGACCGAAAATCATTACATCGAATTGCAGAAGCCAGCAACGGACAATACTATGAACTCGGCAGAGATTCAGACCTGAACCTTGCCAATCAAATCATCGACTCTGCTCGACAACGGGTAAAAACATCGCCTCCAGAACCAAAACTTGAAGAACTTTATCGTAGTCTGCTACTAATTTCTGCCTGTCTTTGTGCTATGGGAGTACTATTTCTAAACGATCGCAACGAACTGTTAATACAAGCCATCGGCAGTGGGCTTATGCTCACTGTTCTATACGTACTCTTTGGTTAATTGTCATTCTTCTTAGAAAGAATAAAATTAAAAGACCTGGGTACTAATTAATGACAACCCCCACATTTAACGACCTCCATGTTCTAGCACTTGAAACCCGCCGTGCCAAGGAAACTGCCTCCTTAATCACTACATATGGAGGCAGGCCAACCATTGCGCCAGCACTTCGTGAAGTGCCATTGGAATCTAACGCAGAAGCGCTAAAATTTGCGTCAGCACTCAGTCGAGAAGAGTTTGATCTAGTCATCTTCTTAACTGGTGTCGGCCTCCGTGCTTTACTTAAAGTAGTCGAAAAAAATAAAACAAAAAAAGATTTCATCGAAGCGTTAACTAGAACAAAAGTCGTATCACGAGGGCCAAAGCCTCTCGCAGTCTTGCGCGAGCTTCACGTACCAATATGGGCAACCGCTCCAGAACCAAATACGTGGCGTGAGCTCCTGGATTTGTTGGATTTAAAAGTAAAAGATCAACCCTTAAGGGGGGCACGCGTAGCTGTGCAAGAATATGGGGTTTCTAACCATGATCTCCTTCAAGGACTTCAGACCCGTGGAGCAAAAGTTACAACTGTTCCTGTTTACCGCTGGGAACTACCAGAAAACATTGCACCTCTCAAAGACGCTGTAACAAATATCATTGCTGGAAATATTGACGTAGTACTGTTTACAACAAGCGTACAAGTCGTACACCTTTGTAAAATTGCAGCTCAAATGAAACAAGAAGCCAACCTACGTACGGCCTTAACACAAACCATCATAGCTTCTATTGGTCCTACTACTACTGAAGCACTAGAACGCCACCATCTAAAACCAGACTTAGAGCCATCCCATCCAAAATTAGGTTCACTCATTCGTGAAGCAGCAGAATCTTCTACCCGCTTACTCCGCACTAAGAAGTCATAGAGATACAAGTTCAAACTAGCCTGTCAATTTTCTCGATCTATTCAGAATAAGGACAGGCAACAAATCTTCCATCCCGAAACTCTAGAGGTGGGGTTTGCTCAGCGCAAGAAGGACTGGCGATTGGACAGCGTGTGCGGAAGGCACACCCAGAAGGTTTGTTCAATGGCGAGGGCAAATCCCCACGCAACCCACTGCCCCGCTCACGGCGCACTGTGGGGTTTGGCCGAGGTAACGCTGACAACAATAATTTCGAGTAGGGATGTAACGGGTGTCGATAGATCTCTTCGGAAGGACCAGATTCAACAATTTCCCCCAGATACATTACAAAGATCCGATCTGAAATATGACGAACAACTGAAAGATCGTGTGCAATAAATATATAGGAGAGCCCTAACTCCTCCTGCAAATCCTGCATCAGGTTGATAACCTGCGCTTGAATAGAGACATCTAGAGCACTAACTGGCTCATCAGCAACAATAATTTTTGGATTCGTTGCAAGTGCTCGAGCGATCCCTACGCGTTGTCGCTGACCACCAGAAAATTCGTGAGGATATCGCCCTGCATGTTCTGATGATAAGCCAACTTTTGCAAGTAACCAGCGAACACGCTCCTGTCGCTCAGCCTGAACAAACTTTGTATGGATAGTTAATGGTTCCTCAATAATTTGACCAACTGTCATTCGTGGATTCAGCGAAGAATAGGGATCCTGAAAAACCATTTGAAGATCTGAACGGTAAGAACGCATGCCTTTGCGTCTCAGGGCAAGCAAGTCAACAATCCCTGATTC
This sequence comes from Acidobacteria bacterium UBA2999, assembly GCA_002346475.1. Lineage (GTDB taxonomy): Bacteria > Acidobacteriota > Vicinamibacteria > Vicinamibacterales > UBA2999 > UBA2999. Next base: position 968 of record DDZV01000023.1, on the reverse strand, counting down.
GTGATGATAAAAAGCTCTTCCACTAACATCTACGCGATAATTCATTGCACGAAGAATGTTTACTATCGCTCGACCAACCGTTGTTTTTCCACATCCAGATTCGCCAACTAAACCAATCGTTTCACCTTTCTTTAATGTGAAAGAAACCCCGTCAACTGCATGTACTGAAGCTTTTTTGCGAGGAATAATTCCACCAAAAACAGGGAAATGAACGTGCAGATCCTGCACGTCAAGAATGAGATCCGAAATATCCATGGCAATTGTCGTGTAAGTGACATCGAACAAAGTGTCCGGGAGTAGCCTCCACGAGCGGTGGTTCATGATTCAGACACGGTTCAAATTTCTCTGAGCACCGCGAAACAAACTTACAGCCTGATGGTAAATTATGAATATCTGGCACAGTCCCAGGGATTGTTGTAAGACGCATTGCCCGCTCACCATCTACTCGCGGTAGAGATGCGAGAAGACCTCGTGTATAGGGATGCAGCGGATTCTCAAAAAGCTCTTTAACAGGTGCAATCTCTTGAATCAAACCACCGTACATAACAGCTACACGATCACAGGTTTCAGCAACAACAGCCAAGTTATGTGTGATCAATAAAATAGAAGCAGCTTCGCGTTTATTCTTCATCTCAAGCATTAAATCTAAAATCTGTGCCTGAATAGTCACATCTAACGCAGTTGTCGGTTCATCAGCAATCAATAACGCAGGATTCAAGGCTAGCGCAATTGCAATCATTACACGTTGCCGCATGCCACCAGATAATTCGTGAGGAAACTGACTCATTCGCATAGTGGCATCTGAGATACCAACCAATGTTAAAATCTCTTCAGCTCTTGCATGTGCCGTCTCTTTCGACACATGTTCGTGAGTGAGAATAACCTCCATAACTTGCTTTCCAATTGTAAAAACAGGATTAAGAGAAGTCATCGGTTCCTGAAAAATCATGCTGATGCGGTCGCCCCGA
>DDZV01000008.1 GCA_002346475.1 Acidobacteria bacterium UBA2999 | reverse complement strand
TCAACCAGCCCCTCTCGAAGGGGCACTATATCGCTATCCATGCTATCGGTAATGAGTTCAATAAACAGTATACAATGTACGCATAATGCAGTACATTGTATTGCTTATTTATCATGGAGAAGCACAGTGTCGCGTTCCAAAGAAGAGACTTTGTCAATACGAACATCTAAAGAAATCAAGCTGTTGCTAAAAGCAGCAGCGGAAAAAGAACATCGCTCTCAAGCGTCTATGATAGAAATACTAATTTTGGATTATGCAAAATCGAATGGGCTAAGCACCATCATAGCCTCAGATAATACTAAGTAGTTACGTCTGATTATTTTAAATCGTTATTAATATGATGAAATAATTAGTATTTAATACGATAAACGACTGAGTAATTCGATTATAAATGAACATTGCAAAGGGGAATAATAGTGGCTAACGGTAAAATACTGAGACAGTTGATTAGGGCTGGAACCATTGGTGATTCCGAGGCCTTTCGGCTTGCTTCAGAAGCTGTTATTCAAGATGAGCGTCAAAAGCAACATCACCTTCTTGCAAATGATCTTGAGCAGATATTGTATGGTGAGCATTTAAGACCGCTTAAACAAAATGGACGTAACGCTTTGCCTACTCCTCCTGTAGATAAAGAGCGAGGACTACCACTTTTAGATGTTCGACAAGCTCAGCGACCAATAGAAGAAATGGTTTTACCTGAATCTAGTATCGCACCCATCGAGGAACTTCTTGAGGAACACCGCCGTGTCGATGTACTGAGAAGTTTTGGAATGAAGCCTTCTGGAAAAATTATTTTTCATGGTCCTCCAGGTTGCGGGAAAACCTTAGCAGCTGAGGTCATTGCTTTTGAGCTTGATTTACCTCTTGCAATTGTTCGTCTCGATGCGTTGGTATCTTCTTTTTTGGGTGAAACAGCCGCGAATCTTCGCAAAGTTTTTGATTTTGTTTCTGAACATTCTATGGTGGTTTTATTTGATGAATTTGACGCCATAGGCAAAGAACGTTCTGACTCAGGTGAACATGGTGAGTTACGCCGCGTCGTTAACGCAGTGCTTCAGATGATGGACGCTTATCAAGGGAAGAGTCTAATTTTAGCAGCTACAAACCATGAGCACATTTTAGACAGTGCTATCTGGCGACGCTTCGATGAAAAAATTGACTTCCCATTACCTGATGAGCTGCAAATACAACAAATTCTTTCACTCAAATTGCGTGGTGTACGTCGCCAATTTGAGTTAGATGATAAATCTATCCTCGGGATATTTTCTACAAAGAGTGGCGCTGATATTGAACGTATTGTTCGTAGAGCAGTAAAAAGGATGATCCTACGTAGTCAGGAATTTTTGACCGTTAAGGACTTGAAGCAAGCAGCTTCTCGAGAAAGTTAAAAAAGGGACTAGGAATGGCTAATTATGAACATCTTAAGATTGAAAGAGAACTGCTTGAAAATGAACGTAGAACAAGGAAAGTCAATATCCCAAAACATCCACGAGGTGATCTTCGGGGGCATGGTCAAAAATTATCTAGAGACTTAACTGAATCAATCAGATTCGCACAAAGTCAGCAAACGTCACGTCCGGGTAATTTTGTACTGAAAATTCGTTATACAGGACTTCTCGATATTACCCATCTAAACAAACATGGTATCGAGTTTGTAAGCCAAGAAGACAATCATCTGTGTGTTGTTTTTGTTGATGAAACCGGAATGACTGTGTTTGAAGATCACCTGCAACGCTTAGGTTTGGACGAGACAGAATTGACGTACAAGCAGATTCTCGAGGCCATAGAGGGAATCGATAACTGGACAAGTGATGACCGGAAAAGTTGGGCTCTAAGAAGGCATGGCTTACCAAGGTCAGAGAAGTTTCTCTTAGATGTAGAGCTTTGGCCTGTAGCTGTTGCTCATCACCCAGAGAGATTAAGCACTTGTGATGCATTTGAGCGTTGGCTAGCTCATAACGGAATACGGCGAACAGATAAAGTTAACCTTGATAGCTTAGTAATGTACCGTTTGGAGGTTAACTCTAGTCAGGCTAATCTACTGCTGAATCACTCTGATGTCAGACTTGTTGATCTCCCCCCCAAGAGCGGTATTCGCTATAGCCAACTAAATTGTGACATCAATAGAATTCCTGAAGGAATACAATCCCCTACTCATCAAGCTGCAAGAGTTTGCGTCCTTGATAGCGGAGTAAATACTAACCACCCCCTGTTGGCACCCGCAATTGCGGAAAGTGCAGACTTTATTGGTGATACAGACGGCATGGATTTGAATGGTCATGGCACTGCTGTTGCTGGTGTAGCTCTGTATGGTGACTTGGAAGCGTGTAACTCAACAAATTATTGGCACCCTGAACTTTGGATTTTCAATGGTAGAATTCTTGATGAGAATGCAGAATTTGACTCCAGTTCTATCGAAAAAACTCTCATTGAAGCTGTAACCTATTTTGTCGAAGAACACCAATGTCGGATTTTCAATTTGTCGTTAGGGAATTCCAATGCACCTTACGATAATCGTCATATTCGAGGAATTGCGTATGTCTTGGATAAATTGGCTAGGGACTTCAATATCTTATTTGTCGTTTCTGCTGGGAACTTCTCAGGCTCTATCGATCCAGATGTGCCAAGACATAGCTGGAGAGACGAGTTTCCAGAATACCTTCTAGCTGACGAAAGTATTATCATAGATCCAGCTCCGGCACTAAACGTTCTAACGGTGGGAAGCTTGGCTCGACATAATGCGACTTTCGATGCTCAACGGTATCCTGAAATTGGGCAATTGGCTCCAGCCACAGAAAATCAACCATCCCCATTTACACGTCACGGTCCCACTATTAAAGGTGCAATTAAACCCGAGCTGGTAGCTATGGGTGGAAACTTGGCTTCTCCAATAAGAACAGGCAACGAACTCAATGCAGTTATGCGAGGCATGGGGGTACTGACCTGTAATAGTCGATTCGTTGGGAACACATTGTTTAGCGAAATTAGCGGAACAAGTTTTGCGGCACCTTACATTACCCATCTTGCAGGTCGTTTATTGAATAACTACCCGAAGGCTTCTGCTAATTTGCTCAGAGCACTACTGGTTAATCATGCGAATATGCTGTCGGAGATTGAAAGCAGCTTTCCTGAAGATATGAAGAAATCTTATAGGAGCGCAAATGGACGAGATGCGTTTAGAGATATAGCTGGTTATGGTGCTGTTGATGAGGGGGAGCTTTTTAGATCTTCACAAAATGCCGTTGTCTTAATGGCTGAAGAGAAAATTGAAAACAACTCGCATCACTTTTTCGAACTGCCGCTTCCCGATGATTTTTTAAGGTCTCAGCGTGCTTCCAGAGAAATTAGAGTTACTCTGTCTTATTGTCCAGCGGTCAGGACAACTAGGATAGACTATGTGGCCACTAAAATGTCTTTTAGGTTAGTCAAAGATCAGTCGCTTGAGTCTGTTCAAAGGCATTTCAATCACAGTACTCAGGATGAAACTAAAACCAGAAATGATGATGCTACAAGTAATAGGGACATAAGTGCTGAATTAAGAGGTAAAGGTACAGTTCAATCTTCAACTTGGCGGATTAAACAGCCGAAGCCTTCTGAAAAGTGGTTTGTTGTAATTACTCGACAAGATAGAGATTGGGGTGAGGCGTTGAGTTTCGAACAAGAAGACTATGCCTTGGTTGTGACTGTCACTGATCGAGAGAATGAGGAAGCCCAGCTGTATAGCCAAATATCACAACGCATAGAGCTTAAGGCTAGAGAACGTGCACGGGCTCGAGTGTAGGGAATTCTTGTTCTGTAAAAATCACCCATGGAACGGGAAGATTTAATTTTTCGGGCCATATGTATTAGGAAAAAAGGATGAAACTGCACAGTATTCGGGTTTCAAATTTTCAGAGTTTTGGTGCTGAACCAACAGAACTGACACTGGAAAATATTACCTATCTGATTGGCCCCAACGGGTCAGGCAAGACTGCTGCACTCCAGGCTTTGTGCCGACTGTTTGCATTTGATCCATCATTACGCCGTATTCAGCGCTCAGACTTCCATGTCCCGCACGATGAACAAGAAGCGCCCGAAGAAAGGCAGTTATGGATTGAGGCGGACTTCGTGTTCCCCGAGTTGGAGGATGAAGAAGATAACTCGACCGTTGCTCCCCATTTCAGTCACATGCGCCTTGATGACCCTGACGGAATTCCTAGGGTACGATATCGCCTAAGTGCCACTATGGGCCTGGATGGGGATATTGATGAGACTTTTGTGTATGTGCTTGAAGCTGGCCCGGATGGTTCGCCTCTAAATCCTCAAACGGTTCCAAGGTCTGAACGAAATCACATACAAGTCCACTATCTGCCCGCAAGAAGAGATCCGACTGACCACATAGCATATGGAACGAACGCGCTGCTTGGCCGCTTGCTACGGGCAGTGAACTGGGAAAATGAACGGGAGGAAGTCAAAGGGTTCACCGACCAGATTAGTGAGAGTTTGGCTGCTAATCCATCGGTCAATGCTTTTAGTGCCCACCTGAAGAAAACTTGGGGCACCCTTCATAAAGGCAGCTACTTTACAGATCCCAAGATTACTTTTGTGGCATCTGAGATCGAGGCGTTGCTTCGTCATTTGTCCGTATCATTCTCGCCTGGACATGATGAACATCTTGTCGATTTTTCCAGACTCAGTGACGGCCAGAAGTCGATGCTCTATCTGTCATTGGTTCTTTCATCTCAAGCAATTGGGCGTGCTGTCCTTGCCGGTGAGGACGGCTCTTTTGACCCAGAAAAATTGCGTCCGCCAGTCTTTACTTTGATTGCCCTTGAGGAACCAGAGAACAGCCTCTCGCCTCACTATCTGGGGCGGATTGTCAGCGCTCTGAACTCCATGACGAGCAACGAGGATGCTCAGGCCCTAATCGCTACGCATGCTCCGTCAATGTTACGACGTGTCGATCCGGAACATATTCGATATCTTCGACTTACCGAAACCCGGCAATCAAGAATTACGAAAATCCAATTACCCGCTAAAACCGATGAAGCGCACAAGTTTGTACGCGAGGCTGTCCAGGCATTCCCTGAGATTTACTTCTCACGTTTGGTTGTGTTGGGTGAAGGGGATAGCGAAGAAATTGTACTACCGCGCCTTTTCCAAGCAAAGGGTGCGCCAGTTGATGAATCAGCGGTTACGATTGCTCCGCTTGGAGGTAGGCATGTCAATCATTTTTGGCGCCTGTTATCAGCACTGCAAATCCCATTTTTGACCCTTCTCGATTTAGATGTGGGCAGATATCAAGCGGGCTGGGGAAGAATAAAGTATGTAAATAACCAACTTGGCTTATATCAACCTGAAAAAGTTCTGCCAAATACTTTTTCTTTATCAGATTGGAATGATGACAAAGTACCTGTTCGTACCCACCACTTCTTTGAAAACGGCACTAAGAGTGTATTTGCAGAGCTGGAAATGCGTGGTGTGTTTTTCTCATTTCCAATGGATTTAGATTTTTCAATGCTCCTTGCTTTCCCAGATGCTTACGGTGTTCAGCAGGAAGTTCCGGATGACTCAACAATTAAAGCCGTGTTAGGCAAGAGCCATCATGACCCATCCCAATATAGCTATGACGAGTTAAATCTTTTCTCTACGTATCACAAGCTTTTTAAACTGGGCAGCAAGCCCGCTGCTCATATCGAAGCTCTCGCTCAACTAAGCGACGAGGATTTGCTGGCGAACATGCCTGAATCATTTGGACGACTCACTGATGCCGTGATCGCCAAGCTTGCGGAACTGCCCGAGTGATTGCTGTAGATGCATGGCTGCCTTCGGATGGGCTAACTCTTGAACCCAATGCACTGCGGGCTGCGAAGGAACAAGCGCGCTGTCTTGCACTGACGGCGGGGCCGGGCGCGGGCAAGACGGAAATGCTTGCACAAAGAGCTGACTTCCTCCTACGAACCGGAACCTGCCGTTATCCGAAGAGAATACTCGCTATCTCTTTCAAAGTTGACGCCAGCAAAAACTTGAAGGAGCGAATCCAGCAACGCTGTGGACAAGAATTGGCTTCCCGTTTTGATAGCTACACATTTCATGCGTTTGCAAAGCGTATTATTGATCGCTTCCGAGTAGTGCTTACTGGTAATGATGCTCTTGATCTGGATTATTCGATTGGCGAAAGAAAAGTCACAAAAAGGCAAATTACATTTCATGATCTTGTACCGCTAGCAATTCAAATTCTTAAGGCCTCCACTGTCGCAAGAAATGCCATACGCCAAACTTACAGCGATGTTTTCTTGGATGAATTCCAGGACTGCACGGATCAGCAGTATGAACTCGTGAAGGTAGCCTTCCAAGGTACGAGCATTCGTCTCACTGCTGTCGGTGATACCAAGCAGAAAATCATGGGATGGGCAGGTGCATTGGACGGAATTTTCCAAACGTTCGCTAGGGATTTTTCAGCGGTCCCATTAAACATGTACCGAAACTTTCGTTCAAAACCACGCCTGCTTCGGATGCAGAACGAGATAATTCGCGTGCTCGATCCGGCTTCCGTCATGCCAGATCACCAACTTGCTGGTGAAGAGGGAGAGGTCTTCGCGTGGCAATTCGAGAATGCCCAGGGTGAAGCTGAGTACTTGGCCGATTTGATTGCCGGGTGGATAAGAAATGAACAGGTTCCGTTATCCGAAATCGCCGTATTAGTGTCCAAACAACTAGATCTTTACGCCAATCACCTGATGGTGGCATTGGAAGTTAGGGGAATACCGTACCGGAATGAGCAGGAGATGCAGGATATTACTGTCGAACCTGCCGCAAGGCTCGTTGTTGACTATTTGTCCTGTCTCTATGGCCAGCGAGAGCCCAAAGCCTGGATTCGGCTGATGAATCAATTGATTCCCTTTGCCGATGACGAGGTGCAGTCTAGCGTCAGGCAAAATTTCCAAAGCTTCTTCAAGGAACAGCGAAAAATCATCGCCATGGCCGAGTTGTTGGATGAACCGTTTTCGGGATGGTGGGATTCTGTGTGTAGATTTTTGAAGAAAATAGGAATGGAGACTCTTGTTGCTCTCTCGCCTGACTATGAGTCACATGCCAGATTAGGTGAAGTTGTGGGAGATACCAAAGCGCGCATTGAAGAATTGCTTGAACTTACCCCCGACTTGCCTCAAGCCTTGACTCGTTTCTCTGATGATCAGGCTGTGCGTATTCTGACTATCCATAAGAGCAAAGGATTGGAGTTCGACTCAACGATAATTTTGGCCGTTGAGAACGAAATATTTTTTGGGGATCAAGATTCTAATCTGTGTGCTTTCTTTGTTGGTGTATCCCGTGCCAAGCGTCGGCTTGTTCTTACATACGCTAAACAACGCGACAGGCCCCTTAACTATGCTAAAAGATGGGATGTAATTCGAACTCCACAACAGGAATATCTTCAATATGCAGCACAGTTTATTACCGATTTAACGCACATTTAAAAAGTCATTAGCTAAACTACTCAGTTCAAAACTTGCAAAGCCATAAACCGTCCTCAAAAACGTTCTCTTTACTAAATATAATGCAACATCTAGCGCGATGTCAGCTCCAAAATATACTGGAGCTGACAAAGATTTTTTCTTCTAGTTATTCCCCGAAATTTCCTCCGTCGCCTCCTGACGCAGTTTCTGGGCATCCATTCCGTTTAGCCGTTCAAGGGCTCTGTCTGCGGCACTCTGACGATTTCCATCAACGTTTAGCGTACTTCCTGAGCCTGTGAGTCTTTCCAGATCCAGTGACGGTACTTCGGGTAGGTTGCCTGTTATCGATAAGATACCTATCCATTCATCCAGATTGACTTGGCTCCAATCCACCTGGTTTAACTGACTCGCGGTCAATCCTTCACAGTTTGGAGATTTCGCACTGCCCCAGCCAAGGCCCAATTGCGGACGCACTTGCTCTTGAATGATCCGTGAAAGCGGCGAAGTAAAGCAGCAATATGATTGCCGTTTCTCAACACAGGCACCTAAGAACTTAGACTTGCAGTAAGAGCCCACATAGTGGCAACTCTTCAATACCCGCTTAGCGTTCATCTCAAACTCACTCTGCTCACATTTCCAGATAAGCTGAATGAGGATCATGGTGACTGAGTAAATCATGTAGGCCGTCATAACCGTACTCAGAACCGCGCCCGCAGCGCCACCCAGCGCAAAGTTACCACCCGAAACGACACCATCGGCTCCAACTGCGCCACCAACGTTACTAAACAGTGCCGATTGCGCCCCCGAACCAAAGGTCGTACCTACCCATTCAGCCGTTTTGTTGGTCAACACCTGCATGAAGCCAGTCGCAGCTTGCTCCGCTCCCGCGCCAGCAGCCGTTGATGGCCCAGCCCCCATAAGAGAGTCCCAAGCAGACACAAAGGGCTCTTTGACCGCACTCCAAGTACTCGTGATTGGCTCCCTAAGCGTATTCCAGGAACCATAGATTGCCGACGACGGATTCATGGCCATGACTGCCGTATCAAGCTTGTTGACCGCCACAATCATTGTGATGTAATCCGATAACGACACGCCACTTGGCTTTTCACAGCAATCCACTATACCGCCAACGGCTTTTTTGCACTGGCCAGCATTACCTTTAAAGACCGTACACTCGACGTTATCTTGGCCATCAGCTCCCGTGCATGACATATCATTGGTCATAAACTGCGCCGCATTAAGCATCGCGGCGGCCTCTGCAAAGTTAGCCTGCTTGATT
>DDZV01000044.1 GCA_002346475.1 Acidobacteria bacterium UBA2999 | reverse complement strand
TGTGCCTTAGTAACCCTATGGCTAACATTAAAATTCGAAAGATCAATAGACCTTAGGACGTACTTACCAATCATGTCACACTCAAGGTTTACGCGATCGTGCAACTTCAGTGAATTAAGTGAAGTATGTTCCCACGTAAATGGAATAATCATTACATCAAATTTTGTTTTACCTAGATCGGCGACCGTAAGACTAACACCATTCACTGCAATTGAACCCTTGGGAATCAACTGTGCAGCTAAAGATGCTGGATACTCAATAGTTAGTAGGCGCTCTTCATCTTTAATACGAATAGCATCAATACTTCCAGTGCCATCAATGTGTCCAGATACAAAGTGTCCCCCTACGCGAGTATCAGCACGCATAGCACGCTCAAGATTGACACACTGACCAGGCTTAAAACTTCCAACAGCTGTCACATTAATTGTTTCATGACCAACATAGAAATGTAATTCTTCTCCTTCTATAAGGCTAACAGTAAGACAGGCCCCCTCGACCGCTAGGCTATCTCCAACTTTAAGACCTTCCGCAAGACTAGTACGAACTCTGAGACGAAGCCCGCTACTTGCAGCCTTTATCTCAACTACTTCGCCGATTGCTTCAATCAGACCTGTGAACATATCCCTCAATAACGGTGTCGTTACCCAGCACCTTAACTTGTCGTCTGACGAGTGCTGTGCTTGAGAAAGATCTACCTTCAAGCAACGGCACACCGTTTCTACCTAAAACATGTGGCGTCACGTACAGCTGGACATAGTCAACGAGATTCTCATCCCAAGCTGCCGAATGAATCATAGCGCCTCCCTCCAACAATACACTCTGAACATTAAAAGATATGAGACGTTGCAACATAGGCAACAACCCTGCGCCCTCTACTGCAACAACTGTTGACCCTGCTTCTTCTAACGCTCTGGCTGCTTTTGAAGATACACCTTTCTCCGATGTCATTATTATGACCGGCCCGCCACGAGTTGAGAAAATCTTTGCCGTTGGAGGTGTCCGGAGCCGCCGATCAAAAATAACTCGAATCAGAGGCCGTTCCTGAAATATTTCTTCACGAACTGTTAGCAACGGATCATCCACTAAAACTGTCTCTGAACCTACAGCAATAGCATCCACTCTCGCACGCGTATGATGAGCATGTCGATTAGCATCTGCTGAAGTCAGAAAAGTCCGGGTCCCAACTTTAGCACTCAACTTCCCATCCAAACTTGTTGCAGCTTTCAGAATAACAAAAGGACGTCTTAGTCGTACAGCTGTAAAAAAAGGCTGATTAAGTTCTGTAGCCTCCTCCTGACACACACCGACATCAACATCAATGCCACCAGCGCGAAGAACAGAAGCACCACGACCATTAACTCTTGGATCTGGATCCTTAACAGCAATTACCACGCGACGAATCTTTGCAGCAAGAATACGCTCAGTGCAAGGTCCAGTAAAACCTGTATGCACACACGGTTCTAATGTGCAGTACAACGTAGATCCACACGCTCTTGATCCAGCTTGGTCTAGAGCGAGCACTTCAGCATGAGGACCACCTGCACGCTCATGGGCACCATCTCCAACGACAACTCCATCGTCAGTAACCACACAAGCACCAACAACTGGATTAGGACTTGTTTGTCCCAATCCTCTCTCAGCGTGAGCTAGTGCACGACGCATCCAGGTCTTATCATTTGACAAGTCCTTCTCTACCATTCTTCCTTCAGCAGATCCTTTATCCACTCTCTGCACGTTGTGGTCGTAACATTAGATCATAGACTGCAGTCTTCGGGTCTTTACGTCCAGCAAGCAATTCGGCCACCTGAGTAGAAATTGGTAGTTCAACATTATATTTTTGTCCTAGTGCCAAAGCTGCCTCTGTAGTACGAACTCCCTCAGCTACCATCTTCATGTTGGCAAGTATGTCTTCTAAGCTAAGGCCTCGAGCTAGTTCTAGTCCAACGTTTCTATTGCGGCTGAGCTTTCCTGTGCATGTCAACACTAAGTCTCCAAGGCCACTTAGTCCGGAGAGCGTTTCACGTTGCGCACCCGCAGCACATGCAAGTCTGCTCATCTCAGCAAGTCCACGAGTAATAAGACCAGCGATAGCATTGTGACCAAGCCCAAGACCTTCAACTACTCCCGCCGCAATAGCAATCACGTTCTTTAAAGAACCTCCGACTTCTACACCTACAATGTCATCGCTCCCGTAAAGACGAAAGTAAGACGTACGGAAATCATTTTGCACACGAGCTAAGGTACTTGCTTCACGTGAAGCAACGGAAACCGCTGTCGGCAACTCACGGGCTAACTCTGGTGCAAAGCTTGGTCCAGAAAGCACCGCTATCTTTTGTGACTTGCCAAGTTCCTGCTCAATTACCTCAGACATCCGAAGCAATGTGCCCTGCTCAAGACCTTTTGTTGCAGACACAAACGTAACTGAAGGAGGCACCATTGGCGCAACCTTTTGAAGTACTTCACGCATCCCGTGAGACGGTAACGCGGCAACAACTAAATTAGCTCTGGAAAGGACTGCCTTTAAATTACTTTCAACCTGTAAACTTTTTGGAAATACCACTTCTGGCAGGTACACGGCGTTGGTTTGCGTCAAACGCATCTTAGAAACTAGGTCCTCGTCTCTAGCCCACAATTGCACATTATGACCAGCCCTAGCTAAGTGAACAGCAAGTGCTGTACCCCAACCGCCTGCGCCTAAAACGGCCATATGAGACTTGCTCAACTTTTTAAACCTACAGATGTAGTCACGCTTTTACCACTCCCTGGAAACTGCAACTAGCACAATCACATACAGCTAATAAATAAACTAAAACTGATCCAAAGGTAAATTAAAGAATCACTACATAGAGTAATCCACAATTAATTATCGGAGTTCAGTTTGTTTGATCTGTAAGTGAAAATTTAGAATTATTCTCACTGACACTTGGAAGACCAAGAAGTAATCGCCGAATCATATCCAGTGCCGCCTGGGAAGCTTGAGATTTGACTAAAGCCCGCTCTCCCACAAATTGAGCCACTCGAGTCTCCGAACGATCCGGAAGAACCACTGCAAATGCAACTGTCCCAACCGGCTTTGCAACTGAACCTCCATCGGGACCAGCAATTCCAGTAACACCTACTCCTACATGAACCCCTGCCCGAATTCTTATTCCTTGAGCCATTGCCAAAGCTACTGAACTACTGACAGCGCCTTTGCTTGAAATCAACACTTCAGGAACAGCTAAGAGCGAGCTTTTAGCCTCATTGCTATAGCTAACAATTCCTTGATCGACATATCGAGAACTTCCTGGCACGTCAGTTAACCTTGAAGATATAAGCCCACCCGTACATGACTCGGCTACAGCAATTCTAAATCCACGTTGAACCAACAGCTCACCTACAATAGCTTCAAGCTTTAAACCGTCAGTACTGTAAACATCATTGCCAAGTACAGATGTGACCCTCTTGACAGCTTCGTCAATTACTTCTATAGCCACTGACCGCTGCGAGGCTCGTGCAGATAAATGCAGTTCTATCTGCCCAAGTGCAGCAAGAATGGTTACAGTAACTGGTGGGGTGCTTTGCTCCCATTCTAAATACAAAGGACGTAGAAGCTCCTCAGCATGGGACTCTGGTAGTCCAGCAATACGTACTATGCGACGCACCAAGGGTTCACCGCCTGACATAGCACAGAGCTTCTCACGTGCGAATTGAATAAACATAGGCTTAAGTTCACGTGGTGGCCCTGGTAGTAAAAGTGTCGGTTTCTTCCCATCTTTAATCCATAAACCAGGAGCAGTTCCATTGGGATTCTGAATTACCTCAGCACCATCTGGGACCATAGCCTGTCGACGGTTTATTTCAGGCATTGTCCATCCACGAGTACTGAATTTTTTTTGAATATGGTCCATAATCTCAGGTCTCTCACGTAACGTCAAACCAAGAACATCAGCTACTACCTCACGTGTTACATCATCATCCGTAGGACCAAGTCCGCCAGTCACCACAAGAATATCAGCACGTGCCAAAGCTTCCCCTACTACAGTTGCAAGCTCTTTGCGGTTGTCTCCTACAATAATTTTCGAAACAACGTCTACCCCAATTGCATTAAGCTCATCTGTAATAAACAGTGAATTAGTATCTGTCCTACTTGGTGTAAGCAGTTCACTGCCCACAGCAACTATGATGGCCTTGATAATCGAACTACGCTTCATGACAACCAGTTCGGTGCCACTGCAAGAAGGCCCCGCATGATAAGGTTCCCGTACACAGCAGCCATGCCGTCATCGGCCATAACACCAAGCCCTCTAGGCAATCTCTCCAGCCTAGCAACTGGAAAGGGCTTCGTCACATCCAATACTCTGAAAATTAGAAACCCGACAAAGGCACCTAAAAAATTTACTGGAAGAAATGCTAATGTAATTAACATTCCAACTGTCTCGTCGATTACAACAGGGGCAGGATCGACCCGGTTAAAATATTTTTCAGCAACAGTGCTCGACCACACTCCAACCACAAACAGCGCAACAATTGTTCCAAGTTCCACCACTGTTGATTCAGTGCCCTGCAAAAAGAAAAAAAGGGCTAGACCTATTAAAGAACCAACTGTCCCTGGCGCTACTGGAACGTAACCAAGATAACCAACCGTTGAAATCAGAAGAGCAAGTTGACGCATATGAGCTAAGTAATACAGGAGGGAGTTAGGCCCGCGGCACCGACACTACACGTGTCTTAGCAAGATGATCATGTAATGAACGCCGCCCCGCTGAACCTAGCAATACCGGAATATATGCAAACCCAAGTGTCAATATAGTAAGTAGAGACGCTGTCGTTCTTCGTAGAGCACATGCAGGATCGACCGCAATCATTTCATGACTAACAACCCTAATTCGAAAAGCCATTTTCCCAATCGTCTGCCCACCTGAAGCAGTAAAGACAGAAAAGTACGCCACTTTAAGCAACCCTAAAAAGAATACTATCGGTAGGGGTGGCAAAAGACTAACTTCGTTAAACTGAAATCCGGCTATTCGAACAGTAAGGTACAAAACTACCATATCGATTCCAATTAAAATTGCGTGATCAAGCACCAGTGCTAAAAGACGTCTCAACGTTACGCTTTCGGTGAGTTGATCTTCAAATACTATTGAACTCTCAGAAATGACTGCTTGGTTAGAACCTTGTGAAAGATCTTTAGCTTCAGCCTCTTCTGAAAAGTCAAATAGTGGTTCTCTAATTTTTACATGATCATTTTGAGCTCGGCTAACATCAGGTGTTCGACGAACTGCAACAGGAGCTCGAGGTTTCACAGGAACTGAAACTAGCGGAGAATCCTCAAGAGAAGAGTCGTGAAACAAAGGCAAGTCTGCCTTAGAGTCAGGCTGTCGATTTGAACTAGAAAAATCACTATCTGCAACCATGAGAGAAAAATCGTACCCGCAATTGTTGCAACGAGCTACGCTCTCAAGATCTAGATAACTACATTTTGGGCACTTCATTGAGAACTCACTACACCATGCCCAGTGTCTAATAGTTGGCGCTGTAATTCAGAACGAAGTTCATCTATCTCTAATCGTGACCTGTCCTGCAAATCAAGTGTGTCTAATAATACTAAGGCCTCCCCAACTTTCCCACTTGCATGAAGTTCTCGCACATGCGTAATTACAAGCTGATAACGATGCGCTGTAGGTAGTGGTGCATAAAGTATCTCAGTTCCCACTTGCAACAAGGCTGGCTCTCTAATAAACCACGTGGCAGCTAAACGACCAGCAAGTATTCCTGAAAGAATCACTATTGCCAATGCAGCTAGAGCCCCAAGAATTGACATCAGCACAGGACGGCATTTCACTACGTAGTTCTCCTGCTGTGAATTCTCTTCACTCGAACTACTATTCATACTGTGTAGAACCGCTTGAGGCTGCTCAAAATGATTTAATCTTTCAAGGAATACAATAGCTAATTCGTGAGGACCTACCTCCTCCACGGCCTTATTAATAAGTTCACGTGCTTCGTTGGAATCACCCCTATGAAAAGCAGCTATGCCTCTGTGGAGAAGCTCCTCAGATTCACGCTGTCTCTCAGCTACTGCACGTTTCGCTCGTTCTATATAGGCACGTGCTCGATCATTCTTACGATCAAGAAAGGCTACGCGAGTCCAAATATTAATTGCATGCTCGTACTGACCAGAGAAATAGTGATCAAGACCAGTCAACAGTAAGCGCTCAACACGCAAAGCTTTGTTTGCAGGGTTTAAAACATCTTTTCCAGAAACGAGATTAACTTTCGAAGAATTTGACATCTAGCAACAAAGCGAAGGAAGAAAACAGGCTGATTATTGAGCAAAACTTGCCTTCGGTCAACGAATTAGAAAACCTTTATAGTACAAGCACCTTAATGACTGTCATTCAATGCGTACCAAACATAAGCGAAGGTCGTAGGCCTGAGATTATTTCTGGGCTGGTATTTAACCTTCGTCAGATTCAAGGTTTACGTATACTCGACTTTTCTTCTGATAGTGCTCATCATCGATCAGTTATAACAATGGTTGGCGAAAAAACGCCTTTACATTCTGCAATCATTTTACTTTTTGAAAATGCACTTACCCACCTCGACCTCCGTTCCCATCAAGGTGAACATCCACGCATTGGAGCAATAGATGTTGTTCCTTTCATACCAATAAAAAATTCTACAATGGCTGACTGCATCGAACTGGCCAGAACCACTGCTAAAGAGGTTGCTAAGAAATTTAATATCCCTGTTTATTTGTATGAAGAAGCGGCAACAAACTTAACACGTAAAAATCTTGAAAATATTAGACGAGGAGGATTTGAAACCTTATCTACTAAAATGCGAGAGCCTGAATGGATGCCTGATTTTGGGCCATCTTCGCCTCACCCATCTGTCGGAGCAACAATCATTGGCGCAAGAAAACCTCTCATTGCTTACAACGTTAATCTCAATACTAGCCGTCTTGAAATCGCTAAAAATATTGCAGCGACAATTCGACACAGCAATGGAGGTCTTAGTTATCTAAAAGCCATTGGAGTGTCATTGCCTGAACGTGGAATCGTCCAGGTATCCATGAACCTTACAAATTACGAAGAAACATCACTGCCCTTAGTTTTCAAGACAATTCAACGCGAAGCAACACATTACAAGATTGCCGTACTCGAAAGTGAGATTGTTGGACTTATACCAGAAGCCGCACTAGCAAGTTCTGAACCACATCTACTAGGGCTTAAAAATTTCTCAAAAACTCAACTACTCGAAACACATTTCAAAGAATCTCACTAATATTAGCGGCTTTTATTATTTACAACTCTTCGACTAGCACTAACACCAAAACCACGAATCTTTCGATATAAGTTACTCCTCTCAACTCCAAGCAACTCTGCGGCTCTAGACATATTTCCATTCTGAGATGCTAACGCTCGAAGAATATAGTCACGTTCAAATTTCTCACGAGCATCGTGTAGTGAACGTGTCGGTGCCGAAGAATTCTTAGACTTTACTCCTTGAGCATCGCCACGACCGTCTAGAAAGAAAAGGTCTCGTGAGGAAATTCGCTCACCAGGTACCATAATCATGAGTCGTTCTATAACATTCCTGAGTTCACGAACATTTCCAGGCCAAGCCCACTGCCGAAGCACAAGCTTCGCATCTTTATCAAAAGTCTTTGGTCTGCGTCCGTACTCTTTAGCCAAAGAAACCATAAAATGCTCAGCTATTACTAGAATGTCATTCCCCCTGTCTCGCAATGGAGGCACAAAGATTGGAATAACGTTAAGCCTAAAGTAGAGGTCCTCCCGGAAACGATGATTTTTAATTTCAATTGATAGATCCTTATTTGTCGCAGTCAGTACACGTGCGTCCACCTGAATACCAGACAATCCACCTACTGGCTCCATAACTTGTTCTTGCAACACTCGAAGCACTTTAGCCTGTGTGTTAAGACTCATATCGCCTATCTCATCAAGAAAAATTGTTCCACCATGGGCAGTATCAAATTTCCCCCGACGGTTTTCGACGGCTCCGGTAAATGCGCCTCGCACGTGCCCAAACAATTCACTCTCTATTAGTTCCTCTGGGATTGCCGCACAATTAACCTCGACAAAGGGTCCGTCATTACGATGACTTAAAATATGAATGTTTCGTGCAACTAACTCTTTGCCAGTTCCATTTTCACCAAAAATAAGAACACGACTGTTTGTCGGCGCTGCTATTGAAATCTGTTCTCGTAGGTGCTTAATGGCATCGCTCTCGCCGATGATTGTGTACTGAGCATCAATACGTTCTCGTAATGTCTGGTTTTCAACTTCCAAACGACGTTGGCGTAGAGCGTTACGAACAACAAGGATAGCCTTGTCCAGCGAGAGTGGCTTTTCAACAAAATCAAAAGCACCCATCTTGATGGCACGAACCGCTGATTCAATATTTCCGTGGCCAGAAATAATTACAACTTGCGCTTTGACTTTTCGATCTCGCATCTTCCCAAGAATCTCAAGACCATCCATGCCAGGCAGCCAAATATCAAGTACCACTACGTCAAAAACTTTATTTGCAAGTTGATTAAGGCATGCCTCACCGCTTTCTACAGTCTCTACGTCGTATCCTTCATCGCGCAAGACTCCAGAAAGTGCGCTTCGCACTCCAGGTTCATCATCGACAATTAAAATAGAGGACATCTTTCCCTACACACAAAACTACGCCTTTAAAAACAACGTCATCGCAACGGCAACTCAATAAGGAACTTTGTGCCTCGTGGTTCATTGTCAGAAACGTTTATGCGACCTCCGTGGTCCATAACGATACGGTTCACAATGGCTAGGCCAAGGCCACTGCCGCGCAACTTCGTAGAGTAATAAGGTAAAAACAATTTTTCTCTTTCGGAAGCTGGAATACCTGGGCCATTATCAGCTACGAGGATGTTAACTAGATTTTTTCTCGTATCATGATCAGTCGTTATACCGATAGTCCCACTTCTATTCATCGCCTCAGCTGCGTTATCTATCAAATTAATAACCACACGACGTATTTGCTTTTGGTCCACCATCAAATTTGGTAGTTTATTTGAAAAATTCTTGTTGAAATCCACGCTTTCAAAAAGTCCTTCATAGAGCAAGAGTGTCTCGTTTAGCAATTGATTAAGATCAGTCCTAGAGATTCTTGGGGCTGGCATCCTTGCAAACTGGGAAAACTCAGCAACTAAATCTTTCAGAGACTCAACTTCACCAACAATAGTCGAAGCACATTCATCAACAAGTCTTCGGGTTTCTTCTTTTGAATCGCTGAAATGACGACGTAACCGTTCCGTGCAAAGCTGAATCGGTGTAAGTGGGTTTTTAATTTCATGCGCTAAACGTCTTGCTACTTCCTGCCATTCAGTAGCACGTTGTGCACGTATTAAAATAGTCTCAACAGAACGTTGCTGGTCTTGCACTTCACGATTTTTACGTTCTACCTCAGAAGCTGTCTTGATTAATTGACGCTGACTGCCAGCTAATTTCCCTGCCATCGTATTAAACGCATCTACAAGTGAACCAAACTCATCGCTTGTCTCTAAAACAACACGATGATTAAGATTTCCAGCACCAATCTCTTTCGCTGCCACAGCCAACATTTGAACAGGACGGGTTATCCGCTTCGCAAGGTAGAGACCCATCCAAGTCGCTGCTACAAGAATAAGAAGAGTGAGCATTAAAAATAACGACAAGTAGACACCAGCTAATGGCTGTTTAAACACACGGAGCTGCTGGTAGTCCTCGTAGGCCTCGGTCATGTGCCGGGCTCTACCTGCAAAATGTCCAGTCAAGTAATTACTCGCAATTACGACTCCCAGAATTGGTGTGTCCGGAGAAACCTGGATAGGCACAGCTACTTGCATTAGCTCGCCCTCAGCAACAGGTTGAGTAATTTGAGAATCTGAAGATTCAGCAATAACTTTTTCAGCTAAAAGATTGTTTGATGTACGAAAATCTCCGAGTCCCACTAAAGGATTGATAGCCTCTACTATCTCTAGTGTGGAAGCAGTCTCAGATTCACCAGCGATTTTTGGAACAAGACGATAAACTTCAATAGTCATACCCTCCTGTAACTGAATAGATGGAATTAGAGATTTTATGGTTTCAGGCTGGGTGAAATTGAAGTCTGTAGAAGCTAATTCACGAGCTAATCTATTCGCTTCCAATGACACAAGTCGTCGGCGCTCCTGATAATAATCTCCAGCAATTGCATTAGCAGAGCTAAGCACCTCATCCATAGGTGCATTAAACCATCGGTCTACACTGTTTCGAATTAATTCACTCCCCACAATCAGAACCAGCACTGCTGGTATTAGAGTCATACCAAGCAATGCCGCAACAAGCTTCGCACGAAAACGAGCAAAAGGTAATGAACGCTTTTGCTCCACTACCAACTTGATAATATTTCTAGCAAGCACAAAAGAAAGTGCCGCCAGCATAGCAACATTGGTAGCCGTTAGCGCGTACAGTACGAACCCAGAAAGAAAGTCTGGGGAAAGAGTTGTAGAGCGTCCAACTATTACTAAAAGTACCCCTAGGGCTAGGGCTAAGATGCCCACTCCAAATAGGAGCAAACGCGTGTTATCACGAAGAGGAACACGACCTTCAGGCGAAAGACTGGCCTGTAGCGTTGGATGTGAAGTGTTAGAACGCACCGGAAGCGAGCTAAGCTGGTCAGCCATTAGGCAACTCTTAAATTAATTACTCTTTAGCCTTCAGCAGGTCCTTCAACTCATCCATGAATTCACCAATGTCTCTGAAATGACGGTAAACAGATGCAAAGCGTACGTATGCAACCTCGTCAAGCTTCTTGAGTTCAGCCATAACAAGCGCCCCAATCTCAGATGCTGCCATTTCTTTTTCAGGTCGATCCTGCAACATTGCTTCAACGTGATCAGCAATACTCTCAACTGCTGCCACGCTAACTGGACGCTTCTCGCAAGCTTTTAACAAGCCAACTATAAGCTTCTGGCGCTCAAAGCGTTCTCGAGTACCGTCTTTCTTGACTACCATACATGGGATTTCATCAATCCGTTCATAACTGGTAAATCGGCGACCACATTGAAGGCACTCACGACGACGGCGAATGACTCCACCCTCCTTACCTTCACGTGAATCAACAACCTTATCGCCTAGGTGTCCACAGAATGGGCATTTCATTGTTAATTCAAATCCTTCTTTTGATTTCTCATATTCGTCAAGCCAAACAATCCATTCAAACTAAGACCATCTTGCATCATAAACAGCATCCCTAAGATGGTCACTGGCATAAACGAAATTCCATGTAAGATCAACGCAGCTGCTACCGCTTCTGCATTTGATGCGCCAAAAAATGTGGTTGCCCCAATGCGATAAGCCTCATGGAAACTACCCACAGCCCCTGGTGTTGGAACTGCAACCCCTATTGCTAGCATTGCCTGCAACAGGAAGCTCCCAGTAAATAGCATATCAATCCCAAAAGCTATACTTACTAAATAAACTTGGACGGCAATCGTAAACCAAAGAATCACTGAGCAAATAAAGGCCGCTACCAGCACTCTAGGAGCCCTAACCACTGCCAATCCCTCACTAAAAGTCCGTGCTAGCTTAGAAAGACTCCTGGCCAAACCTTGAGGAAAATACCTGGTAACCTTTAACACGAAAAGACCAATACGATCCGGGTTTAAGGCTAAAAGCCACATTATTAAACCCAATATAATTGTCGCGATCATTATTAGAATCACTGAAATCTCAACTGCCTGCATATTTAGTGAAAGAAGAACATGCCTGCCACTAAAAAATACAAAAATGCCCAACAATAAGAGTATAGAAACCAAATCAAGTATCCGCTCAATGACTATAGTCGCAAATGTAGATGTTGCGCTTAGACCTTCCTGGCGCGCCAAAAGGTAAGGGCGTAAGAATTCACCTGCGCGGGCAGGCAAAAGATTTGATGCTGCAAGTCCAATCATAGTTGTTCGAAAAATTGCCCGGAATGATGCCTCTCCTAATGGTTCCAACAAATACTGCCAACGGACACTCCTAACAAGCATAATTAACACCACTGGCACAATCGTCATTAGGAGAGCACTAATACTTGCACCGCGAATCGAATAAAAAACATCAGCAAGATTCGCATGCAGTAAAAACCATGCCAGTAGAGCAATTCCTAAAAGGCTAACGAGTAAAGTTCTCAATTGATATTTCATGAAACGTCACTTAGATTTAGGTCACAGAATATATCAAGGTCGCCTGCCTATACAGTTGAGAGACTGCAGTTGTGATATATACATCACATGGCTACTATAAAATTTACAGAACTAAGGATTTTTTCTTTTGCCAGAAACTAGCCCTCTCCTCAGCACAAAATTAAATGGTGTTGACCCTGACCGCCGTGGAAAAGTCCGCGATATCTATGAAACTGAAGACTCTCTTTTAATTGTCGCGACAGATCGCATCTCGGCCTTTGACTACGTGCTCGGTTCTGGTATCCCGGACAAAGGTAAGGTGCTTACGCAACTCTCAGCATTCTGGTTTACTAAAACTCAACATATTGTCCCTAATCACTTGATTGGACTAGAAACAAAAAACTATCCCTCCATGTTTCGAAAACACTCCTCAACCCTTAAGGGCCGCTCTATGCTTGTCCACCGGACAAAACCACTTCCAGTTGAGTGCGTAGCACGCGGTTATCTGTCAGGGTCAGGCTGGAAGGAATACCAATCAACGGGATCAATCTCTGGCGTACAACTGCCTCTAGGTTTACGTGAATCTGAACGTCTCCCAAAAACTATCTTTACACCAGCGACAAAGGCAACAAGTGGCCATGACGTTAACATCACTGAAGAGGACGCAGGGCTACTTGTGGGCAAAGAAATAATTCACCAGCTTTGCGACTTAACCCTCCAGCTCTACGAATATGGACTGGCTCATGCTAGTGAGTGTGGGTTGATTCTTGCCGACACTAAGTTTGAATTTGGCTTGACACCAACCGGAGAAATTATGCTAATTGATGAGATTATGACTCCAGACTCATCGAGGTACTGGCCAAAAGATTTATACCAGCCAGGAAAGGCACAACCTAGCTTTGATAAACAGTACGTCAGAGATTACCTTGAAGAAATAAAATGGAATAAGAAGCCTCCTGTACCGTCACTGCCTGATAAGGTAGTTCAACGCACACGACATAAGTATTTAGAAGCTTACCAACGCCTCACTGGTCAGGAGCTCGAATGAGTGCTATGCGGGAACAGCTTGAAGGCCTGATTACTGAAATGATTAATCGAGGCATTCGATACGAAGATGCCCATCAAGAATTTGAAAAACGCTTCATCATAGAAGCGCTCAATAAAGTTAATGGAAATCTAGGTCGAGCCTCAGAATTGCTTGGAATACACAGGAATACCCTTAGCAGGAAAGTTAGTTCTTATCGACTTCGCAAGAAGCCTTGACCTCATTTTAACCAATAGATAAAATAGTTCCCTTGTTGTAAGAATAAAGGCCAGACTGTAAAGCTATTCCTGTCAATAGTTACTCCTGTTTGAACACCTTTGTTCTATTTATGCTTGGGGTTATTTCACCCCATCACTACTACCAGACATTCTGGAGTCGACGAATATGTCAGTTAGACCGTTACACGACCGGATTATTGTTGAGCGTCTCGAAGATGAAAGTGAACAGACGATTGGTGGGATCATTATTCCTGACTCAGCTAAAGAAAAACCCCAGCAGGGTAAGGTGATCGCTGCAGGCCAAGGAAAGAAGAATGACGACGGAACGAGACTTTCGCTTGACGTCAAAGAAGGCGACAAGATTCTCTTTGGAAAGTACTCAGGTCAAGAGATAAAGATGGACGGCCAGGAGCTACTTATCATGCGAGAAGATGAAGTCCTAGCCGTGATCGAAGGTAAGTAAAAATAGTAAGCAGTAAAAACTAGTGTGAAGTTATAAGTGCGTGAGGCTTGTCCCTTACGCTCTGATGGAGTCTAGGTAATGGCAAAACAAATTATTTACGGCGAGCAGTCGCGACAAGCTATTCTTCGCGGTGTCAATCAGCTAGCCGACGCGGTAAAGGTAACGCTCGGACCTAAGGGTCGAAATGTTGTTCTCGATAAAAAGTTTGGTTCTCCAACGATAACGAAGGACGGTGTTACCGTAGCAAAAGAGATCGAACTTAAGGATCCTCTAGAAAATATGGGTGCCCAGATGGTTAGAGAAGTTGCAAGCAAGACTTCAGACCTCGCTGGTGATGGAACAACTACCGCAACAGTGCTCGCACAAGCAGTTTATCGAGAGGGCTCCAAGAACGTCGTTGCAGGTGCCAACCCAATGGAAATAAAACGTGGCATCGAAGCCGCTGTCAAAACTATCACTGACGAACTCAAATCATTCAGTTCGCCAGTCAAAGACAATAAAACTATTGCGCAAGTCGGCACTATCTCAGCAAACAGCGACCCGACTATTGGCACGATCATTGCGGATGCAATGGAAAAAGTCGGCAAGGACGGCGTTATTACAGTTGAAGAGGCGCGCACACTTGAAACTACGTTGGATGTCGTAGAAGGCATGCAGTTCGATCGTGGCTATTTGTCACCGTATTTTGTGACAGATTCTGAAAGAATGGATGTTTCTCTTGAGGACCCGGTCATTCTTATCCATGAGAAAAAAATCAGCTCGATGAAAGACCTGCTTCCAGTGCTCGAACAAGTCGCAAGAGCAAGCAAGCCACTTCTAATCATTGCTGAAGAAGTTGACGGTGAGGCACTTGCTACACTTGTAGTAAATAAATTGCGTGGAACCTTAACAGCTGCAGCGGTAAAAGCCCCAGGCTTTGGCGACCGTCGAAAAGCCATGCTTGAAGACATTGCTGTCTTAACTGGAGGACGTGCAATCACTGAAGACCTTGGTATTAAGCTTGAAAATATTAAGCTTGAGGACCTTGGCACAGCCAAAAAAGTCGTTATCGACAAAGACAATACAACAATCGTTTCTGGCGCTGGAACACAAGCTAGCATTAGTGGACGTGTGAAACAGATCCGTGCACAAATCGAAGAAACCACATCGGATTACGATAGAGAAAAACTCCAGGAACGCTTAGCAAAACTGGTCGGTGGTGTCGCTGTCATCAAAGTTGGTGCCGCAACAGAAACAGAAATGAAAGAGAAGAAGGCTCGTGTTGAAGACGCCATGCATGCAACCAAGGCAGCTGCTGAGGAAGGTATCGTCCCTGGCGGTGGCGTCGCTTTACTCCGAGCAGGGGACAAACTCGACAACCTTAAACTCTCTGGAGATCAACTCGTTGGAATGGAAATCATAAAGCGTGCTATTGAAGAACCCCTGCGCTGGATTGCAACGAACGCTGGAAAAGAAGGTTCTATCATCGTTTCAAAAGTTCGAGAAATGAAACAAACAAATGAAGGCTACAATGCTTCCACGGAAGTTTATGAAGATCTTGTGAAAGCAGGTGTTATTGACCCGACCAAGGTAGTCCGATCAGCTCTTCAGAATGCCTCGTCAATCGCTGCCTTACTGCTCACAACCGAAGCACTGGTAGCTGAAATTCCAGAGGAAAAGAAAGAAGCCCCAGCAATGCCACCTGGCGGCATGGGCGGCATGGGCGGCATGGGCGGCATGATGTAATAGCAGATCGATTGAAAGCACAGATCTTAAGATACAGAAACGGCCCGGTGGAAAATCCATCGGGCCGTTTTTTTATGTCTACGCAATAACTCTGAGAAACTAACGTAGTGAAAATGTCAATTCAATTGCAATAAGAACATTAACTGGTTCTCCTAACCTGGTTCCTGGAACAAAACGCCACTGTCTAGCAGCTTTCATCGCTTCTTGATCAAGGCCAAAGTTACGATCTAGTGATTTGGCAATCCGTATATCCCCGACACTGCCATTAGACAGCACAACACACTCCAATAAAACGGTACCCTGCACTTTGGCACGCATTGCTCCAGCTGTGTAGTTTGGCTTAACTTTATGTAGGACTTTTGGTAACTCAACTCCACTCCCTGGCCGGTAAAACCCACCACCCGTACCCTCGCCAAAACCTTGACCTAGGCCAGAACCTTCGCCAGAACCAATACCAACTCCTTCTCCAGTCCCAGCGCCTCCATTTGTACCTGACCCTTGAGAAAGAGCTTCTGACACGCTAGTAGCTTCAAGCACGCCTGGAACGATCAGGTCCCCAGCAGCCATTGTTTTTGCTGGAATATCAAGTTCCAAGACTGGCTCAGGATCAGGCTCCTGAGGTTCATCGTCCTGAAGAGCGACCTCCTCTGGCTCAATAGCTGGAACGCTCAATTCTTCTTTGCCTGGCAATTCTGCTTCTCTAGGTAGTTCTAGTGACTCATTGCCACCGCCACCACCACCGCCACCTGGCCCTGGGACAGCAAGCCAAACAATCTCATCAGAGAGTCGTTCTGGCAACATAGCAACCCGAATAGGTTCTGGCATCAGATTCACGATCAGAATGACCAATAGAAAAAACCCTACATGGGCAAGAACTGAAATGCCGAAAGCATTGCCAACACGCTTATTTTGTTGTTCAAAAGAAAACTGCACCTCTGGCAACTCGCTCTTAAGGCGAACTGTTAGGTGCCCATACGCAGGCGTTCGATCCTTTTTAGCAACATCTGTCGTCTTTCTCATCGTGACCAAATTAAAAACGCTGGCCATGCTCTTCACAAAGTACGACAGAGCTTGTGTTTTAAATTGCTTCAAGATAGAGCTCCGTGCTAACAGAGGCCCCAATGATTGCTACACACGTCCAAGCCAAGCAGAGATAGCTGCATTTCCACCTCCGTATGAAAGTAACACTGTCAGTGCATCTGATGCACGAGCATCTGTAGCTACGGCAACGAGAACTCCGCCTCGGGCAGTTAACGTCTCGAAAATCTGACCATCGTGCAACTGAAAGCCAATTCGTTTGGCTGAAGCTCCAATACCACACCGCGCAAGTAATTGATCGGATCCTTGTAACGCTTCAACAATTAGTCCATGCACACAAGCAGATCCTAAACCATGGATCTCCATTGTTGACGCTGTAGTTCCGATAGCACTCTTGCATAATTCTTCAACCTCAAGAGAATGCTTTGCTATCAAGCTTACAGTCTCCGAGGAGAATCCTTGTGCGAGAAGTGCCTGCAACCCCTTCTCCGCACTACTTACATCCTGAAAAACTCCTACAGTAAAGAGGCTACTTGACATCTCGACCATCTCAGCTCCTTCCAACGCTTACCCCTCTATTATTATGCCTGCGAACCAAGCCCTTTCAAAAGGGCGTGCTACAATGTAGCTTGTAAATTCTGACACAGTCCAGATTTTGGGCTCATTGATAAAAGAAGGTGCATCATGAGTGTCGGCCTTCCAGAGATGCTTGTCATCCTGGCTATCATCGTCCTCATCTTCGGTGCCAACCGATTACCCGACATCGGTCGTGGTATTGGTAAAGGCATTCGAAACTTTAAAGCTGCTACAAAGGAAAACGCCGATAACGAGACCAAGTCGTAGCAGTGTTTCACTTAGATCTAGCCTTTACTGTATTACTCTTTGGTCTTTTGGTTCTTCGTTTTTCTGAACGCTCACGTCGACCTGGGCGCGTCGAGCGACGCTTATCAGTCTTCGACTTGCGCCCTTTGACCTTAGCAGGCCTTGTTTTACGTCTGATGCTGTCAAGAATCTCAATTATTCCAAAATCTATCTGTTTTTTTTCTAGATTAACTTGGACAACCTGAACAAGTACTTTATCACCAAGACGGTACTCCTTCTTCGTATTTTCACCTCTGAGCTTTTGGTCTCCTTCAATTAATCGATAGTAGTCATCTGCCATACTTGATATAGGAACAAGTCCTTCAACATAGTGTTCAATAAGCTCCACAAAAACGCCCGCTGAAGAAACTCCGGTCACATAACTTTCAAACTCGTCACCAACCTTATCCAACATGAAACGAACCTTCCTCCACTGTAAAAGTTGGCGTTCAGCTTCAGTAGCTCGACGTTCCATCTCAGACATCTGCTGGGCAATTTTAGGAAGGGTCTGAGTAAGGTTTTCTCGACGTTTCCGCAACAACTTACCTTGCCTTGACTCCCGCAACATCCGATGGACAACTAGGTCAGGGTACCGACGAATTGGGGATGTAAAATGCGTGTAATACTTAGTTCCCAATCCAAAATGACCAAGACTCAAAGCATCGTAGCGCGCTCTCTGCATTGTTCTGAGCATTAGGGAGGAAATCGGTCGTTCTTCTGATGTGCCACGAACGCGGTCGATAAGCTGTTGAAAGTGTTTAGGCTTGACCAGTGTCCTGCCTACACCAAGACCGTGTCCAAGAGTTTTAATAAAATATTTAAAGTCTTCTACTTTATTTGCATCAGGTGATTCATGAATGCGATAAAGAGCTGGAATACTGTTCCTATCTAGATGCTCTGCTACAGTTTCATTGGCTAAAAGCATGAACTCTTCAATAATACGATGAGCTACATTCCTCTCAACCGCAACGACTTCCTTAACCTCTCCCTTTTGAGTCATGACCACTTTAGCTTCAGGAAGATCAAAATCTATAGTTCCCCTGAGTTTTCGTTTCTTATGAAGCAACTCAAACAACTCCTGCATGAGTTCAAACTTTGGCACTAACGATTTATACTTCGACCTCAGCACGTCATTACGATCAACTAAAATTTCTTTCACCTCAGAATAGGTCATCCGAGCATTGCTTCTAATTACGCTGTCATGTAATTCGTACCTAACAACCTGTCCACTACTATTAAGATCCATAAAACACGATTGAACAAGTCGATTCACATTTGGCTTTAGGCTACATAGTTCTGTGGAAAGTTCTGAGGGAAACATATGAACTGCCCTTTCAGAAAAATAAACAGAAGTCCCTCTCTGATAGGCATCAATATCTAGAGCCCCTCCCTCTTTTACATAATGCGCAACATCTGCAATATGAACACCCAGGCGATAATGACCGTCCTTGAGTTTCTCAATGGTAATTGCATCATCAAAATCTCTAGCATCTTCCCCATCAATAGTTACTGTTACTAAAGAACGAAAATCCGTACGTCCTTCCAGGTCGCTTTTCTTTACAGTTGCACCTAAACGTCGCCCCTCATTTAAAGCATCCTGACTATGTGTCTCTGGGATGCCACACATGTGAATGACAACGCTTGTATCAACACCTGGCTCATCTAACGAACCAAGGACTTTAATAATCCTTCCAACAGGCTGATGTGCTTCAGACGGCCATCGTGTTATTTCAATAACTACTATGTGACCAGGCTTGACATCAAATTTACTTTTAACTACTAACTTAATATTCATTAGCAACCGACGATCAAAAGGCACAACATAGGCAACCCCTAGGTCAGTGCGTTGAAAAGACCCGACCACCCTTGGGTTGCCTCGTTCAAGAATTTGAACAATTTGTCCATCCACGCCTGCTTTTGTCCGCCGTTTAATACGAACGACAACACGGTCCCCATGCATTGCGTTCATTAGATTTCCAGAACTAATATGAATATCCTGATCTCTTGACCTCTTCTGAGTTTTCGTGCTGTTATGAATATCGTCTGGGATCACGAAACCGAAGCCAGCTGGATTCGTAACCAATCGACCAACTGTAAAATTTTTCATCTCAGGAAGACTAAAGCGATCTCCTCGTCCCTGAACCAACTTACCTTTGGAGATTAAAACCTTAAATTGCCGAGTAAAGTCAGATCTCTGTTTATTTGAAATTCTGAGCAACTGAAAAATTTCTTCTGATGTTGCTGGATAAGGCACGTTTTTTCGAATCAGGCTAAGAAGATTATTTATTGGTGGCATCAGAAATGTGGAATAGACTCAAAATTCTCAGAACTATTTGCTATTAAAGCAACGTGAAGATCGCCAACATTAGTCTCAGTTTGACCAGTTCTAATAAGATCTCCAAGCCTAGAAAAAAATTCGTAAGAATTATTTTCCTTTAGATAATGACTAGGTGCTTTTAATCCTGCGTTACTTGCCCTAACGATTGTCGTTGTATCAATTATCGCACCAGCTGCATTAGTTGGACCATCAATCCCATCAGTCCCGATACTTGCAACAACTACATCTATATCAAACTTCTTAACCTCAAGGGCTAATGCTAGGGCAAATTCTTGGTTTCTCCCACCAGACCCTGCGCCAGTTACCCGAACGGTTGTTTCTCCTGAAGCAATAAGACATAGGGGCGCTTTCAACCCTCGAGAGACTTGCAATAGATCGTTTGCGTACGTCAACGCTACAGTACGGGCTTCACCGACGATCGGCTCTGGGAGAACGTTAACTCGATATCCTCGATCCTCTGCAGCCCGACGAGCTCCCTCTACAACAACACGCCCGTTACCAACGATTCGAGTATGATTTTTTGTATTTAATATCCTAGAAGACAATCTGCTTTCACTAGAATCAGATGCTTTTTTGTCCTCTAGAAAAGCTACCACTTGCTTCGGATAAGATTCTCGTCCACCAAATTTTTCTAATACTTCAAGCGCCATCCCAGGCTGAGTCGGATCAGAAACAGTAGGACCAGAACCAATCACCGAAAGCTCGTCACCGACCACATCAGATATCACCAGAGTAGAAACTGTCCCTGCGCAGGCCTCGGATAAACGTCCTCCTTTAATCCTGGATAAATGCTTACGGACCGTATTGAGTTCCGTAATATCAGCCCCCCTCTCAAGTAATAGTCGAATTGTTTGCTGCTTATCTCGGAGCGAGACTTCCCTATTTGGCAATGCCATTAAGGATGATGCACCGCCAGATAAACATACTAGCAGGTGATCTTCCGGACGGCTCAGACTAGCAATCTCCATTGCACGCTTGGCTGCCCTAACACTATTCTCTCCTGGAATTGGATGAGACCCTCTATACCACTCAACATCAGAAGACTGTACGGGCCTGCTATTTATACCTATACCAATTACACGACGTAGTGGTTTCAGAGAAACTGCCTGAACTCCAGCCAGCATGCCGTCTGCTGCTTTCCCAACGGAAATTACATCTAAAGCAGAAGAATCTACCAGTCGACGACGTAAGCTAACGTCTGCTAAGGAAGTCTCAATAAGGGTGCGCGCGTCAGCTGCAACAATTGCTGAAGATATAATCGCCAACACATCGTGGCGGAGATCAAGGAGGGTCAGTGTTAGTTAACCTGTCGTGGTTCAGACCAGGTAGAGGAGCCGGTGACTATATTAAATTGATGAAGGAGACGATCAAGAACTTGGTGGCTTGTATCAGAGCTTGTACAAAGACTTTCAAGCTTCGCCATGATGAGCATCAAAACCCGCTCAACATCCTGAATAGTTGTTTCCGAATAGTATTCACGCTGAGCCTCTAGACAACGCTGACAGCGGAAAAATTCTTCTCGGTAAAAATTGTACACAGCATCACAATCGCCCTTTGGACGAGAACTAAAAACACTATGTGACGATTGCCCCGGTAATGTTTGTAACGACAAATAAAAACCAACCTGAGTGTAATCAGCAAAGACAGCAACTGTCAATAGTTACTAAAAAGCCTGTCTAGTTTAGAAAAATGCTTTCCTTCTCGCCTTTGGAAAACAGGCTTTCTTTATTGAACTTAGCAAATTAGTTCGAGTTCTAAAAATTCTTGCCTAACTCTTCTTTAAGCAACTCATTGACAAGCTTTGGATTAGCTTTGCCTTGACTAGCCTTCATCACTTGGCCTATCAAAAACCCCAATGCCACATGCTTCCCAGCTTGATATTGCGTCACTGCGTCTGCATTTGCATCAATAGTTTTACATACAATTTTATGAAGTGACTCTTTGTCACCAATTTGAGCAAGCCCCTCACGCTCAACAATTTCAGAAGCTGGCTGGTTAGACTCATACATCTTTCCAAATACGTCTTTTGCGGTCGAACTGCTAATAACACCCTTTTCAATCAAAGCAATGAGTCCAGCTAGAGCATTGGGTTTTAATGAAACGCTTCCAATCTCTACGTTGTTCTCTTTAATAATGCGAAGCAACTCACCCATAATCCAATTACTAGCACCCTTGCCACTCACACCTGCAGCAACTGTCTCCTCAAAATAATCAGCTAGCTCAACAGTTTGGGTCAACACTCCAGCATCATATTCTGGAATTCCATATTCTTTGATAAATCTGAGTCGCCGCGCGTCTGGAAGCTCTGGCATCGTCGCTCGAACAGCCGCTACACGCTCAGTATCAGTAACCAAGGGCGGAAGGTCCGGTTCGGGGAAATAACGATAATCATGAGCTTCTTCCTTGCTACGCATTGACAATGTGCGGGAGCCGGCAGAATCCCAAAGACGTGTTTCTTGCTGTATAGCCTCTCCTTTATCTACAACATCAATCTGACGATCAACTTCGTAGTTAAGAGCTTTTTGAAGATAGCGGAAAGAATTGATGTTTTTAACTTCAACCTTTGTTCCTAGCGACGATTGACCAACTGGCCTTATTGATACATTAGCATCGCATCTTAGACTACCTTCTTCCATGTTGCCATCGTTTACGCCAAGCCAAACAAGCATGTCTCTCAACCAGGTAAAAAAGGCAGCGGCCTCGTCAGAAGAACGCATCTCTGGCTCAGTAACAATCTCAACTAACGGCACTCCGCTCCTATTAAAATCAAGGTAAGTACAGAACTCGGAACTACTGAAACCTTCGTGAAGTGATTTTCCTGCATCCTCTTCCATATGAACACGTGTAATTCCAACAGACCGCGAGTGACCACTAACATCAAATCTAACTAAACCTTTTAATGCTAAAGGCTGTTCATATTGTGAGATTTGATATCCCTTCGGGAGATCAGGATAAAAATAATTTTTTCTAGCAAAGATTGAAAGGTCTTGAATCTCACAACCTAAAGCCAGCGCCGCCTTAATGGCTAAATCTACAGCATGTCGGTTAAGTACAGGTAACGCTCCAGGTAATCCTAAACAAACTGGGCACACTTGAGAATTAGGCGTAGCACCAAATTCAGTGCTACACCCACAAAATATTTTTGTCTGTGTTCGGAGCTGGGCGTGAATTTCAAGCCCGATGACTGTTTCGTAACTCACATCTTCGGCCCAGCAGAAACAACAGCTGGAGAAACGTCTTTCTTAAATTTTTCAAAGTTCTTTACAAACATTGCCGCAAGTTCGTGAGCTTGTTTATCATAAGCACTCGGGTCTGCCCATGTTCCACGCGGGTCTAGAATTTTTACTGGAACATTCGGGCAAGATTTCGGCACATCAAAATTAAAGATTTCATGCGTCTGGTAGTCAACCTGATCTAATGCACCAGTCAAAGCTGCTGTGATCATGGCACGCGTATGCGCAATTGACATTCGTGAGCCTGTGCCATAAGCGCCCCCCGTCCATCCGGTATTAACTAACCAAACACGCGCATTATGAGCAGCGATCTTCTCAGTAAGCAACTCTGCATATATATTTGGATTAAGCGGAAGGAATGGTGCCCCAAAACATGTGCTAAATGCCGCTTTTGGCTCAGTAACACCACGTTCAGTTCCTGCAACTTTTGCAGTATAGCCAGAAAGGAAGTGGTACGCAGCGCCATCAGGTGTAAGACGCGCAATAGGCGGTAAAACGCCGTAGGCATCTGCAGTCAACATAACAATGTTAGTCGGGTGTCCACCTTGACCAGACGCAACAGCATTATCAATAAAAGATATCGGATAAGAACCACGCGTATTTTCAGTCAATGAATCATTGTCTAAATCTAGATTCCTATTTGAATCAACAACAACATTCTCAAGGATTGTTCCAAACCGTCGAGTCGTAGCATAGATTTGTGGTTCAGCCTCTGACGAAAGCTTGATCACCTTTGCGTAACAACCACCTTCAAAATTGAATACCCCAGTATCGCTCCAACCATGCTCATCGTCTCCAATTAAACGGCGATTGGGATCGCTGGAAAGAGTGGTTTTTCCAGTACCAGAAAGTCCAAAGAATAATGCAGTGTCACCGTCAGGGCCGATATTGGCTGAACAATGCATTGAAAGTACACCCTTAAGTGGAAGCAAGTAATTCATCACACTAAAAATTGATTTTTTTACTTCTCCTGCATAGCTGGTGCCACCTACAAGAACCAACTTACGTCCAAAGTGCACTACGATAAAAACATCTGATTTTGTCTGGTGTCTCTTTGGATCAGCCTTGAAACCTGGCGCAGAAATCACAGTAAACTCTGGTTGATGTTTGGCTAGTAGCGCAGGATCCGATTCTGCAATAAACATATTTCTGGCAAAAAGATTGTTCCAGGCAAGTTCGTTTACAACGCGAATAGGAAGACGATAGTTGGAATCGGCCCCCGCCCAGCCATCAAGAACAAAAACCTCCTTGTCAGCCAAATAGCTCACAATGTCTGTGTGGAGCAAGTCAAAACTCTTAGCGTCAATGTCCTTGTTCACATTGCCCCAATGAATATTTTTTTCACTTGAGGGTTCTCGGACCGTAAACTTATCGTTCGGCGAACGCCCTGTATTCGAACCGGTAGTACAAACTATTGGACCTTCGGCGGCAATAATGCCTTCTCCCCGGCGAATTGCTTCCTCATATAGCTCTGGCTCATTTAAATTCCAATAAGCTTTTTTGACTTCAAGAATTCCAGCTTTCTGTAGTTCTTCTAAGCGTTCGGCCTGTTTTGACATCTATGCTCCGTTTATTAACAACTAAATAATATACAGCAGTAGCTACTCAAAATAGAAGCTAACTACCTATCTAATTCAAAATTTAGCCAAGATCACAATTGTCAAAGACAAGACATCATGTAATTAGCTTCATGAAACTATAATGAAAAGGTGCCCCCCCTTATCTTTCGAAAAGGCCTCGAACTCAAGCATGAAGTTTCAGAAATTCTCGCCCAGAGCTATAACAGCCCTCTAGTTTCTAAAATTAAGGAAAACAATTTTCAATTTACTGAAGGCAGGCTCACTGTACATTTAGCAGAAGAATTTGGCTTCTGCTACGGAGTCGATCGCGCCGTTGACTATGCCTACCAAGCCCATAAGCGCTTTCCTGACCGTCAAATTTTTTTGACAGGTGAAATTATTCATAATCCGCACGTAAACGAGCAGCTTCGTAGCCATGGGATCCGATTTCTTAGTGATCAAGACGAAAGCATCAATGCTCTCACTCCAAGTGACGTTGTTATTATTCCTGCTTTTGGGGTAACAATTCGCACACTCGAACTCTTGGGAAACCAAGGCTGTACGTTAGTGGACACCACCTGCGGTTCTGTCCTCAATGTATGGAAAAATGTAAAACGCTATACGGAAGAAGGCTACACCTCTGTAATCCACGGGAAGTACTGGCATGAAGAAACCCAGGCAACCGCTTCTCAGGCTCTCAAAACGAGTTCTGGACACTACCTCATTGTCCTTGATCAAAATGAAGCAGCTATTGTGTGTGACTACATCCGTTCTGGCGGGGAGACAAGGAAATTTCTCAAGAGGTTTTCCAAGGCAATCTCACCAGGCTTTGATCCAAAGCGAGATCTTGTCCGTATAGGTTGTGCAAATCAAACAACAATGCTTAGCTCAGAATCTCTCAAGATCGGAGAAATGTTTCGAGAAGCCATCGCAACACGCTATGGGAAAGCGTCCCTTAACTCGCAGTTTCTTGCCTTCGACACTATATGTAGCGCTACACAAGATCGGCAAGATGCAGTGACTCATCTACTCGATAAAACTCATCTCAACTTAATGATCGTAATCGGAGGATATAACAGCAGTAATACTTGCAATCTGGCTCGAATCTGTACGAGTAAAATCAACACATACCATATAGCCGAACCATCTTGCCTCGTCTCAACAGATGCAATTAAACACAAACCGGTAGGAAGTAAAGAGGAAATAACCAGTCACGCTTGGTTGCCACAAGCAGGTAAAGTGCAAATCGGACTTACCTCTGGAGCATCAACACCAGACAATCTTCTAGAGGCTACATTAAACCAACTATCCCATTTGGCAAATAAGACCGCCTAGCATAACTTCATGTCAAATTGGATTCGCGCGTTAACGGTATTAGGATGTGTGACGCTTGGCATCGGCGTAGCCTCCCCTGTCACCACCAACAAGATTCCTCTTCCAGAAAATATTTTAGGCTTCCCGCCATGCACTGATTACTCATTGGCAACTTACGAGAAAATTGCTGACTACTTTCAAAGCTTGTCTGCTTCGACAGGCCGAGTCAAACTCTTTGACATAGGCAGAACAACTGAGGGACGCACCCAGTTCTTAGCTGTGATTTCATCTGAACAAAACCTCAATCAACTGGAGTACTACAAAAATATCTCTCGATCCCTTGCCCTCAACAGAAACGCCTCTGGCAATCCCCTCAGCAAGGAAGAAGCGCGGAACCTTGCTCGCAAAGGAAAAGCAATCGTCTGGATAAATTTTGGATTGCACTCAACAGAAGTTGCTAACGTTCAATCCACACCATGGCTGGCTTGGAAAATCTCGGCCAGTGAAAGCCTGGAAGTCAAAAGAATCCGTGAAGACGTAATCTTTGTGCTTGTCCCAGATATGAACCCAGATGGAACAACCATGGTTGCTAACTGGTACAACTCTAATATGGGAACTCCATGGGAAACGAGACTGCCCTGGCCGTACCAACGGTACGCGGGGCATGACAACAACCGTGATTGGTTCATGTTTACGCAGCTTGAAACACGTAATATCGCTAGACAACTCTATAAAGAATTTTTACCCCAAATTGTCTATGATCACCACCAGGCACCACCGTTCCCAGCTAGAATTTTCATTCCTCCCTTTGCTGAACCTTCAAACAGCCACATTCCAAGACTCGTTATTGAAGGTGTTGATAAGATTGGTCAAGCTATTCAGCATCGTCTGGCGCACGAGAAAAAGTCTGGCGCTATCTCCCGTATTAACTTTAATACCTGGTGGAATGGAGGTATGCGAACGGCACCGTATTTTCACAACATGATCGGAATTTTGACGGAAACTGCCCATGCCTCAGCTACACCCACGAATCACAATCCGATAACTTTCCCAAAATATTTCCATAACGGTAAACCAACACTCGTACCAAGTTCAGACTACCCTCTCCCTTACAAAGGCGGGGCCTGGACAATGAGAGATTCCTGCGACTACATGGTTAGTGCATCGATAGCTGTTTTAGATATCGGTTCAAAAAAAAAGGAATCTTGGCTCTATAACATCTACCGAATGGCAAAAACCTCCATGGAGATGGGAGCTAAAGAAACTTATGTGATTCCTGTCAAACAATGGGACTCTGGCGCTGCTGTTCATATGGTTCGGACACTTCAAACTGGAGGAGTAGAAATTGAACGTGCGACAGAACCCTTCAGAGTTAACAACAAAAACTATCAAGCCGGGTCATTTGTAATCAAAGGATCCCAACCTTTCCTCCCATATATTCGAGACCTTTTGAATCCTCAAAGCTATCCAAAAAAATCACAGCCCGCAGTCCTAAAAACTCAGAGTCCCTATGACGTGAGTGGCTGGACGCTTAATCTTAAAATGGGAGTCAGGGTTGATAAATTCCTTCAACGTCTCAACTTAAAAACAGAACCAGTCGTAAACTCTGACAGCCTGCACGGACGTATCCTTGGAACGGGACGTAAAGCTTACGCTATCGATCCCAGGACTAATAATTCTTTCATTGCTATGAACAGACTACTTCTAATGAAAGAGGTAATATTCCGGTCGCTCAAAAAGTTCGAAGCAAACGGTAAGACTTGGCCAGCTGGCACATTCATTGTAGTTAACACACATGAAACTCACGAAAAAATAGATTCTTTAGCAAAAGAACTCGGTCTTCGTATTCATGGCCTCAAGCAAACATCAAATATTGCATTAGCCTCTCTCGCTCTTCCAAGAGTAGGTGTCTACAGCCCTTGGGGAGAAACCAGCAACGAAGGTTGGACTCGCTGGCTACTTGAACAATACGAATTTCCTTACACTCAACTACGAGACCAAAGAATCCGTTCTGGAAAACTCCGTGGTGAGTTCGATGTATTAATTCTCCCAGATGCAACTTACAACGAAATTGTGCACGGATTTTCCCCTGGAACTATGCCCTCAAAATATGTGGGCGGTATGACTTCAGTAGGAGTTGAACAAATCAAGAAATTCGTTACTAACGGGGGCACTCTCATTGCACAAGGCAATGCAAGCACTCTTGCAATTCATGCCTTTGACCTGCCAGTACGAAATATTGCTACCACACTTTCGATAAAGCAATTTAATGTGCCTGGAACTTTGCTCCGAGTCTCAGTTAATAACAGGCATCCACTTGGCTGGGGTGTGCAAGCACAAACAGCCGCCTTTTTTAACAAGAGCCCGGCCTTCAAACTAATGTACCCAGATGAAATAAAAATAAACCCTCTTGCCAAACAAGTTTCATTAGCTGTTGTTGCCAGCTATCCAAAACAAAATTTGTTACTCAGTGGTTGGGCTAGTGGAGAAAAATACTTGCAAGGCCATCCTGCTGTAATTGATGCTGCCGTTGGTGTCGGACGTGTCATTCTACTAGGCTTCCACACTCACCACCGTGGGCAATCGCACGCTACATTTAAATTGTTATTTAATGCTATCTACGCTAGTGGCACAGTATAGATATCTCCAGATAAATTTCAACAGAAGCTCAAACTGGAAAATTTAAAAGCTAGGACAACGGGGGCAGTTTTAAGCGAAGTTCGTTAATTGTTAAACCTGTCACTGGATCTACCCAGTCTGGAGCAATTTCAGCAAGTGGCTCAAGCACGAAAAACCTTTTTCTGAATCTTGGATGTGGAACAGTAAGCTTAGGCTCGTTAATAATAAGCTGGCCATACAAAATAAGATCCAGATCAAGTGTTCGAGGTGCACCAGAATAAGGTCGCTCTCGACCACATGCCTCCTCTATCTTTAACAAGGTTTCGAGAAGTACGGGTGCAGCTACTTCAGTCATCCCGGTCAATGCAGCATTTAAAAATAAAGGCTGCCTAGCAACACCGCTCGGAACAGTTTCAATGAATGGAGACAGCTGAATATTTGAGATAATTGCCTCAAGACGAGAAAGGCCTTCATGCATAATCTTTTCTCGGTTCCCAAGATTACTACCAATTGCAACCGCTACTGGAATAGAAGGCATGGAACAAAATACTACTTAGTGAAATTGACACATGTACAGAAGCTATTCACAACAAAAGACCAGCTTAACAGTTCAGTGCAACCACTTGATGCCTAACGTGCTAAAAGACAACAAGGAACTACAAGTGCAACCACTTAGTAAGATTTAATGAGTAATTAATCTAACCCTGTTTTTCCTTACATGCAATGCAAGAACGCGTCCAGGGGATGGCTCTTAAGCGTGCGCTAGAGACCTTTTCTCCGCAATCCTGACAAATGCCAAATGTTCCGTCTTCAATACGTCGAAGCGCTTCATCAATTGCTTGAAGAATTTTTGCATCAGTCTGCTTTAGCTTAAGATGGATGTGAACTTCATTGTTTCCCGTCGCTTGATCAGCCATATCTCCTTGTCGGCCAGAGTTATTCTCGATAGTCGATTGGATAGGCTTTGCAGAACTACCTGCAGTTAGCTCTGTTTTCTTAAGTAACAATTCATCACGATAAATCTGAAAATTCATCTATACAGACACCACATAAAAGAACTATTAGAAGAAGTACAATTATTAATGCTATCACGAGCAAGGCAGGGGGTTTTCTTAAAATTTCCTTAGCAGTTTTACGTGATCTACTCTGCCCTAAGAGTTGTCAACGGTTTGTGTCTTAAGACATCTGCGCTGGCAACCACACCAGTAATAGACACAATAATCGCTGTCAAAACAATGCCACCCACTGACAATGCTGGGTTCGAGATCCAGGACATTTCAAAAACAAAGTATGCGACCGCCCAACTAAATCCCATCGCACCAATCGCGCCGATCGCACCAGCAATTACACCAACTACTCCATACTCAAGTAACAAGATGGTAGCTACAAGCTTAGCCCTTCCTCCAAGAGTCTTTAAGATCGCAGACTCGTATATCCGTTGAAATTTTGTCATAGACACAGTTCCTACAAGAATCAGGACCCCGCTGAGCAGGACTACCAGGCCTACAGTCGTCACGCCAATAGTGACACTCTCAACAACATTGCGAACGGTAATGAGCACCTCACGCAAGTCAATAACTGAAACATTTGAAAACTGTCTAGCTAAACCTGACACTAATTCTGCACGTGCTTCTACGTCCCCTGGACCATGCGCAATTGAAATATACGTGTGCGGGAGCTCTTCAAATGGCCCTGGCCGAAAAACAAACATAAATCCACCAGTTCTGAAATCTCCCCAATTTACTTTACGGATATTTGAAACTAGAGCTGTAACATCACGCCCAAGAATGTTAAACGTCATCTGATCGCCTGGTTGAATGCCAAAGCGTTCCTGTAGACTCTCTTCAATAGATACTTCTACTGCTTCGGCAGGTGTGGAATCCCACCATGTGCCCTCTGAAACTTCCTCGTTCGCCTCAAGAGTGCTCCGATAGGTAACTGTATACTCCCTTGAAAGCGACCCTCGCCCTCTCACATCCTCAAAACTATCAAGATTAACCTCTTGACCACGCACAGCAACAACACGTGCACGAAGAACCGGCACTAAGGTTAGAGAAGAATCATTGCCATTAAAATAAGAAATAAATTGAGCTAACGCCTCACGCTGGTCTTGTTGTACGTCGAGTAAAAACATGTCCGGAGCACCTTCCTCAATCTGCATAGAAAAATTTTCAACTAAGTTTTCCTGCAAACTCCGAACACCAAGAATAAAAAACACACCGAGACCTACTGCTAAAAGCACTACGCCTGTCTGACTTCCAGAACGGGAAATATGCCTCACAGCATGTCGAAGTGCGAATGACCTAGTATGACGAAAGGGTTGTACCGCACGAACAAGAATTACCCCTGCGGTATAAAGCAACCCCGCAACCACAAGAAACCCACTTATCAGGATCAATGCGACTTGAAAAGATCCCGCTTGCCAAGCAACCACAATCAATAACATAGAAGCTGCAGCAACAGTTGCGACTAATCGCACCAAATCGATACGGTTTTTTGCTAACGCTTCCTGTCGAAGTAGCACTGAGGGCTTAATCTGTCGAAGTGCCAACAGAGGCACGAGAGCAAAAAGTAACGAAACAACCAGCCCTACACTGACACCCTGTAAAACAGCTGACAACGTCAGCCCGTAGTCAATTTCAATAAATTGTGAAACCTCTCCAACAAGCAAAGGAATCATCTCAACAATAAGACCAGCAAGAATGACTCCAAGAAAGCTTCCAGCTATTCCAAGAAATAAAATCTGTGCTACGTACACTCTCAATATTTGACTGGTGGTAGCGCCAACACACTTTAAAATTGCAACACTCTTAATTTTCTGCTGAATGAAAACACGCGTTACGCTAGAAACTCCAATGCCTCCAAGAATCAAAATAACAAGCCCAGTCAGGCTTAAGTAATTCTCGGCCTGCTGAAAATTCTCTCCAATACGATTGTCAGCACGACGATAAGATCTAATCCTTACAAATTCATTAGCGAAAGCTTCCTGAAGATCTACTAATAATTCATCTGCCAGCGGTTCTGGAACCTGAAGTAATAATTGGTACGACACACGACTACCAAATGATAGGAGCCCTGTTGCTGACAAATCTTCGACGTCAATCATCACGCGTGAACCAAGACTAAATGCCCCCATGTCTCGACCTGGCTCTGAAGAAATGACAGCTCGAATTGTAAAAGTCTCGTTCCCAATTAGAAGGGGTTCACCAATATCCATATTTAACTGTGCTAGCAGTTCTGGCTTAACAAGTACGCCACGATCTCTCATGCTTGAGTGCAGATACGAACTATCCTTAAGCTCAACAGAACCATAAAGTGGAAATTTCGGCGGCACAGCACGAAGCTCAACCATACGGGCAATATCACGATTCTTATCAGCAGGCCTGACCATTGTTGGCAATTCAATAGTTTCTATTTTTTGGCTAATACGTCCGTTATTCTCCTCAAGAGCAACACGCTTAAGCACATCTTCTGTAAATGGATCATTGCTTGAAATAACTAAATCTGCGCTTAACATCGTTCGAGACTCGTTAGCAAGTCCATGTCTCACACTTTGGATAACCGAGCGAAGCGTAACAATGGAACCAACGCCTATGGAGATACAAGCAAAGAAAATTA
Organism: Acidobacteria bacterium UBA2999; assembly: GCA_002346475.1. GTDB lineage: Bacteria > Acidobacteriota > Vicinamibacteria > Vicinamibacterales > UBA2999 > UBA2999. The sequence goes on along the minus strand of DDZV01000044.1, from coordinate 56,890 downwards.
CCAATCGACGCCAGGAAGACCTCAACTCCCTAATCGCCATCAGTACAACAAACATCATTTTCTCTTAGTCTCCTCAACAGACTTCCCGTCTCGAAGCAACAATTTGATATCGGCACGCGAAGCAAGATCGTCATCGTGTGTTACTAAAACTAATGTTGTTTCATGTGCACGATGAAACTCAAAAAGCAGATCCATGATGTAACGACCTGTTGCAGAGTCTAAATTTCCTGTTGGTTCATCAGCTAACACAATTGAAGGTGAATTTGCTAACGCCCGTGCAATTGCAATTCGCTGCTGCTCCCCTCCTGACAACTGTGATGGATAGTGAGCCGCACGACCAGTAAGCCCTACTTGATTGAGCAAAGAATGTGCGCGATCAGCAACATTGCTAAAATTAGCTATTTCCATAGGGACTAAAATATTTTCAATTGCAGTTAAAGATGGTACTAAGTGAAAGAACTGAAACACGAAACCAATTGTGCTACTTCGAAGTCTTGCCAGATCGTCTTCACTAAGCTTTGTAATATCCTCACCATTGATAAGAATTTCTCCTGTGGTGGGTATATCAAGGCCTGCTAAAAGTCCTAACAAAGTGGACTTTCCGCTTCCCGAAGGTCCGACAACAGCTAAAGACTGCCCCGAAGGTACAACTAAATTAAGCGAGTCAAGAATCGTAAGAGGTCTCCCGCCACTACTTACAATCTTAGAAACAGCCCTAAACTCAATCATTGTGAGAGCTCATCCAAAAGTGGCTTCAACGTATTCCACAGCGTCTCTTCGACAATGCGTGCTCCAGCAGTATTGGGATGAATCCCATCAGCAAGATTTAGGTCTGGATTCCCTGCAACGCCTTCTAGAAGAAATGGCACAAAGTGAACTTTGTATGTACGGGCTAATTCTTGGTAAACCTCTCTAAACTCTTGCGTGTATACAGACCCATAGTTTGGTGGTGCCTCCATTCCTGTTAACACTGCAACTATTCCCTTTTCCTGAGCCCGTTCAATAATTTCACTTAAGTTATGACGAAGTGCTTCTACTGGAAGCCCCCGCAACCCATCATTCGCACCAAGTTCAATAATAAGAACACGGACATCGCCTTCAAGAACCCAGTTAAGTCTTCGAAGACCTCCGGCCGAAGTGTCTCCAGAAATACCTGCATTCACTACTTCGTAATTATTGCCGGATTGATCAAGTCGCTCCTGAAGTAAAAACGGATATGATTCTGAACGGTCAAGGCCATAACCATAAGTTAAACTGTCTCCGAGGATAACAATTCTTGGACGCTCTTGCTGAATTGCTATAACAGGCTCTTCAGTATTAACCCCTTCAAAAACAGTCTTTCCAGGCTGTGTCTTATTGTCATCAAACTGACTATTTGAACACGACGCCAAAAAGACTACGAGTAAGCCCCCCCACAAGCAACGCATGATTTTTATTATGTTATAGTTTTTCATGTTTGACATACGTTAACCGTCATTCATACCCTTCCTAGTAAATTGTGACTTCCTCCTTGTGCTCTGTTGACCCGGGAAAGCTTGAGCAAGATGTTCATAGCGCATTTGCCATGCTAGAACAAATTCGTTTTGTGGACGCGCTCTGGTCGAGACGTGTTGAGGATTGGAGTAAGAACTCTGATATTAAAACCCAAATTAGTAGTCGTCTTGGATGGCTCTCTATTATTGACTGGATAAAACCACAAGTTCAAAAAATTGAACAACTCGCCAAAGAAGTCCAGACCAAAGATTTCTCAGATATCGTACTTCTTGGCATGGGTGGTTCAAGCCTTGCTGCAGAAGTAATGCATCGGACAATAGGCCGATCAAAGCACGCTCCAAAATTTCTCATGCTGGATTCTGTTGATCCAGTTGAAATCCGCAGAGCTCTTGAAAAAACTTCTACATCACTATTTATCATCTCAAGTAAGTCTGGAACAACGATTGAAACAACTTTAATCGCTAAGGAAGTGCGTCACCGTCTCGAAGCAGAAAGTTGCACAGACCTTGGATCTAGATTTATCGCCATAACAGACGAGAATACAGACCTCCATCGGTACGCAGTAGATCAACATTTTCGAGAAATTTTTATCAATCCGTCTGATGTTGGTGGTCGGTACTCAGCTTTATCATTCTTTGGACTCGTCCCAGCGGGATTGTTAGGAATGCCACTTGAAACAATACTCAATCAGGCAGATCTTATGGCTACTGCGTGTAGAAATGAAAAACTACAACACAATCCAGGTCTTACACTTGGAGTATTCATAGCTGTTGCTGCCAAGGCTGGACGAGATAAGTTAACACTCATTCTTCCAAAGAGACTAGCTTCGCTTAGTCTTTGGATAGAACAACTAATCGCTGAAAGCACTGGCAAACAAGATATGGGGATAGTGCCGATTACAAGCGACTCACTGCTTCCACATTACGGGACAGACAGATCTGCAGTGGTCATTGACCTCTCAGACAAAGAAACAGATCCAGAGATTGTTGCAAGACTCAAAGCTACTTCCTGCCCAATTCTAAAGATACAAATGCCGAATACAAACTCTCTGGGGGGCGAATTCTTTCGCTGGGAAATGGCTACTGCAACAGCAGGGTTCCTTCTTGGTGTAAACCCCTTCAATGAACCCAATGTTCAGCAATCAAAAAAAACAACAAAAAAACTATTAGATATTTATAGTGCCTCTGGGCAACTTCCCCTAACAAAACCAGACGCTATCACCAAAGATGCTAAATTTTTACTCAGTGATAGTGCGCGCCAGCAACTAAAAAAGAAGGAACCTCGGCACTTCCTAGAGCTACTTACAACTGATGATTATTTAGGACTACTTGCCTACCTCCCAACGTCAGAAATAAAAATCGAAGAAATTCTTAAAAAGTTTTGCGCCACTGTCTCCAGTATCTCTGGACACGCAACAACACTAGGCTATGGCCCAAGGTATCTTCACTCGACGGGCCAGTTACATAAAGGTGGGAAAAGAAATGGACTTTTTATTATCATTACTGCCAAGCCAGAAAATGATTTGCCTATTCCAAACGAATCATATTCATTTGGGATTCTTCAACAAGCACAAGCAATTGGCGACTTTGTTTCTCTCGAGGCAGGTCAGCGCCGTGCGCTATTGATCCAACTTCCCACTAGAGATCCAAACATTCTTAATGCCGCACTGGTCAACCTTCTACCAAAGACACTCACAGAAAGCTATCCAGCCGAGTCCTAGGAAGGAATTCCTCTCTTACTCCAGTAGCGAGCAAGGCCTAACCAAAGAAGGTTAAGCGGTGCCGAGAGATCATAGATGGCTGCCTGTGCTTCTCCCATTTCACGACGTAGTTCGTTTCGAACCCAGATAGTAAAACTTTCTAAACGTTCATCGGCTGTACCTGGCTCTTCAAGTAGCTGACGTGATTTTTCTGCAAATCGGTCAATATTCTTACGCAATGACTCTAACTGAGCCTTCGGATTAGTCCGCATGCCATAGTGTGTAATAAACAATGATTCTGGCCCCCAACTTTCAATCTGTTTGAGACTAACTCGCCATGCCTCCAGATCAATATCTGGAGGTGGTGTAGGTGGAAGCACGTAATCTCCGGCGATTGTTACTCCAGCTGTATCACCAACATAGGCAACACGACTGCTTGGATCAAAATAACTAACATGGTGACTAGCATGACCTGGGGTATAAGCTACCTCTAACTTTCGACTGCCGAGTGCAATACACTCCCCTCCTGCTAGTTCTGTAATGTTAGCTTCAGGAATAGGGAGAAAATCTCCCCACAAATTTTTGAGTTGATTTCCATAAAGTCTGGCTGCACTGTCAAGTAATCGTGTTGGGTCCACAAGATGACGTGCACCTCGCTCATGTACCATTACTTGTAAATCAGAATTTCTTCGAACAAGAGTGCCGGTTGCCCCAGCATGATCTAAATGTATATGTGTAAGCAGAACATGTGTGAGATCGTCAACACTAAAGCCACGAGATGCCAGTCCAGCCTCTAAATGGTCAATACAAATGGTTGGCCCAGGGTCAATAAGCGTACAGTACCCAGGACCACTCACAATTACAGTTGCAATTGAATGTGGCCGCCCTCGAAACTTTAGATCAATATAGCTAACACCTTCGCTAATGATTCCCAATAAATAAATTATAGTGCTAGCTTGCCTGAAACTGACGTTCGGGTCACACTGAAGGACAATTGAAACTAGAATTCAGCATCGTAGAGATAATAATTGCCAGGAGAAGCTGCTAGTATGCGTAGGCGCCTTAAACAAGCAGGCCTATTAATTGGAATCCCAACCATAATTGTTTTAACGATTGGGGTAACGTATCAGGGTATAGCGACCCCACTTGAACGTCGGGATTTTCCAGCCCCTGGCCATAAGATCGATGTTGGGGGACATCAACTACACATATACTGCACCGGCGAGGGTATTCCCACAGTAATACTCGAAGCTCCTGCAACTGGCTTTTCTGCTGCGTGGGGATGGATTCAACCCAGTGTTGCTCAACAAACTCGTGTTTGTAGTTATGACAGGGCTGGGCTCGGATGGAGCGAAGCTGGCGATAGCCCTTACAACCCGAGCCAGACACCCTTAGAACTGAAAAGATTGCTTGAGGGAGCAAAAATTCAGGGACCAATTGTGGCGGTTGGTGATTCTCTCGGGGCACTTTTTGTTCAAATATACGCATCGACTTATCCAAAAAATGTCATGGCTCTTGTGCTTATCGACTCCAATTTCACTGTCCTTAGTAAAACAGAAGTTGACTCATTCTCAAGATTCCTTACCTATTCGCCGTGGCTCGCCAGAACAGGTATTTTACGGGCTACCCACATGCTGTCTGAGAACGCCAATGGTCTACCAGACCCAGCAAGCGGTGCACTAAGAAGTTTCCTTAATAGGCCTGATCACCTCTTTCGATCAGCTACCGAAGTAAACTATCTTTACGAAACCATAGAACTTGCCAAAAACCAACAAACGTTTTCAAATGCAACAGTTGTCGAAATACATACAAATCGAATAGAACCCGGCCTCTTCCTCTCTGAAGAATCTGAAGCAACTCGAGTTGCAAATATCATTTTAGATACAGTCGCTACGATTCAAGGAAGCAGTGAAACCTCCAGCAATCCCATCGACCACTGAAATGATCTTCACAACGGCTTCTTATTCACATCGTGTATGCTCAATAGACATTAGAAAGGCCGGGTGGCGGAACTGGTAGACGCTGCGGACTTAAAATCCGCTGGTCCAAAAGACCGTCAGGGTTCGATTCCCTGCCCGGCCACTTTTTCAAATACTGTTCAATACAGCACGTATCTGATCTATAACCCAATCTACTTCTTCATCAGTAATTACATAAGGAGGCATAAAGTAAAGAATGTTTCCTAATGGTCGTAATAAGAGTCCGCGGGACAAAAACATCGATGTCAGCTTAGGACCAAGTTGATCAAGATATCCACCTGAATCTGTCTCTAACTCAATTACTGCCACCCCACCAATAACACGTACATCCCCAACAATTGCTATTTCTTTTATAGTCTTTAGTCTTGTACGAAGTTGTTCTTCCAAACGACTGATTCGCTCAAGAACTGCTCCATCCCTAAAAAGATCCAGACTTGCAAGTCCTACTGCACATGCTAATGGATTCGCCGTGTAGGAATGACCATGAAAGAATGTACGAGATCGATCTTCACTAAGAAAAGCATCGTAGATCTTTTCAGAAGCAACTGTGGCTGCTAAAGGCAGGTAACCTGCTGTTAGTGCTTTTGACAAACAAAGAATGTCAGGGTCGACCTGTGCATGCTCGCAAGCAAACATCCGTCCAGTTCGACCAAAACCAGTAAGAACTTCGTCAGCAATAAGCAACGTGTCATATTTGTCACACAATGCTCTTACGCCGGCAAGGAACTCGCTAGGCCAAATAACCATTCCCCCGGCTGCTTGCAACATCGGCTCAACAAGAACGCCAGCGACTTCATCACGGTGCATATTTAGATGTTCCTCTAAACTACTGAGACACTCTATTTGGCAAGTCGAACGATCTAATGAAAGTGGACACCGATAGCAATAGGGTGAATGGGCTCGCAACACGGGAAAAAGAAATGGCTCAAATGCTCGAGTAAACACTGAATCTTCACTGACCGACATCGTGCCAACGGTGTCTCCGTGATACGCATTCTGCAGTGTTACAAATGTTTGTCGTTGTGGTTGGCCAATGTTACGCCAGTATTGATGGGCCATCTTAAGCGCAACTTCAACAGCAGTAGATCCATTGTCAGAATAGAAAACACGCTTCAAATTTTTAGGAAGTAAGGTAAGTAATCGTTCGGCAAGATCAACTGCCGGTGAATGCGTACACCCAGCAAACATAACATGTTCAAATTTTGAAGCCTGCTCTGCAAGTGCTTGATTTAATCTTGGATGTGAATGCCCATGAATATTGACCCACCATGAAGAGATGCCATCAAGAATTTTCTTTCCATCCTCGCTATAGAGGTAAATTCCTTTGGCCTTTACGATGGGGAGTGGAGATGGTGCTGTCCGCATCTGAGTGTACGGGTGCCAAAGATATAACTTGTCACGCTGCGTTAAACTTTGAGATGTCATTTCAGCCACTGACGTAATGCACCCTCTGGGTCAAAAGCGCTAGACACCCAAGACTCTAGGACCTCCGGAGTCAGTGGATCAAGCACTGGCATATCAATAATTACAGATACTTGACCATACTGTTCAATAGATCTCCTAGCTCCAGATTCTGGATTACCTATTAATGCTACGCCTGCTATCTGCAAATCTCTGGCACGCAGTGCTTCAATAGTTAGTAATGTATGATTAATTGTGCCTAAGCTTGTCCGAGCTGCAATCAATACTGGGAAACCCAATCGAACCATTAAGTCAACCATCATAGAACTCTCTGTCACAGGGACAAGCACTCCCCCAGCACCTTCAACAATCAAGCATCTCTCATTAGATTTGATTTCTGGTAACTCAGTCAGGGTATCGAGGTTGATAGTCATACCTGAAAATTCTGCCGCTAGGTGAGGAGATACGGGTCTTCGTAATCTAATACCTTGATCAAAGATCTCTTCTTGGGAACACCCAACTAATTGCTGAACTGTTGCTGTATCGTCATCCTCTTCAATACCAGTTTGAATTGGTTTCCAGTATCGAAGTAAAAACTCAGTCCGGTACCGAGCAAGAAGTCCAGCTGCAAGGATAGTCTTGCCAACTCCCGTGTCTGTACCAGTTACGAAGAGGCCGTGGTGCACTTTTAGTTTTTAAGCGCGTCGATTAAAGCCGACACAAAACTGTCGATAGTTTCATCAGAAATACCGGCATTCACAGTGACCCTGAGTCTGGCTGTACCAGAAGCTACTGTAGGTGGACGAATAGCACGAACGTCAAACCCTCTTGCCTGAAGAAGGCTTGCCACAACAACTGTACGCTCATTGCTACCGATTATAATTGGTACAATTTGCGATCGACCGTTCTTTATAAAAATACCTGCTTCGAGCAGTCGTTCGCGCAATAGCCCTGCAGAACGCACTAATCGTTTCCTAATCTCAGTGCCAGATGTGACATACGTAAGACTAGCTTCAAGCGCCCATGCGGTGGCTGGCAGTGAGGCTGTTGAAAAAATAAACGTACGTGCTTTTTGAACTAAATATTCTATTGCCCAATCAGGACCAGCAACAAAAGCACCGCTAACCCCTAGCGCCTTTCCAGCTGGATTGACAGATAAAAACACGTCTGCTTGCATCCCCAGCTCCTCAATTAAACCACTTCCCCTTTCACCATAAATTCCAACGGCATGGGCTTCATCCACAATTAGGTATACGCCTTCATCTCGACAAAGTTGAGCATACTCAGCCAGAGGCGCCTCATCACCATCCATGCTGAAAATAGACTCCACTAAAACAAAAATACGTCCCTCTCCCCTGTGTTGACGTATAAGACGAGATAGAGCTAGCACATCGTTATGTGGAAAAACAACACAGTCCGCATAAGAAAGACGCGTCCCGTCAATTAAACTTGCATGGTTCAACTCGTCTGAAAAAACTATATCTCCATTCTCAGGAAACGTTGTTAAAACTGCAAGATTAGCCAAATAGCCACTTGAAAAGTACAACGCCCGCTCAGCCTCCTTAAACTTTGCGAAGTGCGACTCAACAGACTGAAAAACTTCACGCTCCCCTCGAATTAATCGAGAACCAGTGCTCCCGCAACCTTCTTGCTGAACACCAAGAATCATTGCATCATGCAATTGCTTCGATGCCGCAAGGCCAAGATAGTCGTTTGATGAAAAATCTTTACCAGAAGGAGCTTGAAGAGTACGTAAAAGCTGTGTGTTCGCTAGATCTTCTAGACGTGCACGAACTCGAGGCTCAAGGTCACGATTGCCCATGGGTGCCCGCCACGTGCACCGAAGGCTCAGTCTGAAGACGCAGTCCAAGCCGCTGGAATAGATGTAAGTCGGCTTCTACTTCTGGATTGCTAGTCGTTAGAAGCTTGTCTCCCATAAAGACTGAGTTTGCTCCGGCAAGAAAACAAAGTGCCTGTGCCTCATCTGACAAAGAAAGTCGCCCAGCGCTTAATCGAACAAACGCTGCGGGCATCAAAATACGTGCTGTCGCAATCATGCGAACTAATTCAAGTGGATCCTCAGGAGGCCGTTCTTCTAATGGTGTACCAGCTACTCGAACCAGGAGATTGATAGGTACACTTTCAGGATGGGGATCAAGAGTTGCTAGCTCTTGCAATAAACGCCAGCGGGCCTGGTGATCCTCCCCCATCCCAATGATGCCCCCACTACAGACTGTAATACCAGCACGCCGTACACGGGATAGGGTCTCTTGGCGTTCGTTGTAGGTGCGCGTTGTAATAATGCGATCGTAAAATTCTGGAGAAGTGTCAAGGTTGTGGTTATATGCTGTGAGGCCAGCCTCTGCTAGTTCCGTTGCTTGGCTATCAGTCAACATCCCAAGAGTACAGCAAGCCTCAAGCCCTAACTCACGAACTCCCCTAACCATTGCAAGTACTCTTTCAAACATTGGGCCTGTTGGAATATCACGCCATGCCGCACCCATACAAAAACGTGTCGCGCCTTGTGCCCGCGCACGCTTTGCTGCAGAAAGTGTCTCTTCAACATCAAGTAGCTCTTCGTTGGCTACACCAGTCTTGTAATGCGCAGATTGAGGACAATACGCACAGTCCTCTGGGCACCCACCAGACTTAATATTGAGCAAAACACAACCTTGCACTTCATTAGGCTGATGTCTTTCTCGGTGTAGAGCTTGGGCCTTAAAAACTAAAGTAGTAAAGGGGGAAGTATAGATTTCCTCGATTTCAGCTAGGGTCCAATCGTGTCTAATTTGATCTTCTAGATTCTGCATTACATGTAACTAAAACACATCTAACTCAAACAACCAAATCCGAGAGTTACTTTTTTGTTATAGAGAGATCTGCTTATAAATTGAAACTCTCCTATAAATCCAAATTAGGCTAGCAACGCAACTAATTTAATGAACAGCCTGTGGTTCAATTTTGTCAGTCTCGATTGCACGCTGAATCATGGCTGTAAGTTTATTCTCACCAATGTCAAATGGGCCGGCGACAACAGCACCAAGGGTCAACTCAATCGCGATAACGACCCCTCCGCTGTCATAAGGATTGACAATCCAGCTAAACCCACGCAACTTAATTTTTCGATCAACATCCTCCGTTGGATCCTTGGCGCGTGACAACGCTCGAAGCATCGTACTAAGTACAAGCACCACATCCTCGTCAGTCCAAGCCTCCGGCTCACGAGAAGCTAACGTCAGCTGCTCCGTTGTTGCGTGATTATTACCTCTCAACCAGATGTCAACCTTAAACTTCATGAAGCTCCCTTCAACGTAGCTAACTGCAGGTCAAATTCTTCTGGATCTGTAACAGGACGTTGGCATACAAAGTCACGGCATACATAAGCTACAGCGTGCCCAGCATTTGCCGACATCTCACCAATCCATGGCATCAATCGTGAAACTTCAGACCCTTTTCCTGGCTCAACTTGTACTAAGATCAAATTTGGCAAGTAGTGAGATTTAAGAACAGCATGAAGGCGCCGGGTGTCATCTGCATCAGAAAACCCACTTATAACGACCTGCAAAGCACCCGCATGGTAAGTTGACAGTGCTCTTAGCATCATTGGTACACTTCGTCCAAGTTCATTAAGCTGTCGACCGAAACAACGAAACGCCTGGTCAACCTGTTCTGCCTTTGAAGAATCTCCTGTGAGACATGCCATCGTCATTAAATTTAAAACTGATACCGAGCTCGCTGCTGGCTCAGCACCGTCATAATCTTCTTTAAACCTTAAAAGTAACGCTGGATCTTTGCCAGTAGTACTGAACCAACCACCTTTTTCTTTATCTAAAAAACGACGATCTTGCTCACTCTGGAGACGAAAAGCCCAAATTAACCACTCTGGATCTCCAGTTGCCTGAAAAAGTTCGAGTAATCCAAAAATTAAGCAAGCATAGTCTTCTGCATAGCCTTCAATACCGACGTTATTCTCTCGGTACCTCCGTAACAATACTCCACGTTCAGCATCCCAACACTCGTCTCTGATAAACCCTGCTAAGCCAGTGGCAACCTCTAGATAGCCGTTTGTCGGGTCGTTCAAAATACGTGAAGCTCTAGCGTACGCTGCCATCATTAACCCGTTCCATGCGGTCAATACCTTGTTATCGAGATGTGGCCTAGGCCGAGACGACCGAGCATCCAATAACGCCGACCGTGAATTTTCGAGCGAACGCTCTACCTGAGTTATTGACCTATTTGTTATAGACGCAATGTCTGTTATTGATTGCGACACATATAAAAGATTTTGCCCCTTGAATTCTCCCTGCGGATCAGACGGGGCGTTACCATCTACAAGAACACCGTAGCGCAATTTGAAGATCTCAGCATCGTCTCCAAGGACTGCATCAATCTCCCTGCTATCCCAGGTATAAAAAGCACCTTCTTTTTTAACCCCACCTTTAGCATCATTACTCCCTGAAGGAACGCTGTCGGCATCTTCTGCAGAATAAAAACCACCGGAAGAATCGGCTAGGTCACGTTTTACATAATCAAGGGTTTCGATCGCCACCTCAGCATAAAATGAGTCGCCTGTGAGCTGTGTAGCCTCTAAATAAGCTAGTGTCAACTGTGCCTGGTCGTACAACATTTTCTCAAAATGTGGTACCCGCCAACTCCCATCAACTGTATAACGATGGAATCCTCCACCAAGATGATCTCGTATACCCCCTGATGCCAATGCACGTAAAGTCGCAAGCGCCATCTCTCTCGCAGCCTCGTTATTAGTGCGAGCATGTTCGCTAAGCAAAAAAAGCAGTTCGCTTGGTCGAGGGAACTTTGGAGAACCTCCAAATCCTCCTCGTTGCTTGTCAAAGACATCTGAAAACTGTGCAACACCAGCCACCAAAGACTCTAGCCCTGGCACATTAATTTCGACTTCATTGTCTATACGGGCCTGCAGTCGACTAATAATTTCGCTTGCAGACTTTAAAACTTTCTCGTGCTCCTCATCCCAAACGCGCGTTATTTCTTTCAAAATATCTAGAAAACCAGGTCTCCCCCATTGGGATTGAGGTGGAAAATAAGTCCCGCCATAGAATGGCTCAAGGTGTGGTGTCAGCCACACACTCATTGGCCATCCCCCAGACCCAGTAGTAGCCTGGACAAACGCCATATAGACTCGGTCAACGTCAGGACGTTCTTCTCTGTCTACTTTGATAGAAACAAAATTTTTGTTTAGAACTTCCGCAACCTCTTTATTTTCAAAACTTTCGCTTTCCATCACGTGACACCAATGGCATGTTGAATAACCAATTGATAAAAAAATTGGCTTATTTGTTTTTCTTGAAACTTTAAACGCCTCTGGAGACCATGGAAACCAGTTGACCGGATTATCTTTATGTTGAAGGAGATATGGGCTGTGCTCTGTCGAGAGTCTATTCATCCTCAATCACCTGATTCTCTAAGGCTATCCCAAAAAGAGCTAAACACCTTACAATGCTAAATATGCCTGACCTTCCGAACTCTCGCACTGAAATTTCATCCACTAGTGAATCTTCGAATTCTAACTGCACAGAAAAAACCAATAAAGTGCTCTGCGAACGTTGTTCGAGTGAAATGTATCGTATGCACGCTGTCTGGAGGTGCAGTAAGTGCGGATTTAAAACTGACTGCTGTGGATGGTAAAAGAGACCCGAAGCTGTTGTCTTAAGTGGTCGGATTCGTAGTGCCCGCAGGGCCTGGACTATCAGCCCATTCATTTGCAACACCCTTAACAGGGGTCTCTGTCTCCAACGCACCAGACTCAGCCGACTCTAGCGCCTGAACCACTTCATTAAATGGCACCATATCAATCGCATCGTAATCTGCTGGGCAACCGAAGTCTCGTTTCTGTGGTGCCGTAGGATTGCCAAGCGCGACACACAATCCACAACCGATACAAAGATCAGCACGGACTGCACATACCATCCTGCCATCTTGATCTGGCACTTCGACAATACAACCAGCTACTGGACAGGCGACCTGACAGATAGAACATGCGAATGCACCAAAACACTTGTCTGGCTCAATGACAGCGATAGTTTTTGGATCTCTTTTTCGCTGAGCCAACATTTGCTTTGTCCACATAGTAGAAATTATACCAGTTAGTAACGTATTTTTGTCAGTCTTTTGGGCCTCCAAGCTGCATCGATAGATAACGTTCATATCCAATCTCTTCAATCTGATGCACTTGAGCCTCCAACCAATCTACGTGTTCTTCTTCGTCTTTTAATAACCTACGGAACAAGTCTGCAGAAGCATCATCACCTTGCTCGCGAGATAGCTGCACGGCTTTGTTGTACATTTCAACCGCACCAACCTCAAGTTTGAGATCCTCCGCGAGTTGAGCCTTCACAGATTGTCCTATATTGAGCGGCAGGTACTCCATACTTGGGACAGCCTCAAGGAATAAAAGACGCTCAATGACTTGTTCTGCATGCTTCATTTCATCAATTGATTGCTTCTTAATGTAATCACCTAAACGATGGTAGCCCCAACTGTGACACATCTCAGCATGTAGAAAGTACTGGTTAATAGCCGTGAGTTCTTCCTTTAATGCCTCATTCAACTGAGCAATAACCTTGTCATTACCCCGCATAAGCAATACCTCCTAATACAGCCTTCAAACTTAACAGAACAAACTCCTGACAATAATGCCCGTACCACTACATCGTACACGGCCTACACTATCCACATACAAAGAAAATATCTGTTTTTTCTTTCGCATAAGGAACCAGCCTAACCCCACCAATGAAGATGCAAATGAGACTTATTCTCATAAATATTTTGTGCTAACCTAACGACCAAGCTAAAACCCTGCAGAGGTGCATGCCCGCTGAACCAACAGATCTAGCACTTGAGATCGCCCCTAACGCCCGCCACGAAATTCTAGACTTGCGATCCCTATTTTCTATTGAACATCGTGATGCATTGGCTCCTTATCAACATTGCCTCTACTGGTCTGCCCACACAACAGCAGGATTCCTAGATCGAGGCCTTGCAAACCGGTTAAGCCCAGGAAAGGTTCCAACATACATTAATGTCCTTCGAACTATGTTTCCTGAAGGAGCTGGGTACGAACATGACCGCCTTGAACGTCGAGAAGATTTAAATCCAGACCAACGCGCTATTGAACCAAAGAATGCTGACTCGCACCTTGCATTCATTGCAGGAGGACTTCGCTCCTGTGTCATTCATCCAAACCGACCTAATGAACCAGTTTACTTTGTCGAACTTGACGGAATTATGGATGGTCGGCCAAGACGGAGACAAACAAGAGTCATTGGTTTTCAAAGTGAAACTGTAGTCAAAGAACTACAAGTATCAGTCCCAGTGTCTGGCCACCCCATTGATTCGATTAATTTAAAAGACCCTCGCCTTGGACTTCAGGAACAATTTTCAGAACTTCTGTCTCGTGCAGGAATTAAAAAGGGTCGACTCACTTTATCACTCAGTAAAACTGAGCGTCATGCTGGACTAACTGTCAACGAGTTTGAAACTCTCTTGATGCGGCATGACCTTGCCGAAGTAATCAGGAATCCACTTCGATTCGCTGCTGAAAAGTACCGGAATGCGCTAGAAAATCCACGTGCAGTACCTGGAAAAGCACTAGGCTATGCCAAATACGACTTTATTCGATTACTTAATACGAGTTTTGATTCGCTGGGGTTACGTAATTCAATTTTTGAAAAACTTATTGCACGTACACTTGCTGTCCCAACTTCACGATTTTTCCGCATGAAACGGTCAGCTAGCCTACTGGTAGAACAGGACTCTAATGGAAAAACGGACTTTGTAGAAGGCACCTACCAGAGCCCCATCTTAGTCCAGTGGCAACAGGCGCCAGGTAATACACGTAATCTTGACGTAACACTTACAAGCCTGACTTAACCTATCTAGCTACGTAAATTTTCTGTCGAACGGTGCCAATCAATGGTTCGACGAAGCCCCTCTTCAAAATCTACAGAGGGTCTATAGTTAAGCATCAATCTTGCTTTTGAAATATCAGCTTGGGAATCTCGTACGTCTCCTTGACGAGCTTCATCATAGTTTGGTTCAAGGTTGGCGCTAACCATCCCTCTAACTGTTCGAAATAAATGATTAATAGACACACGTTTGCCCGTAGCAACATTAATTGTCTCACCACTAATCTCAGGTGCTTCTGAGGCAGCAAGCACAGCATCTACGACATTCTTCACGTAAGTAAAATCACGTGTTTGTTCACCATCGCCAAAAATAGTCGGTTGATGCCCTTCGCATAAAGCGCTGACAAACAAAGAGATCACTCCAGAATAAGGTGAAGAAGGATCTTGCCGAGGGCCAAAAACATTGAAATATCTAATAGTTACTGTTTCAAACCCATAAAGGTGCGTGAACAATCGAGCATACTGTTCCGCTACAAGTTTCTGAAGTGCGTACGGGGAAAGAGGCTCCCCAGTCATAGTTTCAATCTTTGGCAATGTTAGTGAATTGCCGTACGCCGACGATGAACCTGCATAAATTAAACGCTTTACTCCAGCATCACGTGAAGCCACAAGTATATTAACTGAGGCATCAACATTCGCTCGATGAGACGTAAGTGGATCGACTACTGATCTCGGTACTGATGGAATTGCTGCCTGGTGTAACACATAGTCAACACCTGCAACTGCTCGGCGAGCAACATCAAAGTCGGCTAAATCTCCCTCAATAAATTCAACCTCACGTAAGTGTTCTATATTTTCCCGCTTACCAGTCACTAGATTATCAACTATACGAACAGACGAGCCCCGACGCGTAAGTTCCTCTGCAAGATGAGAACCAATGAACCCGGCACCGCCTGTAACTAGATAATGTGACATGATAAAAAACGCAGTTGACCTATAAGCCGAATCCTGTCAACGGTCGATACCAAAAGAGTTTCCCCTCATCAGATCGAACCGACGTGACGACCATTCCTCTAGCCCTACGATTGCTCGCAGGTTCAAGCGACCTACCCGGTAGCCTTGGACGAGCAGTCCTATTAACGCCACCCTATTTGATCTTGCTCCGTGCGGGGTTTAGCCTGCCATCTGTGTTACCACAAATGCGGTGCGCTTTTACCGCACCTTTTCACCCTTACCAGCTGGCATGCCGGGTTCGAGTGCGGTGTGGTTGCACCCCAACCCGACATGCCGTCGGCGGTTTGTTTTCTGTGCCACTTTCCGTCAGGTTGCCCTGCCCGGGTATTACCCGGCGCACTGCCCTTTGGAGTTCGGACTTTCCTCCCTCCCGTTCACTTCACGGTGTCATACCGCGGTTAAACGAAACGGCGGCCGTCTGGTCAACTGCGACACCCTGATTATCCCGAAGACCACCCTAACTAAGCAAGTTAGTGAACAGAGTCCTGGCTACCAGATTTAATTAATTCAAGAAATTCTGGCTCGCTAAGTATCAATACCCCAAGCTTCTTCGCTCTATCTAGCTTACTGCCAGCATCATTCCCAGCAATCAGAGCAGTAATCTGGCGACTAACTGTCTTAGCTACTTTTCCCCCAAAATGCTCAATCTTCACACTTGCCTGAGCACGTGTCATAGACTCAAGGGTTCCAGAGAGCACATAAGTATTCCCCGTCAAAGGGCCCTTTTCTGAAGTCCCAACTATCGGAAGTTCAGTTCTAACTTCCATAGTGACACCAGCATCCCGCAATCGATTAATCAGTGTAAGGTTCTTAGCTTCTGAAAAATAACTCCTCACAGAAGCTGCAACCACTGGACCAATATCTGATTTTTCCTGTAGTTGTTCTTCAGTAGCACTCACGATCGCTGTCATTGATTTAAACTCATCAGCTAGAACTCTCGCGCCTTGTTCTCCAACATGCCTAATACCAAGGCCATGAATAAGACGCCACAATTCTTTGTTCTTGCTAAGGTTGATTTGGTCTACGAGCTTTGTAGCAGTTTTTTGTCCAAAACGACGTGTGATGGACTTTCCGTCAGACCTAATGCTTGTACTTGTTAATTGGGAAAGAGCCTTCTCATCAAGAAAATAGATATCGCTATAATCACGAACCATCCCAGTATTTACAAGCTGATTAATTAATGATTCTCCAAAACCTTCTATATCCATCGCAACCCGAGAAACAAAATGTTGAAGCCCACGTCCGAGTCTTGCTTGACACGCATTGTTTTCGCAACGCCATACAACCTCTCCCTCACCACGATTAAGATCAGAGCCACATTTAGGACATGTGCTTGGCATTGTCCAAGCCTTAACACCTTTTGGTCGTCTGTCGAGAACAGGACCAATGACCTGAGGAATCACTTCTCCAGCTTTTTCAATAATTACCCAATCATTTTCTCGTATATCCCTACGTGCAATGTAATCAGCATTATGCAACGTTGCCATAGAGATTGTTGAACCAGAGACAGTGACTGGTTCTAGCACTGCAAATGGTGTGACAGCCCCAGTACGGCCAACATCGACTTCAATTTTCTTTAGTAACGTCACCTGTTGCTCTGCGACAGGCTTAAAAGCTATAGCCCATCGGGGGAACTTTGAAGTTGCGCCTAAACTGTTACGCAAAGCTAACTGATCTAACTTAATGACGACACCGTCTGTTTCGAACTCAAGTGTTTTTCGAATCTCTGCCCATTCTTGACAAAATTCAAGAACCTTTTCGACACCTAAACATCGACGCCAGTGACTTTCAACAGGCAATCCCCATTGACGTAGCAACTTGAGCAGCATTGCATGATTGTTTGGAATCAAAGAGCGATTGCTATCATCACCGTCAGACGCCTCTGCAGATACGCCGCCAACCTGAAATGCTTGATAAACAAAGACGCTAAGCCCTCTCCTAGCGACAAGGACTGGGTTGAGATTCCGCATTGTCCCTGCGGCTGCATTACGAGGATTGGCAAAAACTGCTTCTCCTGCTTCTCGACGGTAAGTATTGATCCGTTCAAACTCTCGGTAAGGTAGATAAACCTCTCCACGGATTTCTATTGTTCCCTTAACCTCTTCTGACAAACGTAAAGGAATCGCTCGAATTGTCCTCACGTTCGAGGTTACATCTTCTCCACGCAAACCATCGCCTCGAGTAGTGCCACGTATCAGAAGTCCATCCTTGTATGTTAGAGCAATGCTCAACCCATCGATTTTGAACTCCGCAACATAAGGTATTTTTTTTGATCTTAAATGTTTAGACGAAAGTCCACGGAGCACCCGATCATTAAATGATTGGAGTTCAGCTTCTGAGTAAGCATTGTCAAGACTTAACATTGGTTCTGGGTGATCAATTGCCTGAAAACCCTTAGCTACTCGGCCACTGACACGCTGAGTCGGCGAGTCTTCAGTTATTAACTTAGGATGTTTAGTTTCAAGAATTTTAAGATCGTGCATGAGTGCATCGAACTCAGCATCAGAAATCTCAGGATCATTTAGTACATAGTACCGTTCTTCATGATGGCGAATAAGACGTCTAAGCTCGTTGATTCGTTCAGACGGATTCATTGAAAATGCTAAATTGGAATGTTTCCTCGTCTGTCATCGATCCCTTGACAGTACGTAGTCAGGCAACATTTCTAGAGCGTCTCTCTCAGGTGAACCTGGAAAACAATGAAGCGCTTCTTTTGCACGGTTGGCGAAATCTACAGCTGTGCTGTACGCATACTCAATAGAATCGTATGACTTTAAAAGAGAGAGGAGATCGCGCCACTCTTCAAGAGCTACAGTTTTTTCTTCTACAATACGACGTACAAGAATTTCTGCATGGCGATCACTCTTGCTCATAAGGTTGATGATGGGAAGTGTTACCTTGCCTTCACACAGGTCACCACCAATAGGCTTTCCAAGCGTGCCGGGTTCACCAGTAAAATCAAGCAAATCATCGATAATCTGAAAAGACATCCCAATATTTAAACCATAATTCCACAAAGCATCCTGCTGATCTTGAGTTGTCGAACCTAGCATTCCACCAATTTTCGCAGACCCTGCAAAAAGATACGCCGTTTTTCTCCGAATAATATCGAAGTGTTCATCTTCCTTTAAATCAACCGAACCACTCTTTGTCAGCTGATATAACTCGCCTTCAATCATACGCAAGGTCACATCACACAACACCCTGATGAGTTCTAACCTATCCAGAGTTAAGGCAAGAGACATTGACTTGATGTACAAGAAATCTCCTAGCAACACTGTAATATCGTTACCCCATCTAGCATGGACTGCTTGTCGACCACGCCGTAATTCGGACTCGTCGATGATGTCATCATGAACAAGTGTCGCAGTATGAATAAATTCCACAACAGATCCGTAAAGAACTGCGCCCTCTCCTTGATAACCACTCATACGTGCTGCCATAAGCAATAGTGCAGGACGTACACGTTTCCCACCACCGTCCTGAATGTAGTTACACATTTTTGGAATTAACTGAACCTGAGACTGAACGTGGCGCGCGAACTCTCGGTCAACCTCGCGAAGATCTTCGCGGATTGGCTCAAACATCTGCGTTAGAGCAGCGACCGAAGCTTTTTGCAAAGTGGGACTCACAACTGTTCTATCAAATTATAATTCAGAACAAAGTATCAATGAGGATGGCGAAGCTAATCCTATTTTTTACTTATACTTACGGAGTAAAAAGTCGAGTGAAGTTTGCGTGCGCTGCAGACGCTACAAGATCTGCGCTGACACCCTTTACTTCAGCAATTATATCGGCGATGTAAGTTACATGAGCTGGTTCATTTCGCTTACCACGGTGTGGTACCGGAGCAAGATATGGACAGTCTGTTTCAATGAGTAACCGATCAAGAGGAACCATCTTAGCTACCTCTCTCAATTCCAGAGATTTTGGAAAAGTAACAATACCGGCGAGAGAAATATGAAAGCCAAAATCAAGAGCTCGCACAGCCATTTTCTGATGACCAGTAAAACAGTGAAAAACCCCTCCTACATCATCGGCAGATTCCTCTACTAAAATACGAAAAGTGTCGTCTTCAGCTTCTCTAGTGTGAATTACGATTGGAACTCGTCGTCGTCGAGCAATTCTAATCTGTCGTTGAAATACAACTTGCTGCACTTCTGGTGTTGAAAAATTATAGTGGTAGTCAAGACCAATCTCTCCAAGTGCACGTACACAAGGTTCCGATTCAAACGCAGCATCCACAGTGTTCTCTACAGCGTCTGGATTATTTTGATACTGATGAGCACCATGAGGATGAATTCCAATTGCAAATCGAACATCCGGCCAAGCTTTTACTACTACTGCGGCCCTTTCAAGTTCCTCAGGACTATCAGCAGCAAGAATAACAAGCGCTCCTTTAAGCCCAGCAGCCTTGGCCCGACTTATAACTTCTTCTAAGTCTTGACTAAATTCAGAACCTGCAAGGTGGCAATGGGAATCTACCATTCACAACATCTCACAATTTATCTTACTCTTGATCCCAACGGCACATCTCCAATAACGCTAATCAATGTTGGTTGTTCCCCTTCAGAACTTGCAGCTAATACCATTCCTTGTGATTCCACACCCATCAATTTTGCTGGCTGTAAATTAAATACAATCACTACAGATCGTCCAATGACGTCCTCTGGTTGGTATGCCCTAGCAATACCCGCTATGATAGTTCGTTGTCCATCTCCAGTATCAACAACGAGTTTCAATAATTTTTTTGATTTTGGGATAGGTTCTGCGGTCAGCACCTTAGCCACTCGTAGTTCTACCTTCATAAAATCGTCGATAGAAATCAAGTTTGAAACGTCAGTGGGACCTGTCGTTAAACTAGGCGTCTTCTCCTGCTCAATGGGGGCATCTTCCTCCATTAGGACTTCTCCTTGGATTCATTTATTTCCGGTTGAATAATTGGATTGTTCGCCCTAGGCCAAAGAGGCGAAGCTGCTACAATGTTTCGAGACCCACTAGCACGCCAACATCCATCATCATCCAATTTAAGATCGTGAAGTGGCGTTGTCTCTCCCACTCTCCTGAGAATTTCAGCTGACGCACTTGGCATAATTGGAATTAGCAGAACACCGATAATGCGAAGCGCCTCCGCTACATCAAATAGCACAGAAGCTAGCTTTGCAGCGTTTTCTGGCTGTTTCGCCAGAACCCAGGGTGATGTTTCAGCAATAAATTCATTGGTAGCATCTACTAATTGAAAGACTGCAGCTGCGCCTTCATGCAAAGCCAACGCTTCCATCCCAGCTTTGTATCGGATTAAAACTTCTGAAGCGACTTTGGGCAGTTTCCCACTAGCACCGCTGGCTGAAACACGGCCGTCACTATACTTAGCAACCATTGCAGCTAGCCGACTTAGCAAGTTCCCTAAATTATTTGCCAGATCAACGTTGTATCTCTCAATATAACGATCCCACGTGAACTCCCCGTCATTTCCGTACACAATCTCTTTGACCAGATACAATCGCAAAGGATCTGACCCAAAATGCTCTGAAACTTCGATAGGGTCGACACTCGATCCAAGCGATTTACTCATACGTTGCCCACCGAAGGTTACCCAGCCATGCCCAAACACCTGTCGTGGAAGAGCCAGCCCAGCACTCATTAACATCGCTGGCCAAACAACAGCATGAAACCGCGTAATATCTTTTCCGACGATGTGTAAATCAGCTGGCCACAAAGAAGTAAACCGCTCGCCATCCGTACCATAACCAACGGCCGACGCATAATTAATCAGCGCATCAAACCAAACATAAACAACATTGTCTGAAGCGAACGGTAATGGAATACCCCAGGATTGACCTGCTCGACTCACAGAAATATCCTCAAGGCCTCCACGTAGCAACTGTACAATCTCGTTTGCACGAGAGCTCGGTTGTAAGAAATTTGGGTTTTGCTCAAAGTGAGCTAGTAAGCGTTCGCGATACTTAGAAAGTTTAAAAAAATAATTCTTTTCACGAATCCACTCGGGAGACAACATTGCATGCAGTGGACATTTACCCTCAACAAGATCCTTTTCTTGTTTGAATGCCTCGCATGAAATGCAATACCAGCCCTCGTAATAACCCTCGTATATATCACCAACTTGAAACGACGTCTCGGCAATTTTCTGTACCGCAGCCTTATGTCTCGACTCAGTTGTACGGATAAAATCATTAAACGAGATGCCGAGTTTTCCCCATACCTCACGAAATTCATTCTCCATTTGATTGCAGTATTCATGAGGATCTAGACCAAGCTCTATTGCTCGCCGAAAAACATTTTGAGAATGTTCATCGTTCCCCATTACAAAATGAGTATCGATACCACACAGACGCTTGTAACGAGCAATCACATCAGCTGTAATCTTTTCGTAAGCTGTTCCAAGATGTGGACGACTATTGACGTAATCAATTGCAGTTGTGAGGTAAAAACGCGCCATGTCTCTGAGATTTATTTTCCTACTTGGTATTTACCTTCTGCGAAAAGTCAATACCATTAAATGATTCAAACTCTTATTCTTTAGTCCTGTCCCTGTCCAGATATGCTTTCATAACAATAGCGTGAATATCTTTAATGGGTTTATTCTCCCGCTCAGCAATTAAACGTATGTCATCAAATTCTGGGGAAACATTCATAACATCATTGCCTCGACTGGATATTTTGAAACGAACCTCCCCCACTGGAGTAGACAAATTTATTTTCTTTCTCGTGAGACATTCACGGGTCATTTCTCGATACCGCACACCAATTGTCGTAGTTTGCCTGAATAAAAGAGAAGTTATTTCCTCTCGGCAACTTTGATTAGCAATCACACTTACCAGAGTGCCTGGTCTACCTTTCTTCATTAGTACCGAGGTATAAAAAACATCTAGAGCACCTTTCGTCAGAAGTTCATCCATCAATGCTCCGAAGATCTGTGGGTTCATATCATCAATTTCACACTCAACTACAACGATACTCTCAGTCTTAACTCCACTTGCATTCTCACCAACTAACACCCGAACAACATTTGGTGTGTCAGGAAAATCGCGTGAACCAGCACCATACCCTACAGAACGAATCTTCATTTCTGGGACTGGTCCATAGCGATCAGCATACGCTGAAACTAAAAGAGCGCCTGTCGGAGTAACCAACTCTGCCTGCCGAGTGCTCCCATATACAGGTACATTCGTCAACAAACGCGCTGTCGCTGGTGCAGGCACTGGGTACAACCCGTGTGTAGACTGAACCGACCCATTACCAAGATTTAATGATGACGAAACGACCTCATCAACCCCAAGGGACTCAATTGCAAAAACCGCCCCAACGATATCAATGATTGAATCAAGTGCTCCGACCTCGTGTAAATGTACGCTCTCTAGTGAAGTCCCATGAATCGAAGCTTCTACGTCAGCCAACCGACCAAACAATGCCGTTGCACGCTCTTTTCCTTTTACAGTTAAGCCAGATTCCTCAATAAGTTTGCTGATCTCAGCTAGAGTCCGATGGGTATGTACATGGCTATGACCGTGCTTATGAGAAGAGTCGTCTTGAACAGGGTCTTCACCCTTAACGCAAAATTTTGTTGCAGATATTCCAGTTCTTGTCACTTGCTCTGTCCAAATAACATCTGGATCGCCACTCAATGAACCCAATGCTTTCCTAATATCTGCAAGAGGCACCCCGGCGTCAATGAGAGCGCCAAGCAACATATCACCAGACACACCTGAAAAACAGTCAAGATAGAGAACAGTCATAAGAAATCCATCTTAGCCCACCACGTAGCTTCTCTATAACCACCACAGCAGACTTCTCACTACAAACAATCTACTTTCTATACAGCTAATGCTACATATGCCTAGCTGCATTCAACTCTGGATAATTAGAATACGTGAAAATCGCCTAGCTAGAGATTATTCAACAAGCAACTTGGTCAAACTAAATTTCGTAGCTTCCTTCAAAAGTTACTTCAGCCCAACCACTTAAGTAGATGCCATCATCGCGCCATTCAACATTCTGGGTGCCCCCAGGCGCTACTACATCAACCGTCCGCTTCGCGCCTCCGTAAATCGCAGCAGCGACTGCAGAGGCAGAGGCCCCCGTACCGGATGAGCTAGTGACCCCTACCCCACGTTCCCAGATCAAAATACGCACACGTCCTGGATTCTCAACTTCAGCAAATTCCACATTTGTACCAGCCGGAAATTCCTGATGCGTTGATAATGCTGGTGCGAGTGCATTGAATGTTTCCTTGTCCGGAAGAGGCCCCAGCACGACACACTGCGGATTGCCAACTGACAATACGGTTGCAAGAACAGAACGATTCGAGACAGATATCTCAACCTGCCTGACGTTCTTTGGAAGACCAAGTGAAGCACGGAAATAGTATTTGTCACCCTCTTGCTTTAAAAGCTCAAGACTTTTTGTTCCTGCATCGGTAACTACGGTAACCACTGACTCTGATTCGTTTCCTTCGAATAACCTTCCTCGTAATACGAAAGCGGCAAGACAACGCAGACCATTACCAGACAACTCAGAAGAACTGCCATCCGCATTGAAGAGGGCCATAGACACTGTTTGCTTATTGAAGCTGTACAAAATAAGCCCGTCCGCCCCAAGACCTCTGTGACGATCGCATAATAACTTTACTAGACCCCTGATGTCTGCTGAGGCATGCTCCTTCGCCAGGAGCAGAAAATCATTGCCATAAGCATCTGCTTTGACTATCGGAAGGACTGGCATTATGGAAGTTGATGTGAATTGTTAAAAACGTATGTGAAACCAGTTGTAAAACCAACACCATTGGAAATATTGGCCATAGATGTGAGGCCAAGAAGAAGCCCGGCATCCACTCTCAACATCCCACGCGTATAACGCCCACCGAAACGAAGGACCGAACGTGATTCAGTACCCGGTGGAGGAGTTCCTTCGCGGGTACTAATCCGACCATTTATTTCTCCTACAATTTCTGTGGTATCAGTTAATGCTCTCGCAAATGACACACCGTAGGTTAAAACATCATTTTGACGATTCCCCT
The DNA here is from genome assembly GCA_002346475.1 of Acidobacteria bacterium UBA2999. Classification (GTDB taxonomy): domain Bacteria; phylum Acidobacteriota; class Vicinamibacteria; order Vicinamibacterales; family UBA2999; genus UBA2999. The sequence goes on along the minus strand of DDZV01000044.1, from coordinate 32,383 downwards.
GTGTAGGATCGCTAAGAATTCCAAGCCCAATATTTCCAACAACACGCACTGACTGAATTGTCTTTCCTAGAAGAAGGGATGAAAAAAAATCTATCGTATCAAGCCCAATGCCACTTTCATTTGATGCGTTTGGCAACCTAGTTGCAAATCTTGCTCCGATACTAGGCCGTGCCATCCCTTCGCCAGCAATTCTTACTTTAGCTCCTATGACAATGTCCTCAACGCTCGATGTTTTGTCTCCAGTAGCAGTTACAAGTGAGGAAAGTGGAGCCTGAGCCCTGTTCGTAATGCTGAGGCTGTTCCGCAGGCCACCATCAATCTGAATCTCAGTAATGGAGCCAACGCCAAAACTGATTCCAATTAAAGGAAACTTCGTAAGATTACCTGTCAATCCAGAAACTGGAAAGAGCACATCTCGGTTGTAATCTAGCCCTGCTTCTAACAACACACGCCCAGCACCAACTGGCTCTGGATCTTCAGTCACTAAAGGTCTCTGCTGAGCTTGCACACTTGTAGACATCAAAACCCCTACACATAGCCCAACAAAGATTGCCTTCTGAATAAATCGCATCAATCAACTCTCCAACTAATGCTGACTCCGTGAATTAACGCTTCGATTGACTATCAATAAGAATTGTTACAGGACCGTCATTAACAAGCTCGACTTGCATCATGGCGCGAAACTTCCCAGTTGCAACATTAATATTCATTGCCTGCAATTGTCTCACGAGCTTGTCGTAGAGTTCTTGCGCCTTCTCAGATGGTGCCGCCTCTAAAAATGACGGTCGGCGCTGGCCATGAGTCTTCGCAAACAATGTGAACTGTGAAACAACTAGAACACTGCCACCAACGTCACATAAAGACCGATCCATTGGTTGACCATCTCTCCCCTCAAAAACACGTAAAACAGGGACTTTTGCAACTATATAATCAACGTCTTTTTCCGTATCATCATTTGAAACTCCCACGAAAAGCAGCAACCCGTGCCCAATCTCTCCAATGATACGTTCATCTACTCGAACCCGAGCTTTTGCTACACGCTGAACAAGAGCTCTCATGAGGAGTTATTTCTTCTCAATCTTCGAACGCCTCCAAAACCATAGTCCTACCCATCCACAAAGCAGAACTCCAACGAGCCCCAATGCAACCTCTCGACCATAATTTCGCATTAGTGCCATCGCAGCGTCGCCGTACGCAACAGCGAGGACCCCAAGAGCAAGATAACGGATCCCTCTGGCTACAAATACAGAAGTAATGAATTGCCGTCGTCGAACCCCCGCTACACCTGCCAGTAGAACAAACAACTTAAATGGTGCAGGTGGCGGCAACAGCCCTGCAACAACTAATGCCATCGCACCATGTCGTTCGTAGAGTCCTATTACACGAGTCATCCGCGCCGCTTTCACACGTCTTTGTAGAAATGCCTCGCCTCCTCGATTCGCCATATAGTAAATAACGTAACAACCACCAACAGAGCCTAATGTCGCCATTATGACGTAATACAGCATCAATGCTTCGTTGTGTGTGATCATCACCACAACTAGAACATCGTTAATTTGTGGCAATGAGACAAAAGAAGAATCAATAAATGCAACTCCTAATAGCCCAAAGCCACCAATTGAAACCGCTAATGTGTAGAGTGAACTAATAAAGGAACTCACCGACAGCTAACTCCAAGTTTCACCATGTAATCAAATATCGACGCAGACAAACCAATTTATCGTGACACAAAAGCACTAAACATTCACCGAGGCAATAACCTCAAGAATCTTTTTATGTAGTTGTCCATTTGATGCAACCAAGTGCCCCGCTGTTGACTCAAATAGCGATCCATCCATGCCCGTCACAAGCCCCCCGGCCTCTTCAACTAGAAGTCCTCCAGCTGAAACATCCCAAGGCTTCAGGCTTTGTTCCCAAAAACCATCAAAACGACCCGCTGCGATATAACAAAGGTCTAGCGCAGCTGATCCCAAACGTCGTACTGCCCGAGCTTGCCCAAGAAAAGCTCCAAAAAGTCTAGTCATCTCCTCGACTCGCTCATGTACATCATAAGGAAACCCTGTAACTAGCAATCCTTCAACAAGATTAGCTACCTGCGAAACGTGCAAAGCCGAACCATTTAAAAACGCACCCTTCCCACGTTCTGCAGTAAAAAGCTCACGACGTGAGGGGTCATAAACCACACCGATTACAGTGCGCTTGTCAATTTCTAACGCTAAAGATGCACAAAAAATTGGCAGTCCATGCGTATAGTTTGTAGTTCCATCAAGTGGATCAAAGATCCAACGATAGCGAGAAGGCTCTGATTGTGCTGCGTGGCATCCAAACTCCTCTGCCAAAATGTCATGGTCTGGAAATCTTTCAATGATTATCTTCCGAAACATTTGTTCGCAAGCGCGATCGACTTCCGTTACTAAATCAATGGTGCCCTTTTTATCAACAGTAAAACCAGACTCCAGACCTTTCAGATGGAGTCTCCCCGCTTCCAAAACAATTTCAACTGCTGTCTCTAAAAACAGAGGATCCACTGACGAATCAGATGCGCTCTCAAAACTAAGCTGAGGTGTCAATTGAGAATTACACCTTTGGAGTACAACGCTTACTCATACGAACTTCCATACCACCTTCTGGCAAACAAAACCATTCGACTTCATCCATAAATTTTCGCATTAAAAAGACTCCCCGACCACTAGTCTTCGACAAATTCTCTGAAGCAAGCGGGTCTGGTAAATTGGCAGGATCAAAACCAGCGCCTTCGTCTCGAACTAAGATCTCCAAGCCATCGCTTGGATTCTCAAGTGAATACGTGAACTCCACTTGCACACGCTTAGATTCATCACCAGCATTGCCATGCTTAATAGCATTGATTACTGATTCACGTACTGCCACCCCAACCCAATGCACAGAATCTTCATCAAAACCCACAAGCTTGCCTAGGTGATGGCAAACACCTTGCACTAAATCAAGCATGCCAAGCGCACTGCAAAAATCAAGCTGAACTGTATCTTTGTTGTCCATTAAAATAATAATTATAGCCACTGACAGACTAACGAGTGCACCTGCTATAGTCACTGTATGTCTTCCGACGACGTAACAATCTATCCAGCCACACGTTTGCAGGGAAGGATGGTGATTCCTGGAGACAAGTCGATTTCGCACCGCTACGCCTTGCTAGCAGCACTCGCAACTGGTAGCACGACTATTAAGAACTATTCCGAGGGTCTCGATTGTGCCTCGACACTGCAATGTTTAGCCGCCTTGGGTGTGCCAATCAATATAAGTCAAGGGAAGAATCTTGGTCCTGATGCTGGAGAACATGGAGGACCTGAAATCCGCATTGAGGGTCGAGGTTTAGGTGGCTTCACTCAACCGAGCGCACCATTAGATGCTGGAAATTCTGGTTCAACAATGCGAATGCTTACTGGGATACTCGCAGCACACTCTTTTCAAAGTCTTTTAGACGGAGACAAATCTCTGCGACAACGACCTATGAATAGGGTCATTGTGCCATTAGAACGAATGGGTGCCAGTATCAAAGCAACCAATGGTCGACCTCCATTGACTGTGAATGGAACCAATGAACTGAAACCAATCATATTTAAAACTGACACCTCAAGCGCTCAAGTCAAAAGCGCTGTCCTTTTAGCTGGCCTTCATGCAGAGGGTGTAACGTCAGTACATGAGTCGATCCAAACCCGTAATCACACTGAACTTGCCCTTGAAGCCTTCGGTGTCAAAATTGAACATAAGGACAATGAGGTCTTACTTGCTGGGCGTCAAAATCTCAAAGCCCTAACACTCAGAGTCCCTGGCGACATTTCCTCAGCAGCCTTTGTGATGGCAGCGGCCGCAGCGCTCCCTAAATCTGATGTAACGATTTTTAGCGTTGGACTCAATCCAACGAGAACTGCAATTCTCCAAGTGTTGGAACGTATGGGAGCGTTAGTAGAAACTGAAATCTTAGAGTCCCTGGGCGGCGAACCATCCGGAACTATTCGTATTCGCTATGGTCTTTTGAAAAAAGTAGAAATCATGCCGTCGGAGGTTCCAGGTCTCATTGATGAACTGCCAGCACTGGCAGCCCTCGCAACACAAGGTGGCGAACTTTTGGTAAGGGGTGCTCAGGAATTACGGGTTAAAGAAAGTGACCGAATATCACTGCTCGCGAAAGGCTTGCGTTGCTTAGGTGCTGAAATTGAGGAATTTGAAGATGGTTTTCATGTCCAAGGGAATAAGAAATTAACTGGAGGCCGTGCTAACGCGTATGGAGATCATCGACTAGCCATGGCCTTTGCTGTCGCCGCACTCGGGGCCGTTGGTCCTTCTACTATCGAAGATGCTACAGTTGCCAGCGTATCGTATCCTGGCTTCTTTGGCGTTCTTGAAGCATTAGGTCAGTGAAAATACATAGCCTCTATCTCGTTGGTTTCATGGGAGCTGGAAAATCTACTATAGCTCGAAACCTGGCAAAACAAATTGGGTGGCAAGCAGAAGATATGGACGAGCTTGTTGAAGCTCGTGAAAACCGCTCTATTGCTTCAATCTTTGCAGATGAAGGGGAGGCCTATTTCCGACGTGTCGAACGAGAGGTCCTCGCAGATCTTTTATCTCAGTCCAACATTGTCGTGGCAACAGGGGGAGGTACATTTATAGATACTGAGAACCGAGAAGCGATCCTTTCAGCAGCCTCAGCTGCATGGCTTGACCTCCCTTTTGATGATGTAATCCACCGCATCTCTTCTGACGGTAAACGCCCACTCGCCAACAATCGAATTCAACTTGAACAGCTCTATCTCCGCAGACAAGCTAACTACCAAGAAGCTCATATTCGTATCGATAGCAGTCAACCAGTTTCTGAAATAGTAAAGCAGTTGCTCACGTGGATAGGTTCCTGATGAAATATGCTGTCCTAAGTGATGTACATGCAAATCTCGAAGCTATTGACGCAGTACTGACTGATATCAAAAAGTGTGATTTTGATCGTATCCTTGTACTAGGAGACCTAGTTGGGTACGGGGCTGACCCGAATTTAGTGATTGAACGAATTCGAGAAATTGACAATCTTTCCATCATCAGAGGCAATCATGACAAAGTCGCAGTAGGCCTTGAACCGAGTCACCATTTCAACTCACAGGCACGCGCAGCTATTGAATGGACTGCAAAAACACTTACTCCTGAAAACAAAGAATTCCTGACTGCACTACCTGCAGGCCCCGTTATTATTGATTCACTGGTCGAGGTTTGCCATGGAGCACCTTTTGATGAGGACGTGTATATTTTTGATGACGCAGTAGCCGAAAAATCACTGGCAATGTCACGTAGGCTGCTCTGTCTCTTTGGGCATACTCATGTGCCAGCCATGTACGAACTCCGCAATCAAAAAGTCGTATATGCGAATGTCAGCCAACGCTCTTACCAAATCAAGATCACGAATAACAACCACAGTAACTTTATTGTGAACTTTGGATCAGTGGGACAACCAAGAGATGGAGACCCATGGGCCGCATGGGGTCTCGTAGACACTGAGACGGGTATCGTGACATGGAGACGTGTAAGCTATGAAATAGAAAAAGCCCAGGCTAAGATTCTTGCTGCCGGACTACCGTCAGAACTTTCTCAAAGACTTGCCCTTGGACACTAATACGAGAGTAACAATATTAATCAGTTGCTTCTTTGGCTGGGACCTTGAGGATATTCTCTAGATTTCTTTGCCTGAGCAGCATACGCATCAGCCACTGCCCTAGATCCTAAGATCCAACCAATTACAACCCCTAAAAGTAAAATAGCAGGAATGAAAATAAAGTGAGATGCACTCGGCATCAGTTGTGAACGTCCTGTTTGATTTTCAACTCAAGTCGCTTCATTTCTTCCTGAACGCCTGATAAACGCCTCCCCACCGACCAAACGTAGCCTCCAAGAAGTAACACTACGCACGCATACGCTGATACAAGCAATGGCGCAGCTGGGAGTTGATCTTCGGGAGGAAGCTCAGATATTGGAACAAACTCATCTACCTGCTCACCAGGTTGCTGCGCCCACGCAACAACAGGTGGAACTACCAATGAAAAAACAAGTAAAAAAACCCCAATCAAAAAACGTATTCTTTGAATCATCATGGCACACCTCCCCATCGATATATTATTTGTCAACGGCAAGATAGAGATCGTCCAGTTGCTTTCTCTGCTCTTCTAGCCTGATACGTAGTTGCATGAACAAGATATAAAGAAGCAAGAGAGTCAACGCACAAAACCAAAAAGGTCCGCCCATCGACAAAGGTAACGTCGGTACCACATTAGTTGTCGGATGAATTGTCCGCCAGTAGTTAACGGACACATAGATAAATGGTACGTTTGCCAAACCAAACAGTGCTAACCCTGCCGCTAGTTTTTCCGATCCTATGCCTCCAAATCTTCGAACAATAAGATAAGCACAAAAAATCATCCATGTTGTCAAACTAGAAGTCAGCCTAGCATCCCACTGCCACCAGACACCCCAAGCTTTTCGACCCCAGAGTGGTCCTGTAATCAATACTATCGCTCCGAATAAAACCATGAGTTCTGCCGAAGCGACTGCAATACGATCCCAGTTCAGCTTTTTATTAAAAAGATAGAAACCACTCGCAGTTCCGCTTACTAGAGCTGCTAACATCATCAGCCAGGCAGAAGGTACGTGGTAGTAAAAAATCTTCTGAACAAGACCCATGGTTGACTCGTAAGGCGCACTCGCAATTACCAATGGGGTCGCAGCAAGCATGATCGCGCATAGACCCGAAGCTGGTGTAAACAACGTTGACATTCAGATCACCTCAATCTGTCATCAGAGTTTCAAAAGTCCATAGCGCAAGTGCTACAAATACAGCATCAAACGTAACCAGAAGCATTGTCCAAAACCTAACCATTGCTATCTCGCCAGCTGGGTCAAGAAGCGTTGCCGTTCCACGTACGCCGGCAATAATGACTGGAATTGTGATGGGATACAACAGAATTGGCAACAACACGTCCCGCGAGCGTGCACGGACTAACATTGCTGCAAACAAAGTTCCAACAGCAGCATAACCTAGCGTCCCAGACACAAGTAGCGCTCCTAACCAGAATGGATGAGCCAATAACTGTGCTTGGAAAAACAAAGCAACAAGCGGCACTAAAATTAGCTCGGCCCCCATAAGCAATCCAACCATGCCAAGTAATTTCGCAACGTAAATTGCCGGGCGGTCACAAGGTGCCAGAAGAAGCGCCCGAAGCGTCTCAGACTTTCCTTCACGCTCAAACGTCCGGCCAAGTGCTAGTGTGCCTGCAAAAGCAATTGCAATCCATAGAATACCAGCAGCAGCATCCCCGGGAGGCTGGCCCTCTTTCACAAGAGCAAACGCAAAAAACAGCACAACTGACACTGCAAAGAACAGTGTCGTAGAAATAATTTCAAAACTCCTGACCTCAACAGTCATATCTTTTCGAAGTACAAGCCAGACAACCCGAAAAAATGATCTCATTGAGACTCTCGCTTAATTGTAGATTGATAGAGAGACCGAAGAGACTTTGGCCTAATCATTGTCTCGAGCATTCGACCATCACGAATCAACACTGCTTGATCAAACAAACCTTCAACCATCTCAAGATCGTGCGTTGCAAGTACCGTGATGGTGCCTTTAGTGCGTAAATCAAAGAGCCGTGCAATGAACGTAGCTACTGACTGATCGTCAAGCCCAGTAAACGGTTCGTCGAGTAATAATAGTTGAGGACCATGAATAAGCACTCGTTCAAGTGCAATGCGTTGACGCATCCCTCTTGAAAAACTAACAACAGGATCATCTGCACGCTTAAGTAAATCTGCATGAGATAATGCACACTCAGCAACGGTAGCAACATTCTCCAGGCCGTATATTCCTGCAAAAAACTCTAGATTTTCACGTGCCGTTAACTCTGTGTACAAACCTAAGTCATGGGTTAAGAAACCTATCTGCGCACGTAATGCAAGGCCGTTAACTCCAGTTGATTTTGTATCATGCACGGTGCCTAACGATCCATATTGCACAGCACCAGATGTCGGTCGAAGTAAAGTTGCTAAAATAGCTAGCAGGGTAGATTTTCCAGCGCCGTTTGGGCCAAGAAGACCGAGTATCGATCCTGTCTCACAGCGAAACGAAAGGTTTGACAATGCGCGCCGACGACCAAAGTGACGGCTCACATCACTGACCGTTACCTGGTCGAAGTTTTGAGTCACGCGCCTACTTCGCTGCCTTTCTTCTGACTGGAAGTGATTCCATCCAGCTCGCCATACACCCTCTCCAGATCAGAAAGGAACCGTTTGCGCTTTGCAGCGTAGCGAGACCCATCAATGCGAGTTGCCTGTCGCTGCTCCTCTAGTTTGACTAACTCACCATAGAGGGAGTCACGTCGACTGACTAATCGACGCTCAGCATCCTCTGAACGAGACCCCCCCGCAGCTGCCCAAGAACCAATTATCAAAATTAGTCCAGCTAAAGCCAGGGCTGTGTAGCGGGGTAACGATGAGGCTACTGGAAGTCCACTAAGCAACACTGATAACTCACCCCCTGCTGGGATACCTTTCGGATTACCACCTAACATAAAGAGCGTACCATTGGCAGCCTGAGTTTCATCCGCTTCCGTGAAGTGCGCCGAATCTATTGTCATATTCCCGACCTTCTGGACAATGACTAGCACCTGATCGAGTGCAACAGGCCATCGTTGCGTCAGTGTCAGTGTGTCACTATCGTGTAAAAGCCGGTACCCAATCTGCAACTGCGTTGAACCTGGTCCAAATGGTCCTGGCACTGTTACGCGATCGCCCTGCGCAATAGCAGCTGAAGTTGATCCTGGTAATACAGCTGCTCCCGCAGCGCCTGTAGGAAGCTCAACAATCAGGGGTCCCCCAATATCAACGGGAGCACGAGCACTGTTCACAATCTCAAGCACATAAAAGATTTCAAGCGTATCGTCACGAAACTCCACTACTACACGAGAATCTCCACCGAATGTCACAACACCCTTGACTGGTGGTGCAGCAGACGCTTCTGCAGCTTCCCTTGCCAATCGCTCAGCGCGCTCGGCAAGTTCTGCAATAAGAATCACGCGGATCCCTCCGCTTTGTGGAATTTGAAACGGGCTTGAAATTAATGTTTCACCGTTAACGACAGCCTCAGCAGTGCCAGAAGCGCCAGAGGATAGTCCCGTTATCTGGGCACGCCCATCGTCACCAGTCATTGCTGTCTGACTTGTACCAGCGACTGTAATCGTAACCTCTTGGTCGACAAGGTTGTCACCAAGCTCTTGACGCACCACACGGACAGACACGGTGCCGTCAGGAAGTTCTGGTGCAGGAATTGCTTGACCAGCAATCATGCTTGGATCTGGCATGTTGATCTGTCCAAACGCAAGTATTTCTGTAATTACAATAAGACCTACTACGCCAACAACCCAAGGTGCGAGCTTAATAGTTTTTCTGAAAACGCCTTTGTGGAATTCCATTACAACTCCAACTTTTTTCCACAACTCTTACAAAACTTTGCGTCAACATCGTTTGTCATTTTGCATGCTCTGCAGAGGCCTGCTTTTCGATCCGCCTTAACTTGACCAAGCCGACGAGCTAATTCATGCTCAATCTCTTGCCGATAACTCGTACCCTGATCTAACTGCAACAACAGACCTGCCGCACGCGTACGTAACCGGGCCGCCATGTCAAGAAAGTCCTGTTCAGCCACTTTGCCCATAGCTCGGTCAAACTCAAGATCTTTAATTGATCGTAAGACAAGTGTCTTCTCGCGTTCCAGTGCCACCTTAGTGCGACCACCAAGGATTTCCGACCTATAATTTCCAAGACCCATTAACGGAGCAATTGTCCGCAATACAGCAAGTGCTGTAAACGCTACAGCGCCAACTGTCAAACTCAAGACAACAGCTCCTGCAGGACCTGAACCTTGTATGTTTACAACAATAGTTGTTGCACCGACAAGTGCTGCTAACAAAAATAGTTGCCAGGGCTGGAGTCGATCGTTAGAACGAATTGAAGTCACTGAGCGATCAGTCGAGGTTTCTGAGCTCATCATCAAGACGGACGTTTAATTCAGCATCAACTTCTAAGTCTGTTGTACCACTAAGCGCAGTACGGGGACGTCTCGACCAACGCCCCATCGTTATCAAGATTGCTAATAATCCTCCCGTGCCAACAAGGTACGGGAACAACCAAGCCAAACGATTAAAACCACGATCAATCGGAGCTGCTAACAGTGACTGATCACCAAATTCTTCAACAAAAGCAGCAATGACCTCATTTCGATCTTTACCTTCATCGAGAAACTGGCGAAGCTTCGCAGTTTGTGCGTCACGACCATGACAGTTAGCCATCCCGCAATCATTTAGTGGACGGCGACATCCACAAGAACACAGAATGTCCCCTTCTAGGGTCCGCTGCAACTCGCTCTTTTGAATCGGCTGAACCTCTTGACCTCCTTGTGCAACTAAAGACACTGGCCATAATACTAATGTCATCACCAACATTGACGTCGTAGTCGCACCGGCTGGAACACTATTCGTGACAAATGAGAACACTTGCTCTGGCAACATTGCAACCCCAATACCCAAGGCCATAATGCCGAAACCAAGCCAAATCCAATTTACAAGTGGATTCACAACAATCTCAAGTGTGGGCGACTGTGACGCGACCTCATCAGGCCCACCTGTTGCAAGAACTATATAAAGATCTTCAGAAAACGTCCGCCGGATAGCCACTTCTGTCGTTGGCTGATCTTCATGTTTATTGAAATACCATTTAGCTGGGTACATGGTGTCAATCTCAGCACCATCACGGAAAACACTGACACTTGCCGTTACTGCCTGCTTGCGAGCATCTTCCGTAACACTTAACGTATCTAGTCTGATTGTAAAATCTCGAACAGTCACTTGCTGTCCGGGACTCATTAAAACCGTTTCGCTTTGCTTGAATCCTTCTCCAGCAAACCCAAAGAATATAACGACAATCCCAAGGTGTACGATATAGCCACCGTAACGACGTTTGTTACGTGCTACTAAACCAATCAGCGCTGTAAATAAATCAGTGCCGGTATTGCTTTGCCGAACGCGTACACCTCTCCAAAATTCCAGAAGGATCGTGCCCATTACAAATGCACAGAGCGCAAAACAAATGCCAGAAACCCAAACCCTTACGCCCAGTGCAACCATGACACCTGAAACCAACAACGCAAACGCAGCAGGAAACAGAAATTGATCGCGCAAGTTTATAAGTGTTGACTTACGCCATGCGAGCAATGGGCCAAACCCAGTTAGAAAGAGAAGAGCAATCCCAATTGGAATCATCCATGTGTTAAAAAATGGTGGGCCAACGGTAATACGGTCACCAGTAATTGCTTCGGTTATGGTTGGGAATAATGTCCCGAACATAATAAAGAGTGCAGCAAACAACAGTATCCAGTTGTTAACTAAAAAAGCTGCTTCCCTCGACAACCACGAATCTAGCTCGTTACTCGACCGTAAAAGTGGCAGTCGATAGATCACAAACCCAAAACTGACGATTAAAATTGTCAGCATAAAGTAAGTAAATAAACGTGTTAATTCTGGGTTTTCACCAAAAGCGTGAACAGACTGAACAATTCCAGACCGAGTCATAAAAGTGCCAAAGATTGTCAAGAAAAACGTCAAAATCACAAGACTGACGTTCCAAACCCGTAACATTCCTCGACGTTCCTGAGCATAGACCGAATGTAAAAAGGCCGTGGCAGTAAACCACGGTAGTGAACCTGCATTTTCAACAGGATCCCATCCCCAATAACCACCCCAGCCAAGCTCTTCGTAAGCCCAAATCATCCCGAGGCCAAGCCCGAGTGACAGGAGCAACCACGACACCATCGTCCAACGACGAACTGCGCGAAGCCACGAGTCATCAAGAAACCCCGTGATGAGCGCAGCCATACCAAAAGCAAATGGTATTGTCAGGCCGACAAAACCGAGATACATGGTCGGAGGATGAATGACCATATAAAAATTCTGAAGCAATGGATTCAAACCCTGCCCATCGCTATGCGTTTCAGTGAGAAAGGTGGAGAAAGGATTGTTGTGAACTACCGTCAAAAATAGAAAAAACATTTGGACAACAGCAATAACTGCCACAACGTACGGAATCAATTCTCGATGACGTTCACGATTTAGATATACGGCCGCGCTGCCAAAAAGCGACAGCATAAATACCCAAAACATAATCGAGCCATCCAACCCACCCCAATAGGATGTAATTTTGTAAAACAAAGGTAATGCAAGATCTGAATAACGTTGGACGTACTTGATAGAGTAATTGCCAGTAACAAAGGCGTGGATAATTACACCGCTGGCTACGGTCATAATGGCCGACACAAGATAGAATGCGCCGACTCCGCTTTCAATTAAACGTTGGGATCGTCTCCGAGCACCTGCAACTGAGGCGGCAGCTGCGTAAGCACAGGTGACAAATGCGGCCAAGAGCAGATAGGACCCGAGTGCCGCCACGGATCACTCACTGCCAGACACAACCGGTGCACCGACTGCACCAGGCTCGTACTTTGACGGACACTTAGCCATCACACCATCTTCCACGACATGAAAACCTTCTGGACTGAGAGAACCTTTCAGCACAACTTCAGCCCCGTCTTTAAACGTATCCGGTACAACTCCAGTATAAGTAGCTCGTACCATGTGGCCATTGTTGTGTACATCAAATCTGTACTCGAGTGTATTTGGCTTCCGTCGAACATCACTAGCAAAACCGTGAAGTTGAAGACGTTTGCCCTGCCAAGGCTCTGGATCGACCATAACCTCGTCGACGTGTTTGTAATACTCAGTACCCTCACTTAAGGTGGAGTACATGAGTCCCCCAAAAGCAAGAGCCAAGACTAAACTTGTGATACCAAGACGAACGGCTTTATGTTTCATAGGTAAAAACCTTCAATATTTACCTGTTAAGAATATCCGGCAAAATCAGTTAGGTCAATGCGCCTAGATAACCCGCTGTTCAACTGGTAACAGATACTACCTTCTTAAGCATGGAATACACCAGCGAGATTGGCAAACCGACGACATTTGTATATGAACCCTCAATATTGGTAATAAAACGAGAGGCCACACCCTGTATCGCATAAGCCCCAGCCTTGTCTAACGGTTCACCTGTCGCAACATACCATTCTATTTCAGACTCAGAAAGAGTTGCCATCTTGACTCGTGTTCTAGTGAAACTTGTAAGACGCAAGCGCTCTTGTTTAGCCAGCGGTGGGCCAATAACTGTCAGCCCTGTGACAACGTCGTGATCTCGGCCTGACAAAAGACGTAGCATTCTTGATGCATCACCTGGATTAGTTGGTTTCCCAAGTATTTCTTCATTCACAACAACAACTGTATCTGCACCTACAACAGCACGATTCCCTGCAAACTCAATAACAGCGGTTGCTTTTGCTTCAGCTAAGCGTTTGACATAAGCCTCCGGCAACTCATTAGCCCTTAGGCTCTCGTCCACACTAGTTGGCTTAACTTCAAAACCAAAGCCAGCTGTACGCAACAAGTCAGCACGGCGAGGAGACGCAGACGCAAGCAAAAGTTGAAGCATGGCGTAAACTGTATCCTGACCTCTATTATGTTACCCGCACAATCAGTAATTCCAGGTGCCCTCGCAACCGTGCTTAGCAAAGCACCGCTAACCCAAGAAAAGGTGGCTTTAGCCTGGCGACTTGCTGTGGGCATAACTCTAAGCCGTGCTACAACCGTTCGACTTGATGGCTACATTCTACGTGTCCAAACTACTGAATCTGCGTGGCGACGAGAAATTGAAAAATCTGCCGGAATTATCTGTCGTCGCCTTATTCCGTTTCTTGGTAAAAATGTTGTCCGTTCACTTGATGTTGTGCTTAAGCAAACTGGAGCATCTCCATATGCGTGATGCCGTTATTGTCTCAGGAGTCAGAACACCAACAGGAAAGTTTCTAGGTGGCCTAAAAAAAATTACGGCACCCCAACTTGGAGCCCTGGTAATACGTGAAGCAGTACAACGTGCTGGCATCGACCCAGAGAGCGTTAATGAATGCATCATGGGAAATGTCGTGTCAGCCGGACTTGGCCAAGCTCCAGCACGGCAGGCCGCTATCCATGGCGGCCTTGGAGAACATGTCGCAGCGTTAACCATTAACAAGGTCTGTGGTTCAGGTCTTAAAGCTGTAATGTTAGGCGCACAGGCAATCGCTGTAAGTGATTGTGACATCGTAGTCACAGGTGGAATGGAATCCATGAGCAATTGCCCCTATCTTCTACATCGCGCCCGTGAGGGTTTTCGCCTTGGACACGGCGAAGTTCTAGATTCCATGACCCTCGACGGACTCTGGTGCTCATTTGAAGACTGCCACATGGGACATACTGGAGAGGTTATTGCATCTGAACTACACATTAGTCGAGAGGCTCAAGATGCATACGCTGCGGAAAGTCATCGTCGAGCCAACACTGCAACAGCTAACGGGCTTTTTCAAACAGAAATATTACCTGTATCGTCCCCTGCTACACGCAAGGGAGAAAAAATAGTTATTGATAGAGACGAATCTATTCGTTCAGACACATCTCAAAATCAATTAGCCGCGTTAAAACCCGCCTTTAAAAATGACGGGACCGTCACTGCTGGTAATGCCCCGCCGGTTAATGACGGTGCGACAGCTCTAGTAATTATGGCTGCCACCCGTGCCGCTACACTTCAATTGAAGCCACTAGCTCGGATCGTGGGACAGGCAACAAGTGGTCTTGCACCGAAGTACGTACTAATGACACCAGTTGATGCCGTGAATCAACTTCTCAAGAAGATTGACTGGAAAATAGATGACGTCGATCTCTTTGAGTTAAATGAGGCCTTTGCAGTCCAGGCACTTGCAGTAATCCGAGAGCTTCAGCTTGATCCGAATAAAGTTAACGTAAATGGTGGAGCAATTGCACTGGGACACGCAATTGGGTCAAGCGGTGCAAGAATCCTAATCACATTACTACACGCACTTGAGCAAAAAGGTGTGAGTCGAGGTATTGCCACGCTCTGTTTAGGTGGAGGCAATGGTGTTGCAGTAGCAATTGAACGTCTCTGAAAATAACTATTATGCGAAAAACTTCTAGCCTTGTAAGTCCTTTCGATAAAAAGGATAGAGGACGTAACAATGACATGTTTTCGTTTGACTTTCGTTTAGTGCAACTCTAGGATCAAGCGCGATTGTGACCTCTCCTGTCACAGTAACATTGTATCTTTGTGATCAGATTGGCCACTATCACCCGCCAAGGAGTTTCCATGCCGCTCGCAGAAGAGAAAGAACGTACGAAGGCTCTTGATAATGCCCTCACCCAAATTGAAAAAGACTTTGGGAAGGGTTCGATTATGCGTCTGGGCCAACGAAGTTCCTCAACAATAGACGCAATCCCCACAGGCGCAATTAGTCTTGATGCCGCACTCGGTGTCGGTGGAATGCCACGTGGACGAGTTGTTGAAATCTTCGGTCCAGAGTCTTCAGGTAAAACTACTCTAGCACTGGAAGTAATAGCTCAAGCTCAAAAAAGTGGCGGCATGGCTGCATTCGTCGATGCCGAACATGCTCTTGATGCGCAGTATGCACAAAAGCTTGGTGTTGATATTGACAATCTGCTTGTTTCACAACCTGATTATGGTGAACAGGCTTTAGAAATCGTCGAACGATTGACTCGGTCAAATAGTCTTGATGTAGTCGTTGTTGATTCCGTTGCTGCCTTAGTACCTAGGACAGAGATTGAAGGCGATATGGGCGATGCTCAAATGGGACTACAAGCTCGTTTGATGTCACAGGCCCTGCGTAAACTGACAGGCCCAGTTCTCAAATCAAAAACTTGTTTAATTTTTATTAATCAACTCAGAGAAAAAATCGGTGTAATGTTTGGAAATCCTGAAACTACAACTGGCGGACGTGCTTTGAAATTTTACGCGTCGGTGCGCGTTGACATACGTCGTATCGGTGCCATCAAGGATGGCGACCAGATTATTGGTGGCCGTACCCGAGTTAAAGTTGTCAAGAATAAGGTGGCGCCTCCGTTTCGCATCTCAGAGTTCGATGTTATGTACGGCGAAGGTATTTCACGTGAAGGCGATCTCCTAGACTTAGCTGTCCAGCACAAAATTGTAGAAAAGAGTGGAGCCTGGTTTGCTTATGGTGGTGAGCGCTTAGGGCAAGGACGCGAAAAAGCAAAACAATTCCTCAAAGAAAATGCCACCGTGTCAAATGCTATTGAAGCACGTGTTCGCAAAGAACTAGGTTTGATAAAAGAAACTGAAGCGGTCAAATCTTAGGCTTAAATAAGCAACTCGATATGAGCTTAGGGAAAAATTCCGAGCTCAACGTATGCCCTCGCCACCTTTCGAATTGCTACAACAAATGCTGCTGTCCGCAGATCAGATATATTTGAATCATGTTTCCACACCTCTCGAATTTCATGGTACGCCGTTACCATCGTTTCTTCTAAACCAGAGTTAACAATGGCTAACTCGTCAAGATCGTGTAAAAACGTGTCACGCTGAGACTTAGTAAATTCTGTGTCTGTAGCTGATTCAATTGCCTTTAATAAGCGTGCGCCTGCCGCTGCTTCATAGCGCTTTTCGAGTCGGCCAAAACGAACATGGGAAAGATTCTTCAACCATTCAAAATAGGATACGGTTACACCGCCCGCATTCGCATATACATCTGGAACGACAAGAACGTTCCGTTCTCTGAGCATAATTTCAGCATCAGGTGTTGTTGGGCCGTTCGCTGCCTCTAACACGATCCGCGCTTGAATCTGTGCAGCATTGTTACTGGTAATTTGATTCTCCAGGGCAGCCGGTATAAGGATGTCACATGGCAACTCTAAGGCATCGGACGAACGTAGTATTTCTGTGGCACCGGGAAAGCCAAGAATCGTACCTGTTTCTTGACGGTGAGCCATGACAACGTCTATATCTAGTCCACTGTCTTGAAAAATTGCCCCTTCTTTCTCGGCAAGCGCTACTACTAATGCACCGTTCTCACGACAAAACTTTGCTACGTGATATCCAACATTTCCCAATCCCTGAACAATAATTCGTTTTCCAGCAAGCCCTGGTTCAAGGCCTAGTGGTTTCATGTCCTCAGACTGTGCACAAATCTCCTGGATAGCAAATAAAAGCCCACGACCGGTAGCCTCACGTCGACCACGGATCCCACCCTGCGTAACAGGTTTCCCAGTAACACAAGCATTTGCATCAATACGACCCTGATTAAGTGCCTTATAAGTATCAGCAATCCATGCCATCTCACGCTCACCAGTACCGTAATCAGGTGCAGGAACATCAAGTCCAGGGCCAATACACTGTTTCTTTGAAAGTTCGTGCGTGTATCGACGTGTGATTCGCTCAAGCTCTTCCACATCGTATGCTTTTGGATCAATCTGTACAGCACCTTTAGCTCCACCGAACGGAACATCAACAATGGCACACTTGTAAGTCATAAGTGCCGCAAGTGCCGTGACCTCGTCCTCATTGACATTTTCGCTAAAGCGAATCCCACCCTTCACAGGAAGGCGGTGGTGACTGTGTTGAGCTCGCCAGGCATTTACGACAGAAATGCTTCCAGTTTTTGCTCTTACAGGGAATTGAACTCTGTACACACTGTTCACAGCCCGAACCTGTTGAAGCAAACCTTCCTGTATGCCTGTCAAGCTTGCAGCCCTGTCGAAACAAGTATTCACGCTAGAAAGGAACCCGTGTAGCTGACTAGCCATAGTGACTCATAATCTCAGATTCTGGTGACCGCTGCACGGTCAACACAAAAAACGTATTGTTCCACGAACGAAACTCTGGCATTGAAGGTTAACTTCACACTTCAAAGCAAGCATGACATAACATATCGCCCGTAGGCACTGAACTGCCCGTTTCCAAAAATCGAAACGAGAGGATAGCTATGCAGGATTTTGCTGATCATCAATTATATAAATCTGAGGGAACTCCTCCTCCTTCTAACGCAGACAAGCGTACAAGGACATGGTTAATTATAGTCGTAGCCGTAATCTTCCTAGGCATTGCTGGATACACTGTGCGCAGTTGTCAACAAGGGTCAAACTCTACACAAGGCGAAACGGCTAGTCCGCCTGTCCTAATGGAAGAACCGTTAGGGGCACTCGGTGGCGTAGCCGACCCAATCACCCTCCCGGAATTGGATAAAAGCGATGCATTAGTTAGAAAGCTTCTTGGCGACCTGTCCTCTCATCCGTCATTAAACAAATGGCTGATTACAGATAATCTTATTCGTCAGTTTGTTGTCGTCGTTGCAAACATAGCGGAAGGGATAACACCCGCACCACATCTATCGTATCTACGTCCGTCCTCAAAGTTTTCTATTGTCAAGGATGGCAGGAGCTTACAGCTCGACCCAACTAGTTACAAAAGATACGACCTAACCGCAGAAATATTTAGTTCTTTAGATACGGTTAAGACTGTGAACCTATACGCAACCCTAAAACCTCGTATCGATGAAGCTTATCTCGATCTCGGATCGCCAGACACAACGTTTGATCAAATACTGGAGCAATCAATCATACGTCTCCTCGACACACCTATCCTCAAAGACCCAGTGAGTCTTCATCGACAAGGTATTGGATACATTTTTGCTAACCCTGAGATTGAAAACCTCACAGATGCACAAAAACAATATCTTCGCTTTGGGTCAAGAAACATGGGTCTTGCCAACCAGAAGCTAAGAGAGATGGGTCTCGCGTTGGGGATTCCTGAGGACCGACTACCAATACCTTGAAATCTTTACGGGTAGATTGAATATTAGGTGTAAGTCAAAAGGGCACATCCTAGCTGACATCAATAGTATTACCCTGCAGCCCCTTAATACTTAACCGTTCTTAATAAGACACAAACCGCTTACTGCAATTCGTCGTAAATTGCTTGAATGTTAGCGCGGGCATGCTCCATGTCGTAATCAGAAAAATCTGGTAAGGTTAAACTCGCCGCAGCCTCGTCAACATCCTTGCCAGCCTGAAATGCTTCCTTGGTTGCAGCCAAAAAGTCCCGATTGAAATCAACATATTCCTGCAGGTCTTTCAAACTCATCAGTCGCACTTGGCTCCCCATAAAAGGAGCAGCCTTTCCTGGTACGATGTACTCAACCTCAAGCGCTGTTAATGTGTCGAGAGCACGCGCTAACGTTTCTGGAAACGCTACTGCGCTTCCACCGTTGGCCCTATCGATCACTGGCGTTGCCTTGGCTGGAAAGAGGTCGCCGAGATAGGCGGTCCCGTAGTTGAGAACGACCGCTACGCTATCTCCATCAGTATGTGCCGCGCCAAAGTGGTAAACGTCAACTTGGTTCTTACCCTCAAAAAGTGAGAGCTTGTCCGTGTAGGTTTTATTTGGAAGATGTTTCGCGTTCTTTCCCTGAAACGCTGCCATCTTCTTCATAGCTACCTCTGTATTTGCATGCGCAACAATGGTGACCTCTCCTGGAAATTCGCCATTGCTCCCCGTATATTCAACATCTGGATGTGTATTAATAATCGTCGTCACAGGTTCAAGGGTGATCAACTCAAGAGTCTCTAGAATTGGTTTTCCCCATCCTTGTGCCATCGTGTTAATCATTACGACACCGTGATCTGATTCAAAAAAGAGCGAATGACCACCTTCTCCTTGCAACAAATAGAGCGTGCTATAGGTCTCCTCAAAAGGATTAGCCAGCTTCTTTGAATTTGAGAGACCAGGGATGTACTGGATTCGAACAGATTTCTCTGTGTCGCTGCCCTTTATTTCAACCGCTCGTTGCGCAACAAGTAGTGGAGCATCCACTACGCATAGCAGAAATACTGCAATCACTAGTAGCCTAAAATAGAATATCCGCATCATAGACAGCCTCTTTTGAGTATCAAGCGTTCTCAACCTACGAATCATCCGCAGCTAACGACGCACAAATAATTTCCTCATCATTACGCATATAAATATTGCTATTGGCATAGGCTGGATGGACAACGCTTACCTTGCCAAGTTGTCGACGGACTCCCGCGGGCGATGTGGGTGTAATCAGTGAGGTGCGACTGACCTCCTGGTATCCCTCAGGTGTCAGCTTGGCAATCATTAACTCGCCCCTATCGTTACTGATAAAGAAACGGTTCCCATTTCGCACGATGAACCCTGAAGCCCAGCGCGCGCGTTCCAGTGTAACCTCCTGACTTTCCCATACTCGCTCACCCGTAGCTACTCGCAAGCACCGTAGTTGACCGTAACTGCATAAACCGTAGATGTGATCTCCAACAACGACCGGAGTGCCAATCACTGAATGTAGCGTGTCAGTAGCAATCTCACTGTCGCTCTTGCCTTGCCAAACGAGTTCGGCGCCTGGCTTCTGATTATCCAGCTTCACCATCATTGAGCCAGTATAAAAATTTGTGACTAGGATATTTTCTCCATCAAAGACTGGAACAGGAATGCTCATAGGTGCCATGACTCGAAATGGCTGCCTCCAATAAACATCGCCAGTTTCAGGATTAAGGGACTGCAGTGCATCTGAACTCCAGATAATTACTTGCCGAGCGCCCCCAGCATCAACAAGGATGGGGTGCCCCATGCCTGGATCTGATTTTGTTTCTAGGGACCGCCAAAGTTCTTCGCCAGTAAACTTATCAAATGCTACCGCAAGTGCATTCTTTCCACCCACCATTGCAATAAGTCGTGGGCCGTCAACAATCGGAGCACTGGCAATACCAAACATGGTGACTTCAGCGTCGTAATCAGCAACATAGTCTTTCTTCCAAAGCACTGTTCCTGTTTCGACATCTAAACAAACTAAAATTCCAGTCGCACCCAATACGTACACGCGATCACCATCAACTGTCGGAGTTGCCCGAGGACCATTCGGCCACAAAATTCCGCTGTAGTCGACATCTCCCCATTCGTGTTCCCAGAGAAGCTCCCCGGTCTTTTCATCAAGCGCAAACGCACGCTCGCTCCCAAGAGGACCACTAATAATGGTACGGTCGCTGAGAAAAATTCTCCCATTAGAAACAGTGGGACTGCTATACCCTGGCCTCACTGGTGCTCGCCAAAGAATCTTCAAACCTTCAGCTGGAAACTTCTCAAGAATACCGGTTTCATTCCACTCACCCTTACGTCCTTCACCACGGAACTCCGGCCAATCATCTGCATAAGCGACACCTGACCCCAACATCGTCAGCAGAACAAAGCTAATAATGACTTGTTTCATGGTCTGAATATACTGCCCCCAACCCAACTCGACAAGGTTAGTGGTAGAAATTAGGACACCGTCAGCGATCCGACGAACTTCCATGCTTCTAACCCTTTCTTTGGTTTGAATTTTTGCACCCGACCGTTGAATACCTCAGCAACATAGAAATTCCCCTCGGCATCAGTAGAAAAACCATGAACGCCCCACAATTGTCCTGGCTGCCCACCAAAAACACCCCAGCTATAAATAAGTTTACCCTCTAGGTTGTATTTCAGCATTTGGTGCGTGAGCATGTCCGCAACCCATAAGTGTCCGTCGGCCGAAGCACGAATATGTAGTGGAAATCGAATGTTTGGCCATTCATCAAGATACTGTCCTCGACTATCAAAAACTTGAATACGAGAATTCGCACGGTCTGCAACATACACGCGACCTTGTCCGTCGATAGTAATGCTATGTGGTTGGTTAAACTGACTTGGCCCAGCGCCCCACGTCCCCCAGTCCATAAGGTACTTTCCATCTTTGGAGTAATTCACCACGCGTGAGTTTCCATATCCATCGCTAATGTAGAAGTTACCATTCGGTAAAAATGCAATATCAGTCGGTCCCCCAAAATGCGTAGCATCGAGTCCAGAAACCCCAGGCTCCCCAAGGGTCATAACCAACTTCCCGTCATTCGTAAACTTTCGGACTACGTGCGCACCGTTATCAATAATCCAAACATGCCTCTCAGGATCGTGGGGATTAATTTTGACACTGTGAGGAGACTGAAATAAATCATTGTGCTGTTCCCATGAATCGACTAGCCGACCATGGCGGTCAAAGATCATCAACAGATGTTCCTTACGATTATCTTTTGCAGCGTACGCAGCTGCACGACCGGGAACGCCGTGTCTGCCGATACGCTGGTCCGCCGGTAGTGCAGGTAACTCACCACTTTGGAACACAAACACACGATCGGGAGATTCAGCCCACACACCAGCTGTACGACCCCAGGTCCATCCCTGGTGATTTGGCAGTGGTTGTGGCCATTCAGCATCAACCTCATATGGACCCGTCTCGCCCGTGCCCCCCTTTAACTCACCTTCACCAATTGCACGAGCACTTGGCCCCTCGGTATTGAATTCAGACACATACTGGGCGCTCGCGATGACACTAATTCCTAGCCAAAGCACCACAGCATTAGTCCATATTTGACGCGTCATCCTTTTCCTTTCTGTTCAATAACGAAGCTCAACCTAGAAACTGACTACTGCTAACGCTCGAAGCCGTGTCAACGTGCGGATGAATTTAGGCGAATTCTGACAAGGCCTGTAAAGGTGGTGATATAAAGACCCTTGCCATCAGCATCACCAAAAGCCAAATTAATATTCCGCTCATTACGAATAAGTCCAAGTCGCGTGCCTTCAGGAGAAACAACCCACAACCCTCCTGGACCACCAAACCAAACATTGCCACGTTGATCCACCTTAATACCATCAGGTCCACCACGCTCGGTTGCACCAGACATATCTACAAAAACTTCTTGGTTTGAGATCGAACCGTCAGGGAGTACGCGATATCTTACGACTTTTCGCGAGGCTGCCACGTAAAGATATTCCTCCTCTGGGCTTAGTGCAATTCCATTCGCCGACCCACCTTGAACATTGCTAGCCAGCAACTGCAACGCACCATCCTTCCACCGGTACACACTCGGTGGAAGCTCTTTTCCAGCAAGAACCCCAAGGTCGGTAAAATAAATTGAACCGTCAGACCTCACGGCCAGATCGTTTGGACCATTCAGTCGCTTACCTTCAAAACGATCTGCCAACACGGTTCTTGTGCCATCTTCCTCAAGTCGCACAAGTGCACGGTCACCATGAGTACACATAAGCAATCGACCTTCACGGTCAAGAGCAAGGCCATTGGAACCAAGGAGAGACACATATAGCCGCCCAAGGTTGTAGACCGAACCATTGAGATCAATTTCTCGTAAATTTCCAGTAAATCCTGAGGGCTCTAGAAAAATAGAGAACGTTCCATCAGGTGTCCATTTGTAGATACGGTTCGCGGCTTGATCGCTGAATAATAGATACCCCGCCGCATCATCTTCAACCCAAACGGGACCTTCTGTTGCTCCAAAGTAGTCTTCTTTGAGAATTTCTAACTTCGCATTGGAATCAATAATCTCGTCCAGTGCAGGATCCAATCGAACCACTACATCGTCAACATACGATTGTGCGAATCCAGATTGACTACCTATAAAACATGCAATAAGAACTCCCGACAAGCAACGCACAGAACTTCTCATCAAACATCAACCTTATTTTGCTAAAGGATCTGGGCGAAGCTGGAAATGTACGGCTTTGCTACCCTGTCCCTTTCCACCTTCGTAGTGCCACGGCGCCATACTGCTATACGTAGCCCAGAGTCCTTTGCCTTTCCATCCCGCAGAAGGATCATCAATGCGACCATCCAGACCACGTGTGTAAAAGCCCATGGGATACGGCACACGTAAAACTACAAATTCACCATCATCGGGGCGGAATGCTAGCAAAGCATCAGAGAGTGTCCCGTTTGCAATGGGAGTATCAGGACCAAGACCAAAGGTGTCGAACTGATCCACCCAGTTGTAGTAATGAAAGTCTGCACTGCCGGAGTCGCTTACGCCCTTAAAATTAGGCCCAGGTGTTTGGTATAAAGTCCACCCTTCGGGGCAATGCTTTCCAGTTGCAGTAGGACCATTAAGGACTTTGCACTTACGTCGATCAAAACTTGCGAGATGTCCGCTATTTAACGCTGCCCAAACAACACCGCTACGATCAACATCAATACCTCGTGTTGTATGTCCAGGCAATGGAGGTTCATACACCTCTGCCAATGACGTAAATGGGGGATTAGAACCTGGATCAATTCGCAGGATCATACCTGGAGTTGCTGCTGCTGAAATCCATATAGCATCATCAACTGGACTCGGCATTACACCGTAATTGGCCATCCCACCTGTTCCCACGCCACGAATCCGTTGATCCTTCGTCGGATCAACAGGATCACCTGGCTCTACATACTCATCAAGTTTTCCGTTCCCATTAAGGTCAAGCACAAACGGCATCCAGCCCTGTGATTTTGCAATGTCTCCGGTAGCATCCCAGGCCTTCGTATCAAACCAACCTAAAACATCGCTCAGAGTGCTAAACCAAAGTGTGTCGTTTGCATCTTCAGAGAAGAATAGGTGGTGCGTATTGAAACACGTACCGAACACCTCAACCTCTTGGGTGTCTGGGTCATACATTGCTAAATGCCGCCTACTTTGATTTAACGGAAAATGCTGTGCCGATGGATGCGCTGAGCCCTCTCGACAAAAGTCAGGATTCTCTGGTGGCCGAACAGTTGCCGTAGACCACAAACGGTTTTGATCATCGAGCATCGGGTTATGAACATTGGCACGGTTCGACCATACAAGCTCCTCATCCCAATAGGGAGACGATGCTGGCATCGTTTGAGCTGTTGAGAAAGGAGTGCTCAGATCACGGACTGGCACTGTAATTGTAGTCTCTGCAGTGTGTTTTAAAGGATCAAGACTGTTAACGTCAGGATTATGGTGACGATTCACGCTATACACTGGGCCGTAACTGTTAAGTGTTGGGTTACGTTTATCCGTGGAGACCAGATCATGGACAAAGGCCTGATCATGAGACCAATCCCATTGAGAAATAACAACTGCACGTTCAACACCCTGTGGCCGCGGAGGTGCCGCTGGCACTTCTCCACGTTCAATACGATCGGTCCAATCCGCAAAGGCTTTCCGATGAGGACCTAGACGCGCAAATGCAGAAGCCATCCCCCCACCTTGCTGCCCTGATTTGACACGCCTATCCCACGCAGCCAGTGAGTCTGGGAAACGACCAAGGCTCTCAGGAAATTCACGGGTGGCCTTTGTGCCCATCTGATGACAAGAATTACATGCACCTTTCACATTCCCCACATACTGCGCCTGTGTTTTCATTAACGTAGGGATGCCATTTCCGCTCCGACCAGTCCCCGGAAACTCGGAAGCAGGTGGCATCTCAAGCAGTGAGAACCAATAATTAGCAGGATAATACTCCGCTGCTGCCTGTGCATCCGGCGCAACAACAGCACGCAAGTTGAGAATCTGACCTTGCTCAGTTTGCACTTTTGGTGAATCAATCAATCCATATCCACGCACCCACACGTCGTAAGTAGCGGATGGCAGATCTGGAACGAGGTAACGCCCATGCTCGTCTGTAACTACGATCTTACGGAATCCTGTTGGAAGATCGTAAGTCTCAGCAATGACCCAAACACCAGCTTCGGGGCCCTTTGTACTTGTGACTACACCAGCCAGATCGTCCTGGTCAATTGCAATGTCATCAGCTTGCGAGGCATTGATCTCAGGCCGAATGGCAACGGATAACAAAATTATGCCCAACAACGGGAGTCCAAAACCTACGACTCTTTTCATCAACATGCCATTCCTCCAAAAAAAACTGTTGCCTAGATAATTATTGTCTAGCTTTTAATGCACGTAATAGAACCGCTTGATCTTCACGCCGGTAGTGCCCCATATGATTAAACCCCTGCTCCGCGAGTATTAATGGAGTGCGCCCATAGACATCAGCCATTTCAAACATTGCACCATGATCTACGAGAAAACGTACTATCGCATTGTTCCCACGATAGACACTCCCATGAAGTGCCGTTTGTCCATGCACGCTTGAGTCGTTAATATCAACCCCAAGATCAAGCAAAAATGACAGAGTCTCTAAAATCTCAGATTCTGTACTTGCCCCAGCATCATTGGACTCAATATAACCAATGCCAGCCGCAACCATTAATGGCGTCACCTGTTGCAACGTACTTAATGTCCGGTCAGCACCGTAAGACAACAACAAACGCAGTGCTGGCACATCCGCGCCTTTGGCAGCAAGTAAAAAAGGCGTGGCCCCTCCGAGGTTAACGCCAACATCAATTAAAATTGCTCTCTCATTCGTTGGTCGATCGGGAACTTCTAAGGTTCGTTGACTTGGATCTGCACCAGCATCAAGTAACTGCTTCATAAGTTCCAGGCTATCAACATTACCTGTGGGCATCTGTAAAGCATCTCGTGCACTTGGATTGCGTGCCTCAACTAGGATGTGCAGTGGTGTTGCACCAGCCTGGTCGGTAGCTGTAGGACTTGCACTACTCCGTAGCAAGTACGCTGCCAGCTCGTAATGCAGGTGCTTGATCGCTGTAGCAAGGGCACCACTTCCATCCTTGAGTGTTATATCAAGATTTGCTCCATGATTAATAAGAACACGGGCCGCGTCGCTAGCACCCTCACGAGCAGCAAAGAGTAATGCAGTGAATCCCCCTGGGGAAGATGCATCAACTGTAGCCCCTTGCTCTATGAGGAAAGATGCAAGCTCTGAAAAATTTCCTGCAGCTGCCCACATAAGTGCTGTTTGTCCCCGCCACATTTCAGTGCCGTTTACTTCTGCACCAGCAGTCACTAAAGCACGCACTGCTTCAATATTTCCAGTGCGTGTGGCAATCATAATTGGGGGCTCACCAGTTGGTGACAAGTTCGGGTCTGCACCGGCAGTCATCATCATCTTGATCAGCGGTGCACTGCCGTTTTCACATGCTAAAAGCAATGGCGTTGAACCATAGCGATTCGCAGCGTCTAGATTAGCGCCAGCCCGTATGAGAGCTGAAGCTACCTTCAAATCATTCCAATGCGCAGCCCAATGCAATGCCGTCGTACCATCAGTCTGTACTCCATTTACATCGATACGCTGTCCTAGCAATTGTTCAACAGTCGTAGCATCCTGCTGTTGTACTGCATCTGCCAACCGACCATCGTTTGCTGTAGCATCAGAATAAAAAAAGAGCATGCAGACGAAGAACCCGCACAGAATATGCTTAGCACTAAAACCCAGGACCAAACACCTGCTGGAACGTTGCTGGAAGACCCGACGCGTGATACTCATAACAAGTGTGTTATAGCGCAATTGAACTCAATGATCATGGTGAAAAACTGACGTATTATAATGCGTCTTATCCTAGCAGGCTCATTTCTGTCCTGCTACGAAGGAGTTCGCCAATGACAATGGGCCGATTGGCCATTATTGCCGTAATTGTTTGCACGCTATTGACCGCTGGCAAAAGCTCGATATTTGAGCAAGCTGAGGCTGCAACGCAGCAACAAGACCAAAAATTAAGTCCTGGCTCAGCACTTGATTCGTATCGTGCTGTATTTGATACCTACTGTGTAACCTGCCACAACCAACGCCTCCGAACAGCAAATATCGCATTCGATACACTTGACCTAAGAGAGGTTGCTGACCAGGGAGACACCTGGGAAAAAGTAATTCGTAAGCTTCGAACAGGAGAAATGCCACCAGCAGGGCAAGCCCGTCCTGACCATGCTACCTATGACGCACTGGCCTCTTGGCTTGAAGATACGCTCGACCACGCAGCACGAGTGAGTCCGAATCCAGGAAAACCAACTCTCCATCGGCTCAACCGAACAGAGTACGCCAACGCGATTAGAGATCTTCTTGCACTAGATATCGATGTCACATCCCTCCTACCACAGGATGATTCCACCCACGGGTTTGATAATATAGCTGACGCTCTCAGGGTCTCCCCACTATTACTTGAGCAATACGTTACAGCAGCCAGAAAAATTAGCAGAATTGCTATTGGACACGGCGCAGTCTTACCGACCACTGAAGTCTATCGTGCACCAGCTGATTTAAATCAAGACAGTCGTTTCGAAAAATTGCCCTTTGGCACACGAGGCGGATTGTTTGTACGACACCACTTCCCAGTCGATGCAACTTACAACATTCAAGTTAAATTGGCGCGTAACGTTCAAGAGGCCGTCATCGGTCTCCAAGAAGAACACATTACCGAAATCACACTTGACGGCAAGCGTCTCTTACATGTGACCGTCGGTGGAGGCAAGTACGCCGAACTACAAGGAATAGAAGCCGCAGATGCTGCCATTACAGCAGACGCGGATGATGAACTGGAAACCCAAGTTTTTATTGAAGCGGGTCCACACGACATTGGTGTTGCATTTCTTCAAAAAACTTCTGCGCTTGCAGAGGGTGGCTTCGACGGAATGCCGCGTATTGGAAGCGTGGCAATTAGTGGTCCCTTCGACCGGGAAGCACTCAAAGCGCCCGTCGCGAAAACTCCTAGCCGCGAGCGTATCTTTGTATGTCGTCCATCTGCGGTAACTTCTGACCACGCATGTGCAAAAACTATCGTTACGACACTCGCTCGTCGTGCTTATCGCCGCCCCATCACTGAGAACGAAGTTGACAACCTGATCAAATTCTACGAAACAGGTTATAAGACTGACGGCTTTGAAGCTGGTATCGAATTAGTCCTGCGACGTATCTTGGCAAGCCCACAATTTGTTTTTCGTTTTGAGCATGAACCAAACGCACAACCTGGCACAACTTACACGATTACCAATTTAGAATTAGCATCACGACTATCCTTTTTTCTCTGGAGCAGTATTCCAGACAACGAATTAATTGAACTCGCCGAAGCTGGTCGTCTGAGCGAACCATCCGTTCTAGAGTCACAAGTACGACGTATGTTAGCTGACCCAAAGGCTACGGCATTAGTTAACAACTTCGGGGGGCAATGGCTGTACCTCCGCAATCTTCGTGGTGCAGTCCCTAACCCACGCCTCTTTCCAGAATTTGACGACAATCTTAGACAAGCATTTCGTCAAGAAACAGAACTCCTATTTGAAAGCATCATGCGTGAAGACCGCAGCGTGCTTGACTTGCTTGATGCTGACTATACATTCTTAAATGAGCGACTCGCACGACACTATGGCGTACCAGGTATTGTCGGAGATCGCTTCAGGCGTGTCCCTGTAACTGATCCTCAACGCCGAGGCCTTCTTGGGCATGGAAGCATCCTAACAGTTACCTCGTATCCAACACGAACCTCCCCAGTGATGCGAGGCAAATGGATTCTTGAAAATCTCCTGGCATCCCCGCCACCGCCACCACCGCCTGACGTGCCAGAACTCATGGAACCAGATCTCGATGTGGCAGTGCTGTCAATGAGAGAACGGATGGTTGCACACCGGGCGAACCCTGTATGTGCCGGTTGCCACGCGAAACTTGACCCGCTTGGATTAGCACTAGAAAACTTTGATGCTATCGGCCGCGCACGCGAAGAGGATGTCGGGGTTGCAATTGATACAGCTGGGGCACTCCGGGTCACGGAAGAACGGGTAGCCATCGATGCATCTGGAGCTCTTCCAAACGGTGCAACCTTTAACGGGCCTGCAGGCTTACGGCAAGCACTGCTTAGTAGACCAGCCTTGTTTGTCCAAGCTATGACAGAGAAACTTTTTATATACGCCCTTGGACGAGGCATCGAACACTACGACTTTCCAGCAATTCGTACAATTGAGCGTGACGCATCACACGAGAAGTACTCCTTCAGTGCAATTATTACGGGAATTGTAAAAAGCACGCCATTTCTAATGAATCGAATACCAGAGCAACCAGCTCTAAAAATTGCACATTCAATTGAAACAGTTCCATAATATAGCAAGGAAATTCTTCGAATGATTATTACCAGAACGTCCCTACCTCGACGAACCTTCCTACGTGGCATAGGTACAGCTGTTGCCCTTCCATTGCTGGATGCGATGGTGCCTGCGTTAACAGTACAGGCAAAAACACCGGCTAAACCAGTTCGCCGATTTTCTTGTGTCTATGTTCCCAACGGGACGATTGTGGACATGCGTCTCCCAGACGGTACCGTTCTCGACACTTGGACACCGCTTGGAAAAGAACGTGCGTTCGAACTCGCGGGAACCATGAAGCCTATTGAATCATTTCAGAATCAGCTCGTCGTGCTGTCTGGCCTCGGTTCCAGGCCGATGGAAGCGCAAGGGGATGGGAACGGCGATCACGCGAGAGCCTGTGCAGCTTGGTTAAGTGCGGTGCATCCGAAGCGCACTGAAACAGATCCGCAGTCGGGTATCACAATTGATCAGATTATTGCTCGTGAACTTGGCAAGGACACGCAATTACCATCACTGCAACTCGCAGTAGATGATTTTGGGCTACTGGGTGGCTGCGAATCAGGGTACGCCTGCACTTACTTCAACACGCTGTCCTGGAGCTCTCCAACATCGCCACTCCCCTCAGAAATTAATCCACGCGTGGTGTTTGAAAGAATGTTTGGTGACGGAGGCAGTCCTGCCACTAGACGAGTACAACTTCAGCAAGATCAAAGCATCTTGGATTCTATGAAGCAGGAAGTCGCTTCCCTACAAAAAACTTTGGGACCAAAAGACCGCAGTCGGCTAACAGAATATTTGGACGGTGTCAGAGAACTTGAGCAACGGATCAAAAAAATTGAAGACCAGCAGGATGAAGCGGACCTTGCGTTACCAAGTCCCCCTATTGGTATCCCCGATCAATTTGAAGAACACGTTAAGCTGATGTTCGATCTACAGGTTTTAGCCTTCCAAAGTGACATCACTCGAGTCATTACATTTCTGCTCGCACGAGAGGGGAGTTATCGCTCTTACCCAAATATTGGTGTGCCAGAAGCACACCATGGACTTTCCCACCACGGCAATGACCAAGAGAAAATTGCCAAAATGGGAAAGATCAACACCTATCACATGCAACTATTTTCCTACTATCTTGAAAAGCTTCGATCGACGCCGGATGGCGATGGTTCGCTTTTAGATAAATTGCTAGTGCTGTACGGAAGTGGCATGAGCAACGGTAATCTACATAACCATTACCCATTGCCATTACTCTTGGCGGGTGGGGCTGCTAACAGCCTGCAAGGCAACAGACATCTTCGGTACGAAACAGGTACCCCAATGGCAAATCTACTACTTAGCATCCCCGACCTTGTGGGATTACCACCTCTAGAACGTGTTGGTGATAGCACCGGGAGACTTGCTGGGCTGTAATTAATCCAGAAAACCACCATCAGAAAACCTGGTTAAAAAGTCCAACGTACAGGCACGATTGGCAGCAAATTAAGCGTGAGCCCGTAGGGCTAAATACATTTTATTACACAGTTTTGGACATGTTTTAGTGGCGGGTGTAAAATGCGCCAAGTGCGGATGTTCCAGGAGGATACATTAATGAGTAAAGGTGAAAACCAAGCAACCCGTCAACTGGCCATTAGTCTGTCAGTGATCATGTTCAGCCTGCTCGTAACAGGCAACACGGTATTCGCCCAAAACAGCGTTGAACAGGCCTTTATCCGCGGTCAAAACGTGCAGCCTGCGTACGAAGGCTGGGACCGCAATCCTGATGGGTCCTACAATCTGTACTTTGGATATCTCAACCGCAATCTGAAAGAAGAACCCAATATCCCTATTGGGGTCAACAACAGCTTCTCCCCAGGCCCAGCAGACCAAGGACAACCCACACAGTTCTATCCCAAGCGCCAAATGTTTGTGTTCAAAGTGCGTGTGCCAGCAGATTTTGCTGACCAAGAACTAGTCTGGACAGTGACTCACAACGGACGCACTGACCAAGCTATTGGATGGATTGCACCCTTTTACGAATTTGACAACACAATTTTACGGTCGCAACGTACAGGGTCGCAACGCATGTCAACACCTGATGAACTCCGCGCAGAACCCCCGTCGATTGAAGCCGAAGGCACCACTTCACTGACCGCCTCGGTTGGCACTCCATTGCAACTAGGCGCACTCGTCAAAGATGATGGGTTTCCTGGGCCACATACAAGCCGTTACTTTTCTCGACCTGGCGCAGAATCAAAGCTCGTCGTACCACTAGTACGGAGCAAGAACTTCACCCAAACAGATGTTGTGAGTTCAGCGTTGGCCTATAAAACTGGACTTGCAGTGACATGGTTGCATTACCGAGGTCCAGGCAAGGTAACCTTCGACCCCATGACTACCGAACTTGATAAGCTTGGGGGACATGCAACCACGACGGCACATTTTAGTGAACCTGGAACCTATGTGCTGCGAGCTGTTGCCAACGACACTATTTTTACAACACCCGTGAACTTTACAGTGACCGTAACGGAGAACAACTCAGCGCTGGCACCCTGAACAAGAACACGTCTAGCAGGGATAAAAGAAAGAACTAGAGAGGGGATAAGAGCATGACACGTAAAGTC